>CAZZJI010000016.1:1616-12325 GCA_964654485.1 uncultured Gammaproteobacteria bacterium | reverse complement strand
AGTAATTGATTTGTATTACCAGCAATCATCCTTTGATGGTGAACCGCCTTTTACGCCAGTTGAAGTCAGTGTTATTGCAGTGCAGGCATCACTGGTTTGTGGTCCTTGTGGTGCAGCCGTTAACGTAAAACTGGTCAAGATACTGCCGGTTACGCCAGCTGCACTAGAAACAGAATATAATCCTTTGTCTGTTACTACCGGATTTGCGGTGAAACCTGCTAACTGTGACAGGTCTACTGTGTAGCTATTGTTATTCCCAAAGAAACGCTCTTGTGCCATAGCGATTTCATTCAGCGCTATTTTTCCTTCTGAGCGGTTGGCAGTCAACGTATAACCAGTATAAGCAGGATAGGCCAGTGAGGCCGCAATACCAATTATGCCAAGTGTAATCATTAACTCGATTAACGTGATGCCTTTGGATTTATATCTATTCATTTTGTTTGCCTTGGATATGCAAGTTAAGTTAATTATTTAATGCTATCTATCTATTTAATTAATCCAGTTAAGGACTCAGTGAAGAGCCCTTAACACCTTTTCCGGGAGTTTATTTGAAACGTTAGTCCTGGTTTCTGGCATCCGCATCTATTGAAAAACCACTGGGAAACACCCAAATTGCAGTGATGCTGGGCAAAGATGTTTTGCTGCCACTATCTGCGATCACACCGACTTTATTACCCTTACGTACGTCTCTCAAGCTGCCAGTCATATTTCCCGGTGTGTGAACGGTGACGTCAGTGGGTAATATGTAGTCCTGATCATTGACGACTATTCTGCTTTTGGATTGCTCGATCGAGTCTACTGTCCCCAAATTCTCATAGTCCTTTATGTCCGGATACCCGCTTGGCAAGTTATTAGCTGCGAAAGCGGGCGTTGCCGCCCACCCGCATATAAGGAGCGACAAGAGTGTGATTTTATAAATTGAATTAAACATGTTCGTTTCTCCTAACTCTCTGAGTTATTTTATTTGTTGCCACAGAACTCTGCCAATTGGGAAAGGAATAAGGCTGTTGATTGCGATGCCCTCGCTGCCTATTGGCGTTGATGGTGGTGGACCCGATGGTGGAATAGGTTCAAGCACACCGGCGCCCAGCCCAATCGTTCCGCTAGAGTTGCTTACGGTAATGTATTGAGACAACCCATCTCCGCTTTGGATAATTGCGGGTTCTGAAATTATACCGGCCTGGGATTTGGCGCCACTGACTGCGACCGGGTCGCCACCGTCTGAAGACGTTACGTTATCACTCTTGTTAAAAATACCATCGCCATTGAGGTCAAACGGTGAGGAAGTTAGGCGACTTCCATCGGTGGCGTCCAGTATCATGAGCCATCCTGTGCCACCTGATTGACAAACTGCGCTGACCGGGATAAGCGTTGAAAAATAGATAGCACCATTTTTGACTAACGGGGACGTGACTACCCGTTCACCCTGGTTGTCACTTGTGTTGGTATCAATCAGGTCAATATACCAACCTTTTTGAATGCTCCAGTTCGCGTCGTTATCTGATGTAATACGCACATCTACACTGCCACTGTTGGTTTCTTCGATAATGGTTTGTTGTAGTAAACTAGTGCGATCAAATGCGGCAAATGAACCATCACCCATCGATTTTTTCCATTTGTCCCAGATCCCATAGAAGCTTTGGGTGTCTTGGTTAGTCGCGGAGTTGTCAGTTAGCTCCAGGTATTTACCCGTGCCAAAATACACCATATAACCTTGATCGCCAGCACGCGCGCTCACAGTGGGTTTACTGGTAATAAACTGATCTGGCCCTTCAGGACTTTCAGCAAAGAACAGCGGGGCACCGCTAAAACTGACTTTCCATTGTGCCGGATTGCTGCTGGTTAGATCAAATCGCCACATGTTACCTTTCAGGTCGCCCGCGTAGACATAATCCGTGATAAAATCACCATCGGCATCAACTGTTGCGGGTGATGATAAACCATTCGGGTTGAGGGTCGTACCATTTAATGTTGAGATTTTCTTCAGCAGAACACCGGTTTCCAGGTCGACGATATACAATACCGCTTCGCCAGATCCTAAGATACCATCAGCAAACGTGCTGTTATAACCATTGCCAAATATTGCGACAAATCGACCGTTAGCCAGTTTTACAATGACCGGTTCGCTGTATGAAAAACCCATATCAGCATCGTCGTTTTCATCAAATTCCCAAAGCAGCAGGTCAGCCGCGTTAGCTTCATCAAAGCTGGCTGGATTGGTTACATCAATAGCGAATATGCCCTGGCCACCCCCGCCCAGACTGCCCACCAGTGCGGTATGCCATGCACCGCCATAATAAGCATCGCCCGTTACTGGGGACCCATCTACGAAATATTGATGTGTATATGAGGTGTCACTGATATCGGGTAATTTGTTGTATAAAATACTGGGGACATACGCAATGAGTTCATTGCCTGTCGTACCGGCAATGGGACTGCCATTGCTGTAGAGGCTTGCATCAAAACCATGCAGCATCCCACCGTTCGAACCGACATAGACCACGGGTTTTCGGTTGTTATTAGCGCTTACATAGGCGGTATAATTATCAAAGTCATAATATTTGTCTGGTACACCGACATAGGCCGCAGCAGAATGTATGATATCACCCTGAACCGTGCTGCGATTGCGTAACAGCTTGTTACCGGATAAACATACTTCGGCACTGGAAACCTCGCAACTTCGATCACCGCGTAAATAGTTAAATTTGTCTTGATTGATCAATGCGGTCTGTTGGGATGGAGCCACGGAAGCCCATTGAAACGGTACACCCAGTCCTGTGACTGTGTTGCGGGTAATGATGCTTCGAGTATCCGGATCAGTCGCATTTAAAACACTGTCTGTGTTGACTATGGCGCTGCCGACCCCGCCAGTGCTACCCAGTGGCAAGAACCGTAGGTTACCACTCCAATCGTTTGTTTTGTAACGGCCCTGAAATATCAGGGTATCGGACTGAATATTGGTTGAGTTAAATGCCACGCCCGCAGATGAACTGGTACGCGATACTATGTTTCCCAGAGCGCTGTTTATAGCTGTAATCAGTGATTGAGGGTTTCCAGCACTTAGGAAAAGTCCACGTCCGTTATACGCTGCATGGCGTAAATCATCGATTTTATGCTCATTGGAACTGGGTTCTGGCCAGCCTGGAAACGGTGATGGACAGGCATTCCCATTCGCATCCGTTGCGTCGCTTGGACTACAAAGCAGACTCCCGTTGACGCCGAATGCGACAGTATAAGTAACGACATGTTGTTCGTTGTTTTGATCAACGCTGTTAGTAGGCACACTTGGGGGCAAGCCGGTGTTCAAGTCTTCTTCATAAAATTGCATTGCGATATCAGCAAGTGTGTCGCCTGAACTATCCGCAAACAGCCCACCGTCCCAGGGTCCCGCGCCATCTATGTCGGTATTGCCTGGGTCAAAATTAAAACTGCTATTGTAATAACCATCAGTCATGACGATGGAAAAATTTTGTTGACAGGCGCCGCCTTCAGCAAGGGAGAAGCGTGGATCAGAAAATGTTTCTGTACTTCCATCTTCGATCCAGTGAGCGTCGTTGCCGGACAGGTATTCGCCTGCACGGTACATGGCATTTTGTAGTGGTGTACCCCCTGAAGAATCGATGTTGTATAGCTTGTCCAGCAGTGCACGTTTATTACCTGTGTTCGCGTCTACATTCATTGATCTAACAGGCATATGAACATTGTTGTTTCTGTTCAGGGTCATTATCCCCATTCTCGATTCTATGGCGTCGACGATGACACTGCCAAACGCGGCTTTGGCGACATATTCGCGCTTGCGGTAATAGCTGAACCAGTTCGCGTAGTTAGTTTTTTTGGTGGCCGATAACGCATTGACATATACGCGGTTGCTACTGCTTGTCGAGCATTCGCCATTTTGATAAGCAGAATCACCATTATTATCATTCCAAGCGTAATAGTAATGATTTATTAGGTTTTGTGTGCCGGTGGTAACAAAAGGATTGCGACGTGCAGAACCAATCGGCTGGTCTATATAGGGGTCGCCGGCACTGTCCAGTCCACTCCACGGGATATAGTTGACGTTGGGGTTGTACGCTAACGTGTTATAACCCACACAAAGTTCTCGTTTCTCTGTTGTGTTGTCTGGCGTAAAATCAAGATTGTCTCTGTTATTACCCGATCCATGAGCAGCCAGGGCGCCAACGCTCTTCAATATCTCCCAGTCCATACTGCCGGAATCATCAATGGTCATGAAAATATTAGGTTCCACTGTTTGTCCCAGAAATAAAGGGCGCTCGCTTAAATCCAACGCGGCCGCTGACGCCAGGTTCCATTGCGTTAGGAAGCCCAGAAAAAACACCATGAACAAAGGTATGCTGAATGAATTTTTGTTTGCGTACTTCATAACGTAAACCTCTTTTTGAGTCGATTTTATTTTCATCTGTTTATCCATAGGATACTTGTTATATTAAAAACGGTAGATACTTTGTACAATTTTTTGCGTGTTGGGGTTAACACCCACGCCCCATGCCGATATTTGATATATACATCTGCTTGTTGGACATCTATTACTATCGCTCTCACCCCCCCAGTTCATAATCGCAAGGACATAATTTGGTTGTGAAGACAAGGTCCCTGTGGGCAGTGACAGTGTTCCACCACCCAATGTACTTCCGCCAAAGGGGGTTCCGGTTGTTGTTGTCCAGAAATTGGTTGACGCATTTTGTAGTGTATTATCAGCATAAGGACTTCGGGGAATTGTGCCTACACCTGGTGTACATGACGCTGAGACAGAGGTGGGTCCACCCGTTGGCAAGCCATTTGAATTACGTATGCACGCTTCGGCATATTTCAGGGCCGCTTCAGCGGCCTGGAATGCCAGGTTTTGGTCACTGAAGTTTCGTGATATTAATTCTTGCATGATGACACCGCGACTCGCGCTAAAGCCGAGTAGCGTAAGCAAAATAAGAAAAATAAGGCTCGTTATCAATGCGGCACCCTTTTGCTGTAGAGTAACGCCAGACAATATCTGAAAATTAATTCTGGTGTTTGATCTGGTCTTGCGTTGTTCAACATAATTAATCATTTTTTATGTTCCGAATTTATGCACAAGGGGGTGTGACTCCGCCATTTATGACGGCGCACCGGTTTCGTAATTTTATCGATGTAGTGTAGACACGTCGTATTCTGCCGTCGTTGGGTGGAGTGACGGTCGTGCCAAGTAGATTGTATGTATTGGTATCACGTTCCTGGTTGACTTCACGTACGGATGCAACCAATATCGCGACCTGGACTGTCATGACATTGCCTAATGTTATTATGTTGTCGAAGTCAATAAAACTGTCAACAACACCATCGTTGTCAGTGTCTTCACCATAGCGAATCTGCAGGTTTTCAATACTTTCAGCTACCTCGACTGCGTTGCACCACAAAGCAGGCCTTCCGGATGCACCATTGGTTATGGTTATCGCATTAATCGCAATGGACGCAGGAATACCAGGCGCCCCCCCAATTGATGGGGTTGTGAATCCCTGAATTGGGTCCACAACACCGCCGGTAGGTGCACCGCCGACGCAATCTGTGGTCGTTGTATAGTAGGCTAGCGTCAGGCTGTCATTGGCGCCGCCGCCTTCAGTTCCGATGAGTGGTGGTGATCCCACACCAAATGCTCTTTCTTCGAACGCTGTTTTGGTGCCAGTCTGTTCGTACGGTACTGGAAAGTAACCCGTCAGACGCAATTGCTGTGAAATAAAATTCAGGGCGTATTGACCATTTTCCTGTAAACGTCCGGTTGCTTCCAGAACGCTGTATGTCACCCTGTTGGCACTGAATATTTTTGCTACACCCAATAGAATGACGAGGCCAATCACTAGCGCAACCATGAGTTCGACCAGCGTAAAGCCGCGCTGGTTTTTGTGTCCCCTGAATAGCATATTATTTGAGAATGTTGATATTTTCATGGGGCGACTACCTGTAAGGTGACACATTTAAGGTCACTGGTATTTGACGGATCGCAGCCCAAACCTGTTGCACCGCTTCGATTACCATCCCATCTTACTGTGACGGTAAATAAAATTGGCGCCAAACTCGGGTTGGGGGACGGTATGGCAATAGGTGCACCAACAACGGTACCGCCGCCGCTAGGTAACATGTTGACATTAGCCGTGTTCCATTCCCAGGCGTCGAATACTGCTAATTGCGGTCCCGTGCACGTGGCGGCATCACAAAATGTGGCGGGAGCGGGGGGGGTAGGCAGTATTGCATTATAACTTCCTGCAACAGCACCAGCGGTATTGACAGTAATTCGATTGACCATATCTGCAGCTTGTTGTACTGCTGTGGATCTGTAGGTGGCATCGGTCGCATTACGTAATGTAGATGCTTGCAGGCCAGCCAAACCAAGTAGGCCAATTGATATGACCAGCAGGGCGACCAGGTTTTCTATCATGGTGATGCCGCGAGACTGACTAATGATATTGATGCGTTTGTTCATTTATTTACAGCTCCGTTATACAGTTGGGCATGCGCCATAAGCTGTGGTAGTTGGACGACCGGATGTAATAACGGTAATAGTCCTGCCTGCTTGAGGACCAGTGCGGTCATCACAAAAATTAAATCTGGCTGTGGTACCAGCCGGTGTTAAAAAGCCACTCCCTCCGTACGTAATACAGGTGCCAACACCGGTATTTCCAACATTGATGAGACTGTGTAATTCTTCAGTGGCTTTAATAACAATTTCACCGCCGTCGACTGTGCAATTTCTATTAATGTCGTTAAACACTATCCATCCCTGGTTCCAGGTGCCGGCGGTGCAGCTTGTCAGGTTGGTGCTGACACAGGCGCTGGCGGAACTGGATTTCATGGCTTCACTTCGTGTGACAGTGAGCGCGTATACGAGGTCGTTAACGGACGATGTTAATCGGTTACTTTTCATCATATTTGAAAGTTGTGGCGCCGCGACAGAAACAAGGATTACTCCCACTGCCATGGTGACTAACGCTTCAATTAATGTGAATCCGCCCTGTTTTTTCATTTAAACTATTGCCTTTAGCTAACCTAATGTTTTTAATCAACCAAGTTGATTCTCAGTAGAGTATGATAAGCAAGCGTGTTCAAAACACATCCTTGTGATGAACACTCCCCTCTCTCCTCGTGACATTCACGTTTTATTGTTACCTGATATAATAGTAATGAAAACAAGGCTGTTTTAAAGATAGAATTGTGCCGTTTATCCGCGATTATTGACCGCTAGTCGGTATTTACTCGCGTTTTGGTGGTCGTGGTTAGGGAGGTGTGAACTGTTTCACACTATTTGAATTTAATTAATAAGGTGAATTTTAGCGGGCAGGTATATTATCTGATTGTTCTTTTAAAATGTTTCGTTGCGATATAAAGTTTTTTGCTGCAATGATCAGGCCTAGCCCGATAAATGCGCCGGGAGGCAATAAAGCGAGCAGGTAGCCCTGGTAGTCGTTGATAATTGTCATTGTTATCCATTTATATCCTTCGCCAAACATAAGCTCTATTTGCGAAAGCAATGTGCCTTGTCCAAGCAGTTCCCTGAGGCTGCCCAATATTACCAGTACAATAGTGAAGCCCAGGCCCATAGACAGGCCATCGACGAGGGACGGCAGCGGTCGGTTTTTTGATGCAAAGGTTTCGGCACGTGCAATAATGGCGCAGTTGGTGACGATGAGCGGAATAAAAATACCCAGTATCATATATAAGTCGTAGAAGTAAGCCTGCATAAGTAATTCTGTTGCGGTAACAAAAGAAGCGATCACCAACACAAATACCGGGATACGGATTTCATCCGTAATAACATGTCGCATAAGCGAAATAGTCAAATTTGAACTAATTAGTACGAATAGTGTGGCCAAGCCCAGCGCAAATCCGTTTATGGTCGTATTTGTTACCGCGAGTAGTGGACATAACCCTAATAGTTGAACAGTTGCCGGATTATTATGCCATAAGCCATCTGATATTATTTTTTTCTTCATGGGGTTTTTCTATTGACCATCTTTTGTGGAAAGTTGGTGGGAAGTTGGTAGAAAGTTAGTGGAAAATAACTGTTCTTTATTTTTGGAAAAATAAAGTAATGCATTATGTATTGCCTTGACTACGGCGCGTGGTGTGATGGTTGCACCAGTAAATTGATCAAAAACGCCGCCATCTTTTTTTACCTGCCAGTTTTTATTACCGGGATTGGTTAAGGTTTTACCGGTAAATGCAATAATCCAGTCTGACTTGATTTCGTCAATCGCGTCGCCAAGCCCGGGCGTTTCCCGATGCGAGATAATACGTGCGCCTGCCAGTGAACCGTTTTCGTAAATACCAACTAAAATTTTAATTCTGCCATTGTAGCCGTCAAGCGCGTATGTGGGAAACATGACTGCCACAGGTTTGCCAGCATAGCGAGCACGGTAGACTGTGATCGGCTGCGGTGTTTTTAGTAACAAATTATCGCTAATTAATATTGTGTCTGTATATAAGTCATTGTCGTGCTCCTCAGGTTTAATCAGCGCATGTAATTTCTGCAACAAATATTGTTTTTCACTTTCAATGATTTGTTTCTCAGTCCCTTTAAAAGTAACAGCAACAATGAAGGTTCCAGTGAAAGCAAATAGCCCCAACAAGATTGCGGCTCGAAATATATTTTTCTTTTTACTTTTCATTTGATCTATTATGCCCAAACACGTGTGGCTGTGTGTAATAGTCAATAGTGGGTACTGCAATATTCATTAGCAATACGGCGAAGGCGACTGCGTCGGGATACCCCCCCCAGGTGCGGATAATATAAATTAATGCGCCTATGCCGATGCCATAAATAAGACGGCCTATGAAAGTCGTGCTCGCGGTCACCGGATCTGTGGCAATAAAAAAAGCACAGATCATCGTTGCACCGCTGAATAAATGTAGCAACGGCGGCAGGGTGCGTTCACTGTCTAATAGGTGAAAAGCGGTTGACAATAAAAACAGCGTCAACAATATCGCGACGGGGATATGCCAATGAATTATCTTTTTTACTAATAACCAGATGCCGCCAAAAAGAAATGCAATATTGACCCATCCCCATCCATTTAATTCGAAAGTTGCAATTAATGATTTATTTTCTAATATTGTATTGAGCGTATTCTGTTGACTGGTAGTCTGGCTGAGAGCCTGGGTAAGTGCAGTTTTGGCGCTATCGAGTGGCGTCGCCATGCTGATTGCATCAAGTTGGCTGGTTTCAAAAAGAATTGTTCTTAGTGTTTCTAAAACATCATAGCCTAGTTGCTGTACCGCATCCGGTGACATCCAGTTTGTCATTTCACGTGGAAATGAAATCAGTAACATGGCGTAGCCGACCATCGCCGGATTAAATGGATTATAGCCTAACCCCCCATAAAGATGTTTGGCTATAATAATAGCAAATGCAGTGCCAATGAATGTAATCCACCAGGGCGCCAATGGTGGAATACAAAATGCGATAAGTAGGGCGGTTACTAGTGCGCTGCCATCCATTAATGCTGATTTAATCGGTTTTTTCCTTAAGAAAAGTATCAATGCTTCGCATAACAGTGCGGTTGTTAATGCGATTGTGATGTGGATCAATAGTCCCCAGCCAAAAAACCAAAGATAAGTAATGATAGCGGGTACCAATGCGAGTACCACATTCAGCATAATGGCTGTTATGGATGTGTTAGCATGGATATGAGGAGAATGCGCGGTATTTAATGCCATCGCTCTTTAGTGTTTTGTCGAGGGGGGGGCGTTGCGGTCTGCCACGCGTTCGATTGTGTTTTTAGTTTGATTTTTTAGAAGAAACGGCATAATCACCGGCCCTTGTTCTACAGTCTCTGTAATTTGAGTTTTAAGTTGAAGTGGTGATTTTTTGGTAAGTTCATCAATTTTTTTCTTATGGCGTTCTGCTCGTTCATTTTTGTTGCGCTCCAGGCGTTGTAAACGAAATTCATGGCGTTGGCGGGCGATATTCGATTGTGCTTTTTCTTTATCTAATGTCTTAATTCCTGCCTTGGCGTATCGAAAATATTGCACCAATGGAATATGGCTTGGGCATACATAATCGCAGCAGCCACATTCAATGCAGTCCAATACATGAAAGTCGTTTGTTTTTTCTATCTCTTTTGCTTGCGCGTGCCAAAATATTTGTTGAGGTAACAATTTTAGCGGGCAAGCATCCGCACAGGCGCCGCAGCGAATACAGGGCATGACCAGGGAGGACCGGCTTGAAAATGGTTCACGCTGACTGAATTCGGCCGCATCTGATCGGGCAATAATGCACAGTGTGGTTTTTTCGACAGGTGTTCTGCTGGAGTGCAGTGCAGTGCCCATCATTGGGCCGCCCATGATGATTTTATTTAGTGATTGTATGTGTCCATGACACATTTTAATTAACGCGTCGACGGGGGTGCCTATTAATACGTTCAAGTTTTTTGTTTGTGGTACCGCACCAGTTACTGTCACAATTCGGGATATTAGTGGTTCGTTAAAACAAATTGCGCGATAAGTTGCCGCCGCTGTGGCGACATTGTGGCAAATTAAACCGTATTCATAAGGTCGCCTGTTTTTTCCAATATTTTTATTAGTTAGTAGTTTTATCAGTTGTTTTTCACCCCCTGCCGGATAGAGGGTTGGAATGCTGGCAATTTCTATTTTTAATGATGCGCTATCATAATTGTTTTTATTAGGTAGTGTATTCAGTGCTGTTTTTAACGCTGCTCTTAACG
>CAZZJI010000016.1:0-1516 GCA_964654485.1 uncultured Gammaproteobacteria bacterium | reverse complement strand
TTAACGCTGCTCTTAACGTAGTAATGGCTTTTGTTTTATTGTCTTCAACGGCAATGATGCAATGACTGGTTTGCAGTGCGCGCATCATGATTTGCGCACCTTCGATAATTTCGTTCGCTTGCGTGCGCATCAACATGTTATCGCAACTGACATAAGGTTCGCACTCAGCGCCATTTAGAATTAATGTGTCGATGTGGTGTGTTTTTTTAATATCCAGTTTAACGGCACTAGGAAAGCCGGCGCCGCCCATGCCAATAATGCCTGCGGCTTGAATGCGCTCTCGAAGATCTTTGGCTGAGAGTTGAGAATACTTGTCTTTGGAATACATGTCCTTTGTTGATCTGCGGGTTTTTATCCATTTGTCCTTACCATCTGTTTCTAATTTAATACAAGCCGTATTAATGCCCGAAGGGTGTGAGGTCGGTGATGTCTGGATCGCCGTTATTATTCCCGAGCTTGATGCGTGGATAGGTGTACTAAACGAATCGTTTTCTTTTGCAATAAGCTGTCCCTTCAACACGTAATCACCAATGTTTACTGTTGGCGAAGTAGCTGAGCCATTCGGTAGCTGTAATGGAAAAATCAGTTGATTCGGTATTTGTGTTGCTGTTACTGCGGCTGAATCACTTTCCACATTACCTTTATCGAGGCGCACCCCCCCCGAAAATGGTAATACTTCTTTTAAAAAAAGTTTTAAAAAAAGTTTTGAAAAAAACTTTAAAAAAAATCTCAAAACCATCAACTGGCTTTCCTTTGCTGTTGTTCTTTCCACGACCCAAGCGGGTAAGGGGTTTTCCATGTATTGGTTGTTTCTTTTATAGGCACCATTTCAATGCAATCGACCGGGCAGGGCGGCAGACATAAATCGCAGCCGGTGCATTCATCTGCAATAACGGTATGCATTTGTTTTGTAGCACCCAGGATAGCATCGACGGGGCAAACTTGAATGCACAGTGTGCAACCTATACACATTTGTTCGTCAATAACAGCCACGAAATTAACTAATTGTTGGTCTTCTTTATTTTGATTTAATCGGTGCTTTTGGTTTAGGGAGTGATTAAGGGCTAGGTTAAGGGGGGGGGCTTCGCAGCCCAAAAGACCTGCCAATGCTTTTATTGTGACTTCGCCGCCAGGGGGACATTGGTTGATATCCGCGTCTTTTTTTGCGATTGCTTCAGCATAGGGTCTGCAGCCGGGGTATGAGCATTGGGTACACTGTGTTTGTGGCAACAGTGCATCGATTTTTTCCACGATGGGGTTGCCTTCAACTTTAAATCGTACGGCGGCATATCCCAATAATAACCCGAAAATAACACCGAGGAGACTTAATGCGACGATAGAAATTAACATTCCTTACCTTTGACCTAGGAGCCTGTTGGACTTAGGATGAATCTGCTGCGGAAAAGCCATTTTGGCCAGATTTCCCGATTAAATTCGTTAAATATACCCAATATTTGCCTCATTTAATCGAAAAATCTGACTCAAAATGGCTTTCACCCCTCAAGGGGGTACCGAG
>CAZZJI010000015.1:5158-61682 GCA_964654485.1 uncultured Gammaproteobacteria bacterium | reverse complement strand
TAAAATGATAAAAGTTAAAATTACAGGCGTTGGAAATTCGATGGGAATTCTTCTTCCAAAAGAAGCACTTAACAAAATGAAAGCTAGCAAAGGGGATACCTTGTATCTTATTGAAAGCCCGGAAGGATACATGCTCACACCGTACGAGGAAAACTTTGATAGCCAAATAAAGGTTGCTGAGACAGTAATGAAAAAATACCGTAATGCTCTCCATAAACTTGCAAAATGAATGAACCCGTTTGGGTATTGGATCAGGTAGTCATTTCAGTTCACAAAATGTTGCTATCAGAGCATGGCGGGTCGTTAGGAATCCGTGATGAGGCACTGTTAAATTCTGCATTAGCAAGGCCAAAGCAACGTTTTGCTTATGAACCTGAATCATCAATTTTTGAATTAGCAGCATCACATAGTGTTGGCCTCGCCAAAAATCATGCATTTATGGATGGTAATAGACGAATTGCTTTTGCTGTTGCCGCCATATTTTTGGAACTCAATGGTTTTGTTTTTAACGCGCCGGAATCTGAAGTGGTTGTCTATTTTGAAAATTTGGCATCAAGTTATATCTCTGAACACGACCTAGCCAACTGGTTTAAATTATCTTCAAATTCAATTGCCTAACGACAAAATTCAGCAGAATAAAAAAAGGGGTCATGCTCATAACAATATTCAATATTCTTGATCTCTTTTTCCACTCACCATTTTCAATTTCCTTCCTAATTCAGGTATAAACGTGAATTCGCTAATAGATAAATATACTTAGTGATCACATGGAAATAAGTATATCGAAATCACTGGATTGCCTTGTAATGTGCCTAACGGGTTGGCGCGAACAAATCAGGTTGTCCTTATGGAACAAGCGTGGCGGATTTTGATCATATTATTGCTCATTCTCGTGGAAGTAGTATGAAAACAAGCCCGATCTTACTGACTAATAAGGAAATTAGGACTATCCTTAGTTATTGGTATAGCTCTTGAGGCCTATAGGAAACGGTATTTTTGTCGTAGATTAGTTAAGGACTTCCTGCTAATGGCTATGGGCACATAAGTAAGTCGCTTTCTGAAGTATTTTGTATGGATAATTCACAGTTGCAACCAAGAAAAAATCGGCGCCGCTCGGATCGAGTTGAGGCGTTGGATTTATTTGTTTCAATAAAACGCAGACGTTGGCTTGTGTTTGAAGAATACCTAGATGTAGAAACCATGGATGTGAATCGTGGTGGGCTAGGTATTATTTCTGGTGACATGAAATTGAAACTGCTGGAAAATATCAGAATGCACGTTGACTATGATGCAGAAGAGTATTTCATAAGCGGCGTGGTCGTTTACATACATGAAAGAGAAGGCCTCGAGTTTTATGGCGTCATGTTTACTCAACTTCCTCATCAATTTGAACACTTGTTGGATAAGCTGCTTGAGAAAGTCACGCATGAAACAAAAGCGGTATTGGAATTAGATATGGAGCAATATGAAAAAACACAAAAAATAAATATTGCAGATATCATTAAAAGTAGACAGATTCTGCGGGCCAAACGAATTGGCATGGAAGCTATTATAAAAGCCCAGAATAATACTCGAAATATTAAAGCTGTATCCGACTCAAGTGAGGAAAAACTTGAATCTATTTCAGAGGAATTAGACAAATTTGAAACGGTGCTTGATACCCAGCGTCGTGTTGACATACGATATGCAGCAACGTCACTTATTGTGCGCGCAAGGAGCCGGGGGTTAGCCAGTTTTGTCGATTTTATTACGACTGAAGCAAGTGATGTTAGCTTAGGTGGTTTAAGTTTTACTACACGTGCAACAGATCCGCGCTTAGGTGAAAAAGTCAGGCTTGAGTTGAAGTATAAAGATATGGTGTTGCGTGCTTCGGGCTTAATTACTTATTATAATTTAAAAGGCGGCCGACATCAATATGGTGTTCAATTTACAATGGTACCAGTGAAGTTGAAGAGCCTTGTTACAATATTATCCTCTGATAGCGATAAAAATAGCCAAGTCGTTGTAAAATAACGATCAAAAAAACATTTAATATTCTCTCGAGTACTCTTGGGTCACTCTTAAGTAAGAATAAGATTTCAAAGAGTTTAACCTTAAGGAACACTTTATTTTTTTGAGTGTTTGTCAATGATGCGGTGTGTTAATCTATTTATTTTATCAAGGCCGTTTGTATGACAGTATCAAATCAATATCAGCTAGTTGAAACCCGGTTACAGGAAAAAATGGAAAACGGCGCGACCCGCTGTAATCTGTGTCTTTGGCGATGCAAGATTGTTCATGGGCAACGAGGGTTTTGTCAGGCGCATGTGAATCGCAACGGCACCCTGTATAATTTGTCATACGGTGTTTTGTCGTCAATTGATATTGATCCTATTGAAGATAAGCCGGTAAAACATTTTCGTTCGGGCACAAGGGTGATGTCTGTGGGTAGCTACGGTTGTAGTTTTCGTTGTGGTGGTTGCCATAATCTGAATATTTCCTGGGGTGTGGAAGCATTGGATAGCCTCGCGAAAGGCAAATCAAGAGAGGCTTGGGTGTCACCCGAGTCGTTAATTGATACTGCATTGCGGGCAAACGTGCAAGGCATTGCGTTTACTTACTCAGAGCCTGCTGTTTGGTTAGAGTATGTGATAGATGTCGGTGTCATGGCTCAAGACGCAGGTTTATATACGGTATTTGTCTCCAATAGTTATATTAGCGACGAAGCGCTGGAATTGGTTGCGCCTTATATTAATGTGCTGTGCTCCGACATAAAAAGTATGCGCGATGATTTCTATAAGGAAATATGTCAGCCAGCCAAAGTGGAGCAAATTCTGCATTCGATTAAAAAAGCGCACGAGCTTGGTATTCATGTAGAAACCAGAACTAATATCATACCAGGTAAAAACGATACGGTTGATGAGTATTATAAAATCGCCTGCTGGATACGTGATAATCTTGGTGAAGATAGCCCCTGGCATATTACCCGGTTTTTTCCGGCTTATAAATTAAGCCATTTACCCACTACACCGCAAGATTCATTATATAGCGCTCGCGATTCAGCTGTGCGAGCGGGGCTGAAGAATATCTACGTGTACAATGATAAAGGTTGCGATTGTGCTAAGGAAAACCGGCCGATTGAATCGTACCTGCAAGGTAGTGACGAAGAGATATTTCAAATTAAAAAATGTGTTGCTGAATGTTGTGGTGATGAGGGTATTTTATTGAAAAAATACGAGTAAACTGCTTTAAAAATTTGATCGGTATTTATTTAAGGGCAATAACATTAGGGCATTTATTTCAGGGTATTTGTTTTGGGAACAATGATGGCAAAGTTAGTGGAATGTGTTGTTTTAAAAAAACAGGCTGAAGGGCTGGATAAACTTACTCACCCGGGTGAATTGGGGCAACGAATTTTTAACAATGTGTCCAAGGAAGGCTGGAAACAGTGGCTGGAGCGTTCAACGATCATAATAAATGAAAATGGTCTCAGTACGGCCGATGTTCAAAGCATAGAGTTGATCGAAAAACACATGTTAGGTTTCTTTTTTGGAGAAGGTGATTTTGGAGAGCTGCCTGCGGGCTTTCATGCGGCGGGTGGTGGAAAAAAATAAATACCGTTATTGTCCGTTATTGTCCGTTATTGATGGTCAGTTTATTTAATTTTATTACAGGTGCGACAATAAATTTAAGTTTTGAATACGCCTCTTTGAGAGCATGAATAACGTCGGCCGGTGTTTCAGCGTGTGCGAAGATATAACCGGGATATTGATTTCCTTCCGGAAGTGGGATCAGTTCATTTCCTTGCCTGATTATAATGTCGATTTTTTCAATATTTGCTACTTTTTCAGCAGCAGAAATACCTTCCACTCGGCGTAGCAGACCACCTTGTTTGATCGGTATCATCATGACACCACGGGCGTCTTCAGGTGGTTTTGCTGTTAATGGGTGACCCATCGACAGTGATATTGCGAGTTCTTCCAGATTAAAATCGGCGCCGTTATCCAGAGTACGCGCACAATCCCCCCCAATTGTGCGGCAAGCGATTTCCAATATCCATGCTTGCTGTTCGTCGATACGCAATTCAGCGTGTATCGGGCCTGTGGTCAAACCATATGCCTTGCATGCTTGTGCAATATTTCGTTTTATGTTGCTTTGTGTTGTTCTATCCAATTGCGAGGGTGTGACGTATATCGTTTCTTCAAAATAAGGTCCTTGCAATGGGTCTGGTTTGTCAAATATTACCAACGTCGTGAGTTCGCCTGCGTGTAGATAACCCTCGTAAGCGACCTCTATACCTTCGATATATTCTTCCACCAGTACATGGTTTTTTGAAAATGCATCATTAGATTCCGCAATGATAGGCTTCACGCGGTTACACGCAGCAGCAAGTTCTTTACTGTTATTCGTGCGTATGACGCCCCGACTTGCAGACATATTTAAGGGTTTAATAACACAAGGCCAGGGCAGGTCCGCTGTTTGTTTATTGAGTGGTTTGTCAATATCTATCAGACGGTGTTTTGGAATCGGGCAACCTGCGTGAGCCAGATGAGCGCGCGCCAGATCTTTACGCTGGGTAAAACGTGCAGCAGCAGGCGGGTTATGAGGAAGCCCTAGTTCGTATGCGACTTTGGCCGCAAGCGCTACTGTGCTGTCATCACTGCCCAATACCCCTGCGAACGGACTCTTTTTATTCTCTTTGAGAATAGAGATAAGTGCGCTATTGCTATTCTCCAGGTCGATATGCAAACCACGTTGAACTTCAGAAACCAGCGAGTGTTCGCCATTTGAAGCTATGAGTACTTCAAGGCCCATGCGGTTAGCTGTTTTTATATAGGGTGCAATGCGGTAACTATTTGGTTGTGCTATGAGTAGGATACGAGAGCTAATTACGGGGTCGCTCTTTATAAGAGGCTGTATGGAGAACTAAATCGATAACTACAACATTTTTAACCACACCCACCGCCCGCTGCACCGCAAGCGCCACAGGCACCGCTTCCATCGGAATAAGCGAACGCATTTGTGAATACGAAGTTTTTGTTAAGACCTTCTGTTTTATAATCAATTTCTACACCTTCAAGAAAACTCATGGCGACGGAATCAACGTATATCATCAAGCCTTCACATTCCAGTATGCGATCATATGGGGTAGGCTTGTCTACAAATGTCATGCCGTATGTCATGCCGCCACATCCACCGCCTGAAACGTATATTCGAATACCTTGTACGCCTTCTTCGCTGGAAATGATTGCGATAAGTTGCTCTATCGCAGTGGGTGAGACTTTAATTTCATTGGTTATTTTGGTTTCAAATAGTGGTTGAATTTGAGCTGCGGGCATTGTGTAGTAGCCTCCATTTTCGATTAACTCTAGTTAACTAACTATAGTCTGATTTTAGCATGCTTTTATGCTCGTACTCTTTTAATGTGATAATTTAGGTATAGAATTCATTTTGTGATTAAAAGTTGTGACCAAAAACAGCCATAATTATAAAATGGTTTTTTAGCGTAAATTAGTTGGCAATGAAATTTGAGTTGAGAATATTGTCTATGGATTGAAAGAAATTCTTACGTGTTACTGGCTTGGCTAAAAAGCCGTTAGCACCGATTCGGGTGCCCCAAAATTTTTCAGCTGCTTGTTCGTTACCGCTAATAATAACAATAGGGATATCCTTGATGAGTACATCGCGGCGTATCATACGGGTTGCTTGAAAGCCATTTATTCCTGGCATGATGAGATCCATAAAAATAAGATTTGGTTTATGCAGTTTCGCCATACGAATTCCCTGCTCACCATCCATCGCGATTATTGCGTTATAACCTGCTTGTTCCAATAATTTTTTTAATGTGATAACTACGGTACGAGAATCGTCGACAATAAGAATTGTCGAATTACTGTTTTTAACTCGATTATGCTTGCGACGGTCAGTGCTAGTTCTTGAGAAGAAATTTTTGAAAGAGAAACGATTCATATTTTTGATCTGAAATCCAAATCTAGCTGTAATTAGTTAGATTAGCAGGTTTAATCGCCTGGAAAGCGTCTATTTATATCATATTAACACCTATTGATCATATCCCATTTTTTTGAAATTTCTTTAGTTGGGGGGCTCGATATGATAAAAATGGCGTTTTGGCATTGACTTTCAGCGTAGAATCACAAAATAACGATTGAGGTGAGAAAATGGCTTGGTGGGGTAAATTAATAGGGGGTGCATTTGGCTTCATGTTAGGGGGACCACTTGGCGCTTTAATGGGTGCCGCGCTGGGTCACAATCTGGATAAGGGGATGGATAGTTTCTCCGGCAATGCGGTATTGGGCGAAGGCGAAACTGAGCGTGTTCAAACAGCCTTTTTTACCGCGATATTTTCCGTTATGGGGCATATGGCCAAGGCGGATGGCCGAATAACGCATGATGAGCTCGATCTCGCGCGAAATCTCATGTCTCACATGCAGCTTTCCACAGACCAGCGAAAGGCTGCGATGAACTTGTTTGGTGAGGGCAAGCAAGCTCATTTTCCATTAGATGATGTGCTTCTACAATTTCGCCAGGAGTGTCGTGGACGGCGTAATTTAATTCAAATGTTTTTGGAAATGCTTATTTCTACCGCGTTGGCTGATGGGGTCATGCACTCATCTGAGAATAAGCTACTTTTGCATATTTCAGGAAAATTAGGTTTCTCTCGCACGCGTTTTGAGCAGTTACTGCGCTTGATACAGGCGCAGCAGCAATATAATGACGTTGATTCCACTGGAAAATCACGCGAAGAAAAATTAAGGGAGGCTTATGCTGTGCTGGGAGTGAGCGAATCTTCAACTGATGATAAAATCAAAAGGGCATATCGAAAACTGATGAATGAACACCATCCTGACAAACTTGTTTCAAAGGGTTTGCCTGAAGAAATGATGAAAATCGCAACAGAAAAAACGATAGAAATTAAAGCTGCATACGAACAAATTAAAGCAGCACGTAATAAATAGTAGCTATTTTAAAAAATAGTTAATACTTATGCGTGAGCCGGTGCGTGGCGGGCCAAGCGCTGCTCTTTCAGGCTTGCCGCATGAATCGAAAGCAGTGTTGTAAATATTTTTGTTTTTCTACTACTTTCGCAATTTGTTGAATCCAGACCGTTCTGAATATTTGTAATTAAACGCGGTATGATATTCGTTATATTTAATTTTTCCTGTTCACTGGTTTTAGCTTGAAAAACCCAGATAAGTTCATCAACGACTAACATGGTTGTATCCCATATATCGCTTTTTTCACCGTAATTGTTATAAATCGTTGTTGCTACTTTTGCCCAGGTTGTTGTGAGGAATTCGCGTAGTTCTCTTGGCAACTCTTCCGCTATAATTTTTTTTCTGATCGCAGTGGTGATCGTTTGCTTGGCATTTCCCGCGTTAATCGTGTTTTTTTCTATGATTGAATTGGCTAAAGTTGATTTAGGTGCTGCTTCTAATTTAATGTCTTCATGTGTGGCATTTTTATTCGTTTTTATGGTGTTGTTTATCCTGACGTTGTTCAATTTAATTTTATAGCCTGCTAATTTAGTACTGTTTTTCGGACTATTTGTTGTTTGTACCTTGCTAGACAGAAGTTTAAGTCTGTCCGTTGTGTTTTTTAAGTGTTGGATTGATGAGTTCATTTTTTGTTGTTTTTCTTTTCTGAATAGCTGGGATGACGCCAGGATGTTTGAAAAAATAGTGGTGTCGTCAATAAATTCATTTGTGATGCGACTCACTATGGCGTTGAATTCCCGGTAAAAAGACTCATTATTTTTAGCGTCGCTGTTTGAAAGTAACCTTGCGGCATCGGTCAATTTGTCAATTAGCTGATCTGCTGGATGCGGATCGTCAGAAAAATACGTTTCGTCCAGTATGGCGACCTTGAGAATAGGGATTTGCAGTTTGGCAAGGAGCGCTTTGGTTTTGTTTGTAAGACCGCTGTCTTCAAAAATAATATCGAACATCATTCTGACGACATCTATAGTATCTACATCTGCATGGCCGCGCGCATCCGGTACATTAAGATTGAGCAATCGATCAAAATCGCCCAGTACCTTCGAGCTGATGTTGAATTGACCTGAGTCATTATCAAACAGAAGCGCATCAATATTGCGTTGCATTAACGATAACGCGCTAACAATGCCATTATTATTATTGTCAGCGGATTCTTTGGTCGAAGGGGTGTCGGCGTCCTGGTCAGCACGCAATAATAATTCAGGAATAAAATGAAATACATCTTCTTTAGATAGGCGGCTATTTGAAGTCTGTAGTAGAGAATCGACTTTCTTTTCGTCAGCGTATTCCGCCGCATTGCATTGTATTATTATGCTCTTCATTCCCCTTTGCCCTTTTTAAGCCTTTGTACAAGTCGTACATTCTGTTTTTTATAATTTATCTTTTATTACTCATCTGTTTGTGTATTTAACTAAAATTGCTTCTATTTGAGTAATTTTCGCTCGAAATGCGATGAAAAAGCGTGATAGCCATCACAAATTATTGTATAAAATTAAGGAATTTCCGCTTACCGATTAAAACCTTTCATCGTTATTTGAGCTGTTTTTAGGCGTTTAGGCGAAAGTATCTTGAAAAATAACGAGTAATCCCTGACACTTTGCAGCGAGTTGGCTGGACAGTCGCTGTATCTTTAATGATATAGAGGAAAGTCCGGGCTTCACAGGGCAAGGTGCCAGATAACCTCTGGGAGACGCGAGTCTACGGAAAGTGCCGCAGAAAATATACCGCCGAGGCATTTTACATGCTGGTAAGGGTGAAATGGTGCGGTAAGAGCGCACCGCGCTGATGGTAACATCAGTGGCAAGGTAAACCCCACCTGGAGCAAGACCAAATAGGGGAGCGGGCAACGTTTGTTGCCAAGTGTGGCCCACACTGTTCCCGGGTAGGTCGCTTGAGGTGCACGGTGACGTGCATCCCAGATGAATGACTGTTCTCGACAGAACCCGGCTTATAGGCCAACTCACTTAGTTATTGTTCTCATTTCTCCCCAAGCCTCTCTAGCTTTTTTTCTAACTCCATGATTTTTATATAATTTGATTGCTTTCATTCGTAAAGCTGTTTGATTTTGAATCAATGAAAACACGTTAACGCGCTAAGTTACTGTGGAATAAACAATATTTCGCCAATTTATGGGCGAAATCCTTGACAGTTTTGTTGATACAAACCTATACTGAGTGGAGAAAAGTGGACAATAGTGTTTTTTTTTGGGAGTTATTGTTGATTAATTCATGGTCAATATGTGCCTAATGTTCTGCTAGGAGAGAAATAATGTTCGAGGGTGCAAATGCCCTATCCCTGGATGTAAAAGGTCGGATGGCAATACCGACATCGTACCGTGCAGTTATACAGGGATATTGTGAAGGCAATTTGTTTCTCACCATGGATATTAAAGATCCTTGTTTGCTTTTATATACGCAACCTGAATGGGAATTTACTAAAGAAAAAATTAATAAATTACCGAGCAGGAATGGGTATACGCGCATGTTGGTGCGCATATTGGTTGGCCAGGCTGCAAAATGCAAACTAGATGGAAATGGGCGAATTTTGATTCCTCCTTTACTCAGAGAGCAGGTCGGCATAGATAAAAGCATAGTGCTAACTGGCGCGATAAACAAGTTTGAAATTTGGGACGAACAAAAGTGGAAAGATGAGCAAGCAAATATGAGGAATGCTGAAATAGAAGCACTTCCTGATGAGCATGCGTCGTTTAATTATTAAATTATATTGAACCTATCATACTCACTTGACGCAGTACTCGCTTTACCAAGCCTTTAAATGTGAATGGCATGACTGACGCGTTAATACACCATCCGGTGCTGCTGAAAGAAGCTATTGAAGCACTGGGCATACAAGAAAACGGAATTTACGTTGATGGCACTTTTGGTCGAGGTGGGCACGCTGCGGAAATTCTAAATCGACTTGGATCAGCAGGTCGTATATTGGCAATTGATAAGGATGAGGAGGCAGTTGCACAGGCAAGACGCCGATTTGGACAGGACAAACGTTTTTCCATAGAGCGAGGAACATTTGCATTGTTAGAGCAGATAACAAAACATCGTGAATGCCTGGGAAAAGTCAATGGTATCTTACTTGACTTGGGTGTGTCATCTCCCCAGCTTGATGATTTCCAAAGAGGGTTTAGTTTTAGGCAGGATGGACCGCTTGATATGCGTATGGATTGCAGTACTGGTATGACGGCCGCTCAATGGTTGGCGAAGGCCAAGGAAAAAGAAATCGCGTCGGTATTAAAAGAATATGGCGAAGAAAAATTTTCTCGTCGTATTGCCCACGCTATTGTCAAGGAAAGAAAAACTAGCACAATTGAAACGACCAGCCAACTTGCGAAAATCATATATGATGCCAGCCCTTTTCTTGAAAAAAATAAAGATCCGGCAACGCGTAGTTTTCAGGGCATACGGATTTATATAAACAATGAATTAAATGATTTAAAAATCTGTCTTTCCCAGGTAGTTGATGTACTTGTTAAAGGCGGACGGTTGGTGGTGATAAGTTTTCATTCTTTAGAAGATCGTATTGTGAAAAGATTTATGCGCGAACAGGGCCGAGGTGACGTGTACCCTCTGGATTTACCTGTCACGCATTCTCAATTAAAGCCGAAGTTGCGTATTATCGGAAAAGTCATACGCGCCAGCGATGACGAATTAGCTATCAATCCGCGGGCGCGAAGTGCCGTTATGCGGGTAGCTGAGAAAATTTGATGTCGGCGAAATATTTATTGGTGTTGATTCTGATTGTGCTCGTGGTTAATTCGGCATTTGCTGTCATATACGCGAAGCACCAGAATCGAATGTATTTTTTTCAATTGCAGGTTCTCAAAGATGAGCATGATCACATGGATGTCGAGTGGGGTCAGTTGCAATTGGAACAGAGCACGCTCGTTACACATGGACGAATTGAGCGAATGGCGCGCAGTGAATTGAACATGAAAATGCCTCTTGCAGAGACTGTGGTGATGATACGGCCATGACAGCAAACAATTTTACATATTCCTATCGTCGTTATATTGTTGTTTCCTTGTTAATGGCGGCAATGTTGTTGCTAGCATGGCGTGCAGTCGAACTTCAAGTGCTAACAAAAAATTTTTTGCGAGAAGAAGGTGATGCGAGATATTTAAGGGATGTTGCTGTTTCCGCCCATAGGGGAATGATTACCGATCGTTATGGTGAGCCACTTGCAATTAGTACGCCTATAAATTCAGTGTGGGTTGATCCGCAAATTTTTCAGGCTAACCACAAACAGCAGGTTAAATTGGCGTCAAAATTAGACATAAAACAAAAAAAAATTCGTGAATTATTGTCGGGCAAATCAAAAGGCCGTGCATTTGCTTATTTAAAACGGCATGTAAATCCCGACCTTGCCCAGCAAGTAATGGCGCTAAATATACAGGGTGTGTTTTTGCAACGTGAATATCATCGATATTATCCAAAAGGAGAAGTGACAGCTCATGTGATCGGTTTTACTGATTATGATGATAGTGGTCAGGAGGGATTAGAGCTCGCCTATAATGATTGGCTAAAAGGAGTCAATGGAAAAAAACGTGTATTAAAAGATCGCCTTGGCAGGATGGTGGAAAATGTTGAGAGTATAAAGGAAGCGGATCCAGGAAAAATACTAACGCTTAGTATTGATCGTCGTATTCAATATCTTGCTTATAGAGAATTGAAAGCAGCGGTGCAGCGCCATGGAGCAAAATCTGGATCGCTTGTAATGCTTGATGTTAAAACAGGTGAAGTACTTGCGATGGTCAATCAACCTGCCTATAACCCAAACGATCGAGGTCAGCTAAAAGACAACAAGTATCGCAATCGGTCAGTAACCGATGTTATTGAGCCTGGCTCTACTATAAAACCCTTTATCGTCGCTGCCGCGTTGGAAAGCCATCGCTTCAATCCCGGTACAGTTGTTGATACTTCACCAGGCTTATTCAGAGTCGGCAGGAACCTTGTTAAAGATTTTAAAAACTATGGGCGGATCGATTTAACAACGATTATTCAAAAATCGAGTAATGTCGGTGCAACAAAAGTTGCGCTTAAACTGGAGCCGGAGAAAATCTGGGATATGTTGTCGAGAGTGTCATTTGGACACCGCTCAGCAAGTGGTTTTCCTGGAGAAGTCAGCGGTTTGCTTACCCATTATTCCAGTTGGCAAAAAATTGAAATTGCCACATTGGCTTTTGGCTACGGGTTATCGGCGACGCCACTGCAGTTGGCGAGGGCTTATTCTGCATTGGTGGGTGATGGTTATTTGCGCCCTGTTTCTTTTTTAAAGCTGGAGGAAGGGTCGCAGATAGCTGCAACTCAGGTTTTTAGTCCTGATACCACCCGTAAGGTTCGGGCAATGTTAGAAAAAGCGGTTTTAAAGGGGGGGACAGGCACACAAGCAAAAATCTCCGGTTATCGTGTTGCGGGCAAAACCGGCACGGCTAAAAAGTCGGTCGCGGGCAGTTATGAGGATAGATATGTCGCGCTTTTTGCTGGTGTTGCTCCGGCGAGTGATCCGCGCATTGCGATGGTGGTTATTGTTGATGAGCCGACCAGTGAAGAATATTACGGTGGTCAGGTTGCTGCACCTGTTTTTTCTAAAGTAGCCAGTGGCGCCTTGCGCTTGCTAAATGTAACACCGGATAATATTCCTCCTATAGGCGCTAAAATTGCCAGATTGGGGGCCAATCCATGATGGCCATTAAAATGTCACAAACCGCTCGCTCTCTTTCTCAGCTGTTGCAAGGTTTGGTTGATGTTTCTGCTGAGAATAATAGAAATGTCACAGATTTGGCAATTGATAGCAGGCACGTTAAACCTGGTGATTTATTTATTGCGTATCAGGGTTTAAACGTTAATGGAAGTGATTATGTAAATGATGCGATTGCGGCCGGTGCGGTTGCTGTAATTTGGGAACCTGTTTCAAATATAGTGCCATTGCAGTTTGCAAAATATTTGCAGCCAGGTAGTGGTGTTTCGGTATTTGCGTTAAAAAATCTAAAAGCACATGTGGGTGAAATTGCGTCTCGATTTTACGGTCAGCCGTCCCGAAAAATGTTTATTTTTGGTGTGACTGGTACAAATGGTAAAACATCTTGTTGCCATTTTTTATCACAAGCCTTGAATAATGAGTCACCTTGCGGGCTGATTGGGACGTTAGGCTATGGGTTATATGGTGATTTAAAAGAGACAAATATGACTACGCCAGATCCGGTTTCTTTGCAACGACATTTTAAGGAATTACAAATAGCGGGCGCAAAAAATGTTGCAATGGAAGTGTCTTCACATGCGTTGGATCAAGACAGGGTAGCCGGTTCAGAAATTGATGTAGCTGTATTTACAAATTTGAGCCGTGATCATCTTGATTATCATCGTGATATAGAAGCTTACGGTCAGGCAAAGAAAAAAATATTTGATTTGCCTAGCGTCAAAACTGCAATTATCAACGCAGACGATGCCTTTGGGCGGCAGTTGTTGAAAAACGTGTCGGCAAGCAAAAATTGTATCAGTTATGGTATGCAAGCCAATGGCGCTCGACCTGATGTCTATGCATCTGAAATTAATCTGAGTATGGATGGGGTCAGTTTTAAGGTCGCAACCCCCTGGGGTAACGGGGAACTAAAAAGCAAGCTATTGGGTCGTTTTAATGTTAACAATTTATTGGCAGTGTTGAGTTCGTTGCTGGTTAAGGGGGTGTCATTTGAAATTGCTCTTGATCTTTTGCAGCGTGTAAATACGGTACCTGGGCGCATGGAGCGATTTGCAGGGGATGAAAGAAAGCCGTTAGTTGTTATTGATTATGCCCATACACCGGACGCGTTGCAGCAAGTATTGTTGACTTTGCGTGAACATGTTAAAGGCAATTTGATCTGCGTGTTTGGTTGTGGGGGAGACAGGGATAAAGGAAAGCGACCATTGATGGGAGAGATTGCTACACAATACGCTGATAACGTTGTGATTACAGATGATAATCCAAGGCACGAATCACCAGAGGAAATCATAAACGATATTTTGGGTGAAACTTTTGGGAAAGCAATAGACTCCAAAAAGGTGTTGGTTATTCATGATCGTGCGGCAGCGATTCAAGAGGCGATTACAGTGGCAGGACCTGGCGATATTGTATTGGTCGCCGGTAAAGGACATGAAGCCTATCAGTTGATAGGCGATGAAAAAACGCCATTCAGTGATCGTGATCATGTATTGCGTTTACTTAAAATTCAGAAATAAGTGTGAGTGTCTCGGCCGAGAAAATTTGTGATGATTTATGTGATGATTATAGTGATGACAGTTATGGTGACAACATAAGTATGAAGTTATCTGATGCGGCAAAAATACTCGAAGCGCCTATGATCGGTGAGGACGGCGTATTTAAAAGTATTTGTACTGATACACGTTCCTTAAGTTCAGGCGATGTATATGTTGCATTGCGTGGAGATAATTTTGATGGGCATGATTTTATATCAAATGCGGCAGACGGAGGTGCTGTTGCGGCAATTGTTGATAAGAAATGTAAAAATAAAATTACGCAAATAGTTGTTGAGGATACAAGAATCGCTTTAGGTCTATTGGCGATGAAATGGCGCTCGGATTTTGATGGGCCACTAATCGGCTTGACCGGCAGTAACGGCAAAACGACTGTGAAAGAAATGTTGGCAGGTATATTGGGTCAAAAAGGCCCTGTATTAGCAACCCTGGGTAATTTTAATAACGATATAGGCGTGCCACTTACATTGTATCGCCTGCAACCTTCTCATAGATATGCGGTTATTGAGATGGGTGCGAATCATCCAGGAGAAATACAGTATTTAACTAATATTGTCAGTCCCTCAGTGGCGCTTATTACCAATGCAGCGCCTGCTCACCTGGAGGGTTTCGGGTCTCTTGATGGTGTAGCAAAAGCTAAGGGAGAAATATTTCAGGGTTTGTCAGATAAAGGTATCGCGATCATTAATTATGATGATCTTTATTATGATTTATGGAAAAGTTATGCAGGCGTACACAGCGTTATTAGTTTTGGAACGAACCAAGCAGCAGATGTGTTTGCGACATGGTTAGAGAAAGTCGATGGTAACGACTATCGCAACGACATTGAATTACATACAAAAGACGGGTCGGTACATATATCGTTAGCTATGCCAGGAAAACACAATGTTATGAATGCATTGGCGGCAAGTGCAGCTGCGTTAGCGGTGGGTGCCAATTTGTCGGAAATTAAAACCGGATTGCAGGCCGTTCGAACAGTTCCTGGGCGCTCGCAGAGAAAGTCCGGTGTGAATAATTCAACAATTATTGATGATACTTATAATGCAAATCCTGCTTCGCTGGGTGCGGCGTTAAATGTACTTTCATCATGTAAAGGGACAAAAATACTTATTTTAGGTGACATGGCTGAGTTGGGTGCGGAGGCTGAATCATTGCATTGTGATGCGGGTAATCAAGTATTTACTGCGGGCGTTGATGCATTTTACGCTACCGGCGATTTTAGCCGACATGCAATTAATGCCTATTGTGATAATGGTGGACAAAACGGTTTGTTTTTTGAAACCCAGGATGCGTTGCTAGATACAGTAAAAAATAGTTTGCGCGAAGGCACCACTGTACTGATCAAGGGTTCAAGAAGCATGCATATGGAACGCATCGTTGCTGCATTAACAGATGCCGGGGAATCTTAAATGTTTTTGCATTTGTCTGAAATATTAGCAGAATCATACACCGGGTTTAATGTGTTTCAATACCTGACCCTGAGAGCGATTTTGGGGGTACTTACTGCGCTTGTTATTTCCTTTATTGTGGGACCCTCGTTAATCAGGAAGTTAAGTTCGCGACAGATTAGTCAGCAAGTGCGCGATGATGGGCCACAATCACATCTGTCAAAAGCCGGCACGCCGACGATGGGCGGCGCGTTATTGCTGGTTTCCATTGGGGTGAGTACTCTTTTATGGGCTGATCTGGGGAATCGATATGTCTGGATAGTTTTATTCACCACATTTGCCTTTGGTGCGATCGGTTGGGTTGATGATTATAAGAAAATTATTAAAAAAGATTCGGATGGGTTGTCAGCACGGAATAAGTATTTTTTTCAATCTGTTGCCGGGTTTTTAGTTGCACTGACGTTATATCTTACGGCAACCCTTCCAGCTGAAACAAATTTGATTGTTCCCTTCTTTAAAACTGTTTCCATTGAGTTGGGTGTTTTTTTTATCTTGCTAGCATATCTGGTTATTGTCGGAACAAGTAATGCAGTTAATCTAACGGACGGTTTGGATGGCTTGGCGATTTTACCCTCTGTGATGGTAGGGGGAGCTTTGGGCGTATTTGCGTACGTGACTGGAAATATTAAATTTGCGGCTTACTTGAGTATTCCCTATATCCCCGGTGTGGGTGAGGTGGGTGTTTTTTGCGGTGCGCTAGTGGGTGCTGGACTTGGTTTCTTGTGGTTCAACACTTATCCCGCGCAGGTGTTTATGGGTGATGTTGGTGCACTTGCATTAGGTGCAGCGTTGGGTGTGGTTGCCGTAGTAGTGAGACAGGAGTTGGTGTTGTTCATAATGGGTGGTGTATTTGTAATGGAAACAGTATCAGTAATTGTGCAAGTTGTGTCTTATAAATTAACGGGTAAAAGAGTTTTTCGAATGGCGCCATTACACCACCATTTTGAACTAAAAGGATGGCCTGAACCTAGAGTGATTGTTCGGTTTTGGGTGGTCACTGTGATTTTAGTTTTAATCGGATTAGCGACGTTAAAAATACGTTAAGTTAAATAGCTGCGTTAATAAAGAAATGTTATCAAATACAATACTAAAATGTGATATGTCAGAGAACCGTGTATTGGTAGTTGGTTTAGGTAAGACAGGTTTGTCTTGCGCACGTTATTTGGCAAAAAAAGGTTTTTTAGTCACAGTGACTGATAGCCGTGTTAAGCCGCCTGAGCTAGATTCGCTAAAAAATGAATATCCGGATATCACAGTATTTACTGGCGGTTTTGATCCCGACGCCTTTAATGTTGTAGAGAAAATCATTATTTCTCCCGGTGTGTCGTTGGCTGAACCGATTATTTCCGAAGCGATAGAGCGCGGTGCTGAAGTGATTGGTGATATCGAATTATTTTCTCAATACGTCAACGAACCAATAGTTGCGATTACCGGTTCAAATGGTAAGAGTACTGTTACGACGCTATTGGGCGAAATGATACAGCGCGCAGGTTTGTATGCAAAATTGGGCGGTAATCTTGGCACGCCGGTTCTTGACTTGCTGTCAGAAACATCATCTGCAGATATAAAACCTGATTTTTATATTCTTGAATTATCCAGCTTTCAATTGGAAACCACGTATTCTCTGAATTCGGTTGCGTCTGTAGTTTTAAATATAACAGCAGACCATATGGACAGATATCGGGATATTAATCACTACACCGGTGTGAAAAAACGAATTTATCAAGGCAGCGGTGTTGTTGTTGTTAATCTGGATGATCCGCTTGTTTCTTCCCTGTCTGATGACAGTGGTAATTTAATTAAAAAAAGAAAGAAAATAGGTTTTACCTTGAATGAGCCGGAAGACGGGGCTTATGGTTTGCGAGAAGTGGCTGGTTGTATTTGGCTTGCACGCGGTGAAAGAAAATTAATCAACATAAATGACATTAAAATAAAAGGTCGGCATAACCTGGCGAATATATTGGCGGCATTGGCGTTGGCAGAAGCCATTGGTCTGCCACTGGAAAAAATAATCACTTGCCTCTCTGATTTTGTTGGCTTGCCACATCGTATGCAGTGGGTGGGTAAATACAAGAATGTAGATTGGTATAACGATTCAAAAGCGACAAACGTAGGTGCTGCGGTCGCCTCGGTTGATGCCTTGGCAGACGCCTCGTCCAACTCTTTATCAAAGAAGGTGATATTAGTCGCAGGCGGTGAAGGTAAGAATGCGGATTTTTTGCCTTTAAAGAAGGTTGTAGAAAAAAAAGTAAAAGCAGTCATTTTAATGGGGCAAGATGCCGGGTTGATTGCGCAAGCATTGGGTTCGAATGTCAAGATCGTTTTAGTAAAAAACATGGAAGAAGCAGTAACAAATGCTTGCCAGCAGGCTGAGGAAGGAGACAGCGTATTGCTAGCGCCAGCTTGTGCGAGCTTTGATATGTATAGCGGGTATGAAGAACGCGGTCTGGATTTTATAAATAATGTAAGGAGGTTCTGTGATTAATTACGCGCAGATATTCAGTGGCGTGCAGCAACGCGACCAGTCACGAAGCGCCTCCCGTACCTCTTCGCCTAAAGATAGACAATCGTTAGTGATTGATTATTGGTTTATCGGGCCGGTTATTTGCTTGTTATGTATCGGCGTTGTGATGACTGGGTCAGCATCGATTGGTATATCTGATAAGGAAATGAACCAACCCTTATATTATCTTATACGGCAAATTATATATGTTGGGGTTGGGTTGCTGCTGGCATTTTGCGCGTTGCAAGTGCGATTGTCTATCTGGAAAAAATCCGGACCGTATTTGTTAGTGGGCGCGATAATGTTGCTTATTTTGGTTGTGATTCCCGGAATTGGTTTGCAAATAAATGGAAGTGCACGTTGGATTAATTTGGGTGTGGTAAATTTACAGCCTTCAGAATTCGCGAAACTGTTTTTTGTTATCTATCTTGCGGGTTATTTAGAGCGACGAAAAGAAGAAATACGTGAAACGTTAAAGGGGTTTTTAATACCTGTTGTATTGTTAACAATGACAAGTTTATTGTTGTTTATAGAACCTGATTTTGGCGCAATAGTTGTTTTAGCGGCAACTGTTTTTGGTATGTTGTTTCTTGCAGGCGTAAGGTTATCGCATTTTTCAATTTTTGTTGCTGTGGTTGTTGCCGCGCTTGTTGCGATGGCTTTCTCAGCGCCTTACCGTATTGAGAGACTGGTCACTTTTTTAAACCCCTGGGATGATCCTTTTGATAGCGGTTTTCAACTTACCCAGGCATTGATTGCGTTTGGCAGGGGTGAATGGTTTGGTGTGGGTTTGGGGAGTAGTGTGCAAAAATTATTTTATTTGCCAGAAGCGCATACTGATTTTGTTTTTGCAGTCATAGCCGAAGAATTGGGTTTGGCTGGGTCATTCATCGTTATCGGGCTGTTTTCTATTGTTATATGGAAAATATTTTGTGTGGCTGCCCAGGCTGAGAAAATTGGAAATAGCTTTGCGGCTCACTTAGCGTACGGGATAGGCTTATGGCTCGGTTTGCAAGTCATTATTAATATCGGCGTGAATATGGGTGTGTTACCAACCAAGGGATTGACCTTGCCGCTGATGAGTTATGGCGGTAGTAGTATGGTTGCAGTATGCGTTGCTTTAGCGATAGTAGTGCGAATTAATCATGAAGTGAGTGGTCTGTTGTGTGCGTCCCCCACAAAGTTCCCTACAAAAAAAAATGTACGATATGCGGGTCAACACAGTAGAAGATCAAGGTAGTGGGGTTTGTCAAGGAGCACTCACTTGACGGAGTGCTGGGATAGTGTAATGAATGGTGTAATGAATAAAGTGCAAGCGAAAGGAAATAGTAAAATGAAAATATTGATCATGGCCGGTGGTACCGGCGGCCATGTTTTTCCTGCGTTGGCTGTTGCTGAAGAATTGCGTTCTTCAGGTGTTACTGTTGTCTGGTTGGGGACGCGGCGCGGCTTGGAGTCATCTATAGTGCCAAAAGCGGGTATTCCAATTTCATATATTTCTATAAATGGATTGAGGGGAAAAAATGCACTTACATTATTATTTGCGCCGTTAAAATTGTTGCTGGCATTGATTCAAAGTTTATATGTGTTGTTAAGTTTGAAGCCAGATGCGGTCCTTGGAATGGGTGGTTTTGTAACGGGTCCTGCCGGAGTAGCGGCTTGGGTTTTACGCAAGCCACTTTTGATTCATGAGCAGAATGCCATTGCAGGATTAACAAATCGCCTGCTTTCAAAAATTGCCAGTAAAATACTGCAGGCGTTTCCGAATGCATTTGATGGTACCTTTGATGACAATATGAATGTGGCCACCGTTGGTAATCCAGTCAGGTCCGATATTGGAAAAAATTCGACACCAGAAGAAAGATACAACGGTCGCGATGGTTCTTTACGTTTATTGGTGCTCGGCGGTAGTTTGGGTGCGCTAGCGCTGAATCAAACGATTCCGCCTGCGTTGGCGTTGATGTCGGAAAAATCCAGGCCGCAAGTGTTTCATCAAGCAGGCCGTGAGAAAAAGGAAGACACGGAACGATTTTATAAATATGCCAACGTACAAGCCAATATCGTTGAGTTTATATCAGATATGTCAGAAGCCTATCAGTGGGCGGATATTGTGATTTGTAGAGCAGGTGCGTTGACCGTGGCAGAAATCGAAGCAGCAGGTGTGGCATCCATTCTTGTTCCTTATCCGCATGCAGTTGACGATCACCAGACGGTTAACGCAAAAAGCCTGACTGATGCGGGTGCTGGTTTGCTGATTCAACAAAACAAACTGACACCGCGTTATTTGAATGAAGTGCTAAATAGTTTTGTGAAAGAAGATATGGTGGAAGTACGACAACGTTTGTTAAATATGGCGCAGGCGGCGCTAGCTATGGCAAAACCTGATTCAACACGTGAGGTGGCGATGTGGTGTAAAAAAATGGCTGCAGTTTCAGTTAATGATCGTTTTGCAAAGGGGCCAATGCAATGAACGCCATGCCACTTGATATAGATAGGAGATTAAACACGGGACTAAACTGGCAAGCTATGCGGCGTATTAGACGAATTCATTTTGTCGGTGTGGGTGGTGTCGGTATGGGTGGTATAGCGGAAGTTTTATTAAATATGGGCTACCAGATATCAGGAACAGATTTACGCGAAAATGGCATTACGCGTCGATTGTCCAGCCTCGGCGCGAAAATTGTCGTTGGCCATGATTCAGCAAATGTAAGCGATGTTGATGTAATCGTGACGTCATCTGCGGTGTCTAAGACTAATCCGGAAGTGGTCGCGGCGCACGAAAATAGAATACCCGTTGTACCCCGTGCTGAAATGCTGGCTGAGATTATGCGTTTCCGTCATGGCATTGCCGTTGCTGGCACGCATGGAAAAACAACCACAACGAGTTTGGTTGCGAGTATATTGGCCGAAGGTGGGCTGGATCCTACTTATGTTATTGGTGGCAAGCTTAATAGCACTGGTGGAAACGCTAAGTTGGGTGAGAGTCCTTATTTAGTCGCCGAAGCAGATGAAAGTGATGCATCGTTTCTTTATTTGCAACCCATGTTGGCGGTGGTAACTAATATCGATGCAGATCATATGCAAACGTATGAGGGTAATTTTGCTTTACTTCGAAATACGTTTTTAGAGTTTTTGCACCACTTACCTTTTTATGGCTTGGCGATTCTTTGTGTGGATGATGCTGTCGTGAAGGAAATGTTGCCCGAAATATCCAGGCCTACTGTGACTTACGGCATTGATAATGATGCAGATATTGTCGCACAAGATATTGTACAGAAAGGAGAAATTACAACATTCACTGTCATGCGGACTATCGCGAAGGAAATCGTGAAGGAAAAAAGTCCTCTGAAGGTGACGCTTAATATGCCGGGGAAACATAATGTGTTGAACGCCTTGGCTGCGATTGCAGTCGCACTAGAACTGGGCGTAGATGATGCGTCAATACAAAGAGCGTTAAAACAATTTCAGGGCATTGATCGACGAATTCAAAGTTACGGTGAAGTTGACACTGATCAAGGCAAGATTTTGATTATTGATGACTATGCACATCATCCCAGCGAATTGTCTGCAGTTATCGAGGCAGTGCGTAGTGGATGGCCAAATCGTCGTTTGTTAGCTGTTTTCCAGCCGCATCGATACAGCCGGACTCAGGAATTATTTGAGGATTTCACAATCGTGTTATCTGATGTGGACGTGCTGGTATTATCAGATGTTTTTTCAGCAGGTGAAAAAGTCATAGCGGGTGCCGATGGTCGCACCTTATGTCGCGCGATACGTAATCGTGGTCAGGTGGATCCGGTGTTTGTTGAAAATATAGATGATATAGCTCATACGATTAAAGGATTGATGAAAGATGGTGACATCGTGCTGATGCTGGGTGCAGGTGACATCGGTTCGATCGCGCCTACATTATCAAAGGCATTATCGAGCGTTTCTTCTCAAGACAGTGCAGCGAACTGTGTATCAAAGAATGAGCCAAAAAGGAAAAATAAGTCGTGATGGCAGCGCAACAATCATCGCTTAGAGGCGTGATGTTAAAAAACGAACCGATGGCGCGTCATACATCGTGGCGCGTAGGTGGTCCGGCAGATTATTTTTATAAGCCTGCCGATCTGGATGACGTGGTTTTATTTTTGCAGCAGTTACCTGAGAATCAACCGCTTTTTTGGTTAGGTTTGGGCAGCAATTTATTGGTGCGTGATGGTGGTATACGAGGAACGGTAATTTGTACCAGTGGCGTGTTGAATGATTTGTCACTATTGCCTGACAAACGCATTCGCGCAGAGGCGGGTGTGTCTTGCGCCAAAGCCGCTCGATTTTGTGTGCAAAACGGATTTACCAAAGCAGAGTTCCTTGCAGGTATTCCGGGCACGATGGGTGGTGCTGTCGCAATGAACGCCGGTGCATTCGGAGGAGAGACCTGGCAGTTAGTCGATGAGGTTGAAACAATAGATAGAACGGGTCAGCGCCGTATGCGATCTGCTGATGATTTCCAGGTTAAGTATCGACAGGTACAGGGGCCTGAAGGGGAATGGTTTGTTGCTGTTTATTTAAAACCACAATCAATTGTGGAAGACATCATGTTTAAAGAAGAAGGGAGTAATGAAAGCTGTAAAGAAGGGGGCGATGTTGGGAAAAAGCAGATAAAACAGCTTTTATTGATGCGCAATGATACACAACCAGTACAGCTAGCATCAGCCGGGTCGGTGTTTAAAAATCCCCCGGGAAAATTTTCGGCAAAACTGATTGAAAGTGCGAACCTGAAAGGGAAATGTATTGGCGGCGCCTGTGTTTCGGATAAACATGCAAATTTTATTATCAATATGGGTAGTGCGAATGCGTTGGATATTGAATCGCTGATTGAATATGTAAAACGAACGGTTAAACAAATTCATGATATTGAACTGCTAGCGGAAGTGCATGTAGTAGGAGAGCCAGAACAATGAACTCTGCAATGAATTCTGCAGACTTTGGAAAGGTCGCTGTATTGATGGGAGGTTTGTCCGCAGAACGTGAAGTATCACTTAAAAGCGGTCAGGCAGTGTTGCAAGCTTTAAGTCGCAAGCAGGTAGATGCGCGTGGCATTGATGTAGACAGGAATATTGTAAAGACGTTGCTCGCGGGTGACTTTGATCGTGTGTTTAATGTTTTGCACGGTCGTGGCGGTGAAGATGGCGTAATGCAGGGTGTTCTCGAAAATCTGGGGTTACCCTATACAGGTAGCGGTGTACTGGGAAGTGCTTTGAGTATGGATAAATTACGTACCAAGCAAATATGGAGTAGTCAGGGTATTGCGACTCCTTTATTTAGAATTATGAATGAGTCAACAAGTTTTGAAGATGTGTGTGGCGAATTGGGTCTGCCTTTAATTGTGAAACCAATTCATGAGGGCTCAAGTATTGGTATGTCCAAAGTTGTGCATGTTGATGATTTAGGAAGTGCTTACAAACTTGCACGTAAATTTGATAATGAGGTAATAGCTGAGCAATGGATTGTTGGTGCAGAATTCACTGCAACCATTTTAGGTGTTGATGTGTTGCCGCTCATTCGTCTGGAAACGCCAAGAGAATTTTATGACTATGAAGCGAAGTATAATTCGTCAGATACTTCTTATCACTGCCCGAGTGGATTGCCACAACAGGCAGAAAAAAAATTCAAGCAGCTTGCGTTAGCTGCATTTAGGTCGGTTGGTGCGAGTGACTGGGGGCGTGTTGATTTTATGTGTGATGACAAAAACAATCCCTGGTTTATTGAAGTTAACACCATACCCGGTATGACAGATCATAGTTTAGTGCCGAAAGCGGCGCAACAGGCAGGAATTGATTTCGATGAATTGGTTTGGAAAATACTTTCTTTTACTAATTGAATTTCATTATTTGGATTATAAACATTGAGTTTATTAAATAAATTACTGATTGTTGTTGTGATATCCGGCTTGCTGTTTTGGGGCGCGTTGTTCGTGTCTCAATCAGGTTCTTTGTCTATTAGCTCTTCGTCTATTAAGAGTGTCAAAGTCGATGGTTTATTTAAAAATGTGAGCCAGGAACAATTAAAAAATAAAATTTCGAATCATATTTCTGGTGGTTTTTTTGCTGTTGATGTTTTCAAAATAGAAAGTGAAGTAGAGAAAATTGCCTGGGTCAAATCTGCTTCGGTGAGGCGTATTTGGCCAGATACAATAGGTATCACCATACAAGAACAACAAGCTATCGCGATATGGAATAAAGACAGCTTGTTGAATGCGCAGGGTGAAATATTTGATGGAGTAACTTTTGATAAGACAGTAAAGGGTATGACCGATGAGTTGCCGCATTTACGAGGTCCTGATGGGTCACATAGCATGATGTTAAATCAATACAAGGAAATGATTGAGGAAATTAGAAACCTGGGCAAGCGTATTTCTGTGTTACAGATGGATGATCGGCATGCCTGGCGAATTGTTTTGAATGATGGGGTTGAATTGAGGGTAGGACGCAACAATATTCATGCAGCGTTACGTCGTTTTACAAAGGTTGTTGAAAGCCCATCTTCAAGTAATATTTTTTCAAAGAATATTAATAATATTGCCCATGTCGATTTACGTTATACAAATGGATTTGCGGTCAAGTGGAAGCCTGAGCAGGTTTCATTGTTGCAAAATAAGTTGGCGGAAAGCACGGTGTCTTTAAGTAAGGCGTCCCTAAACAGCGTGTCCCTAAACAACGTTTTCCTAAACAATGTTTCCCAAAACAAAGTCGACTCCTTGAGGAGGAATAACTAATGTCCAAGAAGTCTGACAAGAATTTGATTGTGGGTTTAGACATCGGCACATCAAAGGTGGTAGCAATTGTGTGCGAGATTACGCCGGACGATGAAGTCGAAGTGATTGGTATTGGCTCGAATCCGTCAAAGGGTCTTAAAAAAGGTGTTGTAGTCAATATTGAATCTACCGTGCAATCGATTCAACGTGCGGTTGAAGAGGCAGAGCTCATGGCAGGTTGCCAAATTTCTTCGGTGTATGCCGGTATCGCCGGTAGCCATATTCGCAGTTTGAATTCTCATGGCATTGTCGCGATAAGAGACAAAGAAGTCGTTCAAGGCGATGTTGATCGGGTCATCGATGCAGCACGCGCAGTTGCGATTCCGGCGGACCAAAAGATACTGCATATTTTACCACAGGAGTTTGTCATCGATAAACAGGAAGGCATTAGGGAGCCTGTTGGTATGGCGGGTGTCAGACTGGAAGCGAAGGTGCACTTGGTCACTGGGGCAGTTAGTGCCGCACAGAATATCGTTAAGTGTGTGCGTCGCTGTGGGCTTGAAGTGGACGATATTATTTTGGAGCAATTAGCGTCAAGTTATTCCGTTCTTACAGACGACGAAAAGGATTTAGGTGTTTGCCTGGTCGATATAGGCGGGGGAACAACGGATATTGCTGTTTTTACTGAAGGCTCTATTAAACATACTGCGGTTATACCCATCGCTGGTGATCAGGTAACTAACGATATCGCGGTTGCCTTGCGTACGCCTACCCAGTATGCGGAAGAGATTAAAGTCAAATATGCGTGTGCACTCACACAGTTGGCGAGTCCAGATGAAACCATTGAAGTGCCCAGTGTTGGCGATCGTCCACCACGACGTCTTGCTCGGCAAACTTTAGCGGAAGTGGTCGAGCCTCGTTATGAAGAGTTACTCGGATTGGTTCAGGCAGAGTTGCGGCGCAGTGGCTTTGAAGATATATGCGCGGCGGGTGTGGTGTTGACAGGCGGTAGTTCAAAAATGGAAGGGGTGATTGAGCTCGCCGAAGAAATTTTTCATGTGCCAGTGCGATTGGGATACCCGCAGCACGTTATCGGTTTGACAGATGTCGTGTGTAATCCAATACATGCCACTGGCGTTGGTTTGCTTTTGTATGGTCATCAACATCGAGATGATCGGAAAATGGATACAACTATAAATCAGGGATTTAAAGGAATATTCGGCAAGATGAAAAGTTGGTTTCAGGGAAATTTTTAGCTAAAGCACTTGGTTTGGGGCTTCTTATCATAAGCAGTTAATAAAAAGTGAATAAGTGGTTATCTGTGAAAAAGTAGTAATTTTAATTAATATCTAATCTGGAGGGTTTAACATGTTTGAATTAATGGATGCGCATACACAAAACGCAGTAATAAAAGTTGTCGGTGTCGGCGGCGGTGGCGGCAATGCGCTTGAGCATATGGTGGCGCAAAATATTGATGGGGTCGAATTTATTTGTGCCAATACAGACTCGCAGGCATTGAAAAATTCGTCTGCACGTACTGTTTTGCAGTTGGGTACGAATATCACAAAAGGTTTGGGTGCCGGTGCAAATCCGGAAGTCGGCAGACAGGCGGCATTGGAAGACCGGGATCGTATTGCTGAAGTCATCGAGGGATCTGATATGTTGTTTATCACTGCGGGTATGGGTGGGGGCACAGGTACGGGTGGTGCGCCTATTTTTGCTCAGGTCGCCAAGGAAATGGGCATTTTAACGGTTGCAGTAATAACAAAACCTTTTCCTTTTGAAGGACACAAGCGATTGGCCATTGCCGATGAAGGTATAAAAGAATTGACCGAGTATGTTGATTCGCTCATTACCATACCTAATCATAAATTGATGGCGGTGTTAGGCAAAAATATCTCTTTGCTGGACGCATTTAAGGCCGCTAACGATATATTGCTGGGGGCGGTTCAGGGTATCGCGGAATTGATTACGCGACCCGGCTTGATAAATGTCGATTTCGCCGATGTGCGCACTGTGATGTCCGAAATGGGGATGGCGATGATGGGTACAGGTTGTGCGACAGGCGAAAGTCGTGCCAGAGAGGCGGCTGAATCCGCGATTGGTAGTCCATTACTGGAAGATGTGAATTTGACCGGTGCCAGAGGTATTTTAGTTAACGTCACAGCAGGTTTGGATCTGGCTATTGGTGAATTTGAGGAAGTTGGCAACACAATAAAGGAGTTTGCGTCTGAAAATGCAACAGTTGTGGTAGGTACGGTCATAGATCCGAATATTAGCGACGAATTACGCGTCACTGTGGTCGCAACTGGCTTGGGTCGCAACCTGGAACAAGACAGTAAGCCTATGAAATTAATACATAAAAATGCTGTTGGCGAGGTTGACTATGGACAATTGGAAAGACCGACGGTTATTCGCAATAAAGTGGCGGGAGACCGATTTTCCACAGCGGCCAGTACAAATATTGACTATCTGGACATACCGGCGTTTTTAAGGAAGCAGGCTGACTGAGCAGATCCGTCGCAAGGTGTGCATATATTAATTTTACATAATATTTATATTTTGTGCCTATTTTAAGGCAAATTTGGGGGAATTTGTCATTTATAAGAACATTATAAACTTAGTATTATTTGTATTAATAATTAATCTTTAGATATGTGAACTAAGTCCGATAGTTTTCTAGGCAATGGCTAAGGGCTGTGTTAGACTTTCGCAAACCTGTGAGATTTTTGATACACTTGTGATTTATTTGACACACATTGATTTTTGACCTAAATACATAGTGTTTACTCATTGTTTGTTTTGTTGTCGATGCAATGTTTGGAAAAGTGCTGGCGTAAGCGCTAAGAACCAAGGTTAATCACGAGAGTGTGTAACAAAGAGCTGTAACAGCTGTCACAATGGCTCTCACACACACACAGTTCTCATAAAGAGCTGTCAGAACAGGCAACAAACACAACGCGCAGGTAACGTGAAAGCAACAGCAGTTTCAGTTTGATATTGAGTCAATTAAAAAGGAGCCGGTAACTGACTTATTATTAAATGAACGACTATTAATCAGAAAATTTTTAGGCAACTGACAAACAGTCAGCCGCATTTTTTTAATTTAGATACAAGGTTCCAGGAATTAACCAATACTATGATTAAACAACGCACATTAAAAAATGTCATACGGGCAACAGGGGTTGGTTTGCATACTGGGGAGAAAGTTTACGTGACACTTCGCCCCGCGGCACCGGATTCCGGAATTATTTTCCGTCGAATAGATTTAGACCCCCCCGTTGAGATAGAAGCTAAACCGGAAAATGTGGGTGGTACACGTTTGTCTACGACTCTGGCGAAAGGCGGTGTAAGAATTTCTACTATAGAGCATTTACTGTCTGCCTTCGCTGGATTAGGTATAGATAATGCGTACATCGATCTTAGTGCACCTGAAGTACCTATCATGGATGGCAGTGCGGGTCCTTTCGTATTTCTAATACAATCTGCTGGTATAGAAGAGCAGAATGTACCTAAGCGCTTTATTCGAATTAAAAAACCTGTCCAGGTGCAAGACGGCGACAAATGGGCCCGATTTGATCCCTTTGAAGGTTTTAAGGTATCTTTTAAAATTGATTTTGATCATCCAATGTTTCAAAGCCGCAGCCAGGATACCAGTATAGATTTTTCAACGACATCGTTTGTTAAGGAAGTTAGCAGAGCGCGTACGTTTGGTTTTATGCGCGATATTGAACAACTGCGTGAAAATAATTTAGCATTGGGCGGCACACTTGATAACGCTGTTGTACTTGATAACTATCGGGTATTGAATGAAGAAGGTCTGCGTTATGAAGATGAGTTTGTAAAACACAAAGTGCTGGACGCGATTGGTGATCTTTATTTGCTGGGCCGTAGTTTGATTGGCGCATTTAGTGGTTGTAAGTCAGGCCATGAATTAAATAACCAATTATTACAGGCCTTAATTGCCGATCAGGAAGCCTGGGAGCTTGTTGTGTTTGATGATGAGAAATCAGCACCGATTTCATTTTCACAACCACTTCTCGCAACAAATTAAATCTAACGATTGACTCGTTCTTTGCTCTAAAATCTAAGAAAGCCAGATATTTATCTGGCTTTTTTTTGCACAGGGATAATGTGCGAAGCGATGTTTTATCCCGCACCTTATTCCCTATCTTTCGATTATTAATAAAATTTATATTGGATTAGTATAAGTTATAGAGTATTTTGTCTGCCCCCAAAGACTCGATTTATTAAGGATTGTGTGAGCCGATTGGCGGTTCTGGTTATTAATTGTGCTATTATTGGCCTCTCAACTGTTGCATTTCAGCTAATGTTTTAGCCAATTTTAATAGGGATTTTTTCAATTTGTCGTCATTTAAGTTATTCGCAACATGGCTGATTTGAGAGAACGTTTTTGCAGATAGAGAGTCAGAAAGGGAGGCGGAATTTTGCCTGGTATCGTTGGCTTTCTCGCTGCCATTTTTAGCTTTCTGGCAGTAGGTGGCATACACGTTAGAAGGGTCGACTTTTATTTGAGTGTGTCTGAGTTGAGGTAGTCCTGATATTTTTTTGAATTTTTCAAATATATCAGGCAGTTGCAGTTTTGTCTTGGTCATCCAGGCGGCGGAATCGATGGTAATGATTAAGGTTTGATTTGATATATTAGCAATTGAGACATGTTTTCTTAAGGGCGCAATAAGCAAGCTTTGTAATATTCGATTTGAGCGAGCCAAAAATTGCGCATGACGAACGAGTGAATTCAACTCGTTGGATTGGTCAGATAAAAGTGTATTTAATTTACGGTATTGGGTCATTGTTTATTATGTTGATAGCGTTGTGGTCGATATAATTATTATATAGCTAAATCTCTACTTTATTTTATTTATCACAGCGTATAAAGTTCTGTTGGGTGTAAAGTATGCCAGTGTGCGAAGTAAGAAATTTAATGATTTCAAGTAGTTGTAAGGCGATGGATTAAGTATTAATGAATATTATTCTTATCAGGAAACACAGTGGCGGTTCGGGTTATATTAATCTGAACAGGCGCCGATTGCTTGGTTTTGCATTATTGGCGTTGGTTATTTTGCCGAGTGGATTGGCCTATACTGGTTATTGGTTGGGCAAACAAAGTGTGGAATTTCAACCGGACGTTTTATACGCAGTTTTACAAGGGCAATTAAAAGAACAAGGTACAAAAATCAATATGGCGAAGCGCGATGTTGAAGATAATATGAGTGCATTGGCGTCCCGTCTCGGCTCCCTTCAGGCACGTGTGATCAGATTAGATGCGTTAGGTCAGCGTCTTACAAAAATGGCAAAATTGGATAAAGGCGAATTTAATTTTGCCAATGTGCCTGCGCTCGGTGGTCCATCAAGCGATAAAACACAGCCGGTGGATGTACCTGAATTTATACAGAATATTGCTCTATTATCCAAACAAATTGAGGACCGCGGGCAGCAACTCTCTGTGCTGGAAACAATGATGATGAATCGAAACCTGCAAGCTGAGGTGTTTCCTGCTGGCCGACCGATTAAGAAGGGCTGGACCTCTTCTTATTTCGGTCAACGAACAGACCCATTTACCGGGCGTCGTGAGCACCATAAAGGCATGGATTTCGCTGGTAAAGATGGCAGTGATGTCATTGCGGTTGCGGCAGGGGTAGTGACCTGGGCCAGTCGACGTTATGGTTATGGAAATTTGGTAGAAATTAACCATGGAAATGGCTATGCCACGCGCTATGGCCATAACAAAAAGATTGTCGTGAAAGTAGGGGACACGGTTAAAAAAGGGCAAAAAATCTCCCTAATGGGGTCAACGGGGCGTTCCACCGGTCCTCACGTGCATTTTGAAGTATTAATTAATGGCCGCGGTGTTAATCCTGCCAAGTATATTCAAGCCACTCGCTAATATAAGCAGCCAATCAAGCAGATTTCGACGTACATCACACCAAGCAGTCGCGGTTGGGTACATTAGGCAAATTCGGGGTATCTACCTACCCCACTATCTACATAATATAAAAAATTCATTACCATTCTTATTCCCTTACTTTATAATCCTCCTACATTTCTAGATTCAACTGATGTATTAGGTTGAAGTTAACGGTTTTTGGCCCTATATATAGGTTGTTAAAACAGTCGGCGGGAAGTCAGTCAAAATGGTTGGAAATTTATTCAAAAAGATCTTTGGCAGTCGTAATGAACGATTGGTCAAACAGATGCAGCGCGACGTCGATCAGATAAACAGCCTGGAGTCACAATTAACTGCGTTATCTGAGGAAGAATTACGCGCAAAGACAGACGAATACAAAAAACGGGTTGCAGAGGGTGAGTCGTTAGATAAATTGCTGCCTGAGGCGTTTGCTACCGTGCGCGAGGCCGCAAAACGTGTTTTGAATATGCGCCACTTTGATGTCCAACTCATGGGTGGCATGGTACTTCACAGCGGTAAAATTTCAGAAATGACCACAGGTGAGGGCAAGACCCTGGTGGCAACGTTACCGGCTTATCTGAATGCATTATCGGGAGACGGGGTACATATTGTTACCGTCAATGATTATCTGGCCCAACGTGATGCTGCCTGGATGGGAAAGATATACGAGTACTTGGGACTCACTGTCGGTATTGTTGTTCATGGACTCGAGCCGGATGCAAAACGCGACGCTTATGCCGCTGACATCGTCTATGGCACAAATAATGAGTACGGGTTTGATTATTTGCGCGATAACATGGCATTTAGTATCGAAGAAAAAGTACAACGTAATCTAAATTTTGCGATTGTCGATGAAGTGGATTCTATTCTCATTGACGAGGCGCGTACTCCGCTCATTATCTCTGGTCAGGCTGAAGACAGCTCGGAGATGTACCACAAGATTAATAAACTGGCGCCCAAGCTAATCAAACAGGAACAAGAAGACGGTCCCGGCGATTACAGTATTGACGAAAAGCAACGACAAGTCCTGCTAACTGAACAAGGCCATCAACACGCAGAAGAATTACTTTCTGAGGCGGGTTTGCTCGGCGAGGGGGAGAGCCTTTATAGCGCCAGCAATATAAGTTTGATGCATCATTTATATGCCGCCTTGCGTGCTTATGCAATGTTCCAGCAGGATGTTGATTATATTGTAAAAGACAAACAAATTGTGATCGTCGATGAGTTTACCGGGCGGACCATGCCGGGCAGGCGATGGTCGGATGGTTTACATCAGGCGGTAGAAGCAAAAGAGGGCGTTGATATTCAAAATGAAAATCAGACCCTTGCCTCTATCACTTTTCAAAATTATTTCCGGCTTTATAACAAGCTGGCGGGTATGACAGGTACGGCCGATACCGAGGCGTTTGAGTTTCAGCAGACTTACAAGCTGGAAGTTGTTGTTATTCCAACAAATAAACCGATTGGTCGGGCTGACCATAGTGACCTGGTCTTTCTGACTGCGGATGAAAAATTTCAAGCTTTGTCAGAAGATATTGCGGAATGTAAAAAACGTGGCCAACCAGTATTGGTCGGTACTGCATCGATCGAAACATCTGAACATTTGTCATCATTGCTTAACGTCGCGAATATTGAACACAAGGTGTTGAATGCAAAATTCCATGAGATGGAGGCTGAAATCATTACTAACGCCGGTCGTCCGGGGTCAGTCACTATCGCAACCAATATGGCGGGTCGTGGTACCGATATCGTATTAGGCGGTAATCTGGAGGCGGAGATTAACGCGCTCAACAAAGCGGATGAAAAATCAATTGAACAGGTGCGCGCAGATTGGAAAACACGCCATGATCAGGTGATTGAATTCGGTGGTTTACATGTAATCGGTACTGAACGACATGAATCGCGGCGTATCGACAATCAGTTGCGTGGTCGATCCGGTCGTCAAGGTGACCCGGGTTCCAGTCGGTTTTATTTGTCGTTGGAAGATAATTTGATGCGAATATTTGCTTCTGAGCGGGTGTCTTCGATGATGCAAAAATTAGGCATGGAAGAAGGGGAGGCAATCGAACATCCCTGGGTCTCCAAAGCGATTGAAAACGCACAACGCAAGGTAGAAGGACGTAACTTCGATATTCGTAAGCAGTTATTAGAGTACGATGATGTGGCCAATGATCAGCGCAAAGTCATCTATGATCAGCGCAATGAGCTTATGGCGACGGACGATATTTCAGAAACCATCGTTGCGGTTCGAGAAGATGTAGTAAACAATGTTATTGCAACGTATATTCCACGACAAAGTATGGAAGAACAATGGGACGTGCCCGGTTTAACAGAGGCAATGGAACGTGAATTTGGTCAAAAGATGGATATTCAAGCCTGGTTGGACAGCGATGATAGTTTACATGAGGAAACTCTGTGTGTTCGAATTCGCGACGAGTTAGATAAAAGCTACGCTGAAAAGGAAAATTTGGCAGGCAAAGAGGTTGTTCGCCATTTCGAAAAAGCGATTATGTTGCAGGTGGTCGATTCGTTATGGAAAGATCATTTGGCGGCAATGGATCATTTGCGCCAAGGTATTCATTTACGCGGTTACGCGCAGAAAAATCCCAAGCAGGAATATAAACGCGAAGCATTTGAATCTTTTATGCAAATGTTAGAACGTATTAAAACAGAAGTGGTGGGTGTCATTTCCAAGGTACAGGTACGTGCCGAAGAAGATGTCGAAGCCGTCGAAGCACAACGACGTCAATCAGCGGCAATGGAATACCAACATGCTGATGCGTCAGCCATGGCGTTATCTGAAGGAAGAGCAGAGCGACCTGCCGCAGCGGAGTCCAGAGAACAAGAACAACAAGCGCCGTTTGTACGCGAAGGCAAAAAAATCGGGCGTAACGATCCTTGTCCTTGTGAATCAGGTAAAAAATTCAAGCAGTGTCACGGTAAAATTCAATAGCAGCGAATTTTATGGGTTTCAGGAATTTCACCGCAAAGGCGCAAAAAACGCAAAGTTAAAATTAAATAGTCCTTTGCATTTTTTGCGCCTTTGCGGTGAAATCAATCTTCGTGACAAAGTTACACTTATTTAATAAACCTCCGGGGTTTTTATGGTCGTTGGATCAGCCGTGTTTCCTGTTTTACATTCAATTGAAGGTATTTGTTTAGGGACAACAAGTGCGGGTATTAAAACGCCCGGTCGTAAGGACTTGGTTGTTATTCGCGTGGATAAGGAGACAAACTGTGCGGGTGTCTTTACCCGCAATAAATTTTGCGCTGCGCCTGTTATTATTGCGCGTCAGAATTTATCGGAAACGATGCCGCAGTTGCTAGTCATAAATACCGGCAACGCCAACGCAGGCACTGGCGAGCAGGGCATGTCAGATGCACAAGCTGTTTGCAGTACATTAGCTGCATTGCACGAATGTCAGGAAAATGAGGTTTTGCCGTTTTCGACCGGTGTTATAGGTGAGTCTTTACAGCTTGATGCGATTAAAGCAGGGTTGCCGAAAGCGTATAACGCATTGAGCAAAGAAGGTTGGGTGGATGCAGCGAATGGCATTTTGACGACCGATACTGTGCCGAAAGGTTTTTCTAAAAAAATTTCTATTGATGGTCATACTGTAACAGTGACTGGCATTGCCAAGGGTGCTGGCATGATTCGACCGAATATGGCCACGATGCTTGCGTTTATTGCCACCGATGCAGCGCTATCAAAAAAATTGCTCAATCAGTGTTTGCATACTGCTGTAGAGGCGTCATTTAATCGAATTACGGTTGATGGTGATACCTCGACGAATGACGCGTGCATCTTAATGGCGACAGGCAAGAGTAGTTTGCCGCAAATTGAAGAGGAAAATGAAGCCTATCAATTGCTTTGTAGCGCAGTTATTGAGGTTTGTGAATTTCTGGCGCAAGCGATAATTCGCGATGGCGAGGGCGCGACAAAATTGATAACAGTGGATGTGTTTGAAGGCACATCGGAACAGGAGTGCAAAGACGTCGCGTATACTATCGCGCATTCGCCTTTAGTGAAAACGGCTTTTTTTGCCAAAGACCCGAATTGGGGTCGAATTCTCGCCGCCGTGGGTCGTGTCGAAATAAAAAATTTTGATATCAATGTTATGAGTATCTTTCTCAATGAGGTGTGCATCGTCAGTAATGGCGGCAGGGCGCCGGGTTATACTGAGCAATCAGCACAGCGTGTGATGGATCAGGATGAAATTACCATAAAAGTCAATTTGGGACGTGGGTTGTATAGCGCACGTATCTGGACCTGCGATTTATCCTACGACTACGTACGTATCAATGCCGACTATCGAAGTTAAAAGCAGCACACCCAACACCTCAACTTCGCTACATGTTGCCGTTGCCGCTATTAGTGATGAACAGGGGCGCATATTGCTCACCAAAAGACCGGATAATGCGCATCAAGGTGGTCTGTGGGAATTTCCTGGTGGTAAGGTCGAGGTTGGGGAAGAGGTGTACGCGGCACTCACGCGAGAACTTAAAGAAGAGCTAAATATTATTCCTCAACAGGCACGTCCATTAATTAGAATACATCACGATTACCCAGATCAATCGGTATTACTGGATGTCTGGCGAGTAACCGACTTTGCAGGGAATGCCTGTGGCCGTGAAGGGCAGCCATTGGAATGGGTTCGTTTAGAGCAGTTGTCTGAATTCGATTTTCCGGCTGCGAATCACGCGATCGTAACAGCAGTACAGCTTCCCTGTGTTTATCTTATCACGAAATCTACAATTTCGGATGTGCCACGCTATCTTGAAAAACTGGCGTCATTGTTGCAGGCCGGTATCAAGCTGGTTCAGTTTCGTATAAAAGAGTCAGAATCTAGCGATTTTCGCAGGCTGGCCAGCGAAACGTTGCGTTATTGTCGATCCTATGGTGCGAAACTGATGGTAAATGCGGATCCAGTGGTTGCTGAAGAACTGGATGCAGATGGCGTGCATTTATCCAGTGATCGTTTAATGGCGTTACGAAAGCGCCCACTCAGCATGCATAAATGGGTTGCCGCATCCTGTCATAATGCGCAAGAGTTAAACCACGCGGCTGATCTCGGTGTTGATTTTGCGGTGCTTTCTCCAGTGCTTGCAACAAAAAGTCATCCGGGCGCGGATACGTTGGGTTGGGAAACATTTTCCGATTTAGTTGAAAGTTTACCCATGCCAGTGTACGCGCTAGGGGGTATGAATCCACAACAAATGCAAACTGCATATAAGCATGGTGCGCAGGGTGCTGCTGTTCTCAGTGCGCTGTGGGATAGTGCGCTAGGGGATAAAGAGGATAAGGAAGAAAAAATTAATGATATTAAGCAGGCTGTAAAAGAATATAATTAAAACTTAATCCTAAATAAATCAGAGGTTTCTTAACTATTTAATTCCCCTGGGTTCGTTTGAAATTCATTTTCAGCTTCGCCGTTAATGTTATAAGATTCACTTGCCCATTCGCCCAGGTCAATTAGCTTGCATCGTTCACTGCAAAAAGGTCGCCAGCGTTGTTCGGGTTGCCAGTCGATTTGTTTCGAACAAGTGGGGCAATTCACAGTTATATTTGGTTTTTTGTTGATTTGATTCATTTTTATGGTGACTATTGTTGATGATTAGAATTGGGAGCTATGAATTATAAAACACAACAAGACAACTGAAATTGAATGTCTTTTTTTACTTGCGTGGGACGCATTGTCGGCAATGATTCCATGAAGCGTACTGAGAATCGATGTTTACCACCGCTTATTTCGGCAAAGCAGGTTAATTTTTTTGGCACAATAACTCTAATAAGTTGGTACGCATTATCAGAGTTGAGTTTTTTCTGGTAATTGCCTGTTCTTGCTGTTTCCAGTTGTGGTGTCGCGCTTTCTCTAAGTAGTTTTAACAAAAAACCAATCGATAATTGCACTATCTCCACTGAGCCAAACCATTTGTTGAGTTGTGCGCGGCGTTCTGCGGCTGTTTGTTGTACCCAGAAATGATATACGGGGATATCAAATTCACAGGTACCCCCCGGAATACTGCTGCGTTGCATAATACTTTTTAATAGTTCGTTTCCACGAATATCACTGCCGATTTGTCCCTTGATGGAATAAAGGTGATCTGTAAGACCCTTCAGGTTGTCCAGGATTGAATTTAATAAACTGTGATCGACCGCCGGTGTTTGTTGCAGCCGGGTTAAGCTGGCTTCCTGCCTTTCCAGTTCTTTGATCGTTTCCGATTTGAAATCACCACGATTAATGGTGTAGAGGATATCGATCAGGGCCGCAACAGCAGCGCGACATTGCCACTCTGACTCTCCTTCGGCCATAAAACTCAATTGTCGAAATAGGAATTCAAGCCTTAAAAAGGTTCGAATGCGTTCGTTTAATGGTTGTTCGTATATCGTCGTCTCGTTCACGTGCTATTCCAAATGATATAATTGGCATATTTTGACTGTCAGCGCAGCAATTGTCTACGTTTGTTTTATGATAACAAGGCCGACTGAAATACAAAGAAACAGGATGTTTTTTTTGAATTTTCAGCCAGAGCAAGGTAGGTCTCGTGGATTTTATGTTGTCTGTTGAAATGTTCAATATCCAGATTGTTTATAATAACATCATCGGCGGCGGCGCGACGCTCATTCCTTGTGGCTTGTGATGACAGGATGTTTTTAATTTCTGTGTCTGCAAAATTATCGCGTTGACGCAGGCGTTGGATCTGTATTTCTTCCGGCGTATCAATCACCAGAATTCGATGTACCAGATCTTGTTGTTGAGTTTCTACAAGCAGCGGAATACAGACAATACAATATGAAGCGGTTGTATTATTTGCTGTTATTTGACTAATAAGGCTCTTTATTTCTCTTCTGACTTCGGGGTGTAGAATAGCTTCCAACTGCTGGTGCTTTTGTGTGTCCGAAAAAATAAGTTGGCGAAGTTTTTTTCGGTCTAATTCGCCATCGTGCTGCACAAGGATAAGGGGTCAGCCATACTCTTTTTTGAATCACCACTGTAGCGTCAAATCTGGATTAGGACATTTTGACAACGGTTTACAAATAAACGCAAATATATAAATGTTCTTATCTTCAACCGATCGCGGATTCGTAGGGCGTGGAGCTGGTTTCCTTATTGGTTTGGTTGGTAACCGAGTAAACGTAGATGCTTTAAGAGACAACAATGCAGCCTTCTCTCTTTTTATCTCAGATGGTATATGGATGGTCGATGGCCTAGACAAGACCGTATTCTGATCTTTAGTTTTAAGTGGTTTAACTGTCTGCATTCTCATCATTTTAATGTTATTAGATGACAATGGTTGTGCTTGTTTCAATACACTGGGGTGAATCTGCTTGAGCATATTTTGGTTTTTGAGCATATAATTAAAGCGTAAATTAGTCAGTTGCGGGGGGGATGGTTGAGTCTGCTTTAGTTCTACAGCCACTTTACGTGCAAATACGATAGCTGTAACATAGGCTGGACAATCTCCAGAAGGAGGGCTGGCACCGTCAGAGATAATCTTGGTCGCATCGGACAACCGCCAGAAACGTGAGCGGAATACCTCTGAATCAAACCAAGAGCGATTGATTACGGCTGAACTAAATTCCAAAGTTATAGTTTTTATTGAAGATTCCTTGTCAGTTGTAGAAAAACGTTTTTGGAGTTCTTCTGGTGCTTCCTTAACTAAGGCCTTGACTTCTGCTTCGCTAAGTTTAAAGGGTTTCCAAGCGTCTTCTTCAAGAGCATTTGAGGGATTAAAACTACTTGGGAAAAACTCTTGGGATGAATCGATTTCTGTTCTGCTTTCAATATCCGGATTAAACTGTGCCTTCCAATCAGTCCATGTGAGTATGGGTGATTTTGCTCCGAGAATTTCAAGTTTACTCTGAGCAATTTCTACCTGATTCTTGTATCCTTCCAAAACCCATTTATTTTCGAGTTCCTCAAGTTTTGCTATAAACGCTGGTTTATCAACCTCTAGCCATTGTTTTTTTTCAGTTTCATCTTCAGTAGTCTCACCTGTACTCCTTGCCTCCATAAATTCTTGCTCAACCATTATGTGAGCATCCTTATGCAGTTTATAGAGCTGAACCTGCTGACTGTCCGTAATCCCTCCGGGTGTCTTCAAATATGCCTTAGCTTCCTTAAAAGCCACCTCTTCTTCAGGAGTGCGAGTGGAAGATGCACAGACTCCTTGATTCAGTACGTATTCGTACTCTTCCCACAGAAAACGTGTTTCAGTTGGTAGCCATGCTTCGTCATTGGGAATTAGATTGACGAGAGTTGAGAAGGCGTGCAGATTTTTGTTGCTCTGTCGAAGTTCATCTGCGGTTTCTTGTGAAAAAAAATCTAACTCTTCCTTTGTATAGGCCAACGGCATAACAGGAAAGCTTAGAAACGTTCCATCGCTACCAAACACCTTTTTTGCTTTGGATATCAAAGCTAACTGTGCCATAGAATCCATATTATTGCCCCTTTTAGGTTTAGTCAATAGATGTTGTCAAGCTACTTGAGTTAATAGCGACCTCGCCTTTCTTTGAAAAACAAGGCCGCCATTAGGGATTTAAATCCAGTCCGAAATACTACTCAATGGGTCTGGAGATTTGTTCGAATGAACATGACACTTGAACCCTATAATCTGAAAACCTGGCACACTCATTTCCTGTTTTTCGCGATTGTATTGAAATTCAGATGAGCGTTTTCCACTCGCTTCACTGCGACCATGCGACCCCCCTAAGTGGAAGGGACCAAAAGATACGAAACCACCGCCTTTCACTGATGAACGATCCCAACTCTGTGCCGCATCGTTTAAACCCTCACTTTTTGATGCGGTTATTTTTAAATCTTTGATCACAATCATCGAGGTGGGATACGCGGGAATTAAGCCTCCCGGAGGGTTCTCGCCATCGCTTACCTGTAAGGCTTTGGATTCAGGATTTTCCTGATCGAATCGCCACAGCTTGCTGTTCAAAAAAGAAGTTTTGAACCACGGTCGTACGATTGGACATTGGATAATTGAGAACTCCATTTTAAAATGTTCGCTGTTGAACTTGACTTGAGACTCCGATTCGCCACTGGCGTCGCTTGTAGAGCCTCCCCCTCCACCGATCCCTAGCCATCCGCCTGCTACACTGGTCTTCGAGCGTACCATTTTGTAGCTTGAATTTGATGATCGATTAAAATCACTGGAAGCAAAGCTAAATTCTGTCCAACCGGATGCAGTCATGAAATTTCCAGGTACGCAAGAGGTATGGTAAAAATCGCTGCCTGTTGCCATACCGGTGAGTCTCGCCTTTTCTAAATCGTCCTTGTATTGTTGTTTCAGCAACGCCATGTCGCGCTGCATGACTTGATCAATGAATGCGGAGATTCCTTCATAGTCATTTTTGTAACCATTGCTGACCCAATCGGCCATGGCTGCTTTGACCCTGTTACGCAGGATATTGGCGTTTAATGACCAATAATGAACGGCTTTGACATTATCTGCAGTTAACGCATCGACCCGACGAGAGTTGTACTCCAGAGCTGCGTTTTCATATTCGGCCATTTTTTGAGTGTACAAGTTCACTAATGCGCTTGGTTCGACCACTTCGGTTTCGGTATCATCTATTAGATTAACTTTAGTCCTTGTGGTGACTAACAGGTTGCGGAATTTCTCAATTTTTGTTTTGGTTTTCTCGGGCAGCACAGTTTCCATGATTTGACTCATGCGTAAAATATATTCATAACGTTCTGATAGTGTTCCTTCATTATTCATGATGCTCAACGCTGCAAATTGGTCATTTGTAGTTGCAGCCATATCAGGAACAAAATCAACCATTCGCGCAAAATTTTCAGCTTGCATGTACAGCCTTGCTGTATCTTGTGCACGTAACGATTCTAATACTGCAGGAGTCAATTCGGGTTGTGTTTTTTCTCCTTCTCCATCCCCTATTTGTAATTGATCTAGCGCAGATTTTTTTACGATACCAGTGAGACCTTGCGACAGAAATTCAAAGTCACTCGGGTCAATCACAATTCCAGGGGTACACCAACTAAAAAAATTGTCTTCGGATTTCGGAACGGTATCATCGCCATTGGTGAGAATATCGTAGATATTACCCATTACTGAATTTAGCATGACTTGCGGTTCTACTAAGGACATAATAAACCTCCAATTAATAAAATGAAGCGTACTTTCTTTTAGCGTACGATCATTAAAAAAACAGGTATTACCAGTCTAAAGTAAATATACAATCTAAGTGGTATGTTAAATGTCTCATTTTTGAATAATCAACAAGTTTTACAGACAATTAGCTAATCCTTTCTTATATTAACTTAACTGGATTATACCCGCCTATACAACACCATGTTGAAAAGAGCATATTTTGTATAACTTCTACAACCGAAACTATTATTCATTTGATGTTGCTTACAAATTACATACTAAAAAATTAATAGGAGTAAAAATAGAAAATATTACACCGTAATCTTGTGAAATATTCACATACCTTACTGCAAGTACATATGTTTGTTGTTAATAAGCATTATTTGTTGGACATGACAATTTGTTAACGGAAAAGGAGTTTCATCACGAAATTGAAATTAATTGTGTTAACAGCACTTTTCGCATTCGATGTATCATCCGTGCAGGTCGCCGCCGATACACGCACACCCGATTACTTTCTTCTGTCTCATCAACTCCGTTGCCATCTACTGAATTTCAGGGCAACACTTTCATCACTAGAAGGTTATTGGGTACGTTTTCCGGTTTTTATGTTTCCCGATAGTTTTTAAAAGCTGTTTGCGAATACTGGCAGTTTTTGTCAGTATTCGTCTTTAAGTTATTTTGAAACTACTCAGGCAGGTAAGTTACAATAAAGCCTTGTTTTCATTGATCTGAATTTTTCTTAAAATGGACAAAACCCTCTGGGATTTGCTTAGGCGATTTTGGCCTTTTTGCTGGAAATTACTCCGTAAAGATAATAATTTAGTGTCTGAGTCCGTTATCTGTTGTTTTTTTAATAGCTTTTCGTCTTTTGTTACTAAAAAGTGGTTACTATTGATTGTTTTTAAATTTCTGAGATATGTGCATGAAACCAAGCATTGTCAACTGGTCTTATATAGGCTTGGTGTATTTATTGCTGAACAGATTGGGCTGGTAAAAAAACTTCTTGGGCAAGAATTGTTACCTTCAGTGTTATAGGGGTTCAGGGATTTCTGATGCTGCGCGGGAGTATGATTATAAGCACTATAAAGAGATCTTCATCAAAGTAGTTCTAGGAATACTTGTTTAGTTCCAGCAGGGTGTGAGTTACAAAGTTATGGCATTGCAATACTCTGCTAACACCGAAATAAGTTCCACAAGAGAAAGGAGAAGCACATAGCAAAAACCAGGTGATAGGAAAAGCTTCATAGACGATGTTAGCCACGACATTAGTAATTTAACAAAATTTATGGGAAGTTTTTTTACACATTGGATGTGTCCCACTTTCGCTGCACATCTCACAACATTTCATACTTCTTAGAGGTTCGCATGAAATATCTACTTTTAGTATTAATTTCCAGCAGTCTGTTTTTGGTCACATCCGTCTCAGCCAGTGAGCAGGAAAATGATCTTTGTCTGCTCAAGCACTTGAAAGGCACTAAACTTGATATGGTGACACATTTAATCAAACAAGCCTGCTTTGAATTACATGAAAAAAAAGGTGTCAGCCAGAGGCGCAATGTTGAATACAACAATTGTTTGTTGGAAAACCTTCCCGGTGTCGAAAGTGCACAAGCGGTGATTGAAATTAATTCAGCATGCAGTGATTTGTACGGAAATTAAAAGTGATTGGGTCAGTTCTCCTATTTTCCTTATTTTGAATTTTCAGCCAGTGTTTCTGCCAGAGTAAGGTAGCTCTCGTGGATTTTATTAAGTTGTCTGTTGAAATGTTCAATATCCAGATTGTTTATAATAACATCATCGGCGGCGGCGCGACGCTCATTCCTTGTGGCTTGTGATGACAGGATGTTTTTAATTTCTGTGTCTGCAAAATTATCGCGTTGACGCAGGCGTTGGATCTGTATTTCTTCCGGCGTATCAATCACCAGAATTCGATGTACCAGATCTTGTTGTTGAGTTTCTACAAGCAGCGGAATACAGACAATACAATATGAAGCGGTTGTATTATTTGCTGTTATTTGACTAATAAGGCTCTTTATTTCTCTTCTGACTTCAGGGTGTAGAATAGCTTCCAACTGCTGGCGTTTTTGTGTGTCCGAAAAAATAAGCTGGCGAAGTTTTTCCCGGTCTAATTCGTCATCGTGTTGCACAATATCAGCGCCAAAGGCATTAATAATTTCTGCATTACTTTTTGTACCCGATTTTAGTAATGCATGCACGATAAGATCAGCATCAATAACGGGGACATTCCGGCTGGAAAAAAAAGTCGTTGCCGTTGTTTTACCGCTGGCGATGCCACCTGTGAGACCGACTATGAGCATGGTGTTTAAATTTGTCCAGTATAAAACTCAAATATTGCTTAAATACAGTTTATTCAGACTATCGCCCCATAATAAACAAATCCAACCCGCCGTCGCGAGATAGGGACCAAAAGGAATGGGATGATCTTTATTGTGATTCTTGAACATGATCAGTGAGACCCCGACGATAACACCCACAATCGAAGACATCAAAATGATCGCGGGCAACATTTGCCAACCCAGCCAGGCACCCAGCATGGCGAGTAATTTAAAATCACCGTAACCCATGCCTTCTTTACCGGTAGCGAGTTTAAATCCGTGAAATACCAGCCACAGTGTCAGGTAGCCTGCAATGGCACCGATTATACTGGATTGAACATCGGTAAAAAGAGTAAACAGACTCAGTACCAGTCCGACCCATAAAAAAGGCAATGTGATGTTGTCAGGCAAAAGCTGATGGTCATAGTCGATCATGGTCAACGCGATCAGCGACCAGGTCAGAAACATACCCCCCAACGCAGCCCAGCCAAACCCGAAATGCCAGGCGACAAGGGCCGTGAGCAGGCCGGAAACACTCTCAATGATAGGGTAGCGTATTGAAATTGATTTTTTGCAGGCAGCGCATTTACCGCCAAGGAAGAGATAACTCAAGACCGGAATATTTTCATAAATGCGTATTTTATGCTTGCACTGTGGGCAGCTAGAAGCCGGTGTCGCCAGGTTAAATTTTTTCTGCTGTTGTGGATTATTTTCCGGTTCTGTTTCCAGTAATTCATGACACTGTGAGCGCCATTCTTTTTCAAGCATCGCAGGTAGCCTGTAGATCACGACATTAAGAAAGCTGCCGACGATTAATCCTAATATACTGCAAAGACCAATAAATATTTCTGGCGACGATTCAAAGAGAATGAATGAGTTCATTTGACCAAGTTGGCTTGTCCTAAATAAATCAACTGTTAGATCTGAATGATTCAGGTACTAATGCCCAGCTAGTTTGTTTGCAACTGGTTTGTTTACAAGTCGTTTTATATACTCTAATTGCCACTGACAACGGACCCCATTTTGAAAATAGGCAGATACATCGCGATGACCAGGCCGCCAATAAGTACACCCAATACAGCCATGATCAGCGGTTCAAGAAGACTGGTCATGCTGTCTACGGCATTATCCACTTCTTCTTCATAAAAGTCAGCCACTTTTGCCAGCATTGAATCAATCGCGCCCGTTTCTTCGCCGATACCGACCATTTGAACGACCATGCTCGGAAACACACCGGCCGCTTTCATCGAGACATTCAGTTGTTGGCCACCCGATACCTCATCGCGCATTTTTAAAATTTTGCCTTCGTAGACAACATTGCCGACGGAGTGTGCTACCGTGTCCAATGCGTCAACCAAGGGCATGCCTGCGGCAAACATGGTGGCAAGTGTGCGCGCATATCGGGCAATAATCGCTTTTAGCATAATAGGCCCAATGACAGGGACTTTAAGCAAGATACGATCAAGTGCATGATTAAATGCACGCGAGCGTTTTTTAAGTTGTAGCAGAAAATAAATGACTAAACCGATTGCGCCAAATATGGCCCACCAGTAGGCGACAAAAATATCCGATATAGTGATAACAACTTTGGTTAAAGCAGGTAGATCCGCGCCAAAACTGCCAAATAAGCCGGAGAACTGCGGAATCACAAAGATCATAAGAATCGCAGTGATAATGAATGCAACGATCATGATAGCGGTCGGGTAGAAAAGTGCTTTCTTGATTTTACCTTTAATGGCTTCGATTTTTTCTTTGTATGTGGCAATTTTATGTAGCAGTGTTTCAAGCGCTCCGGCCGCTTCACCTGCAGCTACCAGATTACAGAACAAGTCATCGAAATAGAGCGGGTGTTTTGCCAGCCCTTCCGCCAGATTGGAGCCGCCTTCTATACTGGATTTAACATCAAGCACCAGTTGTTGCATTCTTGGGTTTTCGGAACCATTGGCAACGATTTCAAATGACTGCACCAGTGGCACACCGGAACTCATCATGGTGGCAAGCTGGCGCGCAAAAATGGCGATGTCCTTTGGCGTGATTTTTTTTCCACTGATGCCACCAAATAATTTTTTTTGTTTTTTCTTGATGTTTAACGGGTTTATACCCTGTTTTCGCAGTATGGCTTTTGCCAGGGCAGAGTTGGTACTGCTGACTTCACCTTTGGACCGCTTGCCACTTTTGTCCAGGCCTTCCCAAACAAACGTTTCTACATTCGCGCGAGCTCGATTTGCAGCCATATTACATCCTCAGTTATTCCTTAGTGACTCGATTGATTTCTTCCAGGCTAGTTGCGCCATTTAACACTTTTTTAATGCCGGATTCGCGTAAATCCGGTATTCTTTCTTTTCTTGCTTGATCAGCAATCTGAATGGCGTTACCGCCTTCCATAATGATTCTGGATATCGCATCCGAGACGGGCATGACCTGATAAACACCCACCCGGCCCTTGTAACCATTAGCACACTGATCGCAACCAACGGGACCATAAATCGTAACGCCGTTATTAACCACCGATTCTGGAAAACCTTCCTCGATCAGGGTTTCTTTTGGCACATCTTCGATTTTTTTGCAGTGCTTGCACAGTCTTCGTGCCAGGCGTTGTGCAATAATCAATGAAACAGACGAGGCGATATTAAACGACGGTACGCCCATGTTCATCAGGCGGGACAGCGTCTGCGGCGCGTCGTTTGTATGTAAGGTGGATAAAACAAGGTGACCCGTTTGGGCTGCCTTGATGGCAATCTCGGCTGTTTCCAGGTCACGTATTTCGCCGACCATGACCACATCCGGATCCTGCCGCAAAAAGGCTCTGAGGGCATCGGCGAAATTTAACCCCACCTTGGGATTGACGTTAACCTGGTTTACCCCAGGCATATTAATTTCAGCCGGGTCTTCTGCGGTAGAGATATTGCGGTCTTCGGTATTGAGAATATTCAGGCCGGTATAGAGCGAGACCGTTTTACCGCTACCGGTTGGGCCGGTTACCAGGATCATGCCATAAGGCTTGGCCAGTGCATCAAGGTAAAGCTGTTTTTGTTCTTCTTCATAGCCCAATGCTTCAATACCCATCTGTGCACTGCTCGGATCCAGGATACGCAATACAATTTTTTCGCCAAACAGGGTCGGGCAAGAGTTCACACGAAAATCGATGGCGCGGTTTTTTGATAACTTCATTTTCATGCGACCATCCTGGGGAACACGGCGTTCTGAAATATCCAGGCGTGACATGACTTTTAAACGGGCTGAAAGCTTTTGTGCCAATTGTATCGGGGGTGAGGCGACTTCCTTTAACATGCCGTCCTGTCTTAAACGCACACGGTAGGTTTTTTCGTAAGGTTCGAAATGAATATCTGATGCACCTTTGTTGATCGCGTCGAGCAATATCTTGTTGACGAAACGAACCACGGGGGTGTCATCGACACCGGATTCATCGGCACCCGCTGCACTATCATCTTCCGAGGTGATTTCCAATTCGTCCAAATCAGAATCGCCAAGATCACTCAGAGAGGTATCCTGTGCATCCAGTGCCATCTCTATTATTTTGGACAGTTTATCTTCTTCGACCAGGATAGCTTCTGTTGTAAGGCCGACATGAAATTTGATTTCATCCAGTGCTTGCAGGTTTGTGGGGTCTGATACGGCGATATTCAGCCTGTTTCCCCTTTTAAACACGGGTAACGCACGGTGTTGTCTAATTAATTTTTCATCCACCAGCTTTGTGGTGTCCGGGTCGATCTCGATGACGTTGAGATCGAGCAGTGGCATGCCAAATTCATTGGCGGCGATATTGGCGATGTCTGTGGCGCTGAGAATATTTTTTGCGACAAGGTAGCTGACAAAGGGTTCTTTGTTTTTTAACGCCTGTTCATGATGTTTAATCGCGTCAAGTTCGGGTATCAAACCATCCTGGACAAGTTTGCGCGCCAGTCCACTGAGTTTGATTTGTGCGGTTTGTATTGCCATCGTGATTGTAGTGTAAGCTATTGATTATAAATAATTATTGAAAAAAATGCTCCGCAAATACCTGTTACTCTTTGACTTCCATACCATGAAAATATGGCCAAAATGACTTCCCCTCGTCACGGTTTCTATTCTCGGACAGCCACCTAGGTTCTATTAATAGTTATATCGTTCCGCAGGCTATTTACTTAAATGGGCAGAGCTGGGTTGGTAACCTTTGTGGTAACAATGTGAATGTATGCCAGTGATCTAATTTCCCACCGTTAGGACCACCGTTGCAGGTACATCATAACCTGCTCCGCGGCCGGTTGCGGTGGCAGTAAAACTGGTCGCAATACTGCCTGTGCTACCCGCTGTGACAACGTAGACAAAGTTTTGGTCCGCATCCACTGTTTCGGCTACTGCCCAAATGTTACCACTATTGTTAAACAGGGCGGTGACGTTGGCGCCCGAAAAATAGGTACCGTTATCGGCAAAGAAATTGGCCTCGGCAGCAAACAGCGTATCCAGGTTGTTCTGGCCTTCCGCTCGGCGGACTGTTTCTATATAGCCCGTGTATAATGGTGCTGCAATTGCGGTAATGATAGCGACAATCGCCAGCGTGACCATAATTTCAACCAGGCTGAAGCCTTTGTACTGGGAATTCAATTTCATAATCGGCCTCTTCGTTTTTTAATCGCCAATAAAATTTAGGTTTATTCAGGCGTATAGGGTTGAAATGGGTACGGCCCCACCGGGGTAGTTCGCCACCACAGGCCGGTCACCGCGACCACGTCGACTGTGATCAATGTAGCCTTGCGATGATTTGATGTTTCTATCCATGTCGATACCCATTTCAGTTTTATCGATGGTGTAATTTGAAGAATAAATAAAGCAAAAGGGACCAAAGAAATTATCGATGGTCCCTTCAGTTATTACCTTAACGCTGACTCTTATTCAGGTGTAAATGTTGAACCTGGTAATGTGTCATCTGGGTAGTCAGCTGCGGCTGTACCGGTCACTTCTGTTGTGACGAGAGTAACTAGAGTTCCTGCTACTGGGCAACCTGACGTTAGACCGTTGATAGCCACTTGACCTGCGGCAGCTGAACTACCACTCACAAAGGCATCTGTACCCGAGTTGCCTACTGCCTGTTTGTTACCTGCATTTAGCTGTACTATGACATCTGAGCAAGTACCGCCCGCTGCGATTTTAGCGCCTTCAGACTTGCTCAGACGCAGGGCTGCATCGTGGTTTTCCACCAGGCCGGATACTTTGGCTTGTTTGATATAGCCGTTGTAAGCCGGGATGGCGATCGCGGCCAGGATACCGATAATGGCGACGACGATCATGAGTTCGATAAGTGTAAAACCTTTTTGTTGCTTCATTGTGTTACTCCTGTTCATGTGGTTGTGGTTGTCACTGTGAGTTATATATCGTTTAGATTCGTTGTTTCTTTCACCCTTGTCCTCATGGTCTCGGAGGCGTTTGAGCAACCAGCTATCCTGATGGTTGTTGAAGAAAGACAAGAGTTTCAGAAACCGTCTCTGTGATCCGATATAATGCAGTCGGCGTGCCAATATTATGTTAAAGAGTGTTTTGGGCGTTATTTTGGACTTATAGGCGTAGATGTTGTGATGGACATCACAATAAATTAGGGATTGCTGGGTCGTTAACCCGTATTTGTTAAGGGTATCAAGTGTAATAGGGGGGCTTATCTGTTACATGTGACGCATTGGGTCACTCTGCGGAGTGACGAAATTTGTCACCTCACCTGATTCATAACGTGGCTTCCGGTAATACGTTTATAAAAACTTCCTAAAAATAAAGCGGCTGCTGACGATACTCTATTTAAGATATAAATTATAAATTTACTGATCAGAGTCCATTTTATTTAGGTTAAAGATAATGATTTTTTTTACCCGGGAAAAAATGCATGCGTTTCTGCTGCACTTAGCGTTTAGCATAATAATTTTTATTGTGTTGCTCTACTTTATATTGGTTTATTGGTATCCGCATCCGCTGTTTGGTACTGACGGTGGGTGGCAGGGCATCCAGCTAATCGCTGCGGTAGATATTATCCTTGGGCCGTTGCTCACATTGATTGTTTATAAAAAAGGTAAACCCCGCCTTAAACTGGATTTAGCCATGATCGTTCTGGTCCAATTTGCTGCGCTTTTCTCCGGTACCTGGGTGGTTTACAACGAGCACCCGGCACTGGTTGTTTTTGTTGAAGACCGTTTTAAACCGATTACCGCTTATCAGGCCAATGAAGCTGGTATTTCGTTATCCTCTGTTGAACGTGCTTTCGAACGAGATAGCGGTGTACGTCCGCCGGTTGTTTTCGTAGAATTGCCCGGCAAATTGGACGCACTACAAGCATTGCGTGCACAATCATTTCGCGAAAGCCGGCCACTTTCATTATTTGGTGAATTATATCGGCCGCTCACAGCAGACAATAAACACAAGATACGCCAATCGAGTATTGATATGGATAACTATCTTGCGGATAAGCCGCAAGATATGATCGTGTTTAAACAGTTCAAAAATAAGCATAAAAATGTGGACAAACAATATATGTATGTACCCATTTTATCACGTTATGATTTGGCTATTGTAGTGGTGGACCCTGAAACAATACGACTGATTGATGTGTTAGACATTCGTCCTCCGCAATATCAAGTGCCAACGGAATTGCTTGAAGAATATAAAAAATCAATCGATACCTAATTTTTTTAATCGGTAACGCAGCGCCCTGAACGTCATACCCAATAGTTTGGCTGCGGCTGTTTTATTCTGGTTTGTTTCATTCAGTGCTTTGAGAATGGCTTTCTTCTCGATGTGTCCGAGCATATCTTCCAGCGGCAGGTGTTCATCCGCATTGCTGATAATGGTACTTTCCACACCTATTTGTTTATTGAGTTGTAAATCATCGCTATCGATTATGTTGCTGTCACAAAGTGTCATAGCCCGCTCCAGAATGTTCTCCAGTTCCCTGACATTTCCAGGGAAAGAATAATTTTGCAACGCGCTTTTGGCCTCGCGGGTCAGTTCGGATTTTTTACTGTTGGTTTGCTGCGCTAATTGGTTGATGATATGGTCCGTTAGTGCGGGAATATCATCTCGTCTACCGCGCAGTGGGGGGACGCTTAATTCGATGACATTGATGCGGTAAAAAAGATCTTGTCGAAATTTACCTTGATCAACCAGTGTGGCTAAATCTTTGTGGGTGGCGCTTAATAAGCGCACATCAATGGTTTGCTCCTGCGCTGCGCCGATTTGTTTGACGGCTTTTTCCTGAATAACGCGCAACAGTTTTACCTGCATATTCAGTGGCAGGTCGGCGACTTCATCCAGGAACAAGGTACCGCCATCCGCAGCTTGAAACAGCCCCTGTTTGTCAGATGTGGCGCCAGTAAAGCTGCCTTTTTTATGTCCGAAAAATTCGCTTTCCATGAGTTCACTGGGTATTGCACCGCAGTTAATTGGTAAAAAGGCATTGTCTGCACGCGGACCTTTTTTATGGATCATTTTTGCAACCAGTTCTTTACCTGTGCCGGATTCGCCTGCGATATAGATAGGCGCCTGGCTTCTGGCAACTTTGGCGATTTTTCCCCTTAACTCCCGCATGGTGGTGGAGTCACCCAATAGCACATCGCGAGTACGTCGATCACCTAGCGGGGAATGGTTTGACAATTTAAGTGCTGTATTGACTAACTTCCTAAGTATTTGCAGGTCAACCGGTTTGGAGACGAAATCAAACGCGCCCGCCTTAAGTGCGATGATGGCGGATTCCATATTGCCGTGGGCGGTGATAACGGCAGACGGAATATGCGGGTAATGTTGCTGTAAATAGTCGACCAGCTCAATACCGTTACCGTCGGGGAGTTTCATGTCCGTGAGACACAAATCAAACGTGTGTTTTTTTAGTAGCTGTTTTGCATTATTGAGATCCTGGGCGGCATGCGTGCCGATGTCCATTCGATTCAATGTGAGTGCAAGCAACTCACAAATATCGGGTTCATCATCTACGATTAACGCCAGTGGTTTAGTCATATCTTAAGTCTAATCCATCAACCGGATATATTCATATGAGAAAAGCTGATGCGGAAACACGCGCCTTCTTTTGGCATCGGGATGTAGATTAATCGCGCATTGTTGGCTTCACATAATTCCCGGGCGATATAAAGCCCAAGGCCAGTCCCGCCTGTTTCAGTGGTAAAAAAAGGTTCAAAAATATTCAGCGCGGTTTCTGTATCAATGCCGGGGCCATGATCAATAATGTCAATATACGGGGTTTGCATCTCTTTGGATATATTACCCTTCAGTTCAACTTTAGGCATTTTGAACCAGGATCTACTGTGGCGTATTCCATTTTGACACAGGTTCCACAAAACTTGGTGTAGTTGGCTTGGGTCCATTAAAATCTTCAGATTCTCAGGCACTACGTTAACCGCCAGCTCTTTCGGGTCGATGTGGTTATCACGCCGAAACTCGTCAGCAAAATCCGCCAACCATTTTTTTAATAGCAGATGCTGGGGATTTGATTTGTCACTGCGGCTAAGTTGTAACACATTTTCAACAATCTTGTTTACCCGGTCAGAATGGTTGCAAATAATCTCAGTTAGCCGCAGGTCAGGTTTGTCCAGCTTGGGCGATTCAGCCAATAATTGGCCAGCATGGCTGATTGCGCCCAGTGGATTTCGTACTTCGTGCGCAATACTTGCCGTCAGTCGACCCAGTGAGGCCATTTTTAATTGCTGCGCCTGCTGCGCCATGACAGAGGTATCCTCAAGAAATATCAACGCAGCGGGTTTTTCATCCGTCCCCAGTTTCATAAAACGTGGCAGTATATCTGTAGAAATCCCTGAAGGTTTGAATACCTGGGGTTCACTGCCCATATTATCTTTTTTCCAATGCGTGAGTTGTTCAGCCAGCTGTGCAGACACCGATTCAAGTGACTGGTTTTCGCGGATTGACGCCACGTCAAGCATGACCCAGGCAGAGTGGTTAGAGAGCCTGATGCGGTCTTTGGGGTCAGTGACCAGGATGCCGGATTGCATGCGTTGGATAACATGTTCATTGAGCTTGGCCAGGTTAGCAAGATCAACACCGCGTTGTGCAGCCAGTTGTTCCGTTTCCCGTAGGCGTTTGGCCAGTATATATGCCAACATGGCGGTCGCAAAAAAGGTGGCGCCGAGCATACCCGCATGAGAATAACTGACCGCAAAGGCATCGATGCTACTTGCATAACTCTCTTCAAAAAGAATAGCGATCGTCGCAACCGCCGCAAACAGATTGGCCATGCGGCTTGCCATAATAACGCTACCGCCCGCGATCGCGACGACCAACAGCACACCCAGGCCACTGCCGACACCGCCACTGGCATACATGAGTAATGTAATGCTAATAATGTCTACAAAAGTCTGAGTATATATTTGTATTGTGAATCCCGGTGTTCGCCAATTGATAGAAAAAATGCTGGCAACACTGAAAATCAGGTAAGTGATACTGACGAATGTGGCTAATTCCCGGTCGATGTTGCCAAAATAAATGGGTTCGTTGCCAAGAACAATTAACACCACAAATAAGCCAGACAAGGTGAGCCTATACAGGTTAAGTAAACGTAGGGGCTGCCATGTGTATGACAGTTGGTTCAGGTAGGCATCTTCTCCAGTGCCTGTGTTGTTAAATTCGCTTGTTGAAGACATAAGTTAAAGATCGGCAGATACTCGGATTTTCTTAAAAATCAACCGCTTTCCAGTGGAAATAGGGACTCGAAAACAGATCTGTGAGGCGATCAATTAGCGTGGGATTTTCCTTAAAGAAGCAGTATTAAGGTTTGACCTTCGCGGTTGAGATAACAAATATATAAAAGCCGATGCGTGATTTGGTGATTTGTCTTAACCCATCTATCTTGGCCATTGGATTGTCGTGGTCGTAATAACTTACTTATCGTTAATATCGAACCATCGATATTACTTTTTTTGCACTGTGTACCGGTGATTTCTCTGGTCTCTTACCTAATTAACCAGAATGATAGAAAATCCGATCGAAATATTACGTCGCAAAATAGCGATTAAACCCTCAGATTCTGAGGTGCCAGAGGTATCTCCCAAATGGCGGCGTTCTCAGCGCCGGACCAAGCCATAGCAGTCAAGTGTTTGAAAAAAAACAAAAAAAAGTTTAAAAAGACTCCTGCAGTGTGGTAAACGCTTCTTTTTCAGCATAAATAATATAACTTGTTACCAGATAACCGTTATTTAGAATTCATCTAGTAATGATATCTATGAGATAATAATCAACATAGCAAGGCAGAATTTAATCGGAGGAATAATGGAACCTGATAAATTAATGAATGGCATTTCAAAAGAAATATTAACTGCATTAAAAGAAATGGGAAAAGCAAAAACACCAGAAGAAAAATTGATACACAGTAAAACTGTAAAAAATTTATGTGATTCGCTCGGAGTATTTCTTGGTTTATTAAGTGATATGGAATTGTATGATGACGAAGATGAATCAATTCCATTTTGAAAAAAATTCATTTAGCTAAGTATTTCTCGTGTCGAGCTAAATCCTCAGCGTGGTAGTATCGTTAACTGACGTAGATATTCTATAAATTCAGACAAAATGCCACTTACCGCTTTTCATCCTGCTACTGCAAGTTGGTTTTCGGCCAATTTCACAGATGCCACCGAGATACAAAAACAGGCCTGGCCTGTTATTCGGGCAGGGCAATCTTGTTTAATCGCTGCACCGACGGGTTCCGGTAAGACTTTGGCTGCATTTTTAGCCGCGATCGATCAGTTGTTAGAGGAGGGGGTTGCCGCGCCATTACCTGATGAAACCCGGATTCTCTATATATCACCTTTAAAGGCATTATCGAACGATATTCATAAAAATCTAGAACTGCCATTAAATGGTATTCGCGATGGTTTACTTGAACTCGGTATCGCAGATGTGGCTATTCGCGCCAAGGTACGAAGCGGTGATACAACACCGGCCGAACGTGAAGCGATGAAGCGCTTACCGCCGCATATATTAGTCACGACGCCCGAGTCTTTGTATCTTTTGCTCTCTTCGGTGTCGGGCAGGAAAATGTTACGCACTGTCAAATCGGTGATTGTCGATGAAATACACGCGCTTGCGGGAAATAAACGCGGTGCTCATCTCAGTTTGTCACTGGAACGGCTCAACGCTATTTGTGATCAACGCCCGGTGCGTATTGGTTTGTCTGCTACACAAAAACCGATCGAGCTAATGGCGAGCTTTCTGACGGGTAACACAGGTACAGAGCAGGTCAACGATCTCAGTAACAAGAATCTCAATAACAATGATTGTCATATTATCGATACTGGCCATACGCGAGAACGTGATATCCAACTCGAAGTCACTGGTTCACCGTTAGAGGCCGTAATGGCGAATGAAGTGTGGGCTGAAATTTATGATCGCCTTGCACTGCTTACTGAAAATCATCGTACTACGCTCATTTTTGTGAACACGCGTCGCTTAGCTGAACGGGCGGCGGCGGCGTTGGCTGAGCGCCTGGGTAATGAGGTCGTCACTGCGCATCACGGCAGTCTTGCAAAGGAACACCGGCTCGATGCCGAACAGCGCTTGAAACAAGGACAACTCAAAGCCCTGGTTGCGACCGCGTCATTGGAACTGGGTATCGATATAGGCGATGTAGACCTGGTATGTCAGATTGGCTCGCCGGGTGCGATCGCGACTTTTTTGCAACGAGTGGGGCGCTCAGGGCATGCTGTTCATGCTACGCCCAAGGGCAGATTGTTTCCGCTGTCACGTGATGATTTACTCGAATGTACCGCGATGCTTGATGCTATTAAACGTGGTGAGCTGGATTTAATTCATATTCCGGATCATCCATTGGATGTGTTGGCGCAACAAATTGTTGCTGAAGTGGCTAACGAAGAATGGAATGAGCAAGCGTTGTACGAAAGATACACCCGTGCATGGCCTTACCGCAATTTACCCCGTGAACAATTTTCTGCAACGGTAAAAATGCTTAGCGAGGGATTTCACACCCGTCGAGGTCGACGCAGCGCTTATCTTCACCGTGATGGTGTGCATGGTCAACTGCGTCCGCGCAAGGGCGCACGTTTAACGGCATTACTCAATGGCGGGGCGATACCCGATCAGTTTGACTATGATGTCATTATGCAACCGCAAGGGTTTTTTGTCGGTACGCTGAATGAAGACTTTGCTTTTGAAAGTCTACCGGGTGATATTTTTCAACTGGGAAATCAATCCTATCGAATTTTGAAAATAGAACAAGGCCGCGTTTTTGTCGAAGATGCCCATGGTCAACCACCCAATATTCCTTTCTGGTTTGGCGAGGCGCCGGGCCGCAGTGATGAACTTTCGCATGCGGTTTCACGGTTACGGCATACATTAAATGACAAGCTGGAGCAGGGTCAGAGTACTGCAGTTTGTTATTTAAAAAAATCACTTTCTTTGAATCAAAGTGCTGCAGAACAACTCATACAATATCTGGCTGCGGTGAAAGCCGCACTGACGGTTATTCCTACGCAAACGCATCTGGTGTTTGAGCGTTTTTTCGATGAAACCGGTGACATGCACTTTATTATCCATTCTCCCTTTGGCTCACGTATTAATCGTGCCTGGGGGCTGGCGTTGCGTAAGCGTTTTTGTCGCCGTTTTAATTTTGAATTACAGGCGGCGGCGACCGAAGATAATCTAATACTGTCGTTAGGTCCGACACACAGCTTTCCTTTGGATGAGCCTGCGCATTATTTAAAATCGGCCACTGTTACAGATATTCTGATTCAGGCGTTACTGGATGCGCCTATGTTCCCAATTCGCTGGCGATGGGTAACCAACACCTCGTTGGCTGTGCCGCGCAATCGTGCCGGAAAAAAAGTCCCGGCACCTTTTCAGCGTAATAATGCTGAAGATCTAATTGCATTGATTTTTCCAGATCAACTGGCGTGTTTTGAAAATATTTCTGGTGACAGGAAAATACCGGAACATCCATTGGTTGATCAGGTTTTGTATGATTGTTTACATGACTTAATGGATATTGATGGTTTGATTGAAGTATTAAAAGGCATAGAAGAAAAGCGCATTCAAATTACCACACGTGATTTGGCTACACCCTCACCATTGGCGTTGGAAATTATTAATGCACGACCTTACGCTTTTCTGGATGATGGTGCGGCGGAAGAGCGTCGCACGCTGGCTATTCAACAACAACGCCATCT
>CAZZJI010000015.1:0-5058 GCA_964654485.1 uncultured Gammaproteobacteria bacterium | reverse complement strand
CGTCGTTCACATGTTGCAGATTGGCGAAATTATAGTGCAATGGTAAATCCAGATGAAATTGTGTTGTCCGCAAACGCAAGTACAGTTTATTCCAGCTTAAAACAGTGGGGTGCAAGTTTTGTTCAGGAGTTATTAGATGAAACCGGCTTACTGTCTGCACAATTGGAAACCGCATTAGGCGAATTGGTTGCATGGGGTCTGATTACCTCAGACAGCTTTAGTGGTTTACGTACCCTTATTACTCCACAGAAGGTGCTGCGCCGACGTATTAAACGGCAGCCAGGGCATAGTCCACTTGTGCAAGCTGGTCGCTGGTCTCTGCTACGCAGCACCTCTTCACAAACGCGTGAATTACGTTTTACAGCCGTTGAGCATATCGCCTGTGTATTGTTAAATCGATATGGCATTGTGTTCCGTAAGCTCTTAGAGAACGAAGTGGGTCTTCCTTCGTGGCGTGATTTGCTTTATGTCTATCGTCGCATGGAAGCCCGCGGTGAGCTACGTGGTGGCCGCTTTGTGCAGGGTTTCGCTGGTGAACAATTCGCTTTACCTAATGCAATGAACACCTTGCGCAAAATTCGAAAACAGGAGTTGGATGGTAAATTAATCTCTATTTCCGCCAGCGATCCATTAAATTTGACCCGCACCGTTACAGCGGGTGCACGCGTCTCGAGCCTGACTAATAACCGTATCCTCTATCGAGATGGAATACCTATAGCCAGCAGCGTTGCGGGTGAGGTCAGTTATCTCCAGTCGATCGATAAGGATATTCAGTGGGAAATAAAAACTACACTGTTACGCAACCATAAACCTGAGCATTTTCACCCGCCTCCTTTGCATACTTTGTAGTGCAGTAGGTTCAACTGAATTTTTTAGATTTGAGGTAAGGTGATGTTGACACGAAACCCGCCTAATTTCTCAGAACGTCCGAATTCCAGTTTTCCGTGATATTGTTCGATGATATCTTTTACTATGGCCAGTCCTATGCCATGTCCCTCGGTAGTTTCGTCCAGACGTGTACCTCGTTTCGCAAGCTTGTTCAGGTTATTTTCACCTGTACCGGGTCCGTCATCCTCAATAACAATATAAATATTTTCGTCTTTTCTTACAGTGATGATAATTTTCTGTTGAGCCCATTTGCAGGCGTTTTCCATTATATTGCCGAGTAATTCAAGCATGTCCTCCCGGTCATAATTTATAATCATGTTTTCGGGAACATGGGTGATGAAATTCAGATTTTTATCACGGTACATCGCATTGAGTACATCGATCAACGACAAAATTTCTTTGTGAGCTGGAAAATAGTTTCCCGTCAGGCTATCCCCAGCCAGGCGTGCCCGCTTTAGTACCCGTTCCATTAATTGGTGCATTGTTCGGGTTTGTGTGTCCAAGGTTTTCTTTATCGCGGGTTGTTGCTGGATAACCGAATTATGTGATAGCTGATTGAGAACGGTAAGCGGTTTTTTTAACGCATGTGCCAGATCGCCCAGAGCGTTACGCGAGCGTTTTAGGCGTTGGTTGGTTATGTTGATTAGCCGGTTGATTTCCTTTATTAGCGGAGAAATTTCTGCAGGCACCGGGCTTTCCAGGGATTGTAATTCGCCGCGTTCCAGCGCACGCAGATCTTCTCGAACCTTGTTTAGCGGGCGTATACTGTTTCGCACGATAAAAATTTGTATAAGAAGTAACAGAAGTAAAACCAAAACTGCAGCGAGAGAAAATTTCCACTGAAAGTCAGTTAACGCAGCCTCTATATGTGATAGGTCTTCAGCAACTGCGATTGATATCGTGCGGTTTTGTTTCATATAACCTGTAACTGTGACAAGCAAAGGTTTTTTTTCAGGACCGATTATGTGAAGGCTCATTTTTTCCCCTGCAGGCAATGCCTTAACAGTCAGATCCTGATCCCACAGGGAACGAGAGCGAATTTGCTGTTTACCTGTTACTATTTTGAAGTAATAACCTGAAAACGGGCGTTGATAAATAATATTTAGTTTGTTTTTATCGATAACGGCGAGGTTTTTCAGGTTGAAATCAAGCGAGCCTAGGATTGTTTCACTGTCATGTTGCAGGCGTGATTTTATATAGTCTTCAGCCAGGTAACGTATTGTAGTGCTTGTTGCTAGCCATAATAAAAGAAACGCAACAGTCAGGCTAATAAATAATCCACTCCCTAGCCGGGTTTGCAATGAATACATTAAGCCTTTGCCCCAAATATATAACCTTGCCCGCGTCGTGTTTCTATATAATTTTTGCCTAGTATTTTTCTCAGCCTTTTTATATACACCTCGATTACATTGCTGTCTTTATCAGAATCAAAATCGTAAACATGTTCTGTCAATTTGGTTTTGGATAATATTTTTCCTTCATTGAGAATAAAATATCGTAATAATCTGAATTCTGTACCAGTCAAGGAATGTGTTTCACCACCCTGTGTTGTGACAGATTGCAGTTCTTCGTTAAGTATCAGACCATTTGATTCAATGGCGCCAGTAGGTTTTTGATGGCTACGGTGTAATAGTGCAGTTAGTCGGACAATCAGCTCCTCAACATGGAATGGTTTGCCAACGTAGTCATCCGCACCTGCTTTGAATCCATCAACACGTTCCTGCCAACTGTCGCGTGCAGTCAGTATAATGACCGGCAGGGTATTACCCGACTTACGCCAATTAGTGAGTACATCAAGTCCACTTCTTTCAGGTAGCCCTAGATCAAGTACCACGATATCATAGATGTTTTCATTACCCAGGTATTCGGCTTCAATGCCGTCGTTTGCTACGTCGACTGCGTAACCGGCCTTTTGTAAATCAGCTTTGAGTGTGAGGACAAGGTTATTATCATCTTCAACGAGTAATAAACGCAAAATCAGTCTTCCTTTTCCTTTTTAAGTAATTTACCGGAATAGGCATCGAACTTAAGTTCCCAAACTGTTCCTTGTTTATCGAGGATTTCAATTTCATATAAAATTTTATTTTTCTCTGTTTCCAGCTCCACCTTAATAATTTTTCCAGGGTGAACATTGCGAGCGTTTTTCAGGATATTTTCCAACGGGATAATTTCACCGGATTCCATTAATTTTTTGGCGCGTTCGTGATCATCGTCGGCATTTATTGGCCAGGGCAGCAGATACAAAAAACAAATAAGAAAAAAATATTTAAAATACCTCATACAATAAAGATAGCGCATTTACTCAATCATCCCAACCCGGAAATCCAGGAATTGAAATATCGCGCTCCCTGAACGAGCCTTTGTCTGCATTCCGGTGACAAGCTGTGCAATTACTCAGACTACCTACCTCACTATTGTTGGTAATCATTGTAACTGGGATTTCGTTATGCTCGCGGCGGATGTAGGGCGTTTTTGTAATACGTAGAGGTGTTTCGTTGGCTGACAATGTGCGCATTATCTTGCGAGAACGGCGATAATCCGAGTTATCTGCACTGTTGTTAACGAGATACTGACTAATTTCAGCTTGTACGTCTGCTTCAAGTTCGGCATTGTCGCCAAAATGATCGTCTAAGCTGTTCATCATTTTCTCCCATGAACGTTTGGGAAGCAAACCAGCAGGGTATGCCATATGGCAACTTGCACATTCATCGATATATGTTTGATTATTAACCGGTGCTACATCGGTTGTACGTTCAAAAGCACCACCAATATATTCCCTATCATCGTCATGATCATCATCACCGATCGCGAGTTGTAAGCTAAAGAGCAACAGTAGGAAAGCGGTCATGGTTAAAAAAATTTTGATTTTCATATTAAATCTCCTCTATTTGTAAAAAACTACAGTTTTTTTAAGTAACTAAGGATGTCGCCCTTTTCTTGGTTGGTGCATTCTCTTCCTAATGTCCATTTACAATTTCGTTTAAGCCATTTACGGATTTTTTTAATGTCGGAGAAACGCTGTGGATTGACTGATTGTGCAAGCGGGTCAATGGTTTTGTTAGTTCGAATATGTTTACCACTATTTGCTAAGTTTGATGTATGGCAACTAGTACATGCGCGTTCGACCGGTGCACGTTTTGATTTGAATGTTTGTGACCAGAGAGTTTTTCCGGATTCAGCGCTGAATGTTGTCGCCCCACCTTGTTGGTATTCTGTTAGTAAATTATCAATTTGCACGCTGCTGTGTGCTGCCATCGGGCTTGCTACTAAACATGCCACGAACCAATATTTATTAAGCTTTATCATGTTTTTCTCCTGTATTTCCTGTTTCCTGTTACAAACTGTTGTAAAATACTGTCCTAAAAATGAGCCTTATGACTCGGCGCGTTTATAACCGTTGATCATGGAACGAACCAGGTTTTCCTTGTGAATAAGACTTTCGATCACGACACCACCGAGGTGAATAAAGACCAGGAACAAGGTGAAGTTGGCAAAAAATTCATGTGTCTCTTCGGTCGCTTCTTCCCAGAATTCACCCGCGTGGGCCAGCCAGGGTGCAAGCGGCCCTGCATTTTCCTCGATACCGTATATCGCAATGCCAGTTAACGTTGTCATAATAAGGCTAATTAGCAGTAGCACTATCATGGCACCACCAGCCGGGTTGTGGCCCAAATAACGTTTGGCACGACGCAGCAAGGTTTCAGTAAGATATTTTTTTATCGTCCTCGGCGAAAAAATAAAGCTGGAAAATCGCGCATAAGGTGAGCCGATAAATCCCCAAAAAATTCGAAACACAACCAGCGCAAGCACGATATAACCAGCCCAGACATGCAGGTTAAGAAAATCCTCCTCTGTCACATAAGCGATAACAAAAGCACTGACCAGGCCCCAGTGAAACAGGCGTACGATTGGGTCCCAGACCTTAATACTTGAGCGGGTATTCATGTTCAGTATCTCCTGATGTTTGGTTTTAGCTTGTGAATACACTAACAAGCAAACATGAATTCAAAGTGAATAAATTATTTGGGGAGATTAATATATACCCGTAGCGATTGGATTTCGGTCTAATTGTATGCTCTATTTGCTCCCTGCATGCGTTGAAACTCCTAGCAATAGAACGACTATGTACGCGTCATTTCACGTTGCCTACATGGACGTAGGTAAGGAGCG
>CAZZJI010000014.1:49121-63244 GCA_964654485.1 uncultured Gammaproteobacteria bacterium | reverse complement strand
TTTTCTCACGCCTGGCGCGCAAATATTTGCTAAGAAAGTGCACGGTATCGTCGACGATGATACCGATCGTCATACCCAGGCCCACTGCAAGCGCAAAACCCACTTCGCCAATGAGAATTGCCCAAACACCGAACGCCATTGTCGGCGGAATCAGGTTGGGGACCAGGCTGATCAGGCCTATTTTGAAAGAACGCAGGGAGATAATGATTAGGGTAGAAATCAAAAACAGAGCAAAGGCAACGCCACCGACCATTTGATAAACCGTGCGTAAACTAATATGAGAAAACATATACATCGGACTACCTGCGGTGAGTTCAAAGTCATCCGCATTATTATTTAGCCAAGCTTCTGCACGCTGATGAAATGCAATCATCTCGTTGTTGGATAAATTGTGAAGTGACGCAGTGACACGAGTGGCCGATTTATCGATATTGATCTGATTGTTTAGATCCAGTCCATAGGGCAAAGACATCTCGTACAATAACAAGTATTGTGCTGCCATTTCTCTGTTATCTGGTAAACGGTACCAATTATCGTCGTCCGCATGCAGGTTCTTGTTGAGCCGTTTCATAATGTCGGTAATCGAATTAACGTGAACAACTTCCGGCTGGTTGGTCAACCATTGACGAAAGTCATCGACCTTCTTTAGATAGGTCGGCGAACTTACGCCACCCGTTTCATTTGATTCCAGCGAATATTCCAGGTAGTAGGGGCCGGTTAAGTGGTCTGAAGCGTAGTCGGTATCGACACGGAATTTGACAGATTCATCAAAGTATTCCCATATGTTGTCATTGATGACGTTTTGTGGAATGAGCGCAAATAAGATTAGCGTGATTCCGCTAAATGACCATAATAGTTGTTTACGCTTGGCGATTACAAATTCACTAATACCACTCATATGATGAGTGTTGGCGTCTTCCAACACTTTTACTCGCATCGGTAACAGCATAAGTAACCAGGGTAAAAACGCCATAGAGAGCATTAATGAAATCAGAACACCCACTGAAACCATTTTGCCTAGATCGTGAAATGGCGGTACATCAGAAAAATGCATTGATAAAAAACCGATCACTGTTGTGATTGTAGCAAGCATGACCGGTTGCATATTTACTCGTAAACTTTCAACCAGTGCGTCTCGTTTAGTCATACCATTTTGCATGTCGTGGATCATTGTTACCAAGATGTGTACCGCATTTGCAACGACAATGGTCATCACTATTGTGGGTGCGCCTGCAGAGACGGGGGTCAGTAGTACGCCCATCCAGCCCGAAAAGCCCATGGTTGCCATAATCGATAAGACAATGATGACAAGAATGCTTAATGTGCCCGTAATGCTGCGCAAAAGTACCAATAGTCCAAATAATATCAGAGCAAACATAATCAAGGTTAGGGAACCCATGTCTTGCATTGAGGCTTCCAGAAATGCATTGTCCATTACCACTAAACCCGTCAAGTGAGTATCAATATCTGGATTACGTTCGTGTAATTGAGAAATCAGATCGCGAGTAAATGCGGTGACTGCAGGACTGCCTTCCGGTTTGTTCTTTGGCAAATTAATGGTGATGTTTATTGCAGTTACGGCCGCATTTTTGGAGATGGCGCGGTGTAATAACAGGGGTTCATTTAGAGCAATTTGTTTAATACTGTTTAACTCGGAATCAGTCAGTTGCTTGGCATTTTGATACAAATCAGCGACGATCAAATCATCGCCATTGGCATAAGTATGTTGAAAATTACTCAGTGAATCGACGCGTGAGGAAAAGGGGATTTGCCAGGCTTCTTTTGTCAGCCATTCGATACTGGCTAATGTTTTTTGTGTAAATACCTTTCCGTCTTTCGGTGAAATTAAAATCACTACGTTATCGGATTTATCGTAGGTTTTTTGCAATGCTAAGAAATCACGTAATTGTGGATTGTCTTTTGAGAACCAGACTTCGTAATCAGCTGCAAAGCCAACATAACGGCCACCACTTGCCAACATGGCGACGATAACCAGTGACAACAGCATAAAAAGCCAGCGCCACTGTACTAGAATTTGAGCCGCTGACGCGGTGTTATTGTTTGATTTATCTTTGTGAAGGGTCATTATTTCTCCGGGAAGACTGTATTTTTTTGTGTTTAGCAGCAGGATTTAACTTGCGGGCAGCGGCGCAGGTTGTGCCCGTTCTAATATTGAAGCAGCAATTTGTACATCACGTTCGAGATGAAAATCTATTTGCAAGGTCAAGGCAGCCAATGGTTCCAGGAAACGTGCGCTTTTCAGTTCACCGCAATCGACAGGCAATAAGCCGATTGATTCGACCAATTCTGTGATCATTTGTTTGGCACGCGCATTATCACTGGCAATAAAGACATTCAATGTCTGTGTGCCAAAGTCTAATCCTTTTTGTAAAATTGTCGCGAAAATTGTATTGAATGCTTTTACTACTTTCGCGTTAGGGATTTGCTTGGCAATTTCTTCGGCAGCAGAAGTAGTGTGTCCCAGAGTAAGATTCGAAAAATCAGGCGTAAAACAGTTGCTCACATCGACGACAATTTTGTTATCGAGTGGCCCCGTTTCTTTTAGCGTATCGTTCATTGCAGCGTGAGGCACTGCGAGAATAATAATGTTACCTTCGGCAACGGCTTTTGCAATTGAATGTCCTTTAACGCCCAGGCCGATTTTATTCGCTACTTCTTTAGCTCGGTTTTGATCACGTGATCCCATAAAAATGCGGTGGTTCGCTTGCGCCAAGTGTTTCGCCAAAGGCGTCCCCATTTTGCCTGTTCCTATGATTGTGATATTCATCGTATTTCCCTCTTTTACCCTTGTTGTAAGTATGGGCAAGTATTAGAAACTGCTTATATTTGGTTTTACTGTTGTGGCAATTGAAATAGTACTGGCTGCGATTAAGCAACGGAACCCTTGAGTTATGCGCGCGGTACATGCAATAATGCAACATATGGATTGGGATGATTTACGCTTTTATTTGGCAGTGGCCCGCAGGGGCTCGATACGGGGTGCAGCTGAACTTCTTAGCGTCAACGCATCTACCGTCTCGCGTCGCATTGATGCATACGAAAAAAAACTGGGTGTACGCCTATTTGAACGTTTACCTACGGGTTATATTCTCACTTCAGCGGGTGAGGATATGCTTGGGTCGGCTGAACGTATTGAAGATGAAGTGGCTTCTTTGGATCGAAACCTGATTGGCCGGGATACTCAGTTGAACGGCACATTACGTGTGACCATGCCAGCCGCGTTGGCGACACACTTGTTAATGCCGGATTTTGCTGCTTTTGGTGCAAAGTATCCTCGCATAGAACTGGAGTTTGCGGTTTCGTCTGAAGAGTTTAACTTATCCAAACGTGAAGCCGATGTCGCGATAAGAATTACAGATAATCCGCCGGAATTTCTGGTAGGGCGAAATATAACAAAAATTTCAAAGGCGATATATGCATCCGAAGATTATCTCGCACGACACGACCCGGAAAACCATCCTGAATCATTAAACTGGATAGGTTGGGAAGACAGCGAAGCATTCCCGCAGTGGGTAAAAAACAGTAGATTTTCTAAAGCGCCCATTCACCATCAGACCAATGATCTGTTAGTGCAATTGGAGGCAGCCCGATCTGGCATGGGTCTGGCGATATTACCGTGTTTTATGGCTGACCCGGTTGCCGGCCTGCGTCGACTTTCGATATATTCTGCCGATTTTTGCGGTGATATCTGGATACTCACCCATAAAGATCTTCGTTCAACCGCACGTGTGCGTACCTTCATGGACTTTATGGTCAAAGCATTTGACAAGCATCGTGATTTACTTATAGGTAACTACTCAACCAAATCAGAAAACGAAGGCCTGGTAGCTACTTTAGAGGCGCTGTAAGTTAATTCATGTCTGTTTGAAACGGTGAGCGTAACTTCGACTGACGGTCAACGTTTCCTGATGACCCTGGAGTTTGAGTAAATGCCGACCGCGAAATTCTTTAGATAACTGTTCTATAACCGCTACACGGACGATGGTAGCCCGGTGGATACGCCAAAATTTATCAGGGTCGAGTGTTTGCTCCAGTTCTTTTATTGAACGGCGTATAACACGTTTCTCATCCGATGTTACGACGACAGTGTATTTGTCCTCAGCGTGAAAGTAATCAACATCATCGACACACAGCATTGTGGTTTCCTCTTGCTGGGAGACCGGCAACCATTGAAGAAAATTTTGTACGGGTTGAATGTTTTTCAACAGTTGATTTAATACTGCCGATAATTCTTGAGAATTTGTTTGTGGTATATTCAGTGATCGATTCTGTAACCGAAGTACGGTTTTTCGCAAACGTTTGCTCGACACTGGTTTGAGCAAATAGTCGATGGCAGCGTTGTCGAATGCATCTATCGCGTATTGATCAAAGGCGGTGACAAAAACCCATTCGCATGCGCCTTTTTCCTGGGTTGCTACTTGCAGACCGGTTAGGCCGGGCATACGAATATCGAGAAATGCGATATCGGGTTGCAGCTTGCGTATCAGTGTTACAGCTTGAAGTCCGTTTTTCGCTTCACCGACGATGTTGAGTTGTGGCCATACTTCGCCAAGCGCCGTTTTCAGCTGTGCGCGTAAAACGGTTTCGTCATCTGCAATGATAGCCGTTTTAATCATAATTGTTTTTTTGTAACTGTTGTCGGTAACTGTTATTGGTGACTGCAGGTATGGAAAATGACGCGCTAACGCCAGCAGGTGTGTTGTCTGTTATCGTCAATTTGGATTTTTCGCCAAATAGTGATAATAAGCGTGCCCGTATATTACTAAGACCGACGCCGGATATTGTGTTTTGTTGGAACCCGAGTCCGGTATCAGTGACATTCAATGTCAGCATATTATTATCGGCGCGAGCACTAATGGTCACCTCTCCACCATCAACCTTGGGTTCCAACCCGTGTTTTACTGCGTTTTCTACCAATGGTTGTAACAGTAAAGGCGGTAAATTTGTGTCCATAAGATTATCTGCTACGTCAATGCGGTAGTTCAAACGTTTACCCATACGGATAGACTGTATATCCAAGTAGATTCGAAGTAAATCCAGTTCTTCAGCCAGCGTCGTATCTGCCTGCCGGGTGCGCTTCAATGTAATACGCAGATACTGGGTCAGCTTATCCAACATGATTTTGGCATTTTCTACATCACTGTCCATCAAACCCAGCACATTGGACAGCGTATTAAACAGAAAATGAGGTTCGATTTGTGCTTGTAATAGTTTTAGGTTTGCTTCGATGAGTTGTTGTTGGTTGCGTAAACGTAAAATATTTTCTTCTTGCAATACCGACTGTGATTCTGCCATTTTGTGACGAGAATAAAAATAATATGACACGGCCGTGCCAAACACAACGGTGGACGCTGTTACTACAAGTAAATTACTGTTGGTGGTAAAAAGATTTTCACCAGCGATTAATGCGCCACTACCAATGCCGATAATCGCACCTATCGGTGTACCAATGACATAGGGAGTGGGGGATGTTTTGCCGCCAAATTTTAGCTTGCTGCTGATTTGGATACTGAAAAAGATGCCCAAGCTAATGGATTGTACGTAAGTGAATACGACCCATATCTTGGGGCGGCCCAGGAAGACAGTGAGAAATAATGTAATCAGGCAGCCAAAAAATAAAACCAGTAACAAATCACGGAAAAAATGCGGTGGTAGTTCTAAGTGATTCAAAATTGCGCGGGTCATAGCAATGGTATTGTCCAACGCCACAAAAAATAGACGAGTTTGTTTTTGTTTACGCTATTATAAACCGAATCCGATTTACCACCGAACAATCGCAACCCCCATTGTAAACGGTGATTATTTCCTTGTTGTGTGACGACAGCGGTCACTACCCAGCCGTTATCCGCAGGTGTCACAAGTCCTTCAATCGCGCTGGACCAGTCGAATTTTTCATAACTGATGCGTAAAAAAAGGTTTTGGCGTTGTATTGATGTTTGCTGAAAAACAACGCTATTAGCATTGATATTATTGTAAATTGCTTCATCCATCGTAGCATTAATACCGGTCAATTGTTGTTGGGCCACTGTTAGGTCACGCAGTGCGAGCCATTGACGACGGGAATACGCATTTTTATCGTACCACATTTCGCCGATCAGCGAGATACCCGCAAGTGTTGTCCAGGTGAAACCGAATAAAGCCTTGCCACCGTTATGCAAGGTGTGTAATTGCATAGGATCCTCACTGAGTAGTGGCGATTGCGGATTTTCTATTAGCCGGTTAAGTCGTTTTGCGTAACGGCGCTGATATAGAAACGACCCGTGCAACTCCAAACTCTCATTCACAACGTTTGCAAATCCACCACCTATCTCCGTATGGTTTTCTTTACTGATGCGTATGACACTGTGGATATCGGCAGATTGCCACGCAGTTTGATATTTTAGTGCTAACGCACTTTCGGCTGCTTCATTGCCGAACGTGCCGTGTGACGGTGGTGTATATAGCACGGTGAGTGCCCAACTAGCCGCAAAGTGGTCCCACGACAGCAGTGGCACACCTTCTATAGTTTGATCATAAAGGCGACGGCGATTTTCTTTTTGAACCACATCCAGTGGTCGAAAGCCATAGCCAACACCCCAACTCAAGCGTTTTTTGCCGATGCTCAAATCCTGTTCCGCGACAGTAAAGTCATAATAGAATTCGTTAAATTGTGTGTCATAACGCTTTTCGTCATCGTCCTGCAATGTGGCGCGGGCTTCGGCAGCAAGATTAACACCGCTACGACTGTAGGTAATGTTCAATAAATTCGTGATATTTTGCCGCTTGTTTTCGCGAAATGGTTTTGGGATAAAAAAGGCACTTGATTGATTAAAATCTGTATATGCAGGCACACTTTGCCAGGAAACAGTGGTATTAACAGCGGACACCGTACAGTCTGAATACAGTATAAAAAACGGTACGAAAACCAGTTGAATGTTAAGAACGAAGTAAATATCATAAATTTTCTTCCAGCGCACGGGTTAGAAAACAATTCCTATACCCAGTTCCAAACTGGTTGTTGAGATTCTTTCATCGTCAAAAATCACATCCTGTCGTAAACGGGTGGAAAGAAAAAAATTCTTTTGTGAACCCTTCTTTTGTGAACCCATTGAGAATAAGAAGTCTTTCCCCAGTGAAGTGCGAAATCCAAATGGATTGCGATCGCGTGCACCTCTGGATAAATGGCCAACCGTGCCAACTTGCCCTGTCATACCCCAAAACGCAGCCTCTGTTATGATGCCAATCGTGTCATATTCAAAATCGCCATTGTCACTTTTAAATGCATTTGTGCGTCCCAACTCGATTCCCCAGCCGCGATGATGTTTATCTCCTGCTGGGAAATTCATAAACTGAATTAAAAAATGCGTATTTCTTTTTTTAAGGCCTGGCACGTCAAAGTCAGTACTGGTGGTACCAAAACCTGACAATAGTCTCAGTTTAAATTGATCAGCGAACGCAGTTGTGCTAACCAGCAGCGTTCCGAAAAGGCTTGTGAAGAAAACAAAGGATAAAATTTTAAATATTTTCATGATGTGTATACAATTCATATTTACCATCCGTCCATGTTGTTACGCACTAAAAATGCTGGATTGTAGAATTTGTCGGGAATATCGCGCTCCGTAATAGAACGATAATAGATGACAGTACGTTGAGAGGTTTGTATCCGGTCCATCAACGTCATGGAGGTAATCTGTCTGCGGTCTTCACGTTGCTCAAGCGTAAACGTTGCCTGTTTGGCCAGTTTGCCCGATGCTAAATATAGATCGGCCTGAACCGGCCAATAACCATCGCGCGCCACATAAAGTTCAATGCGTGCGTAGGTCGCACCGGTACGTGTGCTTTGCAGTTCAAGCAGCAGACAGGGTATTTCATTAACGATTTTATGATCTGAGATAATCCGTCCGTGATAATCTTCACTCCATGTCATTGTGGCGATATCCCCGGTAGCGGCCTCTCCCAACAAACGTTGCATCGGCGTAATGCGGATCGGTCGTTTACTGCGTGGCATGAACAGGTAATATCTGTCATCCAACATCAGTACTTTTTGTCCAAGATCAGCAGCAGATTTAAATAGCACCAGAGAACGTCGACCGGGTTTGATGTAGACGCTGAATTTACGTTGTTTACTGAGTTGTCCGTCTTTGAATAGCTCAACTTCGCTTTCCACCTGCACAGCGCCGAACGGAAGACGAAAACTGTCCGCTTTTTGCAAGATGGATTTTACATCGTCTGCATGACTGATCGCTGCGAACGTGAATAAAAGGAACGACAGTGTGATCGATTTATACATGGGTTAACGCCTCAACAATCGGGCGTCGTGCGACTTTCCGGCTTGTCCACCATGCGGCCAGCATGCAAAGCACAATAATAACGATGGATGTATTAAAATAGAGCATTGGTTCAATATATATCGTTAGCGGATAACTCTCCGAGCGCGCCGGGGGAGGGGGCATTTGCAGATCAAGAAAATGAACGCTTATTGAAGTCAGCGCGGCTGCGGTGACACCCAGCAATGCTCCGCTTATACCAATAATTGATCCTTCGAGAACAAAGTTGCGAACAATTTCTTGTGGTTTAGTACCCATCGCGCGCAGCGTACCGATTTCTCGGGTACGTTCGACGATGGTCATCGACAGCGTGTTGGATACGGCAAAAAAAACCATCGCGACGATAACAGCACCCAACATGCCAAAAATGCGGTTGTAAAGATCGCGTACTGAAAAGTAGTAGCTGGCTTGCTTCCACCACGGTTGCAGTGCCAGGTCATCAAGGTCTGTGGCGAGTTCCGACTGCATTGCATTGGTTGCGGTTGTATCGAAGAGATAGACAGACAACGTGCTTATTTTTTTTGTACGAATCAGCGATTGTGCGGCATTCAAAGGTAGCAGTAACATGCGCTTGTCGATTTCCGGCACACCGATAGAAAAGATCCCCTGTACTTCAACATCGATGGCGTTGAGAGCACCATCCGTCGTATTACTTAACAAAGTCAGGGAGTCGCCAGGTTTAGCGCGTAAATGTTTTGCCAGACCGATGGCTAACATAACAGGTGGGTCGCGTTCAGGATTTTGTTTGCGGCTAAGTACTTTCCCGCTAATAAGTTTGAAAAAAGGCCCGCGTACAGTAAATTCCTTTGCAGGATCGACGCCGGTGGCGATGAATACGGTAGATTTTTCACCGTTACTAATGATGCCTGATAATTGTAAACGCGGTATCGCACTCTTTACATGCTCGTGTGTGAGTAGCTTTTTAGATAGCGTGTGATAGTTAGCAAGTCCGAATTCCATTGGGGTGGATTCTTCGTTATCAAAGTAGTCACGATGCCCGATAACGATATGACCGGAATCCCGTGCGCTCATTTCACGCAACGAGTCGTATGTGTAGAGTCCGAATCCCCCGGCAACCAGAATAGCCGAAGTACCCCCTGCGTTTATCAAAATAGTGATCAACGTACGCCGACGGTTACGCATGACATTTCTGAATGCAAAGATTAACCAGCGCATCGTAGTGTCCCGTCTTCGAGATAAATTATACGATTACAGCGTTGCGCCATTCGAACGTCGTGTGTGGCGATCAAAAAGGTTGTACCGTACTCTTCGCCGAGTGAATGCATGAGGTCGATAACCTGGGTTGCCGTCGCACTGTCCAGGTTGGCAGTGGGTTCATCAGCGATTACCAGTGGTGGGTTTTTGATCAACGTACGGGCGACCGCGACACGTTGACGTTGTCCACCGGAAAGATGGTCAGGCAATTTACGCGCATGGGCGGCAAGTCCCACCCGTTCTAATAACGTATTCACCTGCTTGCGGCGTTGCGTGGCAGACACGCCATTTAGAAGCAGCGGATATTCAATGTTTTCCACTACGTTCATTACTGGGATTAGATTAAATTCCTGAAATACAAAACCGATTTTGTGACGGCGTATTTGGGTTAACTGTGCATCTGACATCGCCGAGACTGACTTGCCTTCGAAGAGCAGCTTTCCGTCGGTATGGCGGTCGAGGAGGCCGCAGATATTCAGTAGGGTGCTTTTACCACTACCCGACGGGCCTTGTAACGCGGTAAGTTCTCCAACGTGTACAGTGAGATCAACGTGTCGAAGTGCCATTACTCGATCATTACCATCAAGGTAGTATTTTGAAAGCGATGTTAGCTCCAGCAGGTTGCTCATTCTTCTTCGTCTTCCGACTCCTGGTCAAGTTTTATCTCTTGCAGGCGTTTGCGTGCCATAGTCGCGAACCGGTTACCTGCATCAATCGAAATGACTTTTTGTAAATTATCTAACTCGGACTTAATATTGTCTTCACGTTGTGCAATCTGCGCTGCCTGAAAATAAATACGTGATTGAGTCGCGGGGGGGGTCAAAGCATACGCGTCGTCATCGAATAACGTGCTTAATTCCAGCTTGGCATGGTCGAGGCGATGCATAAAATTGGGTACTTTTAGAAATGTTGAAATTGTTACTAACCTCGTTTCTACGCTGACCGGTGTGCCACGTAATAATTCTTTGCTATGGTTTGGCTGCAGCATAGCCAATGCTTTGTCGAGAATAGCGAGTGCTTTTTCGGCATAACTTATGCTTGTCCAAGGCATCCAGGCATCACGCGCCATCAGCGCAAAGGTACTTCCATAATATGCGTTAAACAAGGGGTGGTTTGGTTCTGTTTTAAGTAATGCCTGCATTTTTTGTTGTGCTAATTCAGTTTTTGATTCGTCACCCGCCAATGCCTGTTCAAAAATTTCCTGTGCATCTATAAATTCCTTCGTTAGGTCGTTAGTTAAGTCGTTCGCCCAAACCATGCCGATTGGTAATAACAGCAATATGCCTGAAAAAATAAATTGCTTAAATGACATGACGTAACGTCCTCGTTTAGCGGGATTGTGAATTTCCAAACTATGAAACTATGAAACTACGGGATAGCGGGATATATTGCATTTTAAATGAGACAGAAGGGTGATTGCCGGGACAGGATGGTCATCCGTACGATGAAAAGGAACCGCGATGTTCCTATGGTGCCCAGAATTGTAGAATGGCTACTCTAATCAGCGATGATATGCTCTCTAATTGGAAAAATAGGAATCCCTTGGGGAAATGAATTCGATATGCTTTGGCCACCTTGGCGAACTATCAACTCCCATATTCTGCTGAAGAGCCGAAATTCTTAACGCGGTCATAGTATTACGCGGGTATCCCATCAAACGCGCCCATTGCACCTAGCCGCACTGTAATAATTTCTACGTCCGTTATTGCCTTATGCGGGCCTTGACGAGTATTGGCAGGGGTGGACCAATAAGTACCCTGTGTACATTTTCGTCCGTTTGTTTCTAACTCACCACAGATCAGATAAACGTATTCATTACATGGATGGGCGTGTGCGGGGATGACGGTGCCTGCTTTCATTCGTAACCTATGTATTGAACCTTCCGGCACGGGTTCGGACAGTGGCAGTAGATAGGTACCCGGGAACTGCTCTAGTGCGAGCCATTTGCTGTTTTTTGTCTCGATAAATGTTTGCTCAGACATGTTTTTCTTCTCCTTTAGCTATAATTTGTTTGCAGGTAATGTTAATCTCAAATAATGAATAATATTCATTATTTGAGATTAACACAGATAAATACAGTTTAAAAGGAAGATATCATGGCGGCCCAGCCTATCTACAACGTATCAAAAAAGTACAATGCCATTCTGCAGGCCGGTGAAGTTTTATTCTGCGAAGGGTATGAAAGTGCTCAACCCCTGGCGGTCACAAAAAAAGCGGGGGTGTCTGTTGGCTTATTTTATCGTTATTTTGAAAATAAACAGGCGCTGTTAGCTGCGATTATGGTGCGTCATTTAAATGTGTTGCATGCGCAAATATCGCAGGACATACAGTATTGCGGCAATGCAATGGATGCGCTCGAATGCGTGCTTGTATCGACCTTGCGCTATTTTCGTCAGCATCAGGGGTTAATAAAGCTATTTTTTATGGAAATTGGTTACGGTGATGCTGAAGCGACACAACAGCTTAAAGTCGCTAGACAAACATATCGCAAAATATTGGGTTCGATTCTAAAGGAAGGTAGCTCGCAGGGAATTTTTCTTGACGCTAAATTGATGGACGTTGAAATTGCAATTAATTCAATAGTCGGGACGATTAACTGGACATTGTATGATTTGTTGGTAGTGCAAAATAAAAATATTAAACCTGATAATTTAGCTACCAGAATGCTGGCATTTTTGTCGCGAAGTTTGTGTGAAGTCGCAGATCGCTCAAGCTAACAAATTTCATAAGTGGTTTGTTGAGCCAATTTGAATATATTTTCTTTTGGAATACAATGTTATGCTTGTTTACATATCTGTTTTGACCGGGAGTTTTTGTGACGGAAGACTATGATTGATAAAAAGTTACTAATTTTATTTCCACAATTTGAATCACTTTTGGATAAGGTAGGCAAGAGCGTATTAGACCAGAGCAATATAATTGAGCTTGCTGCCAATACGACTGTTTTTCATCAAGGTGACCCGTGCAAAAATTATATTTTAATAGTAGAGGGTAGCATTCGCGTGTTTGCTCGCGCGGAGAATGGACGTGAGATCGTACTTTACAGGATTGAACGCGGTGGCTCTTGTGTTTTGACGACAAGTTGTCTTTTAGGTAAGCAGAGTTACCCCGCTGAAGGGGTCACGGAAACCAAAGTCACAGCGCTTACTATACCAGGCGACGTCATGTTGGATGGAATAAATATGTCGCCTGCTATTCGAGAATTTATTTTTGCGTCACACGGCGATCGGTTATCGTCATTAATTACATTTATAAGTGAGGTGATGTTGTCACGTATCGACGTGCGATTGGCTAAATACTTAGTAAATCATGCTAAAAATAGCGATATTGTGGTCACGACCCACCAAATATTAGCAACTGAGCTAGGCAGTGCTCGTGAGGTGATTAGTCGTCAGTTGAAGGATTTTGAACGCAAAGAACTTATTAATATTAGCCGGGGTGAAATTCATTTATTAGATAAAGCTATGCTGTTGGCAGTTGGAGACCGACTATAATGTGATTATTTGTGATAATGTCACAGACAATATTAATCGTAACTGGCAGTGTGTAACACACACACACAATATGAATTGGGAGCTACGTAATGAAAAATATATCCGGTATTGAGCAAGCTATTCGTTTAGTTTTAGGCATCGTACTGATCAGTTTGGTGTTTGTTGGGCCGCAGACCCCATGGGGATGGATCGGTGTTATCTTTTTGGTTACTGGGAGTATCAGTTTTTGTCCTCTCTATCGAATTATTGGATTTAGCACTCGTAAAGGTACGTAAAATTTAGAGATCTGTGCTCGCTATTCAGGTGAAATTTAGTTTGCTGAAGCCCACAAATACTGACTGGCAATTGTGCGGTAAGGGCGCCATGCTGCGGCAATATCCAGATATTTGTCATAACTGATATTAATGTCTAATTGATAATGTTTTTGTATGGATTTTCGTATTATCAAATCACCCAACGGCAAAATATCTAATCGATTAAATGAAGTGATTAAAAACATTTCAGCACTCCACTGACCAATGCCAGGGTATTTGGTTAACGAAGCAATTATTATATCATCTTCTTGTTTGGCGAGCTTAGTGAAATTTAATTCCTTGCTAATTACAGCTTGCGTGATTGAACGAATATACCGTGTTTTATTTTTTGAAATACCGCATGAACGTATTGTATCATCCGAAAATGTCTGCAGTTTTTTTGCGTTAAATGCTTTTCCACCCTGTTTTACCAGCAATCGTTGTAAAATTGTTTTAGCTGCTTTAACTGACAGTTGTTGATTGATAATAGTTTTAATCAGGGCATGATAATGATTTGGTTTTTTTAACGCGTTTTTTTGGGATTCTTGTAGTGTTTCTAATAAAGGGAATGGTTGGTGCGCCTTAATGAGTTGCGCCATAACGGGATCATTACGGCGCAGGTGTCGTTCGGCTTTTAATAAAATAGAACTGTCCATACTTGCCGTCCATATTATCCTGGTGCTGCATCAAATCTAATAGCGACAATATCAGCGGCTGCATTCCGGTTAGGAATCAGGGCTTGGTATTCATCAGAATTATACCATGTATCAATTGCAGCTTGATCTGGAAATTTA
>CAZZJI010000014.1:0-49021 GCA_964654485.1 uncultured Gammaproteobacteria bacterium | reverse complement strand
TGACATGAACTTTAATCACTTTGCCATCGATAGGTGATTGTACTTCTGTTTCCATTTTCATTGCTTCGGTTACCATGACCGGGTCTCCTGCTTTTACCACATCACCTTCTGCAACGAGTACATCAACGATAATACCGGGCATGCTCGTTGTTATGTGTCCAGGTGAGGTTGCTCTAGGGCGTTTGCTCCCTTTGGACGAGCCGGGTTTTTCTGTCGCACCTTGTCCATTTTCAGTTGCGATGACTTCGTCAAGTGTTTCAAGTAGAATTTCTTCAGGTACGCCATCAATAGTGATAAAGAAAGGACGCCGGTCTTCGGTTTTGTGACCCGTACCGGTGATGCGTATGTGGTATGTCTCACCGTGTAATGTTGCATTAAACTCAGTCGCCACGGCGCAATAATGATCGTCGCCAACGGATGGACGCTCTAATGGCTCTGGCATAAGTGTTTCTGCTGCACGTTGTTCCAAAAAATCTCTACCGATTTCAGGAAACATGGCGAACAGTAAAACGTCTTCCTCTGATTGCGCTTTGCTGCCGATTTCCTGTCGTAGATTTTCCATTTCTGGTTCAAGCAGGTCTGCTGGCCGACAGTCTATTACATCGGCGTTGCCGATGGCTTGCTGTCTTACTATCGAATTTACATTACCGGGTGGTGTGCCGTATCGACCTTGCAAATAAAATTTAACTTCGTTGGTGATATTTTTATAGCGCGAATTGGTGAGTATATTTAATACGGCCTGTGTACCAACAATTTGTGATGTAGGTGTCACCAGCGGTGGGAAGCCCAGATCCTCTCTGACGCGAGGTATTTCCGCCAGAACGTCATTCATACGCCCCAGTTCACCTTGTTCTTTTAACTGGTTGGATAGATTTGAAACCATGCCCCCCGGCACTTGGTTGATTTGTACGCGTGTATCCAGACCAGTGAATTCGCTTTCAAACTGGTGGTATTTTTTTCTGACTTCGTGAAAATAAAATCCAATGTCCTGTAGTAACTCGAGATCCAGCCCGGTATCGAATTCGGTATTCTTTAATGCGGCGACCATGCTTTCTGTGGCTGGATGACTGGTGCCACCAGAAAAAGTCGATATGGCTGTGTCGATGTGCGAGCAACCATTTTCGATTGCTTTTAATTGACACATGTTGGCAAGCCCTGCGGTTGCATGGCAATGAAGATGTATAGGAATATTGACGTTATCAACCAGTGTTTTGACTAACTCTGCGGTTATCATCGGTGTTAGCAGTCCGGCCATATCTTTTATGGCAATGCTGTCACACCCCATATCCTGCAATTGTTTTGCCAAATTCACAAATTGTGCGATATTGTGAACCGGGCTGGTGGTGTATGCGATGGTGCCTTGTGCATGTTTGCCAACAGCTTTGACAGTTTCTATAGAGACACGAATATTTCGCAGGTCATTTAATGCGTCGAATACTCTGAATACATCGATACCATTTTCTGCGGATTTTTCTACAAAAGCTTGCACAACATCGTCTGAATAGTGGCGATAGCCCAATAAGTTCTGTCCGCGTAACAGCATTTGCAACGGTGTGTTAGGAAGCGCTTTGCGTAGTGAGCGCAGTCGTTCCCAGGGATCTTCTTTTAGAAATCGAACACAGGCATCAAATGTGGCGCCGCCCCAGACCTCCAACGACCAATAACCAATTTTATCAAGTTTTTCACATACCGGTAGCATATCTTCGGTGCGCATGCGCGTTGCAATTAACGACTGATGTGCGTCACGCAATATGGTGTCGGTAACAAAAACTTTAGACATATTCACTTTTCCCCTTAGTACATTTTATAGTGCATTTTATTTTATGCTATCGTTCTTTGAGTTTTTAGCTTTTAATAAAAAGCTATAATCCTGTGTGCGCCGCAATTGCAGCGGCGAGCGCGGCAGCGATATCGTGTTCTCTTCTGCGTACAGAATAATTAACAAGTCGCGGGTGTGTTTCTACAAAACTTGTGTCGAACGTCCCTTGACGAAACTCCAGTGATTTAAGTATTTCCAAATGATATGGAATTGTCGTCTTTACACCATACACGCCCATATCGTGGAGTGCACGAGCAGCTCGGTTAAGCAAGTCTTCCCAGGTAAGCGCCCAGACGACAAGTTTTGCGCACATGGAATCGTAATAAGGTGGTATTTCATATCCGGTGTAAATTGCACTGTCGGTCCGTACGCCTGGGCCACCGGGCGCAAAGTAACGTGTAATACGTCCATAACTGGGCAGGAAATCATTTTTGGGGTCTTCTGCGTTTATGCGAAATTCTATTGCGTAACCACGCCGTTTAACGTCATGCTGTTTGTATCGTAAAGGCAGGTCATCGGCGATGCGAATTTGTTCCTGAACGATATCGATACCGGTTATTTCTTCTGACACACAATGTTCTACTTGTAAACGGGTGTTCATTTCCATGAAATAAAAATTGTTATCCTGATCTAATAGAAACTCAACGGTGCCAGCATTACGATAGTTTACTTTTTTTGCAGCTAACACGGCCAGTTTGCCGATTTTTTTTCGTTGTTCATCATTTAATTGTGGGGAGGGTGCGATTTCGATTAATTTTTGATGGCGCCGTTGTATTGAGCAATCACGTTCGAACAAATGGATGACGTTACCATGATGGTCAGCGAGGATTTGTACTTCTATATGCCGGGGGTTGACGACACATTTTTCGATAAACACATCTGCACTGCCAAATGCTTTGGTCGCTTCAGAGACAACCCGATCAAAACTACGCTTTAAATCTGCTTCATTTTTACATTGGCGGATACCGCGACCGCCGCCGCCCGACGTTGCTTTGAGCATAATTGGATAACCGATTTTAGCAGCATATTCGATAGCTTCACTGAGATTTTGCAAGTTACTATCACTGCCGGGTGTTACTGGCACACCGGCCTTAATCATACTTTGCCTCGCCATGATTTTGTCACCCATGTGTCGAATGATTTTCGAATCCGGGCCAATGAAGCGAATATTGCGCCGTTGACAGATTTCGGCCAATTGCGGGTTTTCAGAAAGAAAGCCATAACCGGGGTGCAGGGCATCGCAGCCAGTGGCGACGGCTAAATTTACGATTCGGTGTGCATTCAGGTAACCGGCTACCGTATCAGGCCCTAAGCTATAGGCTTCATCCGCTTTTTTCACATGAAGCGCATGGCGATCCGCATCTGCGTAAATAGCGACCGATTTAATGCCCATTTCAGTGCATGCACGGGCAATTCGGACTGCAATTTCACCTCTATTTGCTATAAGTATCTTTTTGATCAAGGCTTAACCTTATGAATTTGGGAAGGATTAGTACCATTATAGACGTTCATAGGGAAAGTTAAGCCTCGAATCAATCTGGATTAGAGTGGAAAATAAGGTATTTGTGTCTCGCACCACACATGGCAGGGCACTGAATTATATGAATTTTTCCTTTGACAGGTTAACAGACAACCGATATTATTCCCGCCTTATGATGGATGCGATGCCGCAGTATATAGACCCGATTCGTCTCGCAAACCGGTCTGAGTGCCTTTCGGGGCGAATGTGTCTGGACGATATGCAACGTTTAAGCTCCATGATGGCTTCAACGGAGGGGCATGTTGACGTAGAATTGGAATTAAGTGTCGACCATTTTAAAATAAGGAATATTCAAGGGCAAATACGGGCGAATATAAAATTAGTGTGTCAGCGTTGTCTACAGACAATGGATTATGTTGTTAATTCAAAGGTGATGTTAGGCGTCATCAAAAAACGTGAACAAGCTGATCAACTGCCAGCAAAATATGAACCACTGCTCGTTGAAACAGATGAAGTTTCGTTATTGGACATCATAGAAGATGAGATAATTTTAGCGATGCCCAATACACCACTTCACGATCTTACAAAAGACAAAGAAGTGTGTGAAAGTGTTGCAAAACACTTTCGTCTCAATAGCAGCAACAATAGCGACAACAATAAAAAAGGTGAAGGTAATAAACGAGAAAATCCGTTTGCTATATTGGCGCAAATGAAAGTAAAGAATAAAAAGTAACACGTTGACAATTGTATTATATTGAAAACAGATGTTCTTTTAAAGTAAAGCGATTTTTGTAAGGAGCAAAATGCTATGGCAGTACAACAAAACAAAAAGTCACCCTCTCGACGAGGTATGCGCCGTGCGCATCAAAAATTGACGAATCCTACTTTTTCCATCGATTCTGAAACGGGAGAAACACATTTACGACACCATGTTTCACCTAATGGTTACTACCGGGGTCGTCAGGTCGTTCAACTAGATGACGGTGATTCTGAAGAATAATTTCTCATTCTGGTGCCAATATTATTTGTGTAATTATTGGTGATATGAGTTATGTACAGTCATTTGCTGATTTACGAGCCGATAATTTACTACTAACTAATAGGCACGTTGACATCGATTGTGTGTCTAACTTCTTTACGCGTCCCGCTTGGAAAAACACAATGAAAAACACAGTGTGGATGCGTTTCTTCTTATTTTCTGTATTTGTATCCTGAGTTTAGTGGTTTTGCTAAACCTGAGTACGAGTATCTTCATGTATTTTAACTGACTTATCTTTCTCTATTTTTTATTTTCATGAGTTATGAGTGAAAAAATTATAATCGCGTTGGATGCAATGGGGGGTGATTTTGGCCCCAGTGTTGTTGTGCCTGCTGCGCTTGGTATGATGGTTGGTAATAGATTTCTTCATCTCATTCTCGTGGGAGATAAGGACATTCTTGAAGCAGAAATTAAAAAACACAAAATGATCGATGCAAACGTAAATATTACGATTAAACATGCTTCGCAATGTGTTGCGATGGATGAGTTACCATCACAGGCATTGCGCGGTAAAAAAGATTCTTCTATGCGTGTAGCAATTAATTTGGTCAAATCAGGGGATGCCGATGCTTGTGTAAGTGCGGGTAATACAGGCGCGTTAATGGCGACCGCACGCTTTGTTTTAAAAACATTACCAGGTATTGACCGGCCTGCCATCATTACTGCGTTACCTACCATGAATGGGCAAACACATATGCTTGATTTGGGCGCAAACGTTGATTCAAGTGCGGAAAATTTATTTGAGTTTGCTGTAATGGGTTCGGCGCTAACCAGCGCCGTGGAAAATATAGATCAACCGAAAATCGGATTACTTAATATCGGCGAAGAAGAAATTAAGGGCAACGAGCGCGTTAAGGAAGCGGCTCGATTATTGGCTAACAGTGATCTTAATTATATTGGATTTATAGAAGGTGATGCGATAAATAAAGGCGAAGTGGATGTTATTGTCTGTGATGGTTTTATTGGTAATGTCTCGTTAAAAACGACCGAAGGGGTCGCAAAGATGATCTCGCACTATATGAAGCAAGAATTTAGTAAAAACTGGATGGCCCGTCTGGCAGGGTTAATGGCATTACCAATATTAAAGTCATTTAAAGCTAAAATAGATCCTCGACATTACAATGGCGCCAGTTTTGTAGGTTTGCAGGGCATTGTAATAAAGAGCCATGGCAGCGCTGATGAGTTGGCGTTTAAAACTGCTATTAATGAAGCGGTTTTGGAAGTTAAAAAAAATGTACCACAACTTATCAGTAAGCAACTTGAATATTATTTAACCCAAAGGCAAGCAGTGTGACTGATTCGCATACCAGGAAGTATATCAACGCACATATCGACTCTCGTATCGATGGCATCAGTTCTCGTATTATCGGTACGGGCAGTTTTTTACCGGAAAAAATATTATCCAATGCGGAATTGGAAAAAATGGTTGATACCACAGATGAATGGATTACTGACCGCACCGGTATTAAAAAAAGACATATCGCAGGAGAAAATGAAACCACCTGTGACCTCGCTGAAAATGCAGCGAAACGCGCCATTGAAGCCGCCAATATAGATGCGTCATCTATAGATTTAATCATCGTTGCGACGACTACCCCTGATCGAGTATTTCCAAGTACCGCTTGTCTACTTCAGGACAGGCTTGATATTCATGGTTGTCCTGCGTTTGATGTGCAAGCGGTGTGCACGGGTTTTATTTATGCTCTATCAGTCGCCGATAAGTTTTTGCGAACTGGTGCGAGTAAACGCGCGTTAGTAATTGGCGCCGAGACCATGTCGCGCATCATTGATTGGACAGACCGCTCGACTTGCGTATTGTTTGGTGATGGCGCTGGTGCTGTCATTTTAGAGGCGAGTGAGGAAGCGGGTATTTTGTCAACACATATTCACGCAGATGGACAATATAAAGAACTGCTGACTGTAGCAGCGGGAATTTCACAGGGATATGATAAAATCAGGCAAGGCGACGCGTTCATGAGTATGCAAGGTAATGAGGTATTTAAAGTTGCGGTAAATACACTGGGTAAAATTGTAGATGAGACCCTGGAGTATAATAATCTGCAGAAAGCAGATGTCGATTGGTTAGTGCCTCACCAAGCCAATATTCGTATTATTAACGCAACAGCGAAAAAGCTTAAAATGTCGATGGACAGAGTCATTGTGACAGTAGATGAGCACGGCAATACATCTGCAGCATCTGTTCCGCTCGCATTTGATGTGGCCGTACGTGATGGTCGAATCGCACGTGGTGACATTATTTTACTTGAAGCCTTTGGTGGTGGTTTTACCTGGGGTTCGGTTTTAATGAAATATTAAAAATATTACCGATTTATGAATTCGAAATTAGCATTTGTTTTTCCAGGCCAGGGTTCGCAGTCGGTTGGTATGTTAGCGGATATGGCTGAATACAAGCCAATCGTACTGCAGACATATGAAAATGCGTCCCAAGCATTGGGTTATGATCTTTGGAAAGTCGTCGTTGAAGGTCCGGCTGAGGATTTAAACAAAACACATATCACGCAACCAGCCATGCTTGCAGCAGGTGTTGCTATGTGGCGGTGTTGGAAAGAAGCCGCTGGTAGCTTGCCAAGTCTTCTGGCGGGGCATAGTTTAGGTGAGTATAGCGCCCTTGTTTGTGCAGAAGCGTTAGATTTTGAAGACGCGATCAAATTGGTTGAAGTGCGTGGAAAATACATGCAGGATGCAGTGCCAGAGGGTGTGGGCGCCATGGCGGCGATCCTTGGTTTGCATGATGACAAAGTGATTCAGATTTGCAAAGATGCTGCTGGAGACGAAATTGTTTCGGCTGTTAATTTTAACTCCCCTGGTCAGGTTGTTATCGCCGGGAACGCAACTGCAGTGGAGCGGGCCACAATAATTGCAAAAGAAGCAGGTGCAAAACGTGCGCTGATATTGCCCGTCAGTGTGCCTTCACACTGTTCATTGATGATGCCTGTGGCAGAAAAATTAAAAGAAAAGTTTCAGGATATCGTTATTAGTGAGCCGAAAATACCGGTCATCAATAACGTAAATGTTGCCAGTATTTCAGTAGCCGATGAGATACGTGATGCGCTGACGAAACAATTGTATAGTGCCGTCAGATGGGTAGAAACAATACAAGCTATGGCTGCCGCCGGTATCGATAATATTGTTGAATGCGGGCCTGGTAAGGTACTCATGGGTTTAAACAAACGTATTGATCGCAACATTAAGCAACATTCGATTTTTGATTCTGCGTCGTTGCACAAAGCGTTGGCGGCAACCGCTGTTAGCAATTAGTCGTTAAGCAACTAAAACAAGAGTATAGGGAATTATCATGACACTACAAAATGAAGTTGTGTTAATCAGCGGAGCGAGTCGAGGAATTGGTCAAGCAATTTTGTTTGAGTTAGGCAAGCAGGGCGCTGTGGTTGTCGGAACAGCAACTACTGCGCCAGGTGCTGAAAAAATTACGACATTCATAAATGAAAACGGACTCAAAGGAACCGGACTCGTGCTTGATGTGACCGATCAAGACAGTATCGATAATGTTATTAAATTTATTGCTGACAAATATTCTGCACCCAGTATTTTAGTTAATAATGCTGGTATAACACGCGATAATCTTTTAATACGAATGAAAGATGATGAATGGAATGATATTATTAATACTAATTTAAATTCTGTGTATCGGTTATCAAAGGCGTGTATACGCAGTATGATGAAAGCAAAAAAAGGGCGCATTATTAGCATTGCATCTGTTGTAGGTGTATCGGGGAATGTCGGGCAAGCAAATTACTCGGCAGCAAAAGCGGGACTGATCGGATTTACTAAATCGTTGGCTAGAGAAGTGGGTTCCAGGGGTATAACAGCCAACGTCGTTGCGCCGGGTTTTATCGATACTGACATGACACGTTCATTAGCAGATGAATATAAAGAAGCGCTGTTTAAACAGATTCCATTGAATCGTCTAGGCAAACCGGCTGAGATAGCCGCAGCTGTTGCATTTTTAGCCTCACCAAATGCGTCATATATCACCGGAACGACAATTCATGTGAATGGTGGTATGTATATGAATTAGTCATTATTATCCTTATAATACAAACTATTATGTAAATATAGTAATGTAGCTTATAATTTAACGGAAAATTATTTTAAATTGAGAAAGTCTTAAAAAGTTGTAACTTAACCGTCTAATCTTTTAGAATACGATCGCAGCAGAATTCTGCGGTTATCATATGTTTGGAGGAATAAATTAAAATGAGTACAGTCGACGAACGCGTCCATAAAATTGTGACGGAACAGCTAGGAGTAAAGCAGGAAGAGATTTCTAATGAATCTTCTTTTGTAGACGATCTTGGCGCCGACTCTCTTGATACTGTCGAGCTTGTGATGGCTCTAGAAGAAGAATTTGAAACTGAAATTCCAGACGAAGAAGCAGAGAAAATTACAACGGTACAACACGCGATAGATTACATTAATAAGAATGTAAGTGTAGCGTAACTGTAACGTAACTCGTAACTGTAACGTAGCTAAAGTGTAGTGCTACTTTCAGTAGCGCAATTGCAATACATACATTTTATTGTATTAAGTATTATTGATCAAATATTGATTAAATATCAGGGAGTACTCGAATTCAGTTTAGGCCGCTATACCACCTTGTGTGGGTGCGGCCTTTTCTTTTAATAATTCGTTTGAATATTTTTTTGATTATTGATTAGAGTGGTAGATTTAGGAGAAGAAGATTGTCTAGACGTCGCGTTGTTATCACCGGCCTGGGAATGGTGTCGCCAGTAGGACTCGATGTAAAATTGTCGTGGGCAAATATTTTGGCAGGGAAAAGCGGTATTCGACCCATTGAGCATTTTGACGTAAGCACATTTTCCACCCGTATTGGCGGTTCCGTTTGGGGCTTTGATGCTACTAAGGTAATTAAACCTAAAGACACCAAGAAAATGGATATTTTCATTCACTACGGTGTTGCGGCAGCAAAAGAAGCCGTAGAAGATTCAGGTCTTGAAGTAACGGACGAAAATGCTGAACGTATTGGTGTCTCGATAGGATCTGGCATCGGTGGTGTTGCAGGTATCGAGAAAGGTTATGACAATTTTTTAAAAGGTGGTCCTAGGAAAATATCTCCTTTTTTTGTACCAAGTAATATCATTAATATGATTTCCGGTAATGTTTCCATAATCCATGGTATGCAGGGTCCGAACATGGCACTGGTGTCTGCGTGTGCCACCGGCACACACAGTATTGGTGAAGCAGCGCGCACTATCGAATACGGTGATGCAGATGTAATGGTTGCAGGGGGGGCTGAAATGGCTACATCGCCCAGTGGTTTGGGCGGTTTTTGTGCAGCGCGTGCGTTATCGACTAATAATGAAAACCCGCAGGGTGCTAGCAGGCCATGGGATAAGGACAGAGACGGATTTGTTTTAAGTGACGGCGCCGGGGTTGTTGTGCTTGAAGAACTGGAGTTTGCCAAAAAACGAGGCGCACGTATTTATGGTGAAATACTGGGTTATGGTATGAGTGGTGATGCGTATCATATGACTGCACCAGCAAAAAGTGGTGACGGCGCAAGACGTTGTATGAACGGTGCGCTAAAGAACGCGAATTTAAATGCAGATGAAATCGATTATATAAACGCACATGGTACTTCAACACCGGCGGGTGATTTGGCTGAGACAATTGCAACTAAAGGCACCTTCGGTGAGCACGCCAATAAAGTTGCCATTAGTTCAACGAAATCCATGACGGGTCACCTATTAGGCGCCGCGGGCGGGATAGAGGCGATTTTTTGCGCTCTGGCAATACGAGATCAAGTCGCTCCACCCACTATTAATCTTGATAATCAGGATCCAGAGTGCGATCTGGATTATGTGCCACATACGGCGCGCAATATGAAAATAGACGCAACCATGTCAAATTCATTTGGTTTTGGTGGAACTAATGCGACTCTGGTTATCGGCAAATTTACCAGTTAGCCTAATTCTTCCTTTAGTTTAACTCTCAAGTGAAACCAGATTCTGCTGATTCATTTTCCAATAAAAGCAATGGCAATGGAGTGTGCGTCCGTCACGTCGATTTATATCAAACGCTTCATCCTTTAAGCCTTCTTCCGTTACACAAGACTAACCCCAAACGTTACCCGCACTTGTTGGAAAGTGTAGCCAAAGGGTCTTCCCAGTCCCGGTTTGATCTTCTTTTCGCTTTTCCTGGTGACGTTTTGGAAATGTGTTCGGATAACTCAATTAAAAAAAATGGTCAAGTTCTACAGCATAGTGACGTGCTCAGTCTTTTTGATATACTTTGGGCAGAATCGGCTGAGAAAAAAAGCAACAACTCAGATATACCCTTTAGCGGCGGATGGTTTGTTTTTCTCGCCTATGAATTAGCTGCGATCATCGAACCTGGTTTACACTTAAACAAAGAGACACAGCAAGCGCCCGTTGCGGTATTCACGCGAATTCCCGCGGCAATTATCCTTGATCACGAATTAAAGAAAGTAATTCTGGTTGCGGAGAAAAATAAAACGGAATTACTCGATCTAATGCTGGAAGATTTACTGCACACAGATTTATTTCGCCAAGAAAGTACTGTAGCTCTGGACGACGTGCAAATTTTAGAAGAGTTGCAGGAAGACGATGCTAATAACTACATTAACTCGGTGAATAAAATAAAAAATTATATTACCGAAGGAGATGTCTTTCAGGTTAATCTTTCAAGGAGGTGGTTGGGGAAAACAAAAAAAAGTACGTCGGCCGCTGATATTTATGATCGGCTCAAACATCATAATCCCGCCCCTTTTGCGGGTATCTCGATCCACGGCGATATGAATATTATAAGTTCTTCACCGGAAAGGTTGGTTAAAGTGAAGAGCGGTATAATTGAAACTCGACCTATAGCAGGTACGCGGCCACGCAGTGCCAAGTATTGCGTTGATAAGCATTTAACTGAAGAACTCATCGCTGATCCCAAAGAACGTGCAGAACATATCATGCTCATTGATCTAGAGCGAAATGATTTAGGACGGGTTTGTATACCCGCTAGCATAAAGGTGAACGAATTAATGGCGGTTGAGTCTTATTCACATGTTCATCATATCGTTTCGAATATTCAGGGTGAATTACAAAAAGGCGTCACACCCGGAATGGTAATACGTGCTGTATTTCCGGGAGGCACTATTACCGGCTGCCCTAAAGTCAGGTGTATGCAGATACTCGCAGAGCTAGAGGAAACTGCTCGTGGACCTTATACTGGTTCAATGGGCTACATTAATCACGACGGCAGCATGGACCTGAATATTTTGATTCGTACTATCGTGTTGAATAATGATGAATTGGTGTTACAAGCAGGTGGCGGTATCGTCGCTGATTCTGATAGTGAAACTGAATTGAATGAAACGCGTGCCAAGGCGCGCGGTTTATTATTGGCGCTTGGTTTGGATCTTGATTAGGGACGACATGACTCAAAACATAACATTAAACTCTGCTCTGGTGTCAACCTTGGTGAATGGTGAATCAATCGAAAGCGTCAGTGTTAGAGATCGGGGGTTTCAGTTTGGTGACGGTTTATTTGAGACAATTGCGGTTAATAGAAGCAAACCGATTTTATGGGACCAGCATATTCATCGATTAAAAACAGGTTGTGATCGACTTAAGCTGCCGCAGCCGAATGAGTCGCAATTGTTTGACGAAGCCCTATCGCTTTTTCAAGGAATTGAGAAGGGCGTGTTAAAAATTATTTATACCCGTGGTTACGGTGAACGGGGTTATCAACGGGCAAAAAAAACAGACCCGACGCGGGTTTTGCAACGTCACTCGTGGCCGGAATACCCTGAAGAGAACAAAACCAACGGGATCCGAATCCGTTTATGTGAAACAAAGTTGGGTCATAACCCAATGTTAGCTGGACTAAAACATTTGAATAGACTGGAACAGGTTATCGCCAGAGCTGAATGGCAGGATTATAGCCAGATTTTTGAAGGCATTATGCTGGATTTAAAAGGTGATGTGATTGCTGGAACAATGACAAATGTTTTTTTCGTGCTGAATAATGTGCTGGTAACGCCTGATCTGACAAATTGCGGAATCAACGGTGTTATTCGCGAATTAATTCTGACAACACAGCATGATCTTAACATTACCCTCAGTGTAAGAAACGTCGATCTTCAAGAATTTTCCCGAGCTGACGAAATATTCATAACAAACTCGTTAATAGGGGTATGGCCTGTTAATCAATTTAATCAATCGTCCTATGCGGTTGGGCCGGTTACAAAATGTATTTCCCGAACTATAGGGAATTTAATCTATTAAAATATGAAGAAATTTGTTTTTAAATTATTTGCTGTAATTATTATTGTTTCCAGCTTGGCTATAGGCTGGACTGTGATGGAATACAATGCGTTTAAAAATACACCATTACATATTGCCGGGGAAAGTTTTAATTATGAAATAAAGAAAGGCATGACGCTGACTTCAGTTACAAAAAGTTTATCGCAACAAGGCATTCTGGAAAAACCAAGATATTTGCGGTGGATGGCTAGATGGCAGGGTGTTGCAAATGAGATAAAAGTCGGAGAGTATGCGTTTCCTGCAGGTACTACAACGCTGGAATTCTTAAATAAAGTGGTTAGTGGTCAGGTCATACAGTATTCCATGACAATTGTGGAGGGTTGGAATTTCAGGCAGTTATTGGATGCGACGAAAAAGAATAAGCGTCTGCTGCAGACCATTGGCAAGTTAAGTCAACAACAAATTATGTCTAAATTGGGGTATGCCGGTGAGCACCCGGAAGGACGGTTTTACCCCGATACCTATTTGTTTCCAAAAAATACGACCGACGTTGAATTTCTAAAGCGTGCATACGTCGCTATGGCGAATAAGCTGCAGCAGGAATGGGAGCAGCGTTCCAGTGCACTGCCGTTTGATTCGCCTTATGAAGCTTTAATTCTTGCCTCAATTGTTGAAAAAGAAACCGGGCAGCCAAACGAGAGAAAAACAATTGCGGGTGTGTTTGTACGGCGTTTGGAAAAAAACATGCGACTACAAACTGATCCGACTGTTATATATGGAATTGGTGAAAAATATGATGGAAACATAAAAATAAGCGATTTAAAACGTGATACCCCGTATAATACCTATCGAAGAAAAGGCTTGCCACCAACACCGATTGCGATGCCGGGTGCTGCTGCTATCAATGCGGCTTTACATCCTCAGGAAGGTGATGAATTATATTTTGTCTCGAGAGGTGACGGTAGCCATAAATTCTCAAACACATTGAAAGAACACAATAGGGCCGTGATTAAGTATCAACTAAAAGGCAAGCGCAAACCCTTTTCGTCGACGCCATCAAAAAAATAGTATTTATTATTTATAAGATAATGAAAGGTAAATTCATAACCGTTGAAGGTGGAGAAGGTGCGGGCAAGTCAACAAACCTGGATTTTATTTATCAGTATCTTAAATCTGTCGGCAACAAGATCGTATTAACGCGTGAACCCGGTGGCACGCCTGTTGGTGAAAAAATTCGCGAAGTGTTGTTAGATAAAAAGCAAAGCGATTTAGGCAATGATACCGAGTTATTGCTGATGTTCGCAGCGCGTGCACAACATATCGAACAAGTGATCCGGCCTGCGTTGAATAACGGTGAATGGGTATTGTGTGACCGGTTCACAGATGCAACTTATGCGTACCAGGGTGGCGGACGTGGCATTGCGAACGAACGTATTAAAACGCTGGAAAATTGGGTGCAAGGTTCGCTTAAACCAGATTTAACTTTTCTTCTGGATTTGCCGGTCGAAGACGGCCTGCTAAGGGCCAATAAACGCAGTGAACCTGATCGATTTGAACAAGAACAACATGAATTTTTTAACAGAGTGAGAAACGCGTATTTGAATATGGCGAAGACAAACCCGGGACGATACCGTATAGTTGATGCATCCACTTCATTGGAAAAAGTTCAACAGCAAATAACCCGAATTCTTGACGAGTTTTGCGGTACATAATTAAATAATAAAAAAAATATCAACTGAGAACAGGATGGTATGAACGGAATGCGAAAGGATAGGAAAGGGTAGTATGGCTGTTTTACCCTGGCATCAACCAATATTGGAGCAATTGAATAGCAGAAAACAGCAAGCAAGATTACCCCATGCTTTATTGTTTAGTGGTCAATCTGGTATAGGTAAAGTCCGCTTTGCAACTGAATTTGCACAATCTGTTCTTTGTGAGCGGCCTGTAGAGGATGGCCATGCTTGTGGTACGTGCTCATCCTGCCAATTATTTAACGCTGCTACCCATCCTGATTTTTCAAATATTACGCTACCCGAGGACAGTAAAACGATCAAGGTCGATCAAATAAGATTACTGAGCGAGTATTTGTCGCTAAAAAGTCAATATGCTGGGTATAAGGTTGTTGTAATTTACCCAGCAGATCGAATGAATCGCGCTGCTGCAAATTGTTTATTAAAAACCTTGGAAGAGCCATCTGGTGAAACATTGATCATGATGGTGACTGATCGAGTTGGCTATCTATTGCCTACAATTCGCAGTCGTTGTCAGATGGTTGCATTTTCAAAACCCGGTTTGAGCGAAGCTCAAGTGTGGTTACAGAACGAAACCGGCTCAGACAATGATTGCCTTACTTTATTGGATCTGGCGCAGGGAGCGCCCCTTAGGGCGCTGGAGATTGCCGAAAACAAACTGGTCGAAAAAAGGCAGGTTTTTATCGGTCAACTGGATGATTTGATTGCCGGGAAACAGGACGCTATAACCCTTTCAAAAGTATGTATAAAAGAATATAAAAAGCCGAATATAGAGAATCAACTCAACTGGCTATCAAGTTGGGTGGCAGACATGATTCGATTAAAGTTTGTGCCAGATTTTCCGCTATCTTATAACAAGGATATTCTGCATATACTACAGGGACTTGCGCAGCTTGTTGAAGCAGCGGCTTTATTTAAGTACCTTGATAGACTGAATAATTCGATTAAGCTGGCCGAAGGGCAACTCAATCAACAATTGTTACTTGAAGACGCTTTAATATGTTGGTCACGACTTTTTCAGCGTCGACGTTGATATCCAGAATACCAATATCCAGGCTGCGTTGGATTAATTCGCAGACTAATTCGTTAGGGGTTATTGTCAGTAGTCAATAGTTTAAAGGTTAATAATTGATATGGGAAAAGCACCGGGTATGCCACCGATGAAACAAGGTGGAATATTATCGCTTGCAATAAAAGATAAAACGTCGTTGTACGCTGCCTATATGCCATTTATAAAAAATGGTGGTTTGTTTATTCCCAACAATAAGACTTATCGATTAGGTGATGAAGTGTTTATGTTGTTAACGCTGATGGACGATCCTGAAAAAATACCGGTAGCCGGTCGTATTGTCTGGATTACACCAAAAGGCGCGCAAGGCGCCAGACCCGCCGGAATTGGTGTTCAATTCAGTGATCAGGATAATGGTACTGTACGAAACAAAATTGAAGGTTATCTTGGTGGTGCATTAAAATCAGACAAGCAAACCCACACTATGTAAAGGTATGCTTGATTCATTAGGTTCGATTCTCGATACCGCGAAATACTCCCGTTATACTTAAATTAATAATAACTAAGCTAAGGGTCTGTAAATGAATAACTTCACATTCTTGACTGCCGATTCATCCCGTCTGACTGCGTTACGAAAGCTTGAAATATCGACATATTTCTGCACTTTCGCGCCTTGCCAGACGGGCGCCTCAACACCCAAGAATGTGAAGTTATTCATTTACAGACCCTAAGGAACAAAGCATGGCTGAATTGCTTGTCGATTCTCATTGTCATCTGGATATGCTGGATTTGGCATTTTGGGACGGAAAAATGGAAGGCGCCTTAAACGATGCGCGAGAACAAGGTGTTGGTTACATGCTTTGTGTCTGTATCGATATTGAAAATTTTCCTAATGTGTTGGCCGTTGCACAGCAGCATCAACATGTTTTTGCCTCCGTAGGTGTGCATCCCAATGTCTCGGAAGGCAAAGAACCCAGTGTTGAAGAACTGATACTAATGGCCAGCAATGACAATATTATCGCCATTGGTGAAACAGGACTGGACTATTATCGCAGTGAAGGCGATTTGCAGTGGCAGCGAGATCGTTTTCGCCGCCATATTGAAGCCGCCAAAAAAACGAAAAAACCACTTATCATTCATTCACGCGAATCGACGCAAGATATCCTGAAAATTATGAAAGAAGAGGGAGCAGATGAAGTGGGTGGTGTGATGCATTGCTTTGTCGATGATTGGGATACCGCAAAGCAAGCAATGGATTTGAATTTTAATATCTCGCTTTCAGGCATTGTCACATTCAAAAATGCCCATAGTGTAAAAGAGGTTGCAAAAAAAATGCCTGAAGACCGTCTAATGGTAGAAACAGATTCGCCCTATTTGGCACCGGTACCTCACCGCGGAAAAATGAATCAACCCGCCTATGTGCGTTATGTTGCGGAACATGTCGCTGAATTAAGAAATGTAAGCTATGAGCAAATAGCAGAAAGTACAACCCACAACTTTTTTTCACTTTTTAAAGTTGCTAAACGTGGGTAATCCTAACTAAATCCGACTGATTTAGTTAGGATAATTATCGATAAATGCCTAATTGCCAAACGATGAAAGTAATTCGATGGCGCGATCCATTGTTTCTTCCGTTGTGTAAAAGTGAGGCGAAAATCGAATTCCGCCACCACGCTCTACACATATAACGTTATTGGATTTTAAAAATTGAAATAGATCCGACTGACTTATTGTATTATGTCGAAATACGACGATACCGGCATAATGTTCGCGTGAACTTAGTATTTCATAATTATCCAATGACTCGATTGCATTGATTAAGTACAACGAGTTATCAAGCAGCTTTTTTTCAACGTTTTTCATGCCGATATCCAATAACAACGACAGACTGGCGTTTAATGCATACGTACCCAGCGTGTTCGGGCTACCACATTCAAAACGGCGAGCGTTATCTGCTATTTGCCATTCTCTTTTGTTGTAATTCAAATGATCTTCAATCATATGCCAGCCAAACTGATTGAGACGCAATAAATCGCGTTTCTCTGCTTTGCAATAAAATAGTGCAATGCCTTCTGGCGCCAGCATCCATTTGTGTGCATCGGCCATCACAAAATCAGCGTGGATATCTTGCACATCAAATTGCAGGGCACCAATACTTTGAATAGCATCGACACAAAATAAAATATTATGATCATTGCAAAACTGTCCCAATTTATTAAGATCCATTCGCAAACCTGTTGCATATTGCACGGAACTGATGGTTAGCAGTCGGGTCTTGTCGTCTATGTTTGCAATGAGCGCGTCTTCGGGGGACTTATCTGTGTTTAAGTCTGTAGCTAAATCTGTTTCTCGAAAATCAACGCCTTTGTTTTTAAGTGACTCCCATACAATTCTATTTGAGGGAAATTCCTGGTCACTGCTGACGATGTTATCGCCGAACTGCCAATCTAATCCATAAGCAACCATGGATAAGGCTTCCGATGTATTTTTTAAGAGCGCAATATCATCAGAAGACGGTGCATTTATTAAATCGCGAAGTTGGTTTTTTGTTTTTTGTTCTGTTAATGCCCAGTTGGCATAATGGGTAGCGCCAAAACGGCTGTTTTCTTCAGCAAATTTATTAATTGCCTGCGTTGTGCGCATTGGCCAGGGCGCAACCGCTGCGTGGTTTAGATAAATAATGTTTTTATCGATGGGAAATTCGTTTTCGATTTCGAGCTTACTCATCAGCCAAGACTAATAACGTTTCGTGTGAAAGTAAAGCACAAAAGCAAGGTCTAAAAATTGATGTAGAGATGGCCTTATTGTATGTCGCACAAAATTAGCTACTGCTCTTTTAATCTTGGTATTAACATGACCAGGTTGCAGGGAAGGGTGCGATTATCCAATTGATCTTTGATGATGCGGTCCCAGGCTGTTTTGCATGCGCTTGAAGAACCTGGAAGACAGAAAATATAGGTTCCGTTCGCAACACCGGATAATGCGCGTGATTGTAACGATGAGGTTTTGATTTCATCATAGGAGATGCTTCTAAACATTTCGCCAAAACCGCTAATTTCTTTGTCTAATAGCGGCGTAATAGCTTCGGGTGTACCGTCGCGTCCAGTAATACCGGTGCCACCGGTACTGATGATAACATCGACGTTGCTATCGGCAATCCATTGAGAAATTTGCGCTCGAATTTTATAAGTATCATCCGGCACGATTATTTTCTCAGTCAAAAGATGGCCAACGTTCGTTAATTTATCAACCAGAATGCGGCCAGAGGTATCATCTGCTTCGCTGCGGCTATCTGAAACGGTGAGGATGCTGATATTTAGTGGAATAAATTTTCGTTCGGTGTTCATATTTAACCTCAGGTTAACCTCAAGTCAGCTAACTTCATTGCTCATAGGTTTATCACATTATTTTTTCTGTAAATTTTTGTGGGTTTAAGTACATCGATTGCCGGTTCAATTACAGGTGAATCAGTATCATCATAATGCAGGAATGTTTCCTTGTTATTTCTAAGTTGGATAACGTCACTATTACGCGTTTTCATTGCACCGCCGATGTCTTCCATTGTCACTTCTGGCATGCCTTGGTTACGCCGATTTTTTTTGCCGTAGCGGTTTCTATTCCACGTTATCCACAGTCCAAGTAGCACCCACATAGCCAATATTATAAAGGTGAACCCTACGACACTTGGTGGCACACCGTGGCTTAATGGTTCCACGATTCTGTCCATAAACAGATATGCACCTGCTCCCCAAACAACCAGGCTTAATAAGGGTGTAATAAGATATGCCCACAAACTCCAGGATACAAACATGATGATGAGTTCAACCAATTTCTTGGACTGGGGAACCAATTTCCAGAATAGCAAGCGTTGCTCAGCGCGCTGTTTGTTTACTTTTCGGATTTTAAGTGGTCTGTATCTTATATTTCTGCCGGGGCTTTTCCAGCTTGCATGTCGCGTAGCTTTGAATTTCAACAATCGTTTTGGCACGGCGACGACAGTGGTCGCCGCATTTAGTAGCCAATATATAGCAGGGTACCAGATAGCCCAGAACAGATATCGAAATAATCCGCGTTTCTCATAAATGCTGTCGATAACCAGACCTACTGTAAATTGCAATAAGCACACGACTGCCAGGATCACGCCTGGCCATTTGGGTATTAAAGTCTGAATTTGTAATGACTCGGGCCACATATTGGCAGGCAAAGTGTGTGTTGCGGCCCAACATAAAATGGTAAAGGCGAGCGCATAACACCAAAGCAGGCTAACCCAGTATTCGATACCGATTATCCACATGCGACGGTTTTTCCATTTCCAGATATCTTTCGCGAACTTTGTCGCGGCTTCAAAACCACCTTGCGCCCAACGTAAGCGCTGTTTCCAAAGGGAGCTTAGGGTTTCGGGAACTAATATCCAGGTGATTGCCCGGGGTTCGTAGCGTATATCCCAGTATCGTAGTTGCAGTTTCCAACTGATGTCGATATCTTCTGTCACTGTTTCCGGTGACCAATAGCCTGCGTCGTGCAATGCGGTCAACCTGAAACAGGTGTTGACGCCCGAAACTGTAAATATGCGCCCGATGTTTCGCTGAGTGCGTTTTACCATACCCACAATTGCCGAAAATTCACCAATTTGAATGCGTGACAATAAACTTGTTTTATTTATAACGCGAGGATTTCCTGTAACAGCGCCGACTCTGGGGCCGTCCTGGAAGTGTTTGATCATCCAGAATAATGCATCTTTATCTAACAGGGCATCTGCATCGATACACATTACGAATTCTGATGTACACGCCATCACACCCGATTTTAGGGCCATTGCTTTGCCATAATTTCTTGTTAGATTAACAACCTTGAGGCAATCTATCTTTTCTGTCAGCGACTTTAATATTTCGCCTGTCTTATCAGTACTGCCATCGTTGATTGCGATAATTTCAAATGACGGATAGTCGTTATTTGACAGTTGCGTGATGACATCTTCAATGCAGGTTGCTTCATTGTGGCAGGGAACAAGAATGGCCACTTTAGGGTAGCTTTCCAGTTCCGGGCGTTTTGAATTGCGATTTTCACGGCGGTTAAAAAATATAATAGCGCCGGTTATCCAATAAGTCGCCATGAGTAACGGATAAAAGAATATAAACACAAATAGTATCAGTTCCACACGACTGTCCTCCACTGCTTCAGAAACCTTTGATGATTTTTCAAATATGTTTCCATGACGAAATCACAGGTTCCTTTTGGTTCCAGTTGTAAGTTCTTTACTCAATGCGGTGTCTTTTGGAGTATCAATATAATAGTCAAACGGGTTAAAACCATAATGTTTCACGCCTGCTTTTTTGAGTGTTTTCATTGATTTGGTGAGAAAACCAGAGTCATTTTTTTTAGCGTAATCTAACATAAAATAGGTCTTTTCTGGTTCTCCATCCAGCATAGCCGCAATTTTTTCCGCTTTTTTATTCCACGATTTTTCGTTAATACGGTATATGATAAAATCATACGGCGTGGGGTCGTATAATGAATTGATGCTGTGTGAACCACGTGATCCGAATTTTAGATTATTTCGATAGCGTTTGGTTATCGCTTTAATTTTGTCTAACTCTGTGGCGCTTGGTTTGTCAGTAAAGACAATGCCGTTAAACCAGTTTAATCTGACGAGTTGCGTATAAAAGGCTTCTGAATCATTGAGCGCCAAATCGCCGGATAATTTTAAATATATCTTATTTACCGATAATTTTGTTTTTATCAAATGCAGTGTTCTGTTAAGGATATCGGTTGCTAATTCGTATTCATCGTTGACAAAAAAAGCCTGGGAGCGATCTTTAGTGAATGGAGATACGATCACCATGTTAGCGCCTATTGTTTCAAGGCGGTCGAGAAGATTTGAGAACACCCTTTCTTGCTGTACTGCGTCTTTATCCAGAAAAGGGTCAAGCTGAATTTCAACGAATCGCCATTCGTTGCTTTGCTTGTTAGTGTAATTTATTTCTGCAATGAACTCGTCAATTGATGTGTTATTAGAAATCATAAGCCTATTTATCATCGGCAGTTTTCTAAAATGAGTTGGGCCATCATTAAGCGTAAGCTGGTATTCGAATCCCTGTTTTTTAGCAATATCCGTAACGACCGAATTGGAGTAGCCATATGGCCAGGCAATTGCTTTGGGAAAATAATTAAGCTTTTCCTTGATTCTGGATGCTGATTTTTTTAAATCGAGTGAAATGCGTTTGTGAAATAACGCTTCGGATTCGTAAGCGAATTTTTCCGGAAAATATTGCCGTGTGATCGATGCTGCTGCAGTATTGCCTTGTGGGTTGGACTGAATTCCGAAATGTAGATTATGACTATGTGAAATAATCTCAACCAAAGGTGACTTGTTAATTTTTTGTACTTGCGTCCAACTCATTAGCTGTTTACGGTATTCTGGGGGTATATTTTCACCATCTAACCACCCCGTCACGATGCTTGATACGGATGGGTATTTGTATATCTTCAGCAGCGGGACAACAAAGTCAGAATAACTTTTCAAACCATCATCAAATGTCAGTATTACAGGTTTGTCCGGCGGCCTGGCCGTACCGGTTTTGATTTTTTGCAAATACGCGAGTGAAATCGGCTGATAGCCGTTTTGTGTTAAATAATCCATCTGCGCCACAAATTCTGATCGGCTAACCGTGTATGGATTATTGTTTTTGTTAACGCCTATATCGTGGTAGGTCAGCACTGTAAGGTCGTTGCCGATACAACTCATACTATAGCTGATGCTACAGGAGAAGAATATAAATGCTATTGTCAGTCGTCTCATGTTCGTTACAATTTTCTGGAATAATTGACTAAGAAAGATTTTTGATCTTCTCGATTACCATCATAAACGCGTTGATTGAACGCAATACTAAATCCAAATGAATGCGTATCATCAAAGTCATATTCCTGTTCGAACCGAATGCCCCATGTTCCTTTGCCACTAAAGTTTTTTTGTTTATAGTTGCCCAGGGAAACATATATATGATCGACATGGCGTTTAAAACGCGTGTCGTAAACTATATCAAGCTGGTGTGTTAGACCGATGCTTAAGTCATTTTTGGGGTTATAATAAACAGCAGAATCATCATTGGAGTTAGCCGATTTATAAATATCAAAAATAATGCGTTGTTCCCAATCATTTCTCAATACATAGGCATAACTCACTGCTGTGGACATTGATTGTCGATTATTGCTGTCAGAAAAATTATAGCGTGCAGCAGAGGCTGACCATGTCCAAAGATAATCTTTTGTATGAAAATCAGCGCTGGTCGAAACGCGGTTCGCATCAATTGATTGGGCTTTAGCTCTTAATGGCAGGTCTTCAGCAAATGATGCATAGCCGAGATTAAATGACCACAATGAATTTGGTGAATGAACTATTGTTGTGGTGCTGCCGCCTTCACCGCTGCGATCAATATCAAATGAAAAATCTTGGATCAAGGCCCATTGTTTATGTAAATTTAATTCTGCACCCACTCCGACCCGATTAAGATCGCCCGTCTCAAACCGAGGGTCATCAGCTCGTACTGTAATAAAGCGTGCATATATTTCAATGTTCTCTTGTAATTTTCTGTTGTAACGTGTTTCAAGAAACCATTCCTGGTTTCCTTGATCCGATTCATTGGTACCAACGGATAGCCTTATGTTTGATTTTGGCGCAGAGGCTTCTTTTTCCCGTCGTTTTAACTCTGAACGTATTTCTTTGAGTTCACTATCGTCAGGCCACTGGGCGATCGCGGATTCTAATTTGTCAAATGCTTGTTTTTTATTACCGGTTTCATAGAGGCATTGACTGACAGGGCCTAATAAGTATGATTCCTGATTGGCATGCGCTTGGATGCGTTTGTATTGTTGTAATGCTTTCGGGCAATTTTCTGTCCAGGTCGTAATAATCACAATGTCACGGATAACTGCGTAATGTTCTGGATCTTGCTGCAGCAAAGTACGCAGCACTGTCAATCCTTCTTCATATTTTTCTGCGCGCGCGAGCATGACACCGCGTTGATGTTCAGCATTAAATTCTTTGGCGGAAAGGGTTATTGCCTGGGCTGAATTGGACCCGGTCAATAGTAGCCAAGGTATTATTATGTATTTAATCGAATTCACTACAGGAAGCTCGTCAGCTGTTAAAGCGAACAATCAGCTAAACTAAAAAAGTCGTGATTTCGACATGGGAGAGGCGAAATAGCGGCTGAATTTGATAGCCAAACAGATATCGGAACAGACAGTTACAGAAAGTTACATCAGTAGATGGTTTGATATATACATCCAAAACATATCTCCTTTCTCCTTGTTTTCAGACCGTCTTTTTATCAGACTATCCTTACAGCAATTTCTACGTCCCCAAACTACCCTGGAAATATTATCATAGAAAGAAGAGGATTTGCTGTTTTAATTTGCAAGAAGCAAAATATGTCGGCTTTGGCCATTGGCGCTTATACTTATTCCGCGTTAAACTAGCTCGATAATAAGCAATATAATTATAAACCGATATAATCAGAACATTTTTGGTGGTACGCAATGTATAAATCAATAATAGGCCTTCTTTTTATATTAGTACTGTTTTCTCACACAAGCTTTGCAGATTCAGGTGATCAGTATTTGCTACCAAAAATCGGTATAATGTCGGTGGAATTAAATGAGGCTGATTCGCTTACATCGATAGGCTTGCTTTATGGATACGGCATCTCCGCTAAATTTACGTTGGAAGCTGAATTAAACGCCAGTATTACTGGTGGCAAATATGACCGGACCTTAAACACCGGTTCACGTTTAAAAGGTGAGTACACTGTTTGGACGATCGCGGGTTATGGTGTTTATCGACTTCCGATAACAAACAGATTTTTTTTTAAAGGGAAGCTCGGACTCCTTTATGAGAATATTGAACGCGACGGTATTCAAGTAACCAGTGGTGGATTAGAGCAAAGCGATGACAAGACGTCTACCGGTTTAGGGTTTGCGGCCGGGCTGGGTTTTGGTTTTAACCTGGATCCAATTATTATAGAAAATGAAATGACCGTCATTGATGACGAAATTATTTTTTATAGTGTTGGTATCAATTACACTTTTCGATAGTGAATAGTTTTAAATTCAATGATGTTAGCTGTGAGGACTTCTTTAATTTTCCCCCGGATATTATTTTTGGCAATATCAACCCTTATAATATCTTGCGGGACTATTCCTGTACCAGAGCGTCAATCCGCGCGCAAAACTCTTCCTGTAGAAACTCTTTCTGCAAAAACCAGCCAGGTTGACACTGGAAATATTGAAAAAATCGAACTGAATAAGGATTCGATTATTAAAGCAGAGGTTATGAATGAAACGTCAACAAGTGCTATAAATCCAAAAACTATTGTTTCTGCGAATGACGTAGAGCCGGTCGTCAAGCAGTCAGCCAATGCTAAGAATATTAAACAGGAGGTGGTTAGGCATCAGTCAAAAAATACGGCACAGGATGTTAACAATAAACCAGTTACCAGCGAAAAAATGAATCAAAAAACTATTCGTAAAAGAATGGGTAAAAAAAGATTTGCGCAGGCCGAAATTAAATATCAAGCTGAACAATACGCAGATGCGGCTGCGATTTTGGAGGAATTAACCCGTCTTTTTACTGAAAATTTTAAATATCGGGATTTACTCGTTTTAACGTATACAAAATACGCGGAATATCTGGAAGATAAAGCCGATTTGTTAGAAGCACAAACTATTTTGGAAAAAGCTCTCGGTATTCAACCTTACAATCGAGATTTGCAAAAGCAGCTAAAGGAACTTGAAAACAGACGGCAAGCTGATCTACATTACGCTACGGGTTTGCAAGCAGTGAAAGCAAGTCAGCAGGATAAGGCAATCGACGCATTTAATCGGGCGCTTAATTTAAAACCTGATCATGAGTTGGTAAAAAAACAAATTGTACTGCTCAAAATAAAATTTGCTGACTCTTATCATAAAAAAGCCATGATTCTATATCGCAAACAAAAGCTTGATGAAGCGATAGAGACATGGGGCAGGGTATTGGTGCTTGATCCTGGACACGATATGGCAAAATTGTATCGCGCCAGAGCTGTTGGGCTAAAAGAAAAGCTAGAACGACTTTGAACCTAACAACATCAGCTGAACAAACTGATTAGTATGTATAATATACCCGTAGCGACTGTTATCTAATTCAGTGTTGCTTACTTTTCAGTATTGCAGTTTCATCTTTCGTTTGTAAAGATTCAGCCATCGTATCAAACGTCGAATATAATTTTCCGAATTCATCATTACGCTGTTGCTCTATTCGATATTCAGCACGGCCCGAACTCACTTCTTCGAGCGCATGTTTGAGCGTTTTGATAGGTTTATTGAGCGTCTTGCTTAGCACATACGTGAAAATTGATACTGTCAAAATGACAATAAATGAGAGCAGTATCATCATATATAAAGTCATATTGGTTGCTAATAGTAATGGTTGTTTAGATAACCCCAAATGGACCCGGCCAATGTTTTTGTTTTGGTATAATATGGGTGTGCTGAAACTAAAAATTTCGCGGCCGGCGTATATTTTATTAAAGACTTCGGTGTCATCAATATTTTTCATAAGATCTTTTTTCATAAAATCTAAGTTGGTATCTTCATTGAAGATGTTTTCATCGATGCTGCTATCATTGAATCTGCTACCGATTTTATCTTTCTCGCTATGGCCTCGAATTATATTGTTATGATCAATAATATTCAGAAATGAGAAATTTAGCCGCGCACTCACTTCATGGACGTATATTTCAATGGATATCCAATCTTCGCTCAATATCGATTCTGCGGAATCAATCGCAATAAATTTAGCGAGTGACACACCAAATTCAATCACCTGATCTGTCATTACTTGTCGCTGTTTGTTGTAAATAAAATAGATGCTTGCTGACATGATCACGGTGACAACAACACCCATGGAAAAAGCCCATTTAATCGGTAAAGGAATAACTATAGGTGGTTTTCGGCGTTGTGATTTATTATTTAATGCACGCGTTGTAAAATGAAATGCATTTGCTAATTCATTCCCTGACTGGAAACGTTTGCCAGGCGGTTTTTTTAACAGCTTATCGATGATGCGTTTTAAATCAGTTGGAAAATTATCAATAAGCTGATTAACAGGAATGGGTTCCTCCGTTGCTATTTGAAATAACAGTGTAGTAACAGTAGAACCTTTGAATGGTTTTTGTCCTGTATACAGTTGATACAGGATTACACCAAGAGAAAATAAATCGGATCGACCATCTATTTTCTGCCCCAGTACTTGCTCAGGTGACATATACAATGGCGTGCCCAATATATCCCCCATTATAGTTTGTTGCGTCGCACTGGTGTCTTCAAAATGCGCAATACCAAAATCGGTGATTTTTAATTTGATAGTTCCGTCTTCCATAAATGAACTGACGATGTTACTTGGCTTGATATCCCGATGAACGATACCGTGTTTATGTGCATAATCCAGCGCGGTGGCTAATTGTACGCCGATAGAGGCTATTTCATTATGCGTAAAGCGTCTGCCTGATTTCATCAATGTATCAAGAGGTGTCCCTGGTAACAGTTCCATTGCGATATAAGGTTGGTTTTCGTATTCACCCACGTCATATATTGTGACAATGTTAGGGTGTGAAAGATTACCCGCCGCTTTTGACTCTCTTAAGAATCGCGTACGGTATTCTCCATCGAGACATTTTTCCTTGCGCAACACCTTTATTGCCAGCGTGCGGTCGATTTTAGGGTCATGTGCTTTATACACGATCGCCATCGCACCTCGTCCTAATTGTCCTAATATTTTGTAACGTCCGATGTGTTCGATCATGTTGTATAATAATCAAATAAAAAATGATTTAATTAAATCCTTCGCGGATGGGTTAATTACATTCACATTTCCTACGTCTGAGTAAATTTTTAGGGGGGGGATTGTATTTGATTTTTCCTCGGTGTTATTACTCGGTGTTATTAGCGGTTCTTCATCTGTATTTTCTTTGATTGATAAAGTCATGGGCATACTAACACATTCGGACTTGCTTGCCATTTAGTAGCGTTGTGTGATTTGATTTTGACGCTTTTAGACATAATCCATTCATCGCAGACACATCAAGGACTCCTTAATATTTACTTTAATTGTAGATTTAGCACAGAAAGGTTAGGCTACAATTTGCAGATAGTTGATACAGTAAATTGATTTAATAATATATTGTTGTATTATTGATCAATTAGCGACCACTTACTGGAGGATTAAATCAGCAGAGATTGCTTGAAAAATAAGCGGTTATCGATTTTGTTACGGCAGCTTGATACAGTATTTCAAAGACTGGTTTTTTCAAATACAGTTACATAAATATTTACAAGTATAAAATTTGTATTTTTATTATGTAATTATGAGTACTATTACCATTGATTTTGTATATATTGCCGTAGAATGCCGTAGGTAGAATGAATGTCGTAGAATATCGCGTATGTATTTTCCGTTAACGCATATCATTATTGATTACGATGCTGTTACCTAATGCATACAAAATATAGTGCTTTTTTAAGCAGTAACTTATTAGCGGTAACTTATAGCAGTAACAAGGTCATATCTTTAGAAAGAGCGGGAAAAGGCAGGAACGAACGGGTGAATGGGGAAATGGCGATGAGCCTGACGGTTAAGAGCTTACTGGACGAAATATCGGCTGAATTACCGTGTGGAGAAGATCTTGAGTACGACATGGAATTCGGTGAATTGGAGAGGGCGGCACAAGGGAAACCAGAGCAGCAAATAGGTGATACCTTAATCCCGGCACTGGAGGCGGATTGGCCTGTCGTGAGAGGCAAGGCGACTGCGCTGTTTGGCCGTACTAAAGATCTTCGAGTGTCGATTTGTTTGACTCGATCGCTTATATATACAGAAGGTTTTACCGGTTTGCGGGATGGCTTGGTGCTAATTCAAGGTTTGCTGGAGCAGTATTGGGAGACAGTACATCCACAATTAGACTCAGAAGACAACGATCCGACTTTGCGTATTAATACGCTGGTCCAACTGTGCGATTCTGATACCGTGTTGCACGGCGTACGTGAAGCTACATTGGTTAATTCATCAGTATTTGGCCAATTCAGTCTTCGCGATATTCAAATTACGCTAGGCAAGTTATCGCTCCCAACCAGTTCTAATGAGCAACCGGTAGAAGTTTCGACGATTAATGCCGCTTTTATGGATGCAGATTTGGATGAGCTGCAAAACATTGCAGGCGCTATCCGCCAGTCGATTGAGTGTCTTGCTGCAATTGAATCGCTATTGATGAAAAAGGTTGGGGCGATGCAAATGGTGGATTTTAGCGCGCTACCTAATTTGTTAAAGGAGGCACAGAACATTATGTCTGGGCATTTGATGCAACGCGGTGTCGATGAAACTGATATGCTTTCTGAGGGAGAGCAGGCTAACGGTTCACAAACAGTATCTCAGTCGGCGACGAATGGCAAAATTAATAGTCGAGAGGACGTGATTCGGGTGTTAGACATGGCGAGTGATTACTTTCAGCGACATGAACCATCCAGTCCTGTGCCACTGTTGCTGCAACGTGCCAAACGTCTTGTAGCGAAAGATTTTTTAGAAATTTTACGTGATCTAACGCCAGCGGGTGTTACACAAGCAGAAGAGATTAGCGGAATTTATAATGATAAGTCGTAACAATTAACAGTTAATAATCAAACACCAATAATCAGAGAGTATTGACTGCTGTGTTGAATATTCGAATTTCAAATCTCTCGACTTTATAATTAACTAACGGAGGTGCCTTGTGGCAAAAGCGAGTAGCCAAAAATTTATTGCACGAAACCGAGCTCCACGTGTGCAAATCGAATATGACGTAGAAGCTTATGGTACGGAAAAAAAGATTCAATTACCTTTTGTCATGGGAGTGATGTCGGACCTTTCCGGAAATTCAAACGAGCCGTTACCACCGGTTGCTGAACGTAAATATCTCGAAATTGATGTAGACAATTTTGATGATCGCATGAAAGCGATGAAACCGCGTACTGCCTTTCAGGTTCCCAACACGCTGACAGGCGAGGGGAATCTGAACATCGACATTACCTTTGAAAGCATGGATGATTTTTCTCCTGCGGCTATAGCACGCAAGGTGGATGTGCTGAACAAATTGTTGCAAGCTCGCACGCAGCTTTCCAACCTTGTTACTTATATGGATGGCAAAACCGGAGCAGAGGACTTGATTTCCAAGGCGATTGGTGATCCTGCCTTATTGGAGGCATTGGTATCTGCATCAAATTCTGATGCAGCCGACACACCTAAGGCTGAGGAGGAATAATCGATGGCCGAAACTGAAACTGAATCTCAAAATCAGCCAGAAGTCGAAACTCTGGAGGCGAGTGATTTCAGCGCACTGCTTGAAAAAGAGTTTAAGCCAAAGTCAGATCGCTCGAAAAAGGCCGTTGAAGATGCTGTTAAAACGCTTGCCGAGCAGGCGTTACAATATACCAGTCTGATTTCATCGGACGTGATGGAGTCTATCGAGTCAATGGTCGCTGAGATTGACAAACAACTCAGCGATCAAATTAACCTCATCATGCATAACGAAGAATTGCAGAAACTGGAAGGCGCTTGGCGAGGGTTACATCACTTGGTCAATAACACCGAAACGGATGAGATGCTCAAAATTCGTGTCTTGAATATATCGAAGAAGGATCTGCACAAAACTTTGAAAAGTTATAAGGGCACAGCCTGGGATCAAAGTCCGATTTTTAAGAAACTTTATGAAGAGGAATACGGCGCATTTGGTGGTGAACCTTTTGGCTGTTTGGTGGGTGATTATTACTTTGATCACAGCCCTCCTGATGTGGAATTGCTTGGGCAAATTTCGCAAATATCAGCGGCTGCCCACTCACCCTTTATTACTGCAGCGGCACCTGCACTGATGCAAATGGATAGCTGGCAGGAGTTGAGCAATCCACGTGATTTAACCAAGATCTTCACTACGCCGGAATATGCCGCATGGCGCTCATTGCGTGAGTCAGAGGACGCGCGTTATGTCGGTTTAGCGATGCCGCGTTTTCTCGCTCGATTACCTTATGGCGCCAAGACCAATCCAGTCGAAGAGTTTAACTTTGAAGAGGAAACTGAAGCGGCAGATAGTAGCAAATATACGTGGGCAAACTCAGCGTATGCGATGGCGACCAATATTAATCGTTCCTTTAAAAGCTATGGCTGGTGTTCGCGTATTCGTGGAATAGAATCAGGCGGATTAGTTGAAGAATTGCCCGCCCATACTTTCCCCACTGACGATGGTGGCGTTGATATGAAATGCCCGACAGAGATTGCGATTAGCGATCGACGCGAAGCAGAGTTGGCAAAGAATGGGTTCATGCCGCTAATCCACCGAAAAAATTCAGATGTAGCGGCTTTCATCGGCGCTCAGTCGCTGCAGAAACCGACTGAATACGACGATGCAGATGCGACTGCGAATGCAAACCTAGCTGCGCGTTTACCGTACCTGTTCGCGACTTGCCGGTTCGCGCATTATTTGAAATGTATCGTGCGGGACAAGATTGGTTCTTTTAAGGAACGCGAGGATATGCAGAGGTGGCTACAAAGTTGGATTATGAATTACGTCGATGGCGATCCTCAGCATTCTAGTGAAGACGTCAAGGCCCGCAAACCATTAGCTGCGGCTGAAGTTATTGTTGAAGAAGTGGAAGGTGATCCTGGTTACTATACATCAAAATTCTTCCTGAGACCGCATTATCAGTTGGAAGGGCTTACGGTGTCGTTGCGGCTGGTGTCTAAACTTCCGTCAGTAAAGGGTGATTAAGGATGGCCTGTCGTTTTGTTTTATACCACGTGTTTTGTAACGAGAAAGCGTTATAATAGCGAGAAAGCATTATAGCGAGCGAGAAGGTGAGGCGCAGGTTTATCGGATTTATTGCGATAATAATAGAGCTTTCTGTGCGAAGGAAACCAAGTGCAACTAACTACAAGTTCAACTAACTATATAGAAGGAGAAAAGAGAAGGAGAAATATGAAGAAAAGGAAGCTAAGGAAGGAACTAAACAAGGCGCCGCCAAGGCGCTAAACAGGTTGCTAAACAGGAACTAAGGGTCACTAACAGCATAGTGGCATACAACAACTAACTTCAAGAAAGAAGGAGATTATTATGGCTGTAGATATGTTTATTAAAATCGACGACGTTAACGGCGAGTCCGTAGATGATTCACATAAGGACGAAATCGATATTTTGTCTTGGAGCTGGGGTATGTCCCAGTCGGGCACAACACATACTGGCACTGGTGGCGGTGCAGGTAAGGTTAATGTTCAGGATCTGTCCTTTACACACTATGTTGATAAGTCGTCAGCTAATTTGATGAAAATGTGTTGCAATGGGAAGCACTTTAAGGAAGCTACTTTGGTGGTGCGCAAGGCGGGAGAACAACCGTTGGAGTACATGAAGATCATTCTGGAAGATGGACTTATTTCTTCGGTGTCTACTGGTGGATCCGGTGGCGAGGATCGATTAACGGCAAACGTTACCTTAAATTTCGCTAAATTTAAGGTTGAATATGTCCCTCAAAAAGGTGATGGTGCTGGTGATGCGTCGGTCATGGTTGGATGGGACATCGCTAAGAATTTGGATGCTTCTTAAGTAAGGCACCTCTCATTTTTTAAAACTCTTAGCGATACTAAGGAGCCGTAACGATACAAAAGGAGTCCTGTTGTAATACAGCTTGTATTACAACAGCCGGACTCTATGTCGTTGTGGGTGAAATGATGGAAATAATTTTCGATTTTGAAGCTTCAATATTTTGTTTTGAAGTATAGAAGTATATGAAAGAAAGTGTGAGTGTACTTTGATTTTAAGAACACAGCCGTATATCGCATGGCCTAGGGAGGTTCTCTATTCTCGGACAGCTTCCTGTACTCTTTCAATATCACATTGAAAGAGTACTAGTACTCCGTCAAGTTAAAGGGGAAGTTATGGATGCTCAGCAGAGTTTATCTGAAGGCAATCTGAAAGACACACTGGATCAATTGCAGGCAAACGTGCGCAGCGATCCGTCTAATGTTAAATATCGGGTGTTCTTGTTCCAATTACTTGCCGTGATGGGGCAATGGGATCGCGCGTTGACGCAACTCAATGTGGCCGGTGATTTGGATGCCAGCACGTTAGCGATGGTGCAGACCTATCGCCAGGCGTTGTTCTGTGAAGGCTTGAGGGCGGAAGTGTTTGCCGGAAAGCGTTCACCCATCGTATTTGGTCAGCCTGAACAATGGATGGCGCTGTTATTTGAAGCGCTTCGATTAACTGCAGATGGTCAGTTTGCTCAGTCTCAGGACGTCCGCGATCAATCTTTCGAACTCGCACCAGCGACTTCAGGAACCATCAACAGCGGTGCTGATCAGCAAGATCAAAATTTTAGTTGGATTGCCGACGCCGATGCTCGAATGGGGCCGGTACTTGAGACCATTATCAATGGTCGTTATTATTGGGTGCCGTTTCATCGTATACGCGCAGTCAACATTGAGACGCCTATGGATATACGGGATATGGTGTGGATGCCGGCTTATTTCACTTGGGCAAATGGAGGGGAAACCGCTGGATTGATTCCGACGCGTTACCCCGGTTCTGAGTCGAGTGAAGATAATCAAATTCTTACGGCCCGCAAAACTATTTGGCAAGAACTTGATGCCGGTATTTATCAGGGGTTGGGGCAGCGTATGTTTGCTACCGATGAAGGTGAGTTGTCTTTGATGGATTTGCGTCGGATTACATTAGATGTCATAGAAGAAGAAACTGAAGCGCCCACTGACATCGCTACCAACACCGCCGCTAATGGATTCACTGTATCGCAAGTCAACTCGTTGGGGCGGCTCGATAGCTAATGGCGGAACTGCGCAATCCGGAGCATCTACTACCCTCTTTGCTCGATCGGCTCACCGATGATGAACCGGAAAAAAAGACTGAAGTAAAAGAAAAGCGCGGATTATCAAAGGCAAAATTGCGCCAATCCGTACTACGAGATTTGAACTGGTTATTTAATAATAGCAATCTCACCACTGTTCAAAATCTTGACGCCTATCCCGAGGTGGCCAAGTCAGTTCTCAATTATGGCATGCCGGATTTTAGCGGACACACGGTATCAGGAGTCGATGCTGCGGAAATCGAACGACTGTTACGACAGGCTATTTGTGATTTTGAACCACGAATTATTCGTCGCACGATCAAAGTTCGTTTGGATGTGGATGAGCAACAAATGGGCCATAACGCCATGACATTTGATATTGACGCTGAGTTGTGGGCGCTGCCGGTACCACTGCAAGTGTATTTGAAAACTGAACTTGATTTAGAAGCCGGTAATATGCAGGTTTACGATTACTCCGGGGCTGTCTGATGGACCCAATGTTGCTCAAGTACTATAACGCTGAGTTGCACTATATTCGCGAAATGGGCAGTGAATTCGCCAAACGCTATCCTAAAATAGCGGGGCGCTTGGGGCTAGACGATTTCGAGTGCAGTGATCCCTATGTAGAACGTCTGCTGGAAGGCTTCGGTTTTTTAGCGGCTCGAATTCAATTTAAGCTCGATGCAGAATTTCCGACCTTTACCCAGCATTTGCTGGAGATGGTCTATCCGCACTATCTGGCACCTACCCCTTCTATGGCCGTAGTGCAATTTCAGCCGGACTTAACCGAAGGGGCCTTGGCTGAAGGATTCACCGTACCCCGACAAAGTGCATTGCGCAGTATGCTTGCAAGAGGGGAGCAAACCCCCTGTGAATTCCGCACGTCACAAGATGTGACCTTATGGCCACTAGAGGTAGCAGAAGCCGAATATATTACCAACACGATTGCCTTACCTAAGATCAATAATCCGCATTTGCCTGCACCTAAAGCCGCATTTCGTTTACGACTGCGAACTACCGCAGGGCTTACGTTTGATAAATTGTCGCTTGAACACCTGCCTGTCTACCTGCGAGGCAGTGACGGGCTTCCTATGCAGATATATGAACAAATACTCGCAAATAGTGTTGCCGTGGTGGTACGGCCAAGCTCAGATCCAAACGCCTGGCAGCAAGTGATTGATCGAAGCCAGATCCAGCGTGTCGGTTTCGATGAACATGAGGCGATGTTACCTTATGGGGCGCAATCGTTTAGTGGTTATCGATTGCTGCATGAGTATTTCGCTTTCTCAAGTGGTTATTTGTTTGTTAGATTGAACGGGCTGGGTGAAGCCGTGCGACGTTGCACAGAAAACGAAATAGAAATATTCATTTTACTGGATCGCAGTAATCCAGTATTGGAACAAAAGATCGACGCCTCGGCGTTTGCGTTGTTTTGCTCAGGGGCTATCAACTTATTTCCAAAGCGGGCAGACCGTATTCACCTCAATAGCAAAGAACACGAATATCACGTCGTCCCCGACCTGACCCGGCCAATGGACTTTGAAGTCTATCAGGTTACCGGCGCGGTCGGTCATGGCACCGGTGACAATCGCAAGCAGGCGTTTCTGCCTTTTTACTCTTTTGATGAAACAAGTCTTCGCACTGAAAATAGCACCTATTACACAGTGCAAAGAGAAGCTCGGCTGATGTCGAATCGGCAACAGCGATATGGATCACGATCGAACTATGTGGGCAGCGAGGTATTTGTATCCCTTGTTGACGCCAATGATGCGCCTTATTCCACAGAGTTGCGCCAACTCGCGGTAACGGCTTTGTGTACCAATCGAGATTTGCCACTGCATATGCCTGTGGGGGTTGGAAAGACCGATTTTACATTGGAGTCCGGGGCACCGGTGGATTCAATTCGATGCGTCGTGGGGCCGAGCAAACCCAAGCCTACCTATGCAGAAGGTGATACTGCTTGGCGATTGATTAGCCACTTATCACTGAATTATCTTTCGATTGTCGATTCGGATGAACAAAAAGGTGCCGCGGCACTGCGTGAGCTGCTTCGGTTATATGGTTATCTTGCCGAAGCCCACATCGAAAAACAAATCGAAGGTGTTCTCTCGGTGGTTGCTGTTCCGGTTACTCGTCGTATGCCCATCGCCGGGCCAATTACATTTGGTCGTGGGCTTGAAGTGACGGTGACCTTGGACGAACCTGCTTTTGAAGGGACCGGGTGCTTTTTGCTTGGCGCCATTTTAGAAGACTTTTTTGCAAAATACGTATCAATCAATTCCTTTACAGAAACTGTGATCAAAACGGAAAAACGCGGGGAGATAATGCGATGGCCAGTGAGAGTCGGCCGACGTCAGATGTTGTAGCGGCGCTTGAGCAAGCGCTACAGGAGCGACCTTATAAATTTGGCTTTTACCAGACACTTCGACGTTTTGAGTGTATCTATCATAAAAAGCCCAGAATTGGTGCGTCAGTGCGGCCTGTCGATGACGCGGTGCGATTTGCACAAGAACCTTCTTTGGTGTTTGCGCCAGCCACGCTGGCCTCTTTCAAACCTGCGGGGGATGGAAAACCATCCGAATTGGCAGTACATTTTTTTGGCATGTTTGGCCCGAATGGGCCATTGCCGCTACATCTTACCGAGTATGCACGCGACCGCTTGCGTAATTCCAACGATCCCACTTTCAGTGAATTTTTAGATATATTTCATCATAGGATGTTGTCGCTCTTTTATCGCGCCTGGGCGAGTGCACAACCGACGGTTAACTTTGACCGTCCTGAGCAAGATCGTTTCAGCGTTTATACTGGCGCCTTGTTTGGCTTGGGTATGCCGTCTTTGCGTAACCGGGATGAAGTTCCCGATTTTACAAAACTGCATTTTGCCGGGAGACTGGCTTCCCAAACCCGCAATGCCGAAGGCCTAGTCGCCATGATCAAATATTTTTTTAAAGTGCCTGCTACGATTGATCAGTTCATTGGTGAATGGATGTTGTTACCCGATAGCTGCCGTTGCCGACTTGGAATTTCACCAGAAACGAGCACGCTCGGTATAGATATCGCACTGGGTGACTATGTATGGCAATGCCAGCAGAAATTTCGAATTATTCTTGGTCCACTAAACCTTGAAGACTATGAAAGTATGTTACCCACGAATGATAGTGGTAAACGTCTTCGATCGCTGGTGCGCAACTACGTTGGTGATAGCATGAACTGGGACGTGAATCTTGTACTGAAAAAAGAAAAAGTGCCGCCTATGCAGCTTGGAAACAGTGATCTACTTGGCTGGAACACCTGGCTTGGAGATCGAACCAGTGATGATGATATACGTGATCTGGTATTGGAACCAATGAAATCCATAGATTAACCGCTTGGCGGCTTTTTGCTGTTAGCTTTTTGCTGTTACTAAAGCCGTTATAAAAATACAGTGTAATTAATTGGGAGTTAGTTAATGTCAGAGATTAATCGTGTTGCCTTGTTCGGAAAACTCAACGAATTAGCGTATAAGGGCATAGAGAGTGCCAGTGTATTTTGTAAAATGCGCGGCAATCCCTACGTTGAGCTGGTGCATTGGCTGAATCAAATTTTGCAATTGCAAGACTCGGATCTGCACCGCATCATTAGTCAATTTAACCTGGAACCCGCGCGTTTGGCTAAAGATTTTACTGCTGTGCTAGACAAGCTGCCGCGGGGTTCCACATCCATTTCTGATCTCTCTTCCCACGTGGAAGAAGCCGTCGAACGCGGCTGGGTTTACAGTACACTGATGTTTGCTGGGTCTCAGGTACGTAGCGGACACTTGATCGTCGGTATATTGAAAACACCGGGGCTGCGCAATGCGTTACCGGCGATTTCCCCGGAATTTAACAAGATTAACATCGATACCCTGACTGAGCGCTTCGACGAAGTCGTTGCCGGTTCCCCGGAAGAGCAGATGCAAGCAACCGATGGTTTTCAGGTCGGCGGTGGGGCGGTCCCCGGAGAAGCCAGTGGGTCTATGCCAGCCGCGCAAATGGGAAAGCAGCAGGCGTTGGCGCAGTTCTCGGTGGATTTGACAGAAAAGGCCCGCAAGGGTGAACTTGATCCCATCGTCGGACGTGATGGGGAAATTCGCCAGATCGTCGATATCCTGATGCGCCGTCGACAAAATAACCCGATACTCACGGGTGAAGCCGGTGTGGGTAAAACGGCGGTAGTGGAAGGTTTTGCTTTGCGAATTGCATCCGGTGATGTACCGCCGACGCTCAAGGAGGTCACATTACGTACCCTTGATATTGGTCTGTTGCAGGCCGGGGCCAGTATGAAGGGGGAGTTTGAACAACGCCTGCGCCAAGTCATTGACGAGGTGCAATCCTCTGCTAAGCCTGTCATTCTGTTTATTGATGAAGCGCATACGCTAATCGGTGCGGGCGGCGCCGCGGGTACCAGTGACGCGGCTAACCTGCTTAAACCTGCGTTGGCGCGCGGTACCCTGCGTACTATCGCTGCGACCACATGGGGGGAATACAAAAAATATTTTGAAAAGGATCCTGCCCTGACGCGGCGTTTTCAGGTGGTGCAAGTCGATGAGCCCAGTGAAGACAAAGCTATTCTGATGATGCGTGGCATGGCAACGACGATGGAACATCATCACCGCGTGCAGGTTTTAGATGAGGCGTTAGAGGCCTCGGTGCGGTTATCGCATCGTTATATCCCCGCTCGGCAGTTGCCAGATAAATCCGTCAGCTTACTTGATACCGCTTGCGCCCGTGTCGCCGTTAGCCAACATGCTGTCCCTGCCGCGGTGGATGATTCGCAGCGCCGAATCGAAGTGTTGCAGACTGAATTCGATATTATAGAGCGAGAAAAAGCGGTCGGCGTGGATACGGCGCTACGTGAAGAGTCTGTTACCCATAAACTTGAAGAGGAGCGGTCCCGTCTCGATGGGTTAAATCAACGTTGGGACTTGGAGAAGGTATTGGTTCAGGAAATACTGCAGATACGCAGTCAGTTGCGCGGAGACGTGGGTAAGGTGGAAGGGACTGCGAGCGCACTTGAGAAGGCCGCTGATAAAGCAGCGCAATCCATATCTGTGGACAGGGGCGTGGGAAGCGATGAGGCGACCGATTCCAGTACTGAAGAAACGGTTGAAAACAAAGAAAACCTAACGCCAGCGCAACGCGAACAGCTCTTACAGCAACTTTGTGACCTACAGACGCAGCTCGCAGAATTGCAAGGTGAATCACCACTGATACTACCCAGTGTCGATGGGCAGGCGGTGGCGTCGGTCGTGGCCGATTGGACTGGCATCCCTGTCGGGCGCATGGTCAAGAACGAAGCTGAAGCGGTACTCAAACTCGGTGATACCTTAAACGAACGTGTCATCGGGCAACGTCACGCGTTGGATATAATAGCCCGGCGCATCCAAACGTCCAGGGCGCGTCTCGATAATCCCAACAAGCCCATCGGCGTGTTTATGTTGTGCGGCCCGTCAGGTGTTGGTAAAACTGAGACCGGACTCGCGTTGGCTGAGTCATTGTATGGTGGCGAGCAAAACGTCATCACCATCAACATGAGCGAGTTTCAAGAAGCACACACCGTTTCTACGCTGAAGGGTGCTCCCCCTGGGTATGTAGGATACGGCGAAGGCGGTATCCTCACCGAAGCGGTGCGGCGCAAACCCTACAGCGTGGTGTTATTGGATGAAGTCGAAAAGGCACATTCCGATGTACACGAAATGTTTTTTCAGATCTTCGACAAAGGTTGGATGGAGGACGCAGAAGGTCGCTTCATCGACTTCAAGAATACATTGATCCTGCTTACTACCAATGTCGGCACCGACCTTGTCATGAATATGTGCAAGGATCCAGAGCTGATGCCTGAACCTGAAGGTATTACCAAAGCGTTGCGTGAACCCCTATTGAATGTGTTCCCCGCTGCGTTGCTCGGCCGTTTGGTCGTCATTCCGTATTACCCGCTCAGCGATGAGGTGATGTCACTGATTATCAAACTACAACTGCGGCGTATCGAAAAACGCATCGCCGAGAATCATAATATTCCTTTCAGCTACGACGATGAAGTTATCAATGTAATCGCCAATCGCTGTGGCGAAGTTGAAAGTGGCGCGCGCGTGGTGGATGGTATATTGACCAATACGGTGTTGCCTAATATCAGTCAGGAGTTCCTGAGCAGAATGATGGAAGGAAAAAAGATCGAGAGAGTGCAGGTCAGTGTGAAAAATGGGGAGTTTATGTATCGATTTGAGTAACAGTTCTATGTGTATGATTTTTATAAAGATACTTATCTTTTGACAATGATGTGAAAGCTTAACTGTTGGAAAAAAACGGCTATTTAAGGTAAAACTCGAAGGAAGGGCCAGCTTATGACAAAGATATTTTATGCATTAATAACAAGGCATTATACTTAGCCCGGTTCAAATTTTAAGCAAAATAGGTCGTCCGAGGAGTACATATAATAGCCATCGGATGTGCCGGCTCCGTCAATAATGACCGCGTCAATTTTACCTGACATCGCGCCCCCTTTGGCTTTGACCGCCATCCCAGCTTCGGGTACCTTGTGTTTTTGTACAAAACTCTTCCAAGCTTCTTTGTCGGCTTTGTCTATTTTCTTTTGCGAATCCCTGGCGTGCTGCAGAATTTTTAAAAAATCGTGATACTCAACTTCGATGATACGCGGTTGGCCCATAATGTTGCCTTATTCCAGATTATATTCGGTAAATGAAGAGGTTATAACAAGTTTATCAGGAATTCAAAGATATACACGTATTTTTCATCGCGTGTTAAGATAAAACATGAGACGATAGACGGCTTAAAAAAGGTTTTACACTTAGTTACAGGGCTTAGTGATAGCGATATTTTGTTGCAGTAACTATCAGTTACAGTAACTCACGTAGCAGTAACTCTACATGTTGCAGTAACAATTGCAGTAACAAAAGGATAACAAAAAAAGGGATAACTATGCCTAAATTAATAGCGACGCAAGCAAACCGGCGGATTGCCGTAACGACCTCTCTGGGTGAGGATGTCTTGTTGTTCCACCGCATGAGTGTGAGTGAGCAACTGGGCCGTTTGTTTGAGTTTGACCTGGATCTGCTCAGTGTTGATCCCGAGATCAAACTCCAGGATGTACTTGGGCAAAGTATGACTGTTCGATATCAACGCCTGGATGAAGAACCCCGTTACTTCAATGGTTTTGTCAACCGGTTTAGCCACGCCAGCAGCCACGGAAATTTATTTGTTTATCGCGCCTCGTTGCGCCCCTGGTTCTGGTTTCTGACGCGCACCGCCGACTGCCGAATATTTCAAAACATGACCGTGCCAGACATCATCAAAGAGGTGTTTCGCGATCTGGGTTTCAGTGATTTCGAAGAAGCCTTAAGTGGTAGCTACCGAGAATGGGAATATTGCGTTCAGTACCGTGAAACAGATTTCAATTTCATCAGTCGCTTGTTAGAACAAGAAGGCATTTATTACTATTTCAAGCACGAAGAGGGCAAGCATACGCTGGTGTTATCGGATTCGATAAGCGCCCATGAAACTGTGCCCGGATACGAAGAGGTGCCTTATTATCCCCCGGAAGAAAGCCAACGACGCGAGCGTGACCACTTTGATAATTGGTCGTTAAATCAGCACATCCAGCCGGGTGTGTATGCGCTGACTGATTTTGATTTCAAAAAACCCAAAGCCAATCTCGAAGTGAAGTCCTCGACCGCGCGCGAACACGAGCAGGCCGAGTTTGAAATCTACGACTACCCGGGCGAATATAAAGAGAGTGGCGATGGAGAAGGATACGTGCGTGCCCGCATTGAAGAGTTACAGGCTCAATATGAGCGAGTTCAAGGCAGTGGCAACGTAGGTGGACTGAGTACCGGTAGTTTGTTCAAGCTCAGCAATTATCCACGCGAGGACCAAAACCGGGAATATCTCATTACTGCTGCCGATTATACCCTGGGTCCCCAAGAGTACGAATCGGCCAATACAGGCGATGATGGATCGAATTTTGCCTGCAACATCACCGCGATCGACAAACAGCAAGCCTTTCGAGCGCCACGCATCACCCCAAAACCGATTGTGCAGGGTCCACAAACCGCGATTGTGGTGGGCAAATCAGGCGAAGAGATTTGGACAGATAAATACGGTCGGGTCAAAGTGCAATTCCACTGGGACCGTTATGGTGAGGTCAATGAAAATAGCTCCTGTTGGATGCGTGTTTCACATCCGTGGGCGGGTAAAAACTGGGGTGCGGTGGCGATTCCGCGCATAGGTCAAGAGGTGATCGTGTCCTTTTTAGAGGGAGATCCTGATCAGCCTATCATCACCGGGCGAGTGTATAACGATGACAATATGCCGCCGTATGAATTACCCGCGAATGCGACCCAATCCGGCGTCAAGACCCGAAGTTCCAAAGGGGGGACTCCGGAGAACTTTAATGAAGTGCGATTCGAAGACAAAAAAGGCAGTGAAGAAGTCTATATCCACGCCGAGAAAGATCAAAACAATGTGGTTGAAAATGATGAAACCACGTCAGTGGGTCGTAACCGAACAGAAGATGTTGGTAACAACGAGACTATTTCGATAGGAAGCAATCGATCCGTCACGATAGGTAGCAACAAAAGTGAAACCATCGCAATCAACAAAGCCGAGACGATCGGTGTCGCAAAAGAGCTAACAATCGGCGGCGCTTACCAGGTAACAGTCGGTGCCGCAATGAACGAAACAATTGGCGCGACGAAGACAGAAGAAATTGGTGCAATCAAATCCGTCTTGGTGGGTAAAGACAGCAGTGAAAACGTGGGTAGCAATAAGTCTATCGAGTCTGGTAAAAAAATGTCCTTTCAGTCTGGAGATAACTTTAGCATAAAAGGCGATAAAAAAGGCATGATCGAAATCGCGGATGAATTAACGATAAAGGTCGGTAAAGCGATTATAAGCATGAAAAAGAACGGTGATATTACCATTAATGGTAACAATATCACCCTGAAAGGTTCAGGAGACGTGATTCTTAAAGGTAAAAAGGTAATCGTGAACTAATGAGGCAAGATATTTTAAAGGTCGCTATAGGACCATCAGCCAATGAGGAGAATCAAGTAGCGACAGTGATGCCAGGTGAAGTTGTGATCGGTACTGTTGTTGATGTGAGTGTTAAAGGGCGGCCTCAAGTCGATTACCCAGGTAATCCCGTTAGTGGATTGCTGGATGCGATGACCACAGTGCCGGTTAATAAAGAAAGTGTTGGCCGCCAGGCTGCCTTATTGTTTCAAAATGGTGATCCTGGCAAGCCGTTGATCGTGGGGTTGGTAAGAAATTTTCTGGATGATTTAAAGTCACCTTCTGAATTTGAGCAAACAGATGATAAGCAACCCAAGGACGTAGTGGTGGATGGGGAGCGTATAATGTTTACTGCAGAAAAGGAAATTGTTTTGAAGTGTGGTAAGGCGAGTATCACCTTGACACGCTCTGGCAAGGTATTAATTCGTGGTGCCTATTTGTCAAGCCGATCATCGGGGACCAACCGTATTAGAGGCGGCACAGTGCATGTCAATTAAGCATGTGAATAAAAAAACCAGCGTCTCGTGAAGTAAAGGTTTATTGTGTGGGCGCTAAATAATCAAACCCCCTTTGCTACAGAACGTTGTTGGGTGCGTGATAAGAACGGCGCTGAGGTATGGCTTGTTGCCGTCAAAGGTACCTTTTCCATTGAATCTGATGGCACAACAAAGGTTGCTGAAGAGCAAGAAGAGGTCCATATCGCGCCCAAGTTTCGTGGCGCACCTGATTGTTCCAGCCTGTTGTTTGATACCGATCTGCCCCATTTAAAAAGAAATACCGATGTGCTTCTTGAAGGCCATGCCTATGCACCGCAAGGGAAACCAGTGAAAGAAATTGATGTGGCAATTAAAGCGGGCAAAATACAAAAGACGCTACGTGTCATCGGCGATCGGCAGTATGTAAAAACAAATGAGGGGATCAAATTAAGCGCGCCTCAAGCCTTCACAAAAATGCCTATCACCTATGAACGGGCATACGGTGGTACCGACCAGCTATCAGAAAATCCCGAAGAACACGATTGGGAAGCACGCAACGCCGTAGGCTGTGGATTTGTGACCCGAGAAGAACATTTGCATGAAACAGTCGCGCCGAATATTGAAGACCCGAACGCATTAATCGGTGATTGGAAACAACGGCCTCGTCCAGCGGGCTTTGGACCGATTGCAGGGCATTGGTCACCCAGGGTGGAGTTGGCGGGAACCTATGACGAGAACTGGGAGGAGACCCGCCAGCCGTTATTGGCCGAGGATTTTGATGAGCGTTATCACCAATGTGCACCGGAAGATCAACAAGCAGCAGGTTACTTAAAAGGCGGTGAGCAGGTCGATCTTTACAACCTTACGCCTGACGGGCGTCTGCAATTTCATCTGCCTCGGGTCTCTTTGTCTTTTACAACAAACTTTGATGATGGTTCCAGTGAGCAACACCGGGCGGTAATACATACCGTGACGATAAAACCGGATGAAGCCAAAGTCGTTGTGGTTTGGCATACCCACCTTGAATGCCACCATAAGGTGCTGAAGTTAAACAGTACGTCCATACGTCTCAAGAAACGCATTATGCTGTCTGAACGTGGTAACGTAAATGCAGTGGGCGTCATCTGATGGTGGCAGAGGCTGATAGCGTCGCGTCATCAAACGTTTCCAACGCGATGTGCATCGTCGGGCTTGGAGCATGCACGTCGGTTGGGCTAAACGCGGTGGCGACAGCTGCAGCCGTAAGAGCGGGAATATCCGGTTTTGAAGAACACCCGTTTATGATAAATCAGCAAGGCGACCCTTATATGTTGGCGATGGTACCGTCAATAGATCCCGCACTAACAGGAGCAGACCGCTATATCGCCTTATCGACTTCCGCCCTCCATGAAGCACTCGAGCCATTACAGCAGCTTGGCAAGAAAAAAAATGAAGTGAAAGTGGTTGTCGCGTTGCCTGAAGTGCGTCCTGGTTTGCCGGATGATCTGGGTGAGAAATTAGCACAGCATATTTCAGCGCAAGGCAACGAACATTATATTATTGAAGATGTTCGCATCGCCTTTAATGGGCATGCGGCCGGGCTGATGGCGATTGAGTCAGCAAGAAAACACCTGGCGAAAGGCGAGTGTGAGTTTTATCTGTTGGGAGGCATTGATAGTTACATTGATGCCGATACGTTGGATTGGGTGGAAGAAAATGAGCAATTACACGTGCCATCAAACGCTTGGGGCTTTGTACCAGGAGAAGCAGCTAGTTTTTGTTTGATTTGTTCTGTTGATACGGCGAATAAATATAAATTACCGGTGAAAGCCCAGCTTGTTGCGATATCGACTGCGCATGAGAAAAATAAAATCAAAACTGAAACTGTTTGTATTGGTGAAGGATTAACACAAGCGGTGAAGGGGATTGTATCAGGACTGCCGGAAAACACTAAGATTGATTACACCATTTGCGATCAAAATGGCGAAGCCTATCGGGCGGATGAGTTTGGTTTTATGCTTGCCAGATTATCAAAATACTTTACTGATCCATCGGATTATATGGCGCCTGCGGATTGTTGGGGAGATGTTGGCGCCGCCTCAGGCCCGTTGTTTATTAACTTGATTACCTCGGCGTTTGAAAAACGTTACGCTAAAGGCCCTTATACATTGTTATGGACAAGTTCGGAAGGCGGTGAACGCACTGCGGTTTTGTTTCGGACAGATATTGAAAAAAGGAGAGTTGCCTGATGGCTGTGACGATTCATTTGAATGGAAAATCTAATTCTCTGGTGCATAAGGGGAGCATGGGGATTGCGAAATCTACGATTCCTGATGTGTGTAAAACACCGACACCGGGTGGGCCGGTACCGATTCCTTACCCGGTCATCGTTTCCATGTCGAGTGATTTAAAGAAGGGAACTAAAAAGATTAAAGTGGATGGTGGAAAATCGGCAGCGGTAAAGGGATCGGAGTTTAGCCGTTGTACCGGTGATGAGCCGGGAACTGTGGGTGGTGTGAAGTCCAGTACGAATATGAAAGAAGCGACTTGGATTCTTTATTCGTTTGATGTGAAGCTGGAAGGGAAGAATGCTTGTCGGTTGAGTGACAAGATGTTGATGAATCACGGGAATACGGCGTGTTTGTCAGGAGTCAATAACCCTCCAGTTTATGGTGGCGACAGTGCTTGCACAATTTGCGGTGCTCCGGAAGGACATCCGATTCCAAATTCAGATGAAAGCGCGTTAGAGGCACAAAATCAGGTGGCTAACGCTCCGCCAGCATTCCGTAAAAATGGAAAACAGAAAGGGTTTATGGTTTCATCTATAGTGTGTGTTACATCTACAGGGGCAAAAGTGGTATTTTCACAGGCGTCGCCAGGCGGTGTTGCCGCTGGATTCAAGTCTAACCCTACAAGTATACCTGGGAAACCTAAAACGGCTGGAGGTAGGGCTATTAAACCAGCGGATTATACCCGAAAAGGATCAAATAAAGGTGGGCAGTGTGCAGGTGCTAAAGTGATTTTGGCTGCAAATGCGGCAGGGTTAAAACCTGTTGCCATGACGGAGATTTGGTCCGGGCCTTCGAATAGTAATTTCTCAGAAGGAAAGCATGCTGAGTCATGTGAAACTTGTAAACAATTATTATCAGATTTGTTATGCGATCAGCCGCCTGACTAATTAATGTGTTTTTTGCGTAAATATTGAAGGACTGGAGAAATAGATGAATCGCGATACATCGTGGAATGAAATTCTGGATGCAATTAGTGAATATAGCCCCAGCTTTAAAACCGATATTATTGGTGCGGATGAGGAAGAGATTAAAGTTTTGGAACAAGCTGTAGGGCGTCCTTTGCCTCGCGAATACAGAGAATTTTTACAGCTCATGGGGCACGGTTTAGGCGGATTGGAAATCGCGACAAGTAGCTTTGATATTAGCAGTGTATTAGATGCCTACAATATACCAAATTGGCGACCTCCAGAAAATTTATTGTTTATAGGAGAACAACAAGATGATGAGAATGCTTTTGATGTTTGCATTAGGTTAGACGATGAGCATAGGGGGCGGATAGTTAGGGCGGTCTTTTCTAATCCACCACATACTGCAGCGAACGAAAATTCTATATCTTCAATTGATACTAGTCTTCAACTTTATGATGATGCCTTGAGTTTACAAGCATTAGTTTTCAGTTACGGATTTGAACAATTTCATATAAGGAAAACAGGTTTTCCTTATATGTTTGTCAGAGATGTAGATGTTGAATCCTTTAGAGATATATCTAAAATCGAAGAGATATTTATCAGTTTTGGGTTCAGAAAGTTTAGACTTTTTGATGAATGGAATAATTACTACGAGACAGATAATAATAGTGTCCTTGCTTATTTACGACCGCATGGAGAAGGTGTGCAGTTTCTTCTTTCGACAGATGACCAAAAACTTCTTGAGAAATTCACCAAAAAGGTTAAAGATAATTTAGATATGCGATTAGTTTAATTTGCAAGCGAATAATTCGCGATACCATAGATAAAAAAATAGGCGCAAAAACCGTTACTTGAGGAAGCCAAAAAATTACCTTACTGGATAGACGCAGATGTGGCTCATGTAGGGCGCAGGATTTTTCAATTAAGAAGTGACAAGCTTGTTCTTGTTCGCACCCCTCCGCGAGCGGAAATAATGTATATTTTCGTTGCAACGTTAACTGAACAGAATTCTGGATGGCAAATATCACAGTTTGTCCATGAACGTCAAGTTGCACGGTAAAAAAGAAGGAATTAAAGAACACCCATAAAATATAGACAACCACCGCGACATCATATAGGACACCTTACGCTAAAGGCCCCTATACATTGCTATGGACAAGTTCGGACAGGTATTGAAGAAAGGAGAGTTGCTTAATGGCTGTGACGATTCATTTGAATGGAAAATCTAATTCCCTGGTGCATAAGGGGAGTATGGGGATTGCGAAATCGACGATTCCTGATGTGTGTAAAACACCGACACCGGGTGGGCCGGTGCCTATTCCTTACCCGGTCATCGTTTCTATGTCGAGTGATTTAAAGAAGGGAACGAAAAAAATTAAGGTGGATGGTGGAAAGTCGGCAGCGATTAAAGGGTCGGAGTTTAGTCGTTGTACCGGTGATGAGCCGGGGACAATCGGGGGGATAAAATCTAGCACGAATATGAAAGAAGCCACATGGATTCTTTATTCGTTTGATGTGAAGCTGGAAGGGAAGAATGCTTGTCGGTTGAGTGATAAGATGTTGATGAATCATGGGAATACGGCTTGTTTGGCTGGTGAGGCTCAGGCCTCAGTTTCCGGTGGTGGATGGACTGAAGATTGCATCTTGGACATATTATGTAAGGGTGACAATGAGGACAAGGAGGTTGTCAAGAAACTTCCTCGTTTGACTATCCACAAACGTAAGCCGAAGCAGGTTCATTACAAGAAGTACGAAGGGGGAAGGTGGGTCGATGGCGGGTTCACGAGCGGGGGTTCGGCTCGTGGCACTGAAGTTTGGATCAACGAAAACACCGAATGCGAAGACGCTGCAGCTACGCTTTTCCATGAAGTTGTTCATACCGATCAGCCTTCATCTATGGCAGGGTCACAAAGAGAGTACGATGCTTATGCAAAAACCGAAGCGTGGAGAATCAAGAAGGCACTACCATCGCACGACTTATCATTCCGAAAGACAATTAATGGTAAGGAGGTTCCTGATATGACAAATATCAAGAAGTACGTTGATAAAGCGTACGCGTATAATCCACCGACTCCGCTTGGAGGTGGCACTCCGCCTCCAAGAGTATTGGGATTAGCCACCAACGGAAAAGATGTGCGCTTATCGGACGGGACGACTCGGGTACCTAAACCTGATGATGCATATAGGCTACCAGATACGGGTGGTCAAGTCGTGAAGACCATTGACCCAGACAAGTGGAAGTGTCCCTAGTGTGCTGAACAAGATATACGTACGGCTCAGTGATCGAACAAACAACAGCAATAAATCGTGAAGCTACTTTGCACCATTTTTGCTATAACGCTACAGATACTAACCATTATTTCATGTCAATTGGAGGTTCCTAATATGGAAAAGGATATGGGCACTTACCTCGTATTCGAGCTTAATTCTGGTTCGCTTCGTATAGACCAAAATGACCTTGAGGCTATGAAGCAGGCAATGGTGGCTTTTTTTCATGTGTCGAATCGAAATTTTCCAAAGAAATATCTTGAGGTTAGGGAACTTTTCGCAGCGGAACTCGACGCTGCAGCCTGCTGGTTGAATGAAACTTCAGCTGAGATCGGTGTTTGGCGGCTTGAGAATCAAAATGGCTGCTTGGTACTTGTGCGCTATCCAGAGTTCGGTCCAAACTTAGATGGCGACAGATATATTTTCCACGCTAAACTTAGGCAAGGTGAGGTAGGTTGGGAAGTAGTGGCTATCGAGCTAGAACGAGAATTTGGACCCGAATAAATAACCGGTCAAACATCTGGTACTGCACATTAATGCAGCCAACGCGCAAAGTTGGGATATGTTGACGGTAATCGAAGGCTGTTATACCTTTATTTAAAGGTAATTTATTGATGGATAAATATTGTCGAGGGAATAGTTCTATTCATTAGTAGACTACTTTAGCCTGATTGATTGAGCCATCAGCGACAATAAAAAAGGGGCTATTCCGCAACGTATACAGCCGTTGCTAGGAAAGCTGAACATCAACGAAAAAGAATGGTT
>CAZZJI010000013.1:56412-64103 GCA_964654485.1 uncultured Gammaproteobacteria bacterium | reverse complement strand
TAAAAGAAGGGCCCGCTAACCAAAGCTACGGATTACAAGTCGCCGCATTAGCGGGTGTGCCTGATAATGTGATAGTACAGGCCAGAGAAAAACTCTATCAGTTGGAAAACAATGCCTCTGAGACACAAAATAACCCCCAAACAAACCAAATGTCGCTATTTGCGGCTGCGGGTCACCCTACCACCACCGCGCCGACCCGTTCTGTTGTGGCAGATGCGCTCAAACGAATAGACCCCAACGATTTGTCGCCTCGCGAAGCCCTGGCACAACTGTTCCAACTAAAGGAACTGGAAAATTCGGGCAATCCTTGACTATTTTACATGAACTAAGCACTCGTCTAATGGCACATATACCTGTAAAATAGCTAGCGGTAAAATAGCGGCCCAAGTAAAAATACAGTAAAAAATACAATAAAATGAGTGGAGCAATATTGAATGACTTATGTCGTAGTTGAAAGTTGTATTAAATGTAAATATACCGATTGTGTGGAAGTATGTCCTGTGGATTGCTTTCACGAAGGACCTAATTTTCTTGTCATTGATCCTGAAGAATGCATCGATTGCAGTTTGTGTGAACCCGAGTGCCCGGTTAATGCGATACTAGCTGAAGACGATGTGCCAGATGATCAACAACATTTTCTGCAATTAAATGAAGAACTCGCGGCTAAATGGCCCGTTATTACAGAAATCAAACCCGCACCCGCAGATGCGGCTGAATGGGAAACCGTAAAAGACAAATTACAATACCTTGAGAAATAAGTTAAAAATTGACTGAACCACTAATACCATAGAGAACACGGAGAACACAGAGAACAAAGAGAACAAAGAGAACAAAGAGAACAAAGAGTAAACCATTGTATTTATGTTTTCGTGTCCTTCAGGGTTAACATGTTACTGCCCCCTGTTATCGTAATTAACCTTAAATCGGGAGTTATACACTGACATCACGTCCAGTTTCAATTCGTTTTATTCAATATGCTGACGATCCCGTTAGCGCGCTTGCATCGCAAATACTCGAAGCACATCAACAATCGCTGCCGAATCTGGCCGACGTATTAATCATTCTCCCAGACACCTGTGGCGCAACCCGTATGCGCCAGGTATTACTTGACGCAGCTAAAAAATTCAATATCACTGCGCTACTTGGCCCACAAATCAAAACCCTGCAACAATGGGTCGCCACTGATACTTCATTAACTGACAGCCAACCTATTAACGACTATTGTCGGGAACTCATTTTATATGACGCACTTTCTCAACACCCGGACTTATATGGCAAGGGTAACCCCTGGACACTGACTAATGAATTATTAAAACTCTTCGATGAGCTGACGCTCGGCAACACATTACTTCCTGAAGACATAAATCAATTCATTCATCAACTTAGCCACGCTTATGGTATCGCTGATGGTACAGATGATGATACAGAAAGTGAATCCATGAACGAGATAAGAACCGCAAGCGCACTAGGAAGTGAAGCAAATCTTGTTCATACACTTTGGCGTGCCTGGCACCAGCAACTTAAATCAAAAAATTTAATTGATAAAACCACGGATTACGTACTCAGGTTGGCAAACAGCACCACTAAGAGAACAACCACTAGACTGATAAATAGCGCTAACACAATTTATCTAATCGGTTTTTATGATTTCAGTAAAATTGAATCTAACTGGATCAATTCAAATCAATTAGAATGCCAGCGGCATTTAATACTCCACGGTAACGATAATCCACTTGTGAAAAATCTACTGACGTTGCCCCCCCCTTTAGATCAAAAAAAAGCACCTTCGATCCCCTATATCGAAGGCATAAATGCAATATTTACTGATACTAAAAACAGCAAAAATCGGCAGACACTTAAAAACCGCGCAGCGGTATTTTCCCGGCAATATCCCCAAAGCCCGCTAAAGGAGCGATTAAGCGTCTTTACCGCAAATAATTCTGAGGATGAAGCGATAGCCATCGATCTCCAGGTTAGATGTTGGCTACTGGAAGGTAAAAAAAATATTGGTATTGTCACGGAAAACAGGCTGCTTGCTCGCCGGGTACGCGCATTACTTGAAAGAGCAAATATTGTAATTGACGATTATTCTGGTTGGGCGCTGTCCACATCGAGCGCGGCATCTGTACTGGAGCGTTGGTTACAAGTCATTGAAGATGATTTTGCACACGAGCCTTTATTAGATATTTTGAAGTCACCCTATATTTTTCCCGATTGGGATAACGACGAACGACTGCGAGCGGTTTTTAGACTGGAAAACGATATAATTTTACATGAGAATATCCCCAGAGGCTTACAAAGATACCGACAACACGCTCATTATCGAAAAAAACGTCTGCCCGAACACTTCCATGATGCGTATCAATCTATTTTTTTATTACTTGATCAACTGCAACAGGCTGCCGCACCACTACAGGCATTATTTTCAAAAAGCAATTCAAAAGACATATTTCCGGGAAACTTGCTCTCACAAAACACGCACACCACCAGCCATTTGCTATCATCATTAAGCAAAAGCCTTGACTTACTTGGCATATTCAATTCATTTGAAGGAGACAGTGCAGGTGAACGAATCCTTGAAGAACTGGAAAAAATGCAGCTTGCAGCAAAAACCCATGATATTCAATTAGACTGGCTAGGGTTTCGTACATGGTTAGGGCGTGCGCTTGAACACAATAACTTTCAACCAACAAATAATAACTCACCTGTTTTACTGATGGGTGTGGCTCAAAGTAATTTACATTTTTTTGATGGTCTCATTTTGGGCGCAGTCGAGCAGGCATTTTTACCCGGCAGCGCAAACCATTCACCTTTTTTTAATGATGGAGTTCGAATGGAACTGGGGCTGGCCCCATCAACAAAAAACCAATCCCTGCTTCAATACCATTTCCGGCGACTACTGGAATCTGCGCCAAATATTTTACTGACCCACCGACAGCAACATGAAAATAATGATGTCATCGCCAGCCCCTGGATTGATTTGATACAGGCTTTTCATTTGCTCGCATATAATGAAAAATTAACAAGCCCAATGCTTGAAAAATTGATCCACAATACAAACGCACATGTTATGTTGTGTGATTCCAAAGAGTTACCCAAACCTGTTGAGCAACCCAGGGTGGTAATACAAGCTCAACTATTACCAAGCAGTGTTTCCGCCAGTACGCACCAACAATTAATAGACTGCCCTTACCAATATTTTGCAAAACAGTGTCTGCAGCTTGCACCGAGTGAAGAAATTCGTGAAGCACTCGAAAAAAGCGATTATGGTCATCGGGTACATCTATGCCTGCATGCATTCCACGGAAATATATCCACTCTACCCGGCCCTTTTAGCAAAAATATTGACACATCGACACGCCTTGACGCAATTTTACTGCTAGAAAAAATTGCCGATGCCGTATTTGCAAATGACCTGGAAGATAATTTTCAACATCGAGGCTGGCTAAAAAAATGGCAGGGCATTATTCCCGCATATATCGATTGGCAAATAGAACATGCGCAAAACTGGTGCGTAGAACATGTCGAGTTGAAACAAACTTATGAAAACTACTCACACGGTATCTCATTGAAAGGTCGATTAGACCGCATAGACCATTGCCAACAAGCCATCGGTATCATCGATTATAAAACCGGCATGCCGCCGCATCAGGATGACGTCGATAGCGGAGAAGCCATCCAGTTACCCTTTTATGCCCTATTGGCGGATAAACTAACAGAAAATAGTCCTCAAAAAACAATCGAACGGGTTGAGTACGTCTATTTAGATAACAATAAGTCGATCAGCAAAACGACGTTACAATCTGATCACTTACTAAAAATTAAAGAAAAACTCGGCGAGCGACTAAGCTTATTAATGAATAATTTATCAAAAGGAACCCCTGCACCCGCCTGGGGTGACGAGCTGACGTGTAGTCGATGCACAATGGAAGGCCTGTGTAGAAAGACAGTGTGGGAATATAAAGAATTGGGAAATCAGAATGTGTAACGAGATGTATAGTAATATGGGGAAAGTACGAGGTATGAAAATGAAATCTTATAACTCTCGGCTCAAATATTTAATAAATTCTCTAATAAACTGCCTGCTAAAACATGGAGGCGGCCCGTGGGCCGCCCGTTCCATATCAGATCATCCTTATCTGAATAACCTCCAGAGACAACAAACACTGGGCTTTTCCCTAGCGAACCTCCGTGTAAGTTGGAGCTTTCAGGTTCTGCAGCAAATAATACCAGATTGAATTATGAAGGCAAGTTTTTTTTAAATAAAAATGTGCATTCAATATATCCTAATTACATCTTTAACGAGAGAATAGTTAATAATTCAACGTAATAAATATATTATTAAACTATCTTAAATTTCCTTAAGATAATTTTTTTAATTTTTAATCTCATTAACGTTTATAACAAATGTCTACACCGCTAAACGCAAGTTCGCCAGAAATTAATGCCACCGTTGCCGCCTCTGCGGGCACTGGCAAAACATGGTTATTGGTAACGCGCATTATTCGCCTATTATTAAAAGGTGTCCCGCCCGAAAATATTCTTGCGATTACTTTCACTCGAAAAGCAACGGCTGAAATGCAGGTCCGCCTATCACTACGACTTTTTGAGTTAGCGCAATGCGATGAAACGACACTTAAAAAATTACTTCAATATATTAGTGTTGAACCCACAGATGAAACAACCCTGTTCGCGCGACACCTTTACGAGAATTTATTGCGAAGTCCACACCCCGTAAAAACCAATACGTTCCATTCGTTTTGCCAGGATATATTACGAAAATTCCCATTGGAAGCTGATATCCCCCCCGGGTTTGAGTTACTCGAACAAACGACCAAGACTCAGCAAGACGCCATTGACACTCTTTTTGCCGAAGCGACACACAATCCAGAAAGTGACATCGCCACCGCGTTAGAAATGTTATTTGACTATTTGAATGGTCTGAGCAACACGCATACTGCATTATTTGAATTTTTAACTCACCGCAGTGATTGGTGGGCCTACACTCGAAATAAAACGGATTGCGTGCAATTTTCTATTGATGAACTAAGCAGGCAATTTTCTATCACACCAGATGAAAACCCAGTCCAATATTTTTATGATGTATCAGACACTCTTCTTAGTGAATTCGCTGGGTTATTAAGATTGCACCCTACAAAATCCAATGAAAAATATTGTTCACTAATTGAAAGTAATATAAATGGAGCTAATTTTACAAACAATAATTTTCATGCAATAAAATCTGTTTTCCTTACGGAAAAAAACGAACCCCGAGTTCGAAAAACATCTGCTACCTTAGAAAAAAAAATAGGAAACAATCAATCGGAGCGCTTTATTGGCCTGCATATTGATTTATCTGAAAAAGTACTCGCTTGCCTTGATCAACTCGCGCTAAGAGAAACGCTGGCAATAAATTCTGCCTGGTATCTCGCAGGAAACCGATTAATCAATATTTATCAACATATTAAAGAAGAACAACGCTTACTGGATTTCACCGACCTTGAATGGAAAACATATTTATTACTGAGTGACAATCAAAATGCACACTGGATTCAATATAAATTAGACCAACGTATAGAACACATACTGATTGATGAATTTCAGGATACCAATCCTACGCAATGGCAACTAATTCTCCCGTTACTTACTGAAATGAGCGCGGGTAACAATGATCGTCAACGCAGTGTTTTTCTCGTTGGTGATGAAAAACAATCCATATATCGATTCAGACGAGCAGAGCCACGCCTCTTTAACACCGCCACACAATGGTTATCACAACACCTGGCAGCTGAATCCTTTCCACAAGACCAATCCAGACGCTCTTCACCCGCGATAATGAATTTCGTCAATGTTGTTTTTGGTGACGGCCCAATACATGAAAATCTAGGTTCGTTTCATCCTCATTCCACTACGTTAGAGAATGTGTGGGGACGCGCAGAATTGTTGCCACTAATAGAAAATATCCAACCAACGGAGTCCACATCCTTCCCCGCAACACAGAAATTCCGCAATCCGCTGGAACAAGCCAGATTAAATACAAAAGATACACGTTATTATCGCGAAGGTTTACTGATTGCAAATCGCATTAATTCACTTATAAATGACAAGATAATTATTACAAAAGAGAGTAAACATCAATATATCCGTTACAGTGATATCCTTATTCTGGTGCAAACACGCACTCACGTTAAAGATATAGAAGCAGCATTGCGTGTTAAACAGATCCCCTATTTGGGCGTCAATCGTGGCACATTGCTGGAATGCCTTGAAGTACGAGACGTGATTGCCTTATTGGACACATTGATAGCGCCGTACAACAACCTCTCTCTCGCAGCGACGTTAAAATGCCCGTTGTTTAATTGCTCAGATGACGATCTCATGCTCATTGCCACAACACATTCGGACCAGGGTTGGTACGACCGCCTGCATTGTGTTGCTGAAAATTTACCAACGGAACACCCGCTCACACGTGCAAATCGTTGGCTGACTCATTGGCGATCGCTAATAGGGCAATTACCGGTACACGATTTACTCGACAGAATATACGCACAAGGCAACCTTATCGCACGCTTTGAGTCTGCGTTTCCGCCCCATTTAGGATCTCGTATACGTGCTAATTTAACCCGATTTATTGAACTCGCCCTGGAAGTTGACAGCGGCCGCTATCCCAGCTTAAGCCATTTTCTTGCACGCCTGAGATATGCAAAAGCAAACGAGCAGGACGCACCAGATGAAGGTCAAATAAATATCGAAAATGATTTTGTTCGTATTTTAACGATTCATGCATCGAAAGGTCTGGAAGCCCCTGCTGTTTTTATAGCGGATGCTGAAAGCGTAAAGTCTCAAAAGTCAGCCTATCATGCGCTTGTCGAGTGGCCACCTGAATCAACACGGCCAGAATATTTTTTTCTTATGGGAGCCAAAGATAAACACGATTCGGTTACCAAAAATAGACTCAAACAACACTTACGGGCAGAAGACAGGGAAAATGCTAACCTGCTTTATGTAGCAATTACCCGGGCTAGACAGTTACTTTTCATTAGCGGCTGCAAATCAAAAAGAAATTCAAAACCCGGTTGGTATGAACTCATCAGACGCCAACTTGAACTAAACAACAAACTTAATAGCCCCACTGAATCGAACGAATACACTATTATGGAATTTGGCAAAATGCCATCATTAATCGACCATGAACTCGACTATGAATTCAAAAAACAAGAAACCGACACTGTTGACGTCGATTCTCGCCTCAACACACCATTCTCTGACAGTATATTCAGCACTTCCACTATAAAGGAAACACCAAGCCAGGCTGACAACACCAAGGAACTAGAGGGCGCACCGAAAAATGGCGATGCAAAACTCAGGGGCATCATTATTCACCGCATGCTCGAATTGCTCAGCACCAATAATAGCTATGATGATGATAAATCACTTAACAAGGTGCTAGACAAAGTGGCCCATGAATACGCACTCTCATCACAAGATGCTCTCATCACAAGATTGCTAACCCAGTGCTATAATGAAGCACTTTCGGTATTCACACACGCACCTTTTTCTTATCTTTTTGAAACATCACAATTTATGGGCGCATACAACGAAGTGCCTATTACATACCGGCCTGATCGCACCGTTATCAATGGCGTAATAGATCGATTGGTCATTTGCGAAAAAGATGTTTACATCGTTGA
>CAZZJI010000013.1:20719-56312 GCA_964654485.1 uncultured Gammaproteobacteria bacterium | reverse complement strand
TCAATGGCGTAATAGATCGATTGGTCATTTGCGAAAAAGATGTTTACATCGTTGATTATAAAACGCACCGTGGGCTAACAACTGAACTCGCTAGCAAATTAGCAGAACAGTACACAAAGCAGATGGCGTCATACCATAAAGGAATTAGTCAAATGTGGCCCGATAAAAAAACCATACCCTTGATTTTATTTACCGGACCCAGGTTTATATATGAGTTTAGATTTTAAATATAGCCAACACAGCGCGGATAGGTATCGTCTGTTTAATTTTTCTTTCTGGACTCGAAAAATGCACTTAATCTTTTTGCGGGCAAATAACCTGGTACAACTTGCCCATCATCAAATACAAGCGTCGGTGTCCCTGAAACACCCACTACATCGGCAACATCCATATGAGATTTTACCGGGTTATCGCACTTGCCTTCTGGCACCTTGCCACCGTTTTTAGCTTCTGTCATCGCCTGGTTTTTATCATCCGCGCACCAGACGCCGACCGCTTTATTATAAGAAGGTGTACCGACACCAGAACGAGGATAAGCCAAATAACGTACCTCTATCCCTTCATCCAGATAAGTATTCATTTCCCGATGCATTTTTCTACAGTAACCACAATCAATATCGGTAAAAACGGTAATTATATTTTTTACTTTTTTAGGTTTGAAAACAATCATGCTGCTTTCTTCAATCCCATTAATGGCTTTCAACCGACCCACTGTTCTTTTTGATTCAGTTAAATTTTTCATGTTTTTGAGATCAAAGAGATCCCCTTCTAAAAGAAAGTTACCATCACTGGATACATAAAGAACTTTTGCACCCACTACCACTTCATAGAGACCAGATACCGGGCTGAGAGTAATACTGTCGGGAGTGTTAGAGGGCAAGATTTTTTTAAGGGCTGCCTTCACTGCAGTATCGTTAACGTCTGATTCGCTTCCTTGAGCAACAGAAAAAATACTTGTTTGAAATAAAAAACCAAGGAAAAGTAAAAAACCTATTTTTCTCATACGTAGAGCCTCATGGTGGCGAAAATCAAAAGTTATCGAACTAGTACATCAACCATATTATATTATCGGATCAGTTGGCCTGTCAGCGCCTATGGCTAAGCGCGCTTCGCAGGAAATGGCCACTTCCCTTCACAAGAAGCACAACACCGCCATGGGTGCTGACAGGCCAATTCGGGCGCTCCTGCGGCATTCCGCCTCGGCGTTACAGCTCTTGCCAAGGGAGCAACCATTGCCTGCGAGCTGTGCCTTGATGCGAAATGCCACAGGATCGCTGATCCGACAATATAATATGGTTGATGTACTAGAAATGACTCACAAGTAGTTTGTTTACTATTTGTCGGTCAAATATAGCACATTATTAAAATACTGAGAAAAGAACAGCTTATTATATGGATTTAATTCCGCCACAAAGGTTCCGTGTCAGAAAAAAGAAAGTTTCAAACAGTTACATCAGCATACATCTTAATACCGACCTTAGAATATAACTACTTGATATTTTTCGTTTTATTTCTTCCTTTAATCTACATTCCTTTAACCTACCTAAAGTGGATTCGAGCGGCTATCCTCTGGGATGATGTGTTTTGTGTACTTCCTTTAGCCTTTCCGTTGCAACATGGGTGTAAATTTGTGTTGTAGACAAATCGCTATGGCCTAGCAACATTTGCACAACACGAAGATCTGCCCCGTTATTTAATAGATGGGTTGCAAACGAATGCCGTAGTGTATGAGGAGAAAGCCCCTGTTCAATCTTGGCCGTGTTAGCATAACGCTTAATGATGTACCAAAATGCCTGACGTGTCATAGAACCACCACGCCGTGTTGTAAAAAGGAAATCACTTGGTTTGTTTTTTATGAGTTGTGGTCGCGAATGTTCTAAATAACGTTCCAACCATTGAATCGATTCTTCACCCAGCGGAACCAGTCTTTCCTTATTACCCTTACCTATAATACGAACCACGCCCTGACGCAAATTCACCATTGATAGTTGCAGTGTTATTAATTCAGACACACGCAGCCCGCTTGCATACAGCATTTCCAACATCGTCTTATCTCGCAACCCCAAAACCAAAGAAGTATCAGGAGATTCCAATAGTGCTTCAACCTCTACTTCACTTAATGATTTTGGTAAAGATCGACCAAGCTTTGGTGCATCTATTCGGGAACTTGGATCTTCTGACAATCTTTCTTCACGCACTAAATACTGGTAAAAGCGTCGCATGCTGGATAGCAGTCTTGCTGTTGAACGAGGTTTTGCGCCCTCCTTAACGCGGTAAGCGAGATACGCAAGTAAATTCTCACGATTAGCGGCTAACAAAGTTAACGCACTATTATCGGACTTTAGCCACCTGGCAAATCCACTTAGATCGGTGCGATAAGCTGACATGGTATTTTCACTTAACCCACGCTCAGCCCATAAGGCGTCAAGAAATGTATCTATCAGTTGACGATCTGGCTCACTTATTATCTTGTTAGAGCTACTCTTGTTAGAGCTACTGTTGTTAGAGTTATTGTTGATAGAATTTTGCTTGCTGTCAATTTGTTCACTGTCCATAGTTTTTCCATTATTCATGTCCTATTACCATCCCCTATTCATGATTTAGTTCATGCGCTAGAATTTGTTTTGCATCTTTTTAACCCTGTTTTAACTCTTGAGTTAACTCATGTTGTAACAACCAACGTTTTATCTTAAGTTCCTTACTCATTTCGCCAGTCACCCCACAAAAACCACCTATTCCATTTGCCGAAACGACTCGATGACAAGGAACAATGATTGGAACTGGATTAGATCGACACGCCCCACCTACTGCTCTTGCACTACTCGACAAAGTTTTTGCAATATCGCCATAGGTATATTTTTCTCCCACAGGTATCTTTCTTAGTTGTTGCCAAACCCGTTGCTGAAATACGCTACCTATTGTTGTTTCCAAATTGATCGTAAAGCGCCAAGATGGGTCTCTGAAATAGCGATCCAACTGATCAACTACTTCTTTGACATACTCACATATGCCGGTTAAATACGTTGACTTTAAATGTGTCTGATATGACGGTGGATGAGTTAGCGGATCTAGAAATTCTATGCTTAACAGCACATTATTTTTAACTCTGATACCCAGTACAGTCATTCCGTGACACTCACCTGGAACATCTATTATCGCACAGTAAGAGTCTGCACAATGAGGCCGTTTTCCCTCGGCACTAGCTCCTCTATTTGTTGTTACTCTACTTCTTTCTATATTCACTCTAATTAGTAATTATAATTAGTAATTAGCATCGATTATATCGATAGTATCCATTACTCTCGCTTAAAAGTCTAACACGCCGATACGACTACAACAATTTTTTAACCCATCACCTTAAGACTAGCCTAAGAATAATCATCAAAAGAAACTTGTCTCATATCAATAACTTCTTTAGTTCTCTTTGCAAACAAACAGTTACAGTCTTCCAGCGGCTTCTAGCTGATTAATTTGACGCTCCAGTAGCGCCCGACGCCCGGCGTCCTTTGCGACGACGAGCAAGCCATTTAAGACCCGTTTTGCGTCAATAATTAGACCCGCCTTAGCTAACGCTTCACCCGCCTGAAACCGAGCACTTTGTGCCCATAGGTCCATATCCTTCGCATCAGTCAAACCCGCTGACTTGAGATAATAGTGGGCCGCCTCAGCGTGTTCCTCAAGCGCTGTCATTGAGTCGGCCATCCAATAGAGAATTTCTCTTTTACGTTTTTTATCTTGAGTACGCTTCATCACGATTTCAAATAACGGGAATACCGCTCTGTGTTTGCCAGATGCCTGGAGATCAAATAACACCTGAAGTAAACGATCAACTTGCTTATTATTTAATTTCCCAACATCCTTAAAAATACCCAGTAGCACTTCCATCCCTTGTTGAAAATTACCCGCGAGAATATGCACTCTTGCACGCCGCAATTGCCAATCCAGGCTATTAATGCCTTCAGGGATCTCCACCATGCCACGTATCAAACTTGACGCTAATAATATATCCGATGTTTTTAACGCTTTACCAACCACCATATGGCGTACTACAGATGGAATTGCATCGACGCTGGGAAATGATTTCGAACCAAGATACAAGTGTTTAACTACTCGATGCCCAAATTTATTCAAATAAAGCGTGTTAACCAGCTTTTTATGGGCTTTAATTTTTAGCGCCGCATTTTTCCCATTGATGGCAACATATGCATAAAGCGAACGAGCATCGAACATTTGCTCCTTGCGCAGTGAATCTGCGGTTGTTAATAACGTAATGTCTTTATTATTTAATTTCAGCCGCCGTTTAACGACAGCAGCATAATTCAAATAGGCCTTCCACAGAACGTCTGCATTTGCAAAATAGAGCTTTCCGAACAAAGGAAACCTTTTCTCTGCTGATAACACAGTTTCCAGTGACCAGAGTTGGCTTTTATAATCTCTTTTCATTTTCGATGCACTGGCGATAATTGCCCAGTACGGAATTGAATCTTTTTTATTCTTTTTAGTCTTAGCATTTTTTGCAAAACGAATGATAGCGTCCAGATCTGCGTTTTTTAGTTGCAGCTTTATCAACAGCTTTAGCGCATCGACGTCTTCGCCTGAGAATTCAACTAATTCCTCATCTGCCTTTTCTGCATATCCGTTAATTAATAAAACCTGTGCATAAAGCAGGTTCCATGCCCTGCCATTATAAAAATTTTCCTTTGGGCCAACTTTCTTTTGTTGAGTTTGTTGAAATTGCATTGCCTCATAAGCGTCTTTTGACAACCCTTCAATCAAATAACCTGTGACAATCAACTCCTGCAGTTTCACAATCAAGCTCTCATCTAGTACACCATACCTACCCCACAACAGTTTTTTTCCAAGATTTCGTGCTGCAAAACCATCCCCTTGCTTAAGGTACGCGTGAATACTTTGTTTGATCGCCCAGTGGTAGAATGAATTAGGTAAATCACTGGGATATTTTTCTATACGCTCAACGAGCCGTTTGTGAGCGTTCAATTGATTATAAATTTTGAATCGCTGCTTTTCCCAACGTAACCATTTTTCCTGGTCATTGAGAGCATCAGGCTGATGCCGATTGATCATCGCGAGCGCTAATTCGGGAACTTGAATTTCAACGAGTGTTTTAATTTCTTCTAGGCTGCTGGATGCAATCGACGAGGAGCAGAAGAAAAGAGAGACAATAAATATTGGGGCACGCAGTGATAAACAGCCGAATAAATGACAGGGAACAGAATTTTTAGAACTGAAAATAAAGTTACAATTAAAATATTTGGACAAATATTGTATGCATTGATACATAGTCGTTATGAACGCGGTTATGAATGTCGTTATGAACAGTCAACCCTGACGCGACACTGTGCTGGGGTAGCTACCCTCCCCCAAGCATCCAGCATATGATATATCAACGAACTTTGTTAATACGAACCTTATTAATATGAACTTTGTCTAAAACCAATGCTCCGTCAAAATGATAATTTAGGATTCAGCTTGACGGAGTACTAGAGAAAGAATATTACAGGCACTCAAGTCGTCTATTTGGTTTTAGTAGTTGAAGATTTTTTAGTTATGACAAGCTTTTCTTTAATTCGCGCTGATTTCCCTGATCGATCACGAAGGTAATATAGCTTGGCACGTCGGGTATCACCACGACGTTTTACTTTGATCGATTTTATAAGTGGGCTATAGGTTTGAAATACACGTTCAACCCCCTCACCATGGGAAATTTTACGTACTGTAAATGCAGAATTTAAACCGCGATTTCGTTTAGCAATAACCACACCTTCAAATGCCTGCAAACGCTCGCGATTTCCTTCCTTAACCTTAACTTGCACTACTACAGTGTCACCTGAATCAAATTCAAGTATTTCCTGTTTCATTTGTTCCGCATCAAGTTGTGCGATAATGTCGCTCATGATGTTCTCCTGTCGCTTTTCTGTTATTCAATAAATAAAGTGTTCGGTAAAATATTCAATTTTCAGCATGTTGTTCTGAGTGTTATTCCGATACGTGTACCGATGCATGCTCCAATACAAATTCGTCCAGCAATATTTTATCAACATCTGATAAATCCAGCGATTCCAGCAATTCAGGGCGTTTTATCCATGTTTTGCCTAGTGCCTGCTTTTTCCGCCATCGTTGTATTAACTGATGGTTACCGCTCAGCAATACTTCTGGGACGCGTAGGCCTTCGTATTCTTCTGGACGACTGTAGTGCGGACAATCCAGTATTCCTTCAACAAAAGAATCTTGTTGCGCAGCATCTTCGTGTCCCAGTGCGCCGGGTATTAATCGGGTTAACGCATCAATGACAACCATCGCCGGTAATTCACCCCCGGTCAATACGTAATCCCCAATTGATAATTCTTCGTCTATATCCGATTCAATAACGCGTTCGTCTATTCCTTCATAACGACCTGCCAACAATATCAAGCTGGTCTCTGAAGAAAGCGCTTTGTCCGAAAGCGCCTTTACGCCCGCAAAATCCAGTCGCTGTCCTTGCGGCGACAAATACACCACATGTGATTTTCCCTCGGCGGCCATTTTCACGTCTTTGATTGCTTCGCGTAATGGTTGTGCCATCATCACCATGCCCGGACCACCACCATAAGGCCGATCATCCACTGTGCGGCGATAATCTGTTGTATAATCTCTGGGGTTCCAGTAATTAAGTTCTACCAGCCCACGTTCGATCGCTTTGCCTGTTACACCAAACTGTTTGATCGCATCAAACATTTCCGGGAACAACGTTATAACATCAATCTTCATATTACAAAAAGCATTTTGTTAAAAACAATGCATTGTTAACATTGTGTGATAAACAGAACAGTGCGATAAACAGAACAGACCGCGTTAAAATTCGGGATCCCAATCCACTTCAATTAACTTATCTTGAAGACTTACCCGACAAACCACATTCGGTCGAATATAGGGTATACACCGTTCTCTATCACCTTTTACTACCAAGACATCGTTAGCGCCTGTTTGTAAAAGCCGAACCACTTTACCAAATACAACGCCATCAACGGTGACAACAGTCAGACCGACAAGGTCAGTCCAGTAAAATTCATTCTCTTTAAGTAGCGGTAACTGCTCCCGGTTAACAGCAATTTCTGCATCTAACAGCGCCGCAGCAGCATCGCGTGTATCACAACCGAGAAAATGTGCAACAACGCCCTTTCCGTGTCGTTTGCCTTCTCGTAATTCACGCCTTGTCCAATTTCCACCAATGTTAAAATAACAAGTTGAATAATTGAGTATATTTTCCAGTGGCTCAGTATATGAAAAAACCCGAACCCAACCTTTTACACCGTATACGCCAGAAATCCTGCCTATTAGAACCCGCTCTTCAGAACACTCTTTAAAACAAAGCTGAGAATCCTTTTTTTCAATTTTTTTTGCGGCGGCTTTTTTTGCGGCGGCGGCGGCATTGTTAGCTACATTGTGCCCGGTGTTGTCACTCATAACACACCGTCAACCCATCCTTCTGTATTCTAACCAGGAAAAGTTAGGCAGCGCTTTTTTCTTGCTGTTTTACTAATTGAGCTACACGTTCTGATGGTCGAGCGCCTTTTGATACCCAATAAGCAATCCGATCTGTATTCAGATTAAGTGTGACTGCCTTACCCTTCGCCAATGGATTGAAAAATCCAAGACGCTCGATAAATCGCCCGTCCCGGCGATTACGACTATCCGTGACCACAACATGATAGTAAGGTCGTTTTTTTGCCCCACCGCGGGATAACCTAATTGATACCATTTTAATGCATCCTCAAAAATTTTATTATGTAATTCAATAAACTATGGAAATCAAGCCAATATCTGGCTAAATAAAAGGAGCGTATTTTACGTAATTTTGCAGAAAATAGAAACGACTATTTATGGTTATCTAGCGAAACAAGTATTTAACACCGCTATTTATATTGCTTTTTACAAAAAACGGGTGCTTATCAGACTAAAACGGCATACCTGGCGGCATTCTACCCTTTAATCCCTTAAGCATCTTACCCATGCCACCTTTTGACATTTTTTTCATCATTTTCTGCATTTGAGAAAATTGTTTCAACAAGCGATTAATATCCTGCACTTGGGTGCCTGAACCACCGGCAATACGTCTTTTACGTGACCCCTTAATGATGTCGGGATAACGACGTTCCTTCGGTGTCATTGAACTAATAATGGCCTCCATTCGCAGCATATCCTTATCACCTACCTGTGATTTTATGTTTTTGGGTAAATTAGCCACTCCTGGCATTTTATCCATCAAACTCGCTAACCCACCCATGCTCTTCATTTGTTGTATTTGGTCGCTGAAATCCTGTAGATCAAATCCTTTACCCTTTTTTATTTTTTTGGCTAATTTTTCTGCCTTTGATTTATCTACCGTACGCTCGGCCTCTTCGACCAAACTGAGCACATCCCCCATACCCAGTATGCGCGATGCAATTCGATCGGGATGAAAAGCTTCCAGCGCCGCCGTTTTTTCCCCTACACCTAAAAATTTAATCGGTTTACCGGTAACAACGCGTATCGATAAGGCCGCCCCGCCACGTGCATCACCGTCCGTCTTGGTTAACACCACACCGGTGAGCGCAAGCGCCTCGTTAAACGCTTTGGCGGTATTTACCGCATCCTGGCCTGTCATACTGTCTACCACAAACAAGGTTTCTACCGGGTTTAAAGATTGATGTAAGGATTTAATTTCCGCCATCATATCTTCATCGATATGTAATCGACCGGCAGTATCGACAATAAGCACATCAGCTGACTGATTGACAGCCTGTTTTAGCGCATTTTCTGCGATAACAACGGGTTTTTGTTTAGGGTCGCTAGGGTAAAATGCAACATCCACTTCTGCTGCCAAGGTTTTTAACTGATCGATTGCCGCGGGTCGATAAACATCCGCGCTGGTGACTAATACTGACTTGCCTTTTTGTTCTTTAAGTAATCGCGCAAGTTTAGCAACGGTGGTTGTTTTACCTGAACCCTGTAAGCCAGCCATCAAAATGACGGCAGGTGGTCGAGCGCTTAAATCGAGGTCCTCACACACATCACCCATAACGTGGACCAGTTCATCGCGCACTTCTTTTATTAATACCTGGCCCGGTGTCAAACTTTGTAATACGTTTTGGCCAATGGCCCGCTCTTCTACACTTTTTATAAAGTCCTTTACGACAGGTAACGCGACATCTGCCTCAAGCAATGCCATACGGACTTCGCGTAATGATTCTTTAATATTTGCTTCAGTAAGCCGACCCTGACCACGTAAATTTTGTATTGTGGCCGACAGACGTTCAGTAAGATTTTCAAACATGTTTTAATCCAATACCTTTGCTAAGCTAAATTCATCTAAAACTGAAATATTCTTTTCTCCGTATGCTCCGTGGTTAAAAGAGTTTTTTCGATTATTTTGGCTTAACATACGTGCTAATTCACTCTGATCTCTTTTTCCGTTCTTTATATCATATTGTAAATTCTTCACCACCGATTAAAGGCAAAATATCCCGATCAGGAATGGCTTCCTTACATTCACGAAAAATAGTACTTTCGTGCCCTGGTTTGGGATGGCTAATATAAATAGCGGGTTTGTGTTTTAGCTTTTGAATGTCTTCAGCCAACATATTTGCAGTGTAGTGACAGGACAGCTTACTTAATTCTTCCAGCGAGTTAGGAAATGCCGCTTCTACAATTAACATATCCAGATTATCATGCGCATTCAACGCTGCCCACATGGTATCATTTGTCGTTGTATCTCCACTAAAAGCAAATGAACCTGTTGAACTTTCAACTCTATAACTGACGCAGGAAACAATATGATTTGCTTCTATCATTTCAATTCTACGATCACCAATCTGGTAGATCTCTCCGGGCGCCATCACTTCATAACGCATCACCGGGTTTTCTTCATTTGGTAACTTGGCAAAATCCGGCCAAATCGTCCAATTGAAAATATGATCCTGTAGTGCCTGTAACGTATCAGCGAGGCCATGAATAACTAGTGGCGTATCAATACTGGGGAACATGGTATCAATTAATAGTGGTAAAAAGGTAAAATGATCCATATGCGAATGAGTAAGAAAAACATGTCGTAAACGACACATTTCCTCTAATTCAAGATCACCCACACCGCTGCCGGAATCGATCAATATATCATCATCGATCTGTAATGATGTGGTTCTTAGTCCCCTGCTAATCCCACCACTGCAGCCCAATACACGTAATTTCATAGCCCACCAAAAAGTAGATATCCTTATTTACTATATCTACAATATTAGAAATTTCTTTAACTCGTAGAGATAATAGCCTAATTTACTAATTTAATGTACATTATTAGCCAGTTAGAGCCGTGCTCTGCACGCATCATTACCTCCAGAAACAACTATTAACTCTATTTATTAAGTGGTTAATTGCGTATCTTGTAGGCTAAACCAATTCATTTAAGTCAATTAAATATATACTGTTTAAACAATGCGCTAACCTGTCTATTTAATAGACTAAACAATACCCTATTCGACCAATAACCACATTAATAACTACATTAATAACTACATTAACAAAAAATGGCAGCGCATTCTCAAAACCTTCAATGTATTAAAAAGTTATGCCATGATGAATGACATAATTATTACCATCAAAGCGCCCTAAATTAATTGCTTATTTAATAACATCTATCAATGACTATAATAATACTTAGCTCAATCGCCATTTTTTTGTATATTGTGTTGGCTATACGTTTAGGTAAACAGCTGTTCTCTGGCACGCCTGTAAATGACCCGGTATCTCAAAGCAGCAAAAAGAATACCCGCAAGTGGCTACTCACTTTAGGCCCGCTTGCTTTACTTATTCATGCAGTAGTACTTTATAAAAACATATTCATTGAATCTGGACTGGGACTCAATTTTGGATTTTATAATTCAGTATCATTGATGACCTGGATTATTGTGCTCATACTAATCATCGCCAGCATTACCAAACCAATAGAAAGCCTTGGCATTGCCATATTTCCAATAGCAAGTTTCGCACTGCTATTGGAAAATACACTACCATCAAATCACATAATATTGCCAAGCGCCGCCGGTGAATTGCGATTTCATATTTTAATTTCAATTTTATCCTATAGCCTTTTTAGTATTGCTGCGATTCATGCGATATTACTGGCAATTCAAAATAAATTTTTAAGAAACAAACACCCCGGCGGATTTATTCGGGCTTTACCGCCTCTGGAAACAATGGAGTCATTGCTTTTCCAAATGATCGCATTTGGTTTTATATTACAAAGTATCTCATTAATAACCGGAATGTTTTTTCTGGAAGACATGTTTAAGCAACACTTGGTACACAAAACCATCCTCTCAATTGCAGCCTGGGTGGTATTCGCAGTGCTATTATGGGGCCGATGGCAATTTGGCTGGCGCGGACGTACCGCAATTCGTTGGACATTAAGTGGTTTTGTCATATTATTGTTAAGCTATTTTGGTAGCAAGATGGTGTTGGAAATTTTTCTCAATAAATAATGCCGGAGAGTAATTCATGATTCAATTTCTTGCTCACACCCTATAACCCAGCGAACCCACATTGAACGACATACCTATTAGCCTACTGGTTGCAGTCCTAGTCATACTGATCTTTCTTTCTGGTTGCTTTTCTGGATCGGAAACCAGCTTGATGAGCCTCAATCGTTATCGACTGCGTCATCTGGCAAAAGCAAAGCATAAAGGTGCGATGCGCGCATACCGCTTACTCAAACGGCCCGACCGATTGATTGGCCTGATTTTGCTGGGTAACAATTTTGTAAATATCGCTGCATCAGTATTAACTACAATCATTGCTCAGCGTTTGTTCGGCGATATCGGTATCGCTTATGCTACGGGTTTACTCACGTTGGTAATTTTGATATTTGCAGAAGTAACACCAAAAACGCTCGCAGCATTACACCCTGAACGCATCGCCTTTCCCGCTGCGTTTATTCTGGAGTGGTTATTAAAGTTTCTTTATTACCCTCTTGTTTGGCCAATCAGTATCATTACAAATGGTATTTTACGGTTGTTAGGGGTTTCTACAGATCGACAAGATTCAGCAGAAAAACTGAGCAATGAAGAATTACGCACTGTGGTTAGTGAAGCAGGTGTGATGATATCCAGTCGACACCAAAAAATGCTCACGAGCATTCTTGATCTCGAAAAGGTAACTATTGATGACATCATGGTGCCACGAAATGAGATCACGGGCATTGATATAGATGCTGACTGGGAAGAAACCACCCGCCAACTGGTCAGTACACAACATACACGTTTGCCAGTATACCAATCTGATATAAACAATATAGTCGGTATTTTTCATATGCGTCGTGCCCTGCGGTTAATGGCCAATCACGAATTTACCAAAGAAAAATTTATGTCTATCATGCGAGAACCTTATTTCATTCCAATAGGGACGCCGCTAAACACACAATTACTTAACTTTCAGACTAAAAAAAGGCGCACAGGTGTCGTTGTTGACGAATACGGTGACATTCAGGGACTAGTGACGTTAGAAGATATTCTGGAAGAAATTGTCGGTGAATTTACTACCGATCCCGCTCAACATGCAAAGGACATTCATCCACAAAAAGACGGCACGTATCTTATCGACGGTGGCGCAACCATTCGGGAGATTAATAAAAGTCTCAATTGGAATCTACCTACTGATGGACCAAAAACCTTGAGCGGTTTGATTGTAGAATTTCTTGAAGCAATGCCTGAACAGGGCGTTAGTCTACGTATTGCCAAACACACCATTGAAATAATTCAAACAAAAGATAACATGGTTAAAATGGCCCGTCTTTCAAAACCAACAATAGATCAAATTACAGCGGAACCCCCTGTTTAATCACACGCTTTTAAAAATTCAACACTCCCTCAGTTACTTGTGAAGAACCAGTGAAGAATGAATGTTAAATAAAAAAAAATGCTTTCTCCCTGCAGAATGGTCTCCGCAAAGTGGTGTGATGCTAACCTGGCCCCATAAAAAAAGCGACTGGGGGCCTATATTAAATGATGTTGAACCCGTTTTTATAGAAATTGCCCGTCAAATCTCCCTAAGAGAAAAATTATTAATTGTCTGTTTTGATCACCTACACCTGGATCAGGTGAATGCATTGTTAAAAAATAAGCTGAGAAAAGAGCGCATTGAAACCAGCAGAATCAAACTAGCTATCTGCCAATCGAACGACAGTTGGACAAGAGACCACGCCCCAATTTGTGCGTATCAAGAAGACAAACCGTTGCTTCTGGATTTTAAATTTAATGGCTGGGGTAAAAAATATGATTATGATTTGGATAATAGAATCAGTGAAAATTTATTTAAAGCTAACGTCTTTGGCAATGCAATCCATGAAAAAATTGACATGGTACTCGAAGGCGGCAGCATAGACGTCAATGGGGTAGGTGAAATGCTTACAACCAGCCATTGCCTATTATCAAAGTATCGCAATCCAAAACTAACTAAGCAAGAAATCGAAGAAAGGTTATGTTCACTTTTTAATTTAGATAAAATATTTTGGCTTAATCACGGCTACCTCCATGGCGACGATACTGATGCGCATATCGATACATTGGCGAGGTTTTGCAATGAGAACACCATTGCGTATGTCGCATGCAATGATAGAGATGATGAACATTTCCAGGAACTAAAATTGATGGAAGATGAGCTTAGAACAATCACGCAAAATTACCATAAGGATTTTTTATTAGTCGCACTGCCTTTTCCTCGCGCTATTTACAATGACAATGGCGATCGACTACCTGCAACTTATGCAAATTTTTTAATTATTAACAACGCCGTATTAGTGCCCACATACAACGACCCAAACGACTTATTGGCAATCGCCACACTGCAACAATGCTTTCCAGAAAAAGAAATGATCGGCATCAACTGCATACCATTGATCCAACAATTTGGTAGTTTACATTGCGTAACCATGCAGTTTCCTGAACACGTCCTAATTTAAATCGACGCGATTTCCCGCCATTTTGTGCATGAATTGAGCACCATTTCACTCTGTTCAAGCCCTTTTTTATATAAAACTAGCTATCGAATTGCGGTATAATAACGTAAATATGAAAACATCCAACTGGTAAAAAACAATACTTTTTCAACCTAATTTCCAATTGATAATCAATATATTTGCAATGAGATAGTTAATGCTCGGATATATTCTTAAATATATCAGTAGCTTAACCCTCGTCCGTTGGATACGCAGGCTATCGGGAATATATAAAAGGAGTTAAGGAAATATGGCGTCTAACGCAAAACACCGTGCCCTCTTTTTTGGTTTGTATTCAGCAATTCATGTGCTGCTGGCTTCTATGAACACGGCGCTTGCTCAGGAGTCTGTATTTGAATACCCACGCGACGCAAATTATGTCGTGATTGAATACACGCAATCACAGGACATGATTCTCGATGCTGACCCTGTCCCGTTGTTGAGAATATTCGGCGATGGGCGTGTACTCGTGCATTATCCGCTGTATATGAAGCGTGCGGGCGATTACGAAATGCGTCTCAGCGACACCCAGCTTCAACAATTATTAAATTCACTGGAACAAAAAGGCATTCTCTCATTTAGCCGAGACAAAATTTTAGAACTGAAAAAGCAATCCATTAGCAACAAGCTACTGGCGAATAATAAAATACTGACAACACGTTCTGATGATGTTCGCAGTAAATTCAAAGTTAATTTAAGCAGTTATCTATCCACAGCATCGGGGTTACTGCAAACCGGTTTTCTTAAATCAATTACCTGGAAAAATCTCAAATCAGATGCGTTGTCCCACCCTGAAATCGCAGCTCTAACAGATGCGGCCGCAGCAGAACAGGAACTTGGTCAATACCTTTCTCACCGAGATCTGGTAAAAATGAAATAGCTATTAAGTGAGAGTGTTATTCATGATGAATATACGATGTACTCAAATGGAAAAAATAAACCGCAACTGCCTTAACAGATTCGTTACCTATCTGAACATGGTTCTATGCGCCTATTTCCTAACATTTAATATTTCTTCACCTTCTTACGCTGGCGCTTATATATTTTCTGGCATCGGTAATGGCATTGATGTTGTTACACACCCTTCCGGCTATACCGGTGTCGGCGGTGTACTGACTGTTGGCATTTGCATTGATCCAGGCAGTGCCAATGCAACTCAGATGGAGATATCGGTTGAAAATATCGTTAACACATTTAACGCACAAACAGTGACAACAGGAAATTTACTCATAGGTGAAAATAACAATATCCCATCCAATTTTTTTGATTTTGAATCAGTAGCACTGCACGAAGTTGGACATTGTATTGGCCTCGCACATGTTAATGCCAGTTCCGAATCCGGGTTAGCAGAAAGTGACGCCAACTATACCAAAGCGACCCGCGGAAACAATGCCGCGTTTGATATCTCACCTGGCCTTGACGGGATAATTGGTTCAAGTGATGATATACGTGGCGATGACATTAATCTTCATTGGTTTAATATATCGGCCAACAATCCTTTTATTATTAATAACCCTGTCGATTCATCAACCTATAGCCGGGATATCACTAATCTTCCTGCCGGCCACCGCTTTGCAACTAACGCTGATCGTGATGTATCGACTTCAAATGCATTTCTACTCCCCGCTACAGAAGCCATCATGCAGCAAGGCACTGGACCGGATGAAGCACAACGCACGTTGGTTGGCGACGATGTAGCGACATTAAAATACGCAATGAGTGGCCTCGACGAAATTGCGGGTAACGCCGATGACTATACCATTAACCTGGTATATCGAGGCATCACAGCGACAAACTGTGACGTGTCAATAAAATTCGATGATGAAGCCGCGTTTGCATTTTGCCAACCATCAGGGATATTTATCGGTGCAGCCACAGATGAACATATAAGAATAACAAGTGCCAACATTTCGCTTAATGACTCATTTAACTGGTTCTTTAACGATGTATCCAATGCGACGGATACAATACCCGCAGCGTTTTTTTTCACCGATCAAACTAATGCGATATTGAACTCAACCATCATATCGAACACAATAACGGTTACTGGAATAAACAGTGCTGCTACTATTTCAGTAGTAGGCGGCAATTACAGAATAAATAACGGTGCATTTGTTAATACAAACGGCACGGTAATTGAAAACGACACAGTGGAAGTGCAGCATACATCATCTGCAAGTAGTTTGACTGCAACCAACACTACGCTAACGATCGGCGGAATAAGTGACACCTTTACCAGTACTACATTAGCTGACGACACTACGCCAAATGCATTTACTTTTACTGATCAAATTGATGTCGCATTAGAGACAATCATCACATCCAATAGTATTACCGTATCGGGTATCAATAACCCGGCTGCCATCACTGTAACTGGTGGTGAATACAGTAAAAATGGTGCTGCATTTACTGCAGTTTCAGGCGCAGTCGTCAATGGCGATAGCGTTATCGTGCGGCACACGTCGTCAGCAAATTTTTCAACTGTTACTAATACAACACTCACCATTGGCGGCATTGGTGACACATTCAGTAGCACGACAATAGTGGCGGTAGACACAACTCCCGATGCATTTTCATTTTTAGACCAAGTAGATGTACCTGTAAATACTCTCAGGGTATCCGACGCCATAACCGTATTAGGAATCGACAATCCAGCGACTATCACAGTAAGCGGGGGAGAATACAGCGTTAACGGAGGCGCTTTCACCACAGTCGCAGGGGTCGTTAATAGTGGTGATACTGTCCTGGTTCAGCACACATCATCCGCAAGTCCCGCAACATCGACGAATACCACGCTAACGATTGGAGGGCTAAGTGATATTTTCACCAGTACCACTGTAGTAATAGACGCAACACCAAACCTATTTACGTTTATCGATAAATTCGATGTTCCACTAAGCACTGCGATAGTATCTAATAGCATTACGGTGGATGGAATTAGTAACCAGGCTTCAATCACGATTAGCGGCGGAGAATATAGTGTAAATAGTGGCCCTTTTACGACGAATAGAGGTGTGGTGAATAACGGTGACAGTGTCGTCGTTCAACATATTTCGCCTGAGAACACGGCGACTGTGACCACAACAACATTAACGATAGGTGACATAAGCGCTATTTTTTCCAGTACCACAGTCTCTGATGGAACACCTGATAACTTTTCGTTTACTGAGAGATTTAATACCCAGCTAAATACTCTTATTACTTCCAATGAAATCACTATCTCTGGCATCACGGGCGATGTAGCAATAAGTATAAATAACGGTCAATACAGTATTAATGGCTTTGCGACTACTGCAGCCACAAAAACAGTGGCTAATGGTGATACCGTGGTGATACAACACACTTCCTCTACAAATACCGCGACGATCACCACCAGCTTACTTTCTATTGGTAGCGTAGATCGGGAATTCAACAGCACGACTCTGTCCGGAGGCAGTGGTGCAGTAAACCCAATATTCTGGTTGATATTGATGTTCACTTATATAGCCAGAACTATAGTCAGAACGCTCCGCCGAACAATAGCCTGAACTCAACATTTTCGTTTATCTTCAAATCAAGTAAATGGTTTAACCCCTTTTGCCTCTGTGCTGCGTTTACACCTAATAGCAACACAGATATAAACCGCAAACCCAAAAAGCAGGAGAGTTACCATGAAAAATATTCTTTCTAATTATGTAGTTACAGCCATTGCTGCGAGTTTCCTGGCTGCCTGTACTGTGCAGCAGAATATGGATGACAGCGACCTGAAAACAAATAAAGTAAACGCTGTACCGCTTGTCGAGAGTAAAATTCGAGAAAAGGAACAAAGCCAAAATGAAAGAAAAAATGAAGCCACCGCGCTTACAGAAAAATTTTCCAGTCTGGAGTCAAGCATTGATGTGCAAAGTCTGACGACTACACCAGCAAAGCAAAAAGCACGAAAATTTCAATCCAACGACAATATTTCCCTGCGTACCCTAGCCACATCACCAGCAGCGTACTCTGAAGAATTCAGCCGCGGCCCACAAGACATACGAATACATACTGAAAATATTAACCGTGAAAATTATGCTCACCTGAAGGAAAACTTGACAAAATTAGTGAGTGAACACCCCGTATCGACGTTTAGTATCGATGTTGATACCGGCTCTTATGCAAATGTACGGCGTTTCCTACAATCCGGGAATTTACCTCGTACAGATGCAGTTCGAATCGAAGAAATGGTTAATTATTTTTCTTATAATTACCCGCAACCCGATGGCAATAACACACCGTTTAGTGTTACCACAGAAATTGCACCCACACCCTGGAATAAAAATTCTCATTTATTACATATTGGCATCAAAGGAGTCAACCTTGCGCAGGAAACACTGCCGCCGTCCAATCTGGTATTTTTAATCGACGTATCGGGTTCGATGCGCTCAGAAAACAAACTCGGCTTATTAAAAACATCGCTAAAAATGCTAACAAAACAATTACGAAAAGAAGACACGCTAGCAATAGTCGTATATGCCGGTGCGTCGGGTGTTGTTCTTGAGCCAACAGCTGGGCATCAAGCCGCTAAAATTAATCTTGCAATTGACGCGTTGGCGGCTGGCGGTTCTACCAACGGAAGCGCAGGTATTCGATTGGCATACTCGATGGCAAAACAGTCGTTTGTGAAAAATGGCATTAACCGAGTCATTCTAGCAACGGATGGTGACTTTAACGTCGGCACAGTTAACTTCGATGCCTTAGTAGACCTGATTAAGAATGAACGAAAAGCGGGCATCAGTTTAACCACATTAGGTTTTGGCACTGGCAACTACAATGACAAATTGATGGAACAGATTGCAGATAATGGCAATGGAAATTACCACTATATTGACACCTTAAATGAAGCGCAAAAAGTGTTGGTGGATGAAATGACCTCGACTCTGCAAACCATCGCAAAGGATGTAAAAATTCAAATTGAATTTAACAAAAATAGTGTGTCGGAATATCGTTTGATCGGCTATGAAAACCGGGTGTTAAATCGAGAGGATTTTAATAATGATAAGGTTGATGCCGGCGAAATTGGAGCTGGCCATACCGTCACCGCGTTATATGAAATAGTATTGGCCGATGGCAATGGAAAGTTAATCGATAACTTGCGCTATCAAGACAAAAAACAAAAAATAAATACCCTTAATCACGCCGCCGCGAGTGAATTAGCCTTTCTTAAACTGCGCTTTAAAGCACCCGATGCGGATAAAAGTGAACTATTATCTATCCCGTTGTACAAGAATAAAATTATCACAGACATAAACAAAACATCTGATCGGTTTCGATTCTCTGCTGCGGTTGCAGCGTTTGGACAAGTACTTAAAGGGGGTAAATATACGCAAACATTCAGCTATGAAGATATCCTCAATTTAGCACGTAAAGCGCGCGGTGAAGACTATTATGGCTATCGAGGCGAATTTATCAAGCTAGTGAATCTTGCAAAATCGCTGAGTTAATAGCAACGGTTAGTTAACCGTTGCTATTAAGAACGATGCAGCACGCCCTCTAGCAATGTAGCTTACACTACACTCTATACGCTAGAGGGCAGATACGTAATATTTGACTATTTGTACTTGTTGGCCTTATTGTGTCGTTATCCATGAATGCTGACACAGACGAAAAATTGATGTTGAAATACAAAAAGGGAGACGCGACAGCCTTTGAAACATTGTATTCTCGACATAAAGATGCCTTATATCGGTATTTTATACGGCAGTGTTTTAACAACGTATTTGCTGACGAGCTATTTCAGGATACCTGGATGAGTTTAATTAATTCGCGGGAAAAATATGTTGCTAAAGCCAAGTTTAATACCTATTTATACCATATAGCACATAACAAATTGATCGATCACTATCGTCGCAATAAATCAGGTCTACCGTCGTCTTATTCCAGGGATACATCGCAAGCGGATGATATACCTATGCAAACCCATGAACAACCTGAACAGCTCGCCTGCATGCTACAAAAAAGCGAGCATGTGTTAAAAGCAATAGGATTGTTACCCGAAGCGCAACGTGAAGCATTTTTAATGCGTGAAGAATCGGGATTAAGTTTGGAAGAAATTGCAGAAATTACCAGCGTTAACAAAGAAACGATAAAAAGCCGTTTACGTTATGCGGTAAATCAACTACGAAAAACATTGGCGGGTGTATTGTGAGCGATCACGATCAGAACGACAAAGAGCTGAATCAATACTTGCAGGGTGATTCTGACCTGTCTACACACTATAAAGCATTGCATAATAAGACACCCGATCATTTAGATGACGCTATTCTTGCCGCTGCAAAACGACAAGTAAAATCCAAACCGAAACGTGTTTCTGGACCATTTTCCAATAATTTCATGATCCCGTTCGCCACAGCCGCAACGATTTTAATAACAGTTGGGTTAGTCAACATGATTCCCGAAGAGGAACTCACTACGCCTACAGTATCTGCTATTAAATCTGAACCGGAAAAAATGGCTAAACAACGTGAAGCTATAAAAGATCATGAGGAAAAATTAGACGAAAAAATTGAATTAGAACAAAGAAATCAATCACTCAATTCAAAACGCGAAGAATTTAAATCTAAGCGCATCGTTGCTAGTCAAATTATGCCGGAAGAAATACAGGCACCTTTAACGTCTCCCCCCATGGCAGCATCAACTTTTTCATCAGAGAAGGCAAAAAACAAACTCGCAACCGGTAAAATTGATCAGCCAAAAAAACAAGGTATTATAGTAATAAACAAGTCTAATATAGCCAGCACAATGGCTAACCCTACTTCTCCCCTAGCCCGGATGACCCAGTCTGACAATACTATCGAGCAAGATACCTTCGGTGATAGTATTCCCCAAACAGAAATCATGTCGAGCAAACCTGAATTTTCGCGGCGCAAAATAGTTGACGACCAAGATAGCCAAAGTCTTGATGAACTAATCTATAATGAAAAAAAGTGGCGGGAGATTTCGGCAAAAGAATGGTTAAAACGTATTGATAGATTGCGGGAATTGAAGAGAAACAAGGAAGCCGATAGAATTTTGGAAATATTTAAGGAGAAGTTTCCTGATTTTTCGCCGGACTTTTAAACCCAGCATCGACAATATGTCTGAGCTAGCCTGAATTCAAGCAAAAGCCGCTCTCGCCCATCCATGGGCTACGCGGCATAAGCGCTTACTTCGCACTCATCATGGTATGATCAATATATTCCAGTTCAACACGTCGGTTTTCTTGCATTTTGCTTTCGTCACTTAGCGGAATAATTTCACCCAGTCCTTTCAATTGAATTTGTGATTCCGGTGCGCCAAAGGATACCAGTAGTGTTTTTACCGCTTCTCCACGTCTTTTGCTGAGTTTTTGGTTATATATCCTTGAACCGCGGCTATCAGTATGCCCTCTGATTTTCAAAATCAAATTTGGATTTAAATTTAGATAAATAGCGTGTTGTTTAAGAAAATAGTGGTCGTATTCATGCACTTTAACGGAGTCTGAATCAAAATTAAATAAAAGATAGTTTGGTTGTATTTCGATATCACTCATTAATGCCAGAGTGCTATTTGCACCCGCCACTAACACGTCTTCATTGGTATCCGCCAACATCAGCAATGCAGGTTGATTTTGCATGGCCGTACCTGATCCAGCGATGATCTCATTTTTTTCTGCCACATCGTCAGTAAATGACACTGTCATCATGGGATTCATGGATTGATTTATCGCAATATCACCCGTTGTTTTGTCTACCGTCACTTCCATTGCAGAATTTGATTCTGAAACCGGTTCACTGTCCTTAGTTGCCACAGTTGTCTCGACTACATCTGCTACCTTTTTATCCATATCTAAGCTATTGGCGTCATTAGCAAATAACGGATAAATGCCGGCCGTGTCATAACGTTGCTCTGTAGTACTAAGCTCTTGAGTGCTTTGCAACTTGGGCTGTACATTACCCGAATCTGCACAACCAACAACCAGTGCGATTGGGAAAGTAATTAATACGAATATTTCAATTGCTTTTTCTAACTTAGCTTTCTTTTCCATTGTCCTGCTCCTCATCGTGTGAAACTAAGTGCAGTTTTGATTAACTAATACACTCAGCGGTTTTGTTTGATGTCAGGATATATTTAAAAGCAAAACTATGAATTTCTAATATATTAAGAATGGCGGTGCCAGGACTAATTCTGATTAAATATGGCACAGTCACAATTGCCATTTAAATCGGGTAATACTCTCTCGGGTTTTTGCTTGTTACAGGCTATAAAATATTAGAAGTAAAAATATTTATCGCAAAAAAAGTGTGTGATAAAAACATAGCCCAGAAACACATAGATTATGTAAAGCACATATAGATGTCCACGCCAGAGATGAATACCCATTATTTCGAAAGGACACTTGCTTAGAATTTCTAGGATTTAGTTTCTGTGATCGGGTTAACGGAAATACCAACATATATACGATCAAATGCTAAACATATACAGAATAATTATTGGGGGGGGAGACATGAGAAAAAAACTGGGGATACCAATAACTTACGCTGGCCCATCACGAATTACCGGGCTAACTAAGATAAAATTGAGCGGCACGGACAGTTTGTTTGCGACTTCATATCATTGGAATCTGGTGTCCAAACCAAAAAACAGCATGGCGATGCTTAATAATACTAAGGTAGAACAACCTACACTGATAGCCGATGTGATTGGCGATTATGTAGTTGAACTCACACTTGGTAATGATAAAGCAAAAAATTCGCCCACCACAGTGACCATTACAGTCTCGAACGAGGTTACTTTTCATCCCACCGCAAAAAGTGCGAGCATACACTAAAAAAAGGTGAATACTCGGCATTAAAAATGTTTTCCACTATAACCGGCGTCGAAGGGCAAGGACGTTCTAATTTTTCTTCGCTGGTTTTTTTTTCTTGTTGTTATAGTTAGTTATAAATGATTAAAGCCCAGTCCCATTTACCGCATTTAGAAATAATTCAGTATACTCCTGTTGCGTAAACAAAATCGGATTTCCTGCCGCTGACGGATCAAGCGCTGCCATTTTTCCAATCTCTTGTTTGCGAGTCTCGTCAATTTGAATTGAAAGCAAATTATTTGGAATGCTAATTTCATTTCTCAAATCCATAATAAAAGTAACGACACCATTGAAGGAAATATCGTCCAATCCAAGGTAGCGTGCCAACTGGCTCATTTTTTTCTCAATTGAAAGTCGATTACGCTTAAGTACATAAGGCATTAATATCGCATTCAATAAACCATGATGGGCATCGTAAAGTGCCCCCAATGGATGAGCCAAAGCGTGCATCGCGCCCAGGCCTTTTTGAAAAGCCGTCGCACCCATACTGGATGCAATCATCATTTGGCTACGCGCCAATAAATTGTCTGGCTTCTTGCAAGCCGTTACAAGATGCTCTTTTATTAACCGCATTCCTTCCAAGGCAATTCCGTCAGCCATAGGATGATAAGCAGGCGAACAATAAGCTTCAAGATTATGCGACAATGCATCCATACCCGTGGCAGCCGTTAGGTTTGCAGGCAACCCAATAGTGAGTTCAGGGTCGGCTATAACAATCGTCGGTAACATTTTGGGATGAAATATTATTTTTTTGGTCTGTGTTGCTTCATCAACGATAACGGATGCACGCCCCACTTCGGAGCCGGTTCCTGACGTTGTCGGTATCGCGATAATGGGAACAACGCCTTCCGATTTAACGCGCTTCCAGTTATCAGCAACGTCTTCAAAATCCCATATGGATTGCACTTGCCCCGCCATTAATGCAATGGCTTTGCCTGCATCCAAAGCACTACCACCGCCGAACGCAATCACACCATCATGTTTATTTTCACGGAATTGTTTTAAACCAGCATCAACATTTTCGCCATTGGGATTAGGCTTAACACCACAAAATAACTCAGTCTGCACACCAGCCGAATTATTTGCCTCTATTGCATCCGTTACCATGGATCGTTTCGCAAATCCGGAGCCAGTTACTAGCAAAGGTCGAGAGATACCCGCCGCTTTGCACGCTCCAGCCAGTTCCTTGATGCGTCCGCATCCAAACCAGATGCGAGTCGGGTAATTCCAATTTCCGTGCAACTGAACAACGTTATTTTTCATGATTGCTCAACCAGCCGCTCACAAGCGAGTACGTAAATGAAATGATTTAGGTCGTGTTAGCCTTTCATAGCCGACTTCCGATAAAGAGCAACCTTTTCCTGATTGATTCACTCCCGTCCAAGCCATGGCAGGATCAAGGTAATCACAACGATTCATAAACCAGGTGCCCGTTTGTATTTTATTTCCAATTTCAATCGCCATTTCTTCGTCCTGAGTCCAGACTGATGCTGTTAGCCCATACTGACTGTCATTCATTAGCCGAATGGCTTCATCATCTGAAAATACTTTCATTATTCCAACAACAGGACCAAAATTTTCTTCTTTCATTAGCGACATTGAATGATCGACATCAAGCAATACCTGTGGCGCTAAGTAAGGAGAGAAAGGTTTATCCTCCTTAAACATATTTTTATCTATACAGGTTTTGGCACCTTTTTTCTGCGCCTCTTGAATTTGTGTTCTAACAAGCTCAGCCAATTCCGTTCGCGCCATCGGCCCTAGCGTCGTATTCGAATTAAGCGGGTTCCCCAATTGATATTTTTTTACTTGACTGACAAACCCGCCTACAAATTTGTCATATACATCTTGATGAACATATATTCGTTCTATCCCGCAACAAGATTGACCCGAATTAAAGAAAGCACCGTCGACCAAATTTTCGATAGCATGATCGATATTCACATCTGCCCGCACATAGGCTGGATCTTTGCCACCGAGCTCCAAACCGACATCGATAAAACGGCCTGCTGCAGCTTGCTCTACGAACTGGCCACCCGAAATTGATCCTGTAAAAGACACATAATTTACCTCACTCGCCTGTATGACTTTTTCAGTCGCTTCATGAGTCAATAACAGTGAATGAAAAAGCCCTTTTGGTAACCCGGCTATTTTAAAAGCATCAGCAAAACGTTCGCCTGTTAACGGGGTTTGCGATGAGGGTTTCATGATAACGGCATTACCCGCCATAATTGCTGGAATAATCGAATTTACTGCAGTGAGATAAGGAAAATTCCAGGGCACAACAGTAAAAACAACCCCTACAGGCAGCCGCTGGATGTATCGTGTAAACCCTAAAAGCTCAGCTACTTTAATATCCTCCAGTTTTTGACTTGCGATATCAATCATATAACGTGCACGCTCAACGAAACCGCGTATCTCAGCGGGTGCATATTGGATGGGCCGCCCCATTTGCCAACTGATTTCTTCACTGATAATGGCCTGATTATCGATAATCGCCTTTACCGCTTTCTGGCAAATCGCTTTCCTTTCCTTAATATCCGTTTTTTGCCATTGCGATTGCGCGATAACACTCAAGGCTAACGCATTTCTGATATCAACATCCGTCGAATAGGGCCGCTCTATATAAACTGCACCATCAACTGGCGATATCGTTTGTAGTAATGCTGACATAGTGCGGTGATCCTCATTAATTCTGCAAAAGGTAGCTCTTCAAAGTAGCTCTTCAAAAACGGTTCTGCAATATCGGTTTATCAGATAATTTCAAAATACCGATCCATTTCCCAATCTGTTATGTGCCTTCGAAATTCGCGCTCTTCCCATTCACGACTCGCAACAAAGTGATCTACAAATTCATTTCCGAAATAGTCTCTCGCAAACTCGGATAATTTTAATTTTTGTGCGGCTTCGAACAAGTTAGCAGGAAATTGTAAGTGTTGAGAAAATGTTTGCTCATAGGCATTTCCTTTTACCTGTTGTTCCGGTTTCATTTTTTTCTCAATACCCACTAACCCAGAAGCAATCGCAGCGGCCAGAATAATATAGGGGTTAGCATCTGCTGCACCAACACGAAATTCCACACGCTGTGATTTTTCGCCACCACTGATAACCCGTAATGCGCAAGTGCGATTATCCACACCCCAGGTGGCTACCGTAGGCGCCCAAAACCCGGGAACAAGCCGAGTATAGGAATTAATCGTCGGTGCGATCATCGCCAGAAACTCAGGCATTAATTTTTGCTGACCCGCCACAAAATGACCCATGGTATCACTCATGTTGTCAGGTTTATTGGTATCGTAAAAAACTGATTTACCTTCATCGCCCGTTAATGAAATATGAATGTGACCACTCTGACCAGGCCAATCAGGTGACCATTTAGCCATAAACGTAGCCATTAAACCATTTCGCTGTGCAACTATTTTCGTAAACGTCTTAAATAAAGCCGCTTTATCAGCAGCGTTCAATGCACTGTCAGCGGTTATTGCTGCCTCTAATACACCCGGTCCAGTCTCCTCGTGCAAACCTTCTATTGGGAAATCCATTTCGTCGCAGGTAGTCAACAATTGCTGGTAAATGTCGCTATCCACACTGTTTCGCAAAACCGAATAACCAAAATAACCCGGCGCGAGTGGTTTTAAGCTATGATAACGTTTGTCGCGAATCGACTCTCTGGTTTCGTTAAACATAAAAAATTCATATTCGAAACCAACGTGCGCAAAGAGCCCCATCGATCGCGCTCTTTGTAATACCCGTCGCAATACGCCACGAGGGCAGATTTGCGCTGCCCGTTCAGTAAACTCACCGAGGAAAAATAAACAATCTTTTTCAAACGGAATATCCCGGCAGGATTCAGGAATGATACGCACGGCTGCATCAGGATAACCCGTGTGCCAACCCGTATAACTGGTATTGTCATACAATTGGTCTTTTGAATCCCAACCAAGCACCACATCGCAAAAACCAAACCCGTTGTCTAACGCCGACAAGAATTTTTCACGGGACATATATTTGCCCCTCAATATGCCATCAATATCAAACACGCCCACTTTTACATGCTTTAATCCGCGCAAATCGACTATTTTTCGAGCATCCTGAATACTTTTTACTTGTCTCGCTAACATAGTATTATCCATATAAACAATTAGTTATTACGATTCACTACTAACATACGCGGCAATCACCTTATCGGCAAATTATCGATATAAAATAGAGCGCCCTACTGCAAATAACGATTGGTGGATAACGCAAAACATGATTATAGGTATTTTACAATGCGATTCAGTCAGACCTGAATTTCAGGATCAATTTGAAAATTACCCCGAAATGCTGCAGACGCTTTTCAAAAAAGTGAACCCAACGCTTACCTTCAAGATTTACGATGTTCAACACGAAAATTACCCAAATAGGCTCAATGAATGTGATGCTTATGTCACCACGGGCAGCAAGGCCAGTGTCTACGACAAGGCACCCTGGATTGATATATTGCAAAAATTTATTATTGCGTTAAACATTCACAATATAAAATTAGTAGCAATTTGCTTTGGCCATCAGTTAATCGCTGAGACCTTTGACGGTAAAACAGAAAATTCGAACAAAGGCTGGGGGGTCGGTGTACACACAAGTCGAATTCATAAGTCACCACTCTGGATGAGCCCGGTCTTGCAGAATTTTAATGTTCTCGTCAGCCACCAGGATCAGGTAACAAAACTACCGATTGATGCAACATTAATTGCTGGCAATGAATTTTGCACAAACGGAATGTTTCAACTGGGAAATAATATTCTCGCTATACAAGGCCATCCCGAATTTAATAAACAATACTCAGAAACGCTTATGCGATTTCGTGGAAAGATAATAGGAAAAAATCGACTGAGTGAGGGTATCGCATCATTAAAAAAACAAACTGATGAATTAATCATCGCACAGTGGATGCTTCAATTTTTATCTGAAAACCGATAAATTTGTCTCCAAATTTCAATATATTCAAGGTATAACTCAACCTTGAAAAAGATTCTGCCCCCTCAGCTTATAAGGTCATTTAATATGCGTGGTTCCTCAATACCATAACCTTGGGCGTAATCGACGCCAATGTCCTGTAATTGTTCGAGTATTTGATCGTTTATTACATACTCGGCAACAATTTTTTTACCCATGAATTGACCAATTTCACAGATTGATTTTACTAAGGCATAGTCGTAAGGACTATTGACTATCCCTGTAATGAAAGCACCGTCTATCTTGAGGTAATCAACAGGCATGTTCTTCAGATAGGCATAGGATGACATGCCTGTGCCAAAGTCATCCAGGGAAAACATGCATCCAGTATCCTTGAGTTTTTTGATAAACTCAGATGCATTAGAAAGACTATTAACACCCGCGGTTTCAGTTATTTCGTAACAAATTTTTCCTGTTGGTACTTTCGTTGCTTTCATTTCCTCAATTACAAAATCCAGGAATGACTCATCACTGAGCGACAATCCAGACAAATTGATTGAAAAGACTTCAATATCGCCTGCTTTCTCATGATTTTTAGCTATCCAACGAAAAGCGTTCTTTAAAACCCATCGGTCGACCTCTGGCATGCGATTATAGCGTTCCGCGGCTTCAATAAAATCAGACGTGGATATTTCTTCACCCTGCGGATTACTGACACCGAGTAATATTTCGTAGTGTTTGCCAGAGTCATTGTCACCAATAGGTACAATTTGTTGACATCTCAAATACAGCGTTTCTTCATCTAGAATCCGGTCGATTTCTGCTGCCCACTTCATAACAATGTTGCGATGAGACAGTTTTTCATGTTCAGCATGATAAATCTGGATACGATTGCCCCCCATATCTCTGGCAACACGGCAACTTGATTCAGCTTGTTGTATTAATGTACCTGAGTCTTTTGTGTTGCGACGCGATATGGATACGACACCAGCGCTACATGTAATAGATAATTTTTTATCTTCCCATAACAGCCGATATTCACTTAATGCGTCCAGTTGTTCCTCAATGACGTCAAGGCCATCGTCAAGTGCACAATCGTTTAAAAGAATAGCGAATTCATCACTGGTGATACATGCGACGGTACCCTGTTCACCAACACCTGTTACCAGTAAGTCAGCTACATCCTTCAATAATTTATCACCGCCTTCATATCCGCAAGCATTATTGATAACGCCAAATTGGTCAAGTTTTATAAAGCAGATTACATGTTGCTGTTTTTCGTGTTTCGATTCCGCTATCGAATTATCTATTTTCTTTTGAAAATCCCGGCGGCTTATCAGGCCCGTAAGCTGGTCATGTGTAGCTTGATAGATAAGTTTTGTATGTAAGTCCTGAAATACTGAATACTGTGCTCGATCCATTGCGGGTTCATCGGCGTTCTCCAGTACTGAAACTGTGCCATTATGTAGTTGCTCGGCGAGTTCTTCGCTGTGAAGTATCCGGTTCTTAGTCCCGGCAAGGTTTACCAGGACAAACCTCAAGGTATTAGGTGCAAACCAGGCAACACGTAATCGGAGCGGTTTATTCGATTGCGGATAAAATAATAGCCAGTCTCCTTCTTTTATACGTTGAGCTTTTTTGATCCAACTCTGGCGTTCACCTTCATCTATCGCTTCCCATTCAACATTTATTTTTTGTTTAACTTCATCAACCTTATTGTTGAGCGTTATTTCATGCTCTTCTGATTTTGATTCACTAATGACACGATTTATGTTTCTGAAATAGGTGTCATCCTGCGATTTTAACAAAATATCCAGTTGATAAATGGCACGCGTAAACACTTCGGTAGAACCATTGAATTCATCTGTAACCAGCTTGATGATCCAATCGATAACCCGTGGCTGATTGAGTCCTTCTGCCTCTCCAGCAAGCATCTCTAACTGAGCAATTTTATTGATGACCTGGCGAACTACGTGATCGCGATTAACAAAAACAGTGTCATCAATAAGTGACATTTTAAGGACAGGAAGTTCAAGTTGTTGTATCCATTTACGTACTTTTTCTGAAACCTGCAAATCGGCAATCATGGAATGAAAAATATCTCCCGCGACGTCTATAATATAATGCTCACGTACACCGACATTCTTAACTTCTTCGCTATTTTCGCTATTTTTCAGTGCAGCCATGACTACAGATTTATAGCCTATCGACTGTTTATCGCTATTTTGACTGGATGTGTTTGCAATATCTAATTTGGAAAGCGCATTGAGGATTTCATCAGGAGTATACGTCGCTGTGTTTTCATTGTGTTGTTTGTCGTTAGAATCAGATAATACATCTAATTTAGATTTTATCTGCTCGGGGGTATTCCGCTGGTCTGTTTTTTTTGATAATTCCCTCTGCAAATCCCGCAACTCACCTATGAGTTGATAAATATTTTGCGCGCCTTTTTTTAATACAGGTGATTTGGGTGATTTGGATGATTTGGGTACAGGCATTGCAGTTTCTGTTACAGACTCATCGTCAATTGCCATGTCTAACTGTTCATCAGACAGTTGTGATTTGCTGGGGTTATTGTGTTTTGGCTTGTCAAATTTATATTGCATGACGGCTAAAACACCGTTGTCCTTTAAAAACTTGTTAAGTGTCAGATAAAAATTAAACAGCGAGGACAGCAAAACATCCTTGAAAACTTTGTAAAACACCATGTTTATAGAATGCTCCATACCCAGTGAATATGTCGCTTTATGAAAGGCCTTGGTAAACAAGGCTGGGCCATAAGGGTTGTTTTCTTTTTTAATTTCACAGCCATACAGAACACTTAGGCGTTTTTCTATTTCTATCAGTGTATTTCGGTTACGAGATTCCACACTGTCAATGGTGGTGGTATCAGCAAGCCAGTCATCAAAATCATCATCACCAACGAGGGACAGGGATTCGGCATCAAAAGCAGTATTCTCTCTTTCCTGATTATTATTTGTTTTAAATGGAGAAAAATTTTCAATTTGGCTAATTGCTGATATGCAAAATATATCTTTTAACTCGCTATTTTTTTCTTTAATAATTTTAATCGCGTCATAATAGGCATTGAGATCAGTCATATTTCGGGTATTCTTGGTTGCATCGAATAGTTTTTCAGTAATTTCTTCCTGAAACTTGACTATGATTGGTGTCAGGATCTCTTTCACCCTATCGTTGCAATCAAGTAGTAATTGTTTGGCTGTTTTACCCTTATAAATTTCTCCACTGGAAATACTGCTAGCGGATGGCTCGGACTCTTTATTCTTTTTTGAAATGCGGGACGCTTTGGCGTATTCCTGAAGTATTTGCAATGAAGCCAGGTCAGGATTTAAAAACTTTATAGTGAAGCCAGTTTGTTCGATACGTAATACTTGGCCCTGGAACGTCAGATCCTTGTTTTTTTTAGCCACCGTGACTGTACAGTTGATTTTAACGGTTTCGTGCAGAATGGGTGTGTATATATGAGGGGTGTTCGCTGTATCTGATTCGCGATCAAAAGACAGGGACATGCCGCCTATACAAAAATCTTTCACGGTAACATGGCGAGTACCTGATCGAGCAGATTCTACGGATGCACCCAGGCGAATGAAGTAGCGTTCGTAGGCGCGCTTTTCACCGCCCGTTTTATCAGTCTGCACCATAGTCTCTACATATGTAACTATATGAAATTAATAACAAATGTATCCAGACATCATTGTTATTGATTATTTGCTAGTCCATAACGTTTTGCTAGTCCATAAAGTCCATATGGGACAAAGCACATTTTAACACCAATCAGAGAAAATGAAAATGGATGCACTCAATGCTATCGAATCGTGATTAATAGATACTAAAAGTAGGCCTAATGGATGTTTGGATGTTAGATGTGAGAGATTTGTGTGCTCTCGAGACATAAGCACATCCATGTGCAAAGTCTCTTCGCACATCCCTGTGCTCTCGAGACAATAAGCACATCCCTGTGCAAAGTCTCTTCGCACATCCCTGTGCTCTCGAGACAATAAGCACATCCCTGTGCAAAAACCAGCGCTGCGAACAGCGCTGGCAATCAGTTCCTTGTGTTGTGTTTAGGGAGTAAATACAGGTTCAAATACCCCTGCCCAGTCAGTAAATCCATCTGGATAGACCGATTCTAAATAATCAGGGCTGGTAATTGCATCACTGCGCCAGTCCTGAGGATCAGCACCTTGATTAGGTTCCTGTCCGGCAAAACCATCTGTAAAAATCGCATCCAGAAGTGCAACACAATCTTCATCCACATTTTCGCATTTGTTATTTGTAAAATAATCTGCTTGCAAACCCAGTTCTGAGATAACGATATCAAGCGACGGGTCGAATGGATTTAACGTACCACCTGTTGTCGACGTTGTTCTGCCGCCACGATAAGCGACGCTGGGGAAGGATTTATTTATAAAATCCCAGGGTTCATTCACTGACTGATCTGCATCAAAGAAATATTTATCCGTTTTATCAAAAATATAGTTACCTAAATGATTGCCTGTGATGACGTTTAACACCAGTGGCACCGAAATATCTTGAAAGTCAGCAATGGCCGCCCCTTCACCCAATTGATCGGATACGGTATACAATTTGAATACGGGCAATTCGCTCACACCCGGCACAGCAATAAATTGTCGTTTCATATCCATCAAACCCCGTGCGACAAATACTTTTGTCAATGGGTTCGCCGTCAGGTCTTTGCTCACTTCAATTCGCAATCCATCAGCCCACAGATTACCACTGTCGAAATTTAGATACATATTAGTCACTTTGCTGGTTACTGAGTGATTAAAATCCATGCGCATCGTGACCGGGTTCTCTGGGTCGCGATCGGCTATATCTATGGCGAGCGCATCAATAATCAGGCGACCATTAATGTTGCCATTATTATCATCCGTCCAGGATACAAAAAACTGCGGTTTGTCAGAATCGATCGGTGGCACATCTCGTGTAAACCCGTAGTAGATGTTAACAGCTACCTGTGTAGCAGTAACATCAGTAATACTAAAGTGCGTAGGCTCTTCTGGATCATAGGTATTTGATGATTTATCATTTTCAGTTTCCTTGATTAAACCATCATGGGGGACAAAATTTGTGATCTTCATTACCAGGTCTGCGACACAGCTCCATTCTGCCACGGCTGATACCATAAATTTTGTCATATCATAACCATTTTCAAACGGGTCATCGTCATCGTCCCCCTTAAAAAAACAAGGCTCGCCTGAATCTTGCTGTACACTCACTGGCGCATCTGCGAAACTGACCCCCACGGCAGCCTGATCTTTCCCGCCGGTCATACTGGTGGGTAAATCCAGATCCAGCGAAAGATTATCTGCACCTTTGCTATCATCTGAGCAAGCGTTTATAAATATCATTGCTAATAGTGCTAATGTACTTATTAATAACTTTCGAATAAGGGCTGCTTGAATTAAAGTGTTCATTACTGTCTCCTGTTAATCAATTGTACTGGTGGACTGATTAATGGATTTTTACTGGCGGCCTATCAGAGCCCCCAATGAATTCCACCTAATCTGTTACTTCTAACCTGTTAAACAAGAGACCAGCAGTGTTTGTTCATTTGAATAATATTTGCGGCGATAAGAATTTATATAATTTTTTAAAATTTCTTCAAATATTGACGAATTTTGTGTCTAGTTAATCTATATACAATGTATCTAACGGTTTATCTCAGTTAGTCGATACAGTGTATAAAAAAACTGGTTGGTAACTCATTGATATTTTTGAACAATATGTTAAAAGTAGTGGTGCAAGCAATGTTAACCCTGGGCCTGAGCTTAGCGCTTGGCACATCCGCGGGCGCGGCAAATGAAACCGAATCCGCTGCGGCCATCACGCCGCCAAATGACCCAACCCAATCAATTACCTACTGGAAGCCGTTTACAGTTTCTCCCCAAAAAGATGCTGCTGCAGCAATTGCCCATCAGGTATTCGCTACCCTGTTGCGAGGTTGGGACAATTCACGTGTTGAACCCAATCTATACGTCGTTCGTTCTACCGCAGGACCCTGGGCAGCCTCTTTAGCAGATGGAAATATCCTTTTAAGCCAGCAAGCTATAGAAATATGCAACAGTTTTGGTAAAGATCGCGCCAGTCATCTGCTCGCGTTTGTTTTAGCTCATGAGCTTGCACATCAACGGGTGGACGACCTTTGGCATCAAAAATTTTTTAGAATGGTAGGTACACAATCTCCAGATTTAACACCTGATTTAAAAAAGAAAATAACCAGTGGATTGAATAATAAAAAAATTATCGATCTTGAACGACGAGAAGCACAGGCAGATAATGATGGTCTGATTTTGATGTCAACAGTCGGTTATGACCCCTACCAAATTATTGACAAAAAAGATTTTTTTACAGTATGGGTAGAAAATCTTTGGCAAACTTCCTGCTCTATCAACAACTTGAGCAACAATTCGAGTCAAATAAAACCCGCCTGCAATAAAGCAAAATATCGCGCATTGAGGACACGCACTCAACTAGTCAATGTAGCCACACAAGCCACACTTTTTAAACTGGGTACACAATTTTTTATTGCCGGAAAATATCGGCAAGCAAGGCGTTATTTTCAAGCATATGGCCGAGATTACCCAAGCCGAGCTGTTCATTCCAATATTGGACTGAGCTACCTGGCACAAGCTGTGGAATTAAAAAAATCCCTTATCACCAGTGGCGCCATAATCAGCGCCGATTTTTTTTACCCGATGATGCTTGATGCAACGTCTCACGCAACACCAGTGAAAAACCAATCCAGTGAAGCCAAACGCGGCGCAGATGATGCACTCACACTGCAACACAAAAAGAAAATTTCTCGTTATATAGAAAATGCGATAAATTATTTTGAAAAAGCAATACGCCTTGAACCAACACACCGTAAAACATATTTGTATCTCGCAATGAGTTACCTTATCGACAATAACACCTACATGGCGAGAGGCGTGGTTCAGGGAAAATTTGTTGCAAAATTTGGTGACGATCTATCTGCTGATTTGTTGATTGCGATGATCAATACTATTGAAGGAAAAACAACTGAAGCACAATCCACATTTAAAAATATAATGCTGCAAATTAACAAAGGAGTTCCAGAGACGACCGCGATTGCAAAGGATTTGTTAATTTATTCTGTATTTTATAATTATTCTGAACTACTGGATAATTTGGACAGAAATTATAAATCAACCATTTTATGGAAAAATTTGGCACGAAATGCCAAAGAAAAAGGCAATAGTATATTATTTCAGCTAGCACTTAATAAAATACGACCCAATTCGCTAGCCTATAATTATAAAATGGATCACCCATTAGTACAATCACTGCGACCCGGCGATACTATTCCTGGGGAAAACGCCCCATTTAGCAACGCAAGTAACAATGCAAGTAACAATATAAGTAAAAGCGTAATATGGCTTGAAGGCGAACAACTTGACGTTTACCGGTTTGACAGTGGTGCAAGAATTGTCACTGGCCCCGACAAAAAAGTTATCGGTGCTTGGCAAAGTCCAGGTCAATCTTCAAAAATAGGTAACATTCGATTAGGAGATACATCCGACAGGCCTCTGAAAACATTGGGTATGCCATCTCGATATATGCAGATGGTAACAGGCAAATACCTTGCCTATGATGCTATTGGATTGGCGTTACATATAATAAATGGAAAAATAGCGGGCTGGTTTTTATATGATCCCGCTTAGTGAAAAACGCAAGACCGATCATTAGAATAATCGACTATACTATTTATCTATGAACTTCTATCTATGAAC
>CAZZJI010000013.1:7963-20619 GCA_964654485.1 uncultured Gammaproteobacteria bacterium | reverse complement strand
ATGAACTTCTATCTATGAACACCAATTTCAATGATAGCGATGTAGTCGGTAACGTCGAACTGGCAGTCAAAGCGGCTAACGGTGATAAAGTCGCACGCACCAAAGTTAATAAAATTGCAGAACCGATTATCACTTACCAAACAGAACGTTTTTGTAAACGCTTCTGTAATGAAAATCGTTACCTGTATGCGTGCTCCCTTCCAAACGCATGGGGAACACCCGCCAACGGGACTTTTTTATGTGAATGGGGTAATGCCAGTTATGGATGGATGCTAAATGATCTCACTGGCGCAAATCGACTAAGAAAATTTGAAGGACGAAACGATGCACATTTAGGGCAATATGTTTTTCAGATTGCCAATTCACTTCCGTTCTATGAGCGTTGGAAAGACTGGCGATTCGGACGAAAAGTGCATGTACCTACATATATACAGGACATGCATCCAAACGCCGCCAAAATATTTTTTGCGCTTCGCAGTGGCGACAAAACGCCAATTATCGCACAAAAACTGGCAATGAGCGAAATCGATGTCGATGCAATTACACAACGTATTATCATTGAACTGACTCAACGAAGTCGACTGCACTTACTCGACCCACCTAATACGGTTTCATTGACCGAAACCAGTGACGATCAGGAAGAACGAGGATCACAAAGCGATATTGCCTGGAGTGACCTGTCACCGGAACAAATAGATGAAAACTTGAGGTTAAAAGACGCCTGGCTACTATTGTCTCCTATTGAGCAATATATTCTTGAAGCGATGGTGATCGAAGAACAAGACGCCAACGATATTCTCAGCGCCTTGGAAAAACTAGATATTCGATTGAATGAAAATATATCAGCAAGTAAAACTAATCGCCAGCAATTGTATTATTTCCGTCGAAAAACGCTAGCACGGTTAGCGAAATTACTCGATATTTCATAAAGTTACAAATGCATGATTGTATAAACAATTATCCTAAATATATCAGTTGAAGCGTAGCGAGGGCGACTAAGGTGCAGAAAATAAAGGGCTTTTCAGGTTATGTTGGACGATGGCGTATCATCCATACGGTGAGTTCAACATGTTCTGAAAAGTCCTTTATTTTCTGTGCATTAGGCGTCCGCACTCGTGCAGGGACGCACGTAGTTAGAGCAACGCAGGAGCAGTTGCCGAGTAGGTTCAACTGATTTATTTAGGATTATCCTAAATTATTCAAATAATCTCTGATTGCGCGTCTCCTATTAATTATGCAACGGAATATATAATTATGAATCAATCTACACATCCATCTACAGCGCTATTAGCAGATTATATTGATACGCCTGAATCAACTGACTTTAATGTGCTCAGACAACACCTGAGCCAATGCACTGAGTGCCGAAACCTAACGATGAAATTAACAAAACTTAACCACAACATTACCCATTACTTGCCTCGCTTTCTAGAACCAGAGTTGAAACCTGGGTTGGAACTAGATAATCAAAATGAACTGAAATCGGCCTTACACGCTGCGACCCACAGCGCCGCGATGCATAGACATTTGAACAGTACCGTTTATAAAGAAGTAACCCCGCACATTGATCAGGCTCACCCACAAAACCATATAAAAAATAGCGCTGCAAAAACAACCAAGCCAAACAAGCCTCCCCGCAAGGGATTAATTGAGAAAATCACGGATTTTCTGACCTTGGCACCGCCTGTTTGGATAAGCATACCGGTTACGGCTACCTTTGTATTTACGCTGACCTTGATGTTTTTCCCCGCTTCAGACAAAAGGGCCGATATAACATTAGTTGCATACCAGGATAATCCGCTTGTTGTATTTGATATAGTGGGTCAAGTGGTGCCTCCCGGTATCGGTTTTTTTAATGACTTTTATAAAAATGCAAACCAAAAACAGGAACCCTTTAATTCAATTTCAGTTGCATTGAAGAAAGATGACAGCTTGCATATGAAATGGTCACCGATCACCAATGCCAGCAGTTATATTATCAATTTATATTTGATCGACGGTGCCGATAAAAAACTTATCGGTGAATTAAAAGTAAAAACCGAAGAAGCCGTGTTTTTAGACTCGGGCCTGCAATCCGGTCGGCGTTATGAATGGTTGATCACTGGAAAAACAACTGATAATTTTTCATTTGAAACCAAAGGTGGCTTTATTGTCGCAGATACCGATGTTATAAATTAATGTTACGAAAATAGATTCAAGTAATAATCAGTGACGGAGGCGTTCGTATAATGTTCAGGTTACTTTTCTATAAAAAGCTAACGGCGAATGTTCAGAAAAATTTACTGGCTCAATGTGGCCTTGTCTGCATATTTTTATTATTCACCCCCTTTTCTGTCTCCGCACAAAATCGCGGAATCGACATGCAACCCGTTAATAGAAGCATTCAGTCAACTTTACCAATTTCAAAGGGTACTTTTCGTGCGCTAATTATTGGAAACAATGATTACCGGGACCCAAAGGGTAAATGGCCTTCATTAAAAACGGCCAGTTTCGGCGCTCAATCAGTTGCCAATTTGTTAAAAAACCAATATGGATTTACTGATATTGAACTACTAATCAACGCAACACGTAGCGAAATTTTACGCGCCTTAACGGCATTATCAAAACGCGTAAATTCAAATGACAGTGTATTACTTTATTATGCCGGCCATGGTTTCCTGGACACCGACACCAACAAGGGATATTGGATTCCCACAGACGCTGAGGGAACCGATGACAGTACATTTTTAAGAAACTCCACCATCCGGGATGAAATGAGTATTATTTCTTCGCGTGTAAAACATACGCTGCTCATTTCTGACTCTTGCTTTAGCGGTTCATTGCTTAGAACGGCATCACGCGGTATACCCCCTACCTCAAATGTAGAACGGTATTATAAAAAAGTAGCGACTAAAAAGAGCGTGCAAATTATGTCCGCCGGCGGTTTAGAGTTTGTCGACGACAACTATCGGAACTCCGGCCACTCACCATTCACGTATTTCTTAATTAATGAGCTTAAGAATAATGATCGTCCACTCATTACACTAAGCGAATTATCAACAAATGTACAAAAAGCAGTTGCAAACAATGTCGACCAAACCCCTGAGACCGGCGTATTACAAGGTGCCGGTGATGAACTTGGCGAATTTATTTTTTTTAAAATGGAAATAGCCATTGATGTTAAAGGGATTGATAAAGAAAAAATCAAGGTCAACGTACAAGTGTCGCCAACTGCGGACGCAACGCCTATTGAAGTCAAAAAAACAATAGAAATACCGGCTCAAAAGAAGCCCATAGGTGTAGTAAAGCCCAAGAAAGCATTTATTCCTTTACCAACACTTTAACGATATAGTCATAGGTTGTATAAAATGAGTATAAAAAAATATGTTATCAAAGCAGTCATCGTAAATTTAATGTTATTATCACCTGCCACAGTACTCGCAAACGTAGCACTGACAGAGTCATCCCTCGACATGAATTTAGGCGCCAGACATAAATTTACAACCTGGGAAGGCAGCAATGATTCTAATAACAGTAAATTTGATGCTGACGCAAGTGTGATTGGTGTTGATTTCACATTACGCTATAGGAATTATTACGGTGGTATAAGCGTGGCCGGTGGTAGTTTTAGATTTAAGGGCAATGCACCAGACCGACCAACCGCACCTAATCCTGCAAGTACGGTGACAACAATTAAACGCACTGAACTCAATCTAATAGTTGGTTATCAAATAACTCCACGAGTTTCTATATTTACCGGCTTGCAGAATATTAAAAATGATTGGAAGGATGAAGATTATGCCGTTGAATATACTGGCTTAGGCCTGGGGGTTAATGGAAATTATGCACTTACTCCCCAGTGGACTATTTATGGCTCTATTGGAGTTATTCCATTAAAAATCTCGCAACCATCAGGTACCGAAATTGGAGATGGAAGAGGCGCTTCATTAGAATTTGGTGGTTCGTATATTTTAGAGACCAATATGGCATTATCGTTGAGCATCAAATCACAAAGCAGGGAGTTTGATTATGATACTGCACCTGATCAGACTCACGATATTAGTGGTTTATTATTTAGATATAACTATACATTCAGGTAACAACGCGGGTAACAGTGCTGCAAGTAACAATGTCGCAAATAACAATGTTGCAAATAACAATGCTCATTATTAATCATGGTTAAATTTTTCGTTGTGATGTTCACTTATATGGCAACACTTGTTGCAGCACTCGCCAGTCTAATTCTCATTTGTGCGCAAGCGCAAGCAACACCTGAAAACAACGCCCATCAACAACACATAAATATTGACATTACCTCTCACCTCGGCGACAAACAAACATATACAGAAGGCGACATTATTTCGTTTTATTTAAGCCTTGACCGTGATGCATTTATACTCGTCATTTACCAAGATGCAGCGGGTAACCTGACCCAGATTATTCCTAATAAGTTATCCAGTAATAATTTTTTCCAGGCAGGCGATTTTTTTACCGTACCGAATGCCGATTCGCCTTTTAAGTTTGTGGTTAGTAAACCGTTTGGCACTGAATATCTATGGGCCTTTGCGAATGATAAATCATTTCCAACACTAAAAGGCATCACGCTGAAAAATGGATTCATATTATTAAAAGACAAATTGAATAATATTAAAGAGACACTACACACTTTTGGAAAAGAATCTGACGGATATTTTGGACAGGCTAGTACTACTATCATCACATTAAGCGCCCCACCGTAACCTACAACGCAGCCGAAAACATGATCTATTCATACAGTCATCGCTGGGAATCTATACTTTCAGGGGCTCATTAATAGTCAATCATTAACTCGTGGTGTTTCACTGGTGTCAGACAAAACACCAGTAAGCTCACTCATATCCGTGTTCGGGAATTTTTTTGCCAAAATTTAGCAGTCTCCAAATGCGTTCTGTTATTGACAATCAACTGGTTATAAAATTTGTTCCGATCCCCCCCTTGTTTTACCTCAAAAACATATAAATTTAGCTAATGTTACCAGTAACACCGCCGACATATTTGTGTATATACAGCTGTATATACACAGTAAGTGCATTATGGTATATTTCGGAAATGGCCTTAGTGATATCAAGCTCTGTTAGCAAAAAACTTTTACAAAAACATGGTGTTAGCAAATACGAGGTTATTCAATGCTTTGCCAGCAGGGATCGTGCTTTTCTTGAGGATACTCGTGAAGATCACAAAACTGACCCTCCTACAAAGTGGTTTATTGCAGAAACTGACTATGGTAAAAAACTTAAAGTGGTATTTATGCAATCTACCGACGGCAAAGATATTCATATAAAAACAGCGTACTGGGCAAATGCTAAAGAGAAACGCATCTATGAGAAATACGCACCCAAATTGTAAATAATAACTTAGTGTGTATTCGTGGTTAATAGAGAAAGTATATTTCTCAAAAATGGAGAAAAATTATGGCGACTAAATCTAAAATAGAAAGTACCTCAGAAGCATGGGAGTCAGGAAAATTAGGTCAAGACGAAACATTCGTCAAAATTGCAGAAGAGATTAAGCAAGATGCAATAGATGAATCATTAGAACTTCAGATGATTTCTATACGCTTACAAAAATCATTAATTGAAGATATGAAGATGATTGCAGAGCTACATGGTCTGAGTTATCAGCCATTAGTAAGACAAATCCTTATGCGTTTTGTTGACTGCGAGAAAAAACAAATTCTCAAAGCGCAATACCTGGAAAGTAAAATGACTGAGGAAGAAAATCAAAATATCGAAGAAAAATCTAACGCAGCTGCATAGGGCGCAGCTGCTCTCTCCTACTGCCTTAAATCATCATAGGATTTACTATGCTTCCCACTAACGGGGCAATAAACCCAAGCGCATAAGAAGCATCAATAGCCTCAACCAAAAATCCTTGTGCATATTCTCTGAGCGGATCGCTTGTAATCAGAGAAGTCAATTAACATATGATGGGACTCTTTAAATATAAATTTTAAGACAACTATTGTCTCTTTTAGCAACCTATAGTCAACCATTAACCAGCGGGACAAGAACATTAAAAACAACACCGTCCACATCATCACGATTATTAGCCGTTACGTTTCCATGATGAAATTCTGTGATCATTCTTACGATGTAAAGACCTAAACCCAGGTGTGGTTCCTCGCCACGACTTTCGCGCATGGAGACCATCGAATCAAATAAACTACCTTGCATTTGTTCTGGCAAAGTGGCGCCTTGATTAAGCACACTTAATTTTACCACTTTGTTTTTCCTCACCAGCTCCACCACAATCGGCGTATCCTGAAGACAAAAATCCATCGCGTTTGAGATCAGCTTATCCAGCATTTGTGCGATTAGATCTGGCGCCCCATTTATCAACAAAGGTTGATCTCGATTCTCAGTAATAAATTCAAATTGTTGATCTGGATTCGCTAACTTATAACCCTCTACACAGCCCTCTACCACTGTCTCTATATCAAAATCCACACGCTCTTCCTGCTGTAACGTTTGTTCCAGACGTGTTGCTTCGCTCATGCGTGTAATAATGTTACTCAGCCTTTCCACCCCTTCCCTGGCGCGACTTGTTATTTTTTTAGAATCATCATCAAGATTTTCAAGGTCCAGATTATCAAGTGAAGATCTCACAACAGAAATGGGTGTGCGCAACTCATGGGAAAGTTTACTCGCCATCGTCTCAAGGTAACGATTGTATTGTGAAAGTCGATCCAGCATGCCAGAAATACTGCGCGACAAATCACCCAACTCATCACCCGCTTTGGAATTTACAACCGAGCCTTTAACTTTGCCGTCGCTGCCAATGGCATTATCCGCATCATCACGCAATCGACTAATCCGCATTGACAAGCGGGTTGCAAACGTCAGCAAGATGATGACAGCAAATAAAAAAGCCAAAAAACTTTGATTAATCAATATCTCCATCGCTCTATTTTGCAACAGCAATATACTGTTACTGGTTTGTTCCAGCACCACAGCACCAACCACTTTATTATCTGATTTAATAGGATACGCAGCATTAAGTATATTAACGCGCTGATCCGACGTCTGCCGCCAGCGGGTTGCAGGATTACCGTTAACCGCTGATTCCATTTCAGGACCTTCCAAACTCGATGCTGTCGAAAGATCATCAACGAACTCAGTTGCCGGTTGTTTAAGAATCATTTGGTAAAAAAGCCTGACCAACCCTGGCAAAACTGACTGTTCCTGAGCATTATCACTCTGGTTTTTTTCGAGCAGATTTATGTCTTTATTTTTTTTTACCAGGCTACCTGAGATCGCCAACACACGAGAATTTCTGTCGACAACCCAAATTCGTGATGAGCGACTTTCCACACGCTTAAGAATTTTTTCAATTTCTGGCGAAGGTACAACAATAGTGCCCATTTCCTCTACTTTACGTGTACCCGCGGTACTAATGATTGCACTTATTTTTCGTGTTTGTTCATCATCGACGTCCAGAATAGCAAACCCTATTTTGTCACCTATCATCGAAATTGGGATTCGCATTTCTAGATTGTATCCGTTTTCAGTTTCCTGCCATTCACCCTTAATACGCACTTCTGTTTTCAGAGGAACAGGATTTTTGGGATCTGCTGGCATTAAATAACCATTAACCCAACCAGGGGACTGTGTAGTCAATAAGTAGCGATTAAATTTACCGTTTGTGTCTTGCATGGCAATTTGCAAATGATCACTGCGATCCAAACGCAGGCTGTTTGGTTGTCGATACACAAGCTGATCATCAGTCACCTCAAATAAAGCGTAAAGATAACCTTTGTGGCTTCCGACTTGATGGCGAAACGATATTGACTCAGGGTTATATTGGCCACTGCTAAAAATGAGATGATTCAATCCATAGAATTGCATTCGGGTTTTGTACGGAATCCAATCCTCAATATACCCGTCGAGTTGAATTGGTGATAGCAGAGGCCGAACAAATAAATTCTGCCCTTTCTTAACGGTAGGCGCGACATCTTCACCGGCTTTAAACAGCTCTGGTTGTTCATTTAATATAGAGGCAATAATACGTGCTCTATCCAGTAGTGACTCTTCCTGCCCGGTGCGCAGGTGCGCCTCCATTTCTTTAATATATTGGTAACCAATCCCAGGAATGACCAACAGCGTTAACGAAACAAGTAGTATTTTACTTCGTATACTTATTGCTAATCGCTGCCGCAATGACATAGAGGACACCTTATGTTAAACCTCCACCCATCGATATCCCATTCCATACACGGTATCGATGCTATCAAAGGCTTTATCTACCGTTATAAATTTATTGCGAACACGTTTAATATGCGAAGTTATCGTTGCATCATCGACGACAATTTTTGCATCAGCCATTAATTGATCCCGATTTTTTACGTGACCTGGGTGTAACGCAAGGGTATGCACAATCCAAAATTCTGTTAACGTCAAATCAATCGATTGACCGTTCCATTTAACCAAATAACGATTCATATCCATAGTAAGCTGGTTGCGTTGAATCAAGGTTTCCTCGGTACCGGGTTCTTTTAATGCCTCAACACGTCTGAAAAATGCAGATATTCGCGCACATAAATTCGGTAAGCTAATATCTTTTGTCAGATAATCATCTGCACCCAATCTAAGCCCGGAAATGACATCCAGATCGCTGTCACGCGCAGTCAAAAAAATTATCGGCATTGAACTTGATAGATTCCGCAATGTCCGGCACAACTCAAACCCACCATCCACATCATTTTCCAAGCCAATATCCAGTAGAGCAAGATCGGGTAAACGTTTATCAAACGCCTCCATAGCCTGCTGCCTTGTCGTATAGGCATCCACTTGATACCCCTGTTTTGTCAACACATCTGTATAATTCTCACGCAATGCAGTTTCATCTTCGACAATTGCTATTGTTCTCACGCGACTATCTCCTTAATCTAAAACAAATACACTATAGTAAACATAAGGTTAGCATATAAGTTATTGCCATATTTTAAATACGTGTATATGCCATAATTCATCATATTTGATCGTTATCTTGCCAGAATCGATCCACATTATTGCCACTTCCATGAACTTTAATAAGACAGTGGATGATATCCCCTGGATCCACAAGCCTCTAACTCGCCAAGGATGGCACTTTTGGAACCAATCGGGAACAAGTTAGTTGAATGCGTTCAATTGGATTAAATAAATTAAATAATTAGAGTTAAATAAATAAACCACACGGACAGATGAAATTATGAGCCAGTGTACTAAAGACAACGAAATTAAGGTAGATAACTGCCCACCGCTATTTACGGCACGAGACACCTGCATCGGTCTGGCAGCCTGTTTGGGCGTTGGTTTACTCGCGTCCCTGGCTTTATCCGCGATTATCTTATTATTATCTGCCAACGCCCAAGCGCAAGACAATATCTCCATTTATCCTCAACACAATAGCGTTAACTTAAGCTTAGAGAAGACAGACAAACCTAATATCATTGATTACAGCACGCCGGAAACAATTATCAGCCAAAAATGCGATACGCATGTTGGACAACTGAAAAACATAAATATCGGCGATAAATTGGTATTTCAAAATGAAGGTAATATACAACAATTATTTCGAATCACCGGTATACAAGTTATAGAAGAACAACCTAAAATCCTGCCTGTCATTGAGCAATCATCGATGTTGACAATGATTACTTGCTACCCCGCTGATACGGAAAAATCGGATTTAGCTGTGAGCTACTTAGTGATAATTCAAGAAATAACGCCCGACCAGGATCAATTCGAACAAGATTTTGATCAAGGCACAGTGCATGTTTCACACTATAATAATCACCAACCTTTGCTCGATCTTTAAACCTAACACTTTACTTCTCAAAAGATCAAAAGATGAGCGATTCATACAACGCCACACTATTCGGATTTTCTATTAATTCGTTTGCGACGATAAGCGAGGTTGCTGACCAGGTTTGATTTAAATTAGCGCGACGACCAATCAAATCCCCCCGCTTACCATCATAATATTCCGCCCATTCATCCTGATGTAATCGATGCAATGATTTATTAACTACTTTTTTAGCCAGATCATCTCGCCCTGCCCGTATCGCCGCACCGACAAACATCCAAATAAGCATAGGCCAGCTTCCACCGTTGTGATAAGACCATGCAACATTTTTAGGATCGCTGCCGGTCAACATAGACCATTCATTACCAGATAAAGCAGGGTAAACCAATTTCAACGGCATATTGCCAATTAAATTTTCCCAATGCATATCGTAGAGTTGAAGAATTTGGGTTGCCTGATCTTCAGTTGCCAACCCAAATAACACCGCCAGTAAATTCCCCGAAGAAAACATCCTGAAATCCATCTTTCCTGGACCCAGATTACCAATAAAATAACCCACCCCATTCGGCAACCAACCGTCTATCCAGTCTGGTATCGTTTCAGGATAAATATTAAATAAATTTTTTGCGTCCGGACCAAATTCTTCAGCACCAAAACGGTGAATTTCATTTAAGCGTCCGATATCCAGCCAATAATAGATACGCACATAAGAGCGTAAGGTTTGCATGCGGTGCTTTGCAGTTGCAAGTATTGATTCATTTTCATCATTGTTAATTAATAATTCATTTGCGGCAAGTAACATACCATAAAATAGAGATTGGATTTCTAAAGGATGACCCGCGACACCCATACGACGATCAATCATAAATGATCCGTCCGGAACTAACATCGCAGGAGATGTTTCAAAACTTTCTTTAAGATATAGTTGTAAACTTTGCCTCATGCCTTTTTGAAATGCAGGGCTATGTGCCAGTTCCAGATCTCCTGTATTCAAAACATAGATTCTCAACAATATCATCCACCACATGGCAGAATCCACAGGTGCCACCCGCCCAATTGCACGCTCGCCAAAATCCGCAATGATATGATCTTTATTATCAATATCTTTGGAGATTTTAAAACTTGCCGGCATTAAGCCCATCGCTCTTTCATGACCTTTCATGACAGGCTGTTGCGCGCTCAAAGTTAAAACGGTTTGTAAAAAATTGCGTACAATGTCAGTTTCACCTTGCATTAAAAACACAAAGGCAGAGGGAACAAAATCGCGAACAAAACACTCTGCATAATTCACCGCAACCAATGAGTCTGATTGAAGTGCAGCAACCGTTCCAACTGGCCGATCCTTAAATCGGATCACAGAACGATTTAGAAGCTTGTATGCAGAATCAAAAGCAATTTTATTACTCATTTTTTTAATCATTCTTTACATAGTCGAATTTACAATCAGGCCGTTAGTATAAACTATGACCCGGAAACCTTTGTTTTCCTAACACTTGCCAGGGAAGAGTTTCTAAATAACCCTCGCCTCAAAGCGTCAGACCCATATCGTTCGTTTATTTGATCCGTGACTAAATCAATTTTCTTCTGAGGTTCAAACCTATCCGCAAACAAATCCTGCTGATTCGCCAGATCATCAAATCCACTCATGCCAACGCCTATTAACCTTATCGGCCTGTTACACCCAGACAAAAATTCATCCAACAGGGCCGCTGATGTTTTCCATATACTTTGTGTGGTTTGCGTGGGATTCGGTAATGTAACAGATCGAGTGACCGTCTTGAAATCCGATAATCGGATTTTGAGTCGCACAACGCGACCAAATAGATCGCCCTGCCGTAAGCGCCACGAAACCTGCTCAACCAGTTTCAACAGATGAGCCCGTAGTATCTTATGATCTTCAATATCATTGGCAAATGTTTCTTCTTGCGAAATGGATTTGGCTTGATGATCTGCAACCACCAGACGACCATCAATGCCCTGCGCTAATTCCTTCAACCGTGGCCCGTGCTTGCCGAATTTCTGTTGCAAAATTGAGTGCGGTAATTCACGTAGTTCCTTTATATTGTATACGTTAATGCTATTCAAATATTCGAGCGTTGACTTACCGACGCCCCATATTCTACTTACTGGCAATGGATCCAGAAACGCATGAATATTCTCTGGGTCCACCACAACAAATCCATCAGGTTTTTCTAAGTCAGATGCTATCTTTGCTAAAAACTTATTGGGTGCAACGCCCACAGATGCAACCAAAGCGAGTTCCCCTTTAATATCCTGTTTAATTTTTTTTCCAATTTCAACTGCATCACCGAATAAACGCCGACTGGCTTCGACATCCAAAAAGGCCTCATCCAGTGACAAGGGTTCAATCACTGGCGTATAACGTTCAAAAACAGATCGAATCTGGCGAGACACGTCTGAATAAAGCGACATGTTTCCTGGCAATAAAATAGCATGCGGGCAACGTTTAATTGCCAGTGCAGTTGGCATGGCGCTGTGTACACCAAATTGGCGCGCCTTATAATTTGCTGCAGACACAACACCACGACTGGCGGCGGAACCACCCACAATCACCGGATGCGCAGCAATCTCCGGCCGCTCTCGTTCTTCCACTGACGCATAAAATGCATCCATGTCGATATGAATAATCATGCTGATTCCGAAATCGGTTTACAAGAACGATTATTATAAGTCAAAATTAAAGCAAAATATGAAACGAATAAGCAAATTGTGACTGATCAAGATTATATTTATGCAACTGAACTAAAAGAGTATTAACAAAAAACTGTTTAAATAATATACAATCAAGTGATTAATCGCTCATCCGGCAAGTACTCAAAAAATACTCAAAA
>CAZZJI010000013.1:0-7863 GCA_964654485.1 uncultured Gammaproteobacteria bacterium | reverse complement strand
TACTCAAAAGTTTCCACTCCAATATAAGGTGAATATTGCTCCGCAGTACAGGATTGTATTCTTTACCATGACCCCGATTGGGAAGCCACAATAGCAGAGTGCTGGTTCAGCTACGCCCAGTAATGGCTTTCTCTCGCAACGATCACCCAATTCCGACAAGCTTCTAAACTATTCTTCAAAGCAAATTTCGATATAAAATTCACCGGAATCGGTTTGCAATGGTAATATTATTTTCGGACCAGTGTATGGGTGTTTGATAATATGATCTTCGCCAGATAATACTTCAGGTAATGACATCCCAAATTCATAGCCTTCCTCCTGCAGGATTCCTTTTGCACCCCCCATGACCATATTAGCCATCTCACCAGTCAAATCCAGCGCCATCTCGTCAACCTCGGTAGGTTCCATGCGCAGCATACGTTTTACTATTTCTAATATGACAGATTTTGAAAAACTGATGGCTAATGAACCTTTCGCCTGCTCCCCCTCCATAGTAATAACCCCGGTCACTATCCCTAGTGCAACATCATCCGTTTTCAATAATGGTTTTCCTGGTTTTACCTCAAGCTGGGCCATTGTTGTTAATACATTAACAACCGAGGATAAAACGGGATTTATAAACCGAGCGTCCATATATATTATCAGGTATTAGATTCAATTTTATGAGCGTGTTCATATTGTCGGATGATAAACAGATATTATTAACTGCTTGTTTCTCTGATTTCCATACCACTGATCGGCGATTTTTTTGGTATACTATTTATTAACCTTAAGTTATTAATCTATAGTTATTAACCCAAGCAAAAAATCTTCTATATTTAATAAACCTAACGCATAGGGAACCAGCGGTATGAATCTAAATGAGTAACCCTGTTGAACAAAAATATCGAAATAAGCCTATGTTGTCGCTAGTACCAATAATTTTATTGGGAATAATATTAATTCTTTTAACAGCAGCATGTGGCCCAGTTCCAATGTACACTGTCGATAATGCCGAGTACGTATCAGTAAATGGAAAAGTCACATTAGAGCAGGCGAAAAATGCCATCATAAATGCTGCCACGAAATGGCAAATCGAAGAAATAACACCAGGACATATGACAGCTAAACTGTTTGCGGATCAAAAAAAAGTGGAAGTAGATATCAAATATAATACAAAAGCGTTCAGCATTATTTACAAGAACAGTAAAAATCTTGAATATGATGGATTAAGAATTCACGCTAACTACAATAAATGGATACAAGAACTGCAACACAACATCAATACACAATTTGATAATTTGTAGGCTTTCAATTTGAATTATTTTGTGCAAAAACCCACACGGCTATTTACTTATAACAAACTGATTCCTTTTTATCAGTATACACGCGTTTTAAACCCTGTAGATACAAGCCTTTGGCTAGTATTTTCCAAGCAACCATAAGCACAATATGAGTAATGTCAACAACGGGCCGAAAATGACTCGGGCGACTACCATCAATATAGACGGATTCAATTGGCGTTGAAATACATCGATAACCATTGCGCACAGCTTCAATTAACAACTCGCTTTCAAAGACAAAACTGTGATGTTTATCATGCGATATACTTACCTTATCCAACAATTCTCTAGGATAAAGTCTAAACCCCGATTGTGTATCGTAAATACGTTGACCCGCAGCCCACGACACCCAAAAATCCGCAAATTTATTTGCGAATAACCTTACCTTTGGCGCTGTATGTTGGTTCAACAACCTGGCCGCAATAATGATATGGCCAGGTTGCTTCTCTGCGATCAAACACAACATCGGTATGTCTTCGGGACGGTGTTGCCCATCGCCATCTAATGTAATAATAACATCGACACCAAAGTGTTCGCATGCGTAATGCATACCTCGCAACAAACTCGCTGCTTTACCTTTATTGCTTTGATTGCTCAATAACACGACGTCAAGATCGGCTAATACATCACGTGTATTATCGTCTGAGCCATCATCAACCACAATCACATTCGGCACTAATTGCAAGCAACGCTCAGCCAGCCCTTTGATGGTGGTACCTTCATTGTAGGCAGGAATCACTACTGCGTAGTTCATACGTCCCCCTCTCCGTCTCTAATCCGATCAACTTAAGTCGAATCCATCAAAATCTGTATGACTGAGTCTTTGATAGCACTTAGTTCTTAGGCAAGCGTTCTTAGGCAAGCGCCCCATTTATTCCTATGATCTGACCAGAAATATAACCAGCATCGTCACTACATAAAAACTGAACCAATGCAGCGACTTCGTCAACTGTGCCCGCACGTTTCATCGGAACCAGTGATTTTATCGTAGCCTCATCAAAACTACTGGCACTCATTTCAGAATTAATAACGCCAGGTGCAACCGCATTTACTGTGACACCGCGGGATGCCAATTCAATTGCCAAGCTGCGAGTCGCACCGTGCACGCCCGCTTTTGCCGCAGCATAATTTGCCTGGCCACGATTACCGATTACACCGGCAACCGATGTGATATTGATAATACGTCCCCAACGCGTCGCCATCATAGGTAACAGCAAAGGCTGAGTAACATTATAAAAACCATCAAGCGACACATTAATAACTTTGTGCCACTGATCAGGTTGCATACCCGCCATAGGCGCGTCAGAATGTATACCTGCGTTATTTACCAATACCTGTATTGGCCCCTGTGCCAAAATTTTCTGCAATTGTTGCTGAACTTGTTCCAGTTGAGTTACATCAAAAGTAACGGCCTCTGCTGCCCCGCCTGCACTGCCTATTTGATCAACCACTTTTTTGGCACGATCCTGGCTTTGATTTGCATGCACATAAACGTAAAATCCATTGGCAGCCAGATTTTTACTGATTGCTGAACCGATACCACCACTTCCACCTGTCACAAGTGCTCGTTTCATATATTTCCTGTAATAACGGTTGCCCGCGCATTAAGAATTTTCATCTTATTAATGGTGATTTCGAATTCATACATTAAACTAGTTTCGCTTTCGATTAAACGGGTCGCTCTAACCCGCATATCACCCTTTATATTGTCCAAACGCATGACATAAAAGTTCACATCCCTAAGAGCGGCCAGGTATCCCGGACTTGCCTTTACTCCATGCTGTTGTTGCAACAAACCTCCATGAACGGCCATCGCCTGCGCGCCGTATTCTGCAGCATGTACCACAGACAATAAGCCATCACGTAATAATGGGTTATCTAACTGTTGGTGTGTTGTGGAGCCACATACAATCCAGTCATCACTCCAACTATCGACATAGTCTAAAAGGCACATCCGCTCACTGTGCGGAACAAGCTTGCAAAGCGCTTCGCGTTCTATGCGTGTGCGTGTCATACTTAAAATAACAGTTAAAATAACAGCGACAGCAGCCGCCGCTGAAATACAAGAAAAAACAAAGATTTAAACTTAATCAAGCACGCGCACCTGCTTTCAAGGATTCAACTGCCACCAGGTACTGCAGATTAGCTGCATACGGCATTGAAACAGTTTTTGGATTATCACCTACATCGATACTTGTACCTGTACCTTCGAGAGTATCCGTATGCGTAGTCGCAATTGATTCCAATAATAATAGTGTATTTGCTGCCGCATTATCGCTGCACAATAACCCGAGCGCGTCATTTTTTAATTTGCTGCAAGGTGCATCAGTCGACCCAAGCAAGCGTATCCTGGCGAAACTTGTATCTGTCTGCTGCGCCGTTAATACCATAGCACAAGCAAACGGTAAATTTACTCGCGCAATATCCTTAAGAAGCCCATCAACCGGGCAATCGTATATAATTAATACAACTGTCTCGCTCTCTATTAATGCCAGCGTACTGGCTTCTATCAAGCCGGCCATAGCGCTATACAAACCGGCCGAAAGACTGGTCGATGGGCGTCGACTACCCGTACCAATACCCCAATAACCAGCGGGTGCATTATGAACTGAATTGTGAAATTGTATGGGTGATACCGGATGATCCGGCAGAAGCAAATCACTGCAAATTCTATCGACGATTGCCAAATCACTATTAGAAGAAGCGAATACAGAGCTAACATTCGTTGCTGACACGTCTGCATCAGTGATAGCTTCTTTGGCAACATGCAACGCCAGCTTTATCATTTTCGTCGTGCGCCTTCGTTCATTCGGCGGCAATATAGTAAGGGCGAGTTTTGGCAATTCAGAAATAATGTTGGGCTCGTCATCAGCCAATATTTTTTTGCAGTGCGACCAATTATCAATTCCGGGACCAATAATACCAACGCTATTTATAAAAACTGACTTCATTGAATTGTACCTATAGCCAAACTACAATTTGTACCGCCAAACCCAAAAGAATTACTAATAGCAACATTTACCTCTCTATTTTGATTTTCAAGTAAAACATTCGCATTTAATTCAGGATCCTTATTTTTTAAATTAAGTGTGCCGGGCATAAAATTATTTTCGATAGACAAACAGGAAAATATGGCTTCTGTGATTCCCGCCGCACCCAGAGTGTGGCCTGTCCAGCCTTTTGTAGAACTGCACGGCGTGTTATCAAAAATTTTACTGACAGCGTTATCCTCAGACTTATCATTTGATTTGGTTGCAGTGCCATGCAAATTAACATAATTGACTTCACTTGCTTCCATTTTTGCACTTGCCAACGCACGCTGCATCGCCAACACAGCTCCTTCGCCTTGCGGATGCGGTGTAGACATATGGTGGGCATCACTGCTTTCTCCATAACCCAGTAACATTACTGAATCTGGAGATTGTTCCGGCCTTTCTAACAAGGCAAATCCTGCCGCTTCTCCGATACTTATACCGTCTCTGTCCACATCCCATGGCTTGCACATTTGTGACGAAACTAATTCAAGGGAATTAAATCCATACAATGTCATTCCACACAAGCTATCTACTCCACCGACAATTGCCGCATCACATAAACCCGCCATAATATTTCGATAAGCAACAGCAAACACCTTCGCACTGGAAGAGCACGCGGTTGAAATAGCATAAGCAGGACCCTGTAACTCCAAAATACGTCGACTAAAATCAACAACCGAATAATTATTATGGGTGCAAAAAAAATCAAAGTCGTCGGGCAGTTTCCCGTGGGTAGCTGCGTATTCATAGGCCATTTCGGTTTGTCTAATACCCGATGTACTTGTGCCTAAAAACAGACCAATCCGATCAGCGCCATAACGATGTTTAGACTCGGCGACAGCCTGCATAAAGTTATCCATCTTCAATGCAGCCAGTGCCAATCTATTGTTGCGGCAATCAAAACGCGCCAGTTCATCAACGATAGGTTCTTCCTCAAGACCGGCGGCACGTCCGATCCAGGTTTGCAATTCAATATTTTCAAAATCACAACGTGAAATGCCACTTTGCGACTCTTTTAATCGGGAAAAAGACGCGTCTACACCTCGCCCTAATGCATTAACCAATGTGTATTTTGAAATCGCTAATAACGGACTTGGCATTTATTGCTACCCATTCATTGATATAAAGTTTGATATAAAGTCTTCTGACAAAACCAGGCAGCGCATCATGTTCGCGCCCAAAAATCATAAAAGTTGAACCAATTATAAGGGGCCTTCCTGGTAAAATATTCTAGCCTGTCGACATAACGCTGCACCCAGGCGTGAATCTCGGAATCATAATTTTTTTTATCAACAACCAGTTTAGGAGAAAATAATTCGAAGTAAATATCGTAACGATTGCCACCTTTGTATAAACCAAAAATTAAAATTACCGGCACCTTTAACGATGCCGCTAACAACATGGGTCCTGTTGGAAACTGGGCTTCTTTGTTAAGGAAACGACAGCTCACAACCTTATCGTTCCCCGCAATGCGATCACCCAGTATGCCCACCATTTCACCTCTACCGATACTTTCATTAACTTTTAATAAAGAATTTATCCCCCCCAGCGGTATGACTGTATTGGCTACGTCCGGATTAAGACTATCGAGCAATCCGGTAATAAACGCATTTTGATCCTTATACATCAGCACTTTTAATTTCATTTTATTCTGCGCCACGGCAGTAGCCCGCATCACTTCAAAACTACCTAGATGCGAACCAAGTAACAGGGCTCCTTGCTTATCGTTCAGTTGTTTTTCCAGCACATCCAATCCGTAAACGGTAATATCAAAAGAATCGCTTCTACCTGACAATAAAAACACTCTGTCTAAAATTGTAGAAGCAAAGCAAAAAATATGCCTTGCACAATCTCCCAAAGAAACTTTTTTTTGTAATACATGGGATAAGTAATCCCGCGATGCACGTCGTTGTAACGGTGCTGCGATCAAAAAATAAAAAGTGATTGGATACAAAAGCAAACGACTGGTTCGTCTGCCAAGATTAATTGCAATCCATAATATTCCTTTCAGCAACACAGGACTGCCCTTTTCTTTTTGTTGAGACCATCCTCTACTCATACTTGTTCTCGCTTCTCACTCTGGCGACAACCCTTTGACCTTAAATTGACCCAACGCTAATTTTCGGTCTGCAACGAAACATTGAAATTTCAATTTCCCCTCTTTTGGCGTTTGTAATTGAATGCAGAATTTTTCCTCCGGCAACAATGGAGAGATAAACTTAACCGAGCTAATACCTTGAATCTCCAATTCACGCTGCCAATGTGTAACAGCGCTGATAATTTCATCGAGAATAACCACGCCGGGAACAACCGGATTACCGGGAAAATGTCCGGGTAAACTGGGATGTGTATTAGGTATACATTTTTCAATCTCAAAATTCATTGCGCTTGTTTCAAAGTATTATAAAATTCCGCAAGGCGGCTTCTGGGTAATTTGCTGCTTTCCGTGCGGGGTAAACTGTTTACTTTGTAAAGAGGACGCGGCAAAAATACCGGATCCACCATGGAAGATAATGAGGTTATAATGTTTTTTTCATCCAGGTCCGGCGCTACAACAAACGCAACTAATCGCTCTATTCCAGCGCTGTGCGTCGAACTGCCTGTGTCCGGCGCTGTTTCCGGCACCGTATCTGGCACAGTGTCGGGCAAATAAAACACGCCATCCTGGACACCCTCAATTTCCAATAACTTCTGATTTAGGTCTGCGATCGATCCGCGCTTACCGGCGATATTAACCATATCGACACTGCGGCCAGTGATTCTGAAGCGCCCATCTGATTCAATTTCAAGCAAATCTGCCAAAGGTACCGGCTCAGTTAAATAAGCGCCGCTAACATATGCTTTTTCCTCTTGCTTGATCTTAAAGTCATCGTATAGCAGCCAAAGATCACCATCAAGTGTGCGTCTGCTGGCTATCGAACCGGTTTCAGTACAACCAAATATTTCCATTACTTGCGTGTTAAACTTCCTTTCTGCCATTTCCGCTATATGCGCCGCTAACGGCGCAGTTGCGGAAATTATAAATTTAATTGCCGGTAGATCAGCCAGTACTTCGTTACAGGTTTTCAGATGAACCGGCGTTGTAATCAAAAGACGTGGTTCCGGCATTTTCTCAGCGGCGGCCCTGATATCCTCGGGGAAGAAAGTCGCGCCCGAATATACCATTGACCCGGTTAATAGCGTCAGCATAACGGATGTTTCAAGTCCATACATGTGCTGCGGGGGTACCGTTGCGATAATAGAAACCGCTTTATTAACATCAAACCGTGACTGTGCCAACAGCACGCCAATGACTAAGCCTCCCCAGTTTTTTTTGTTTGGCTGGGGACGGCCAGTACTACCCGATGTAAACGTGATTGCCGCGAGATGGTCACTGGCAATTCTCGGAATCTTCGCGGGTACGGTAGCGGCAACCACTGCTGGATCTTCAGTCGGCGATATAGAATGATTAACACCCTCAAGTCTGGGCAAGCTAATTTGATGTTGGCGCAATGATTGATCATTAT
>CAZZJI010000012.1:16772-67394 GCA_964654485.1 uncultured Gammaproteobacteria bacterium | reverse complement strand
TTAGTTATGATTTAGATTTAGGGTTTGCAAGAAGAATAATGAGTCCTTGAGGTAAAAATAGCCAGGCGCCTGACGCAGGTAATACGATCGCAACCAACACGCCCTTGGCGAGCAACGCCCATCCCCAAATTTTGGCTGGTGGCATCTTCTTGCTCAGGATATTGCCGTGGAGTAACGCGCCCACCATCACCCAGGCAAACCCAAGCATTAAAAACCAAAGTAGCTCTGCTCTGGTGTGCTTCGCCCCGTCAACAATTGGTACGTCGATCGTATTCCATAGCCCGTCAGAAGCCATTGCGGCCAGCATATCCCACCCGGCAGCAAAACCAATTGCGTTATGAATGATACCTGTACCTATCAAAAATAGACCGCTATATCGCCATAATTTCATGATATACCTCAATAATAATTACACTTCATTAACTTGCTAATATTTATATTTAATTGATAGTATTTATACTTTATAGGATAAATTTCTTGACTACAAGCCTTAAAAGATACTTACTGTCCTTTAAATGGGGTGTTTTCACCTATTTTTGATATTGATTACCCATTGAGAGGTCAAATGAAAATATCCAAAAAAGAAAAAGTTCAAACCCGGCGAAAAATCATAAAAACCGCAGTGGAACTCATGGGAGAAAAGGGCTACAACAAAGTGAGTATGCGTACGATTGCGCGTGCGGCGCAGATCGGTGATGCGACAATCTATAAGTATTTCTCTAGCAAAGAAAAATTGTTAACCGGATATTACGAACTTTGTGCGGAGGATACGGCGGACGCGTTGTTAAAAATCGATGACCTGGATAAGTATGCGCTGCATGAAAAACTTCAGGTGCTGCTGGATACCTACCTTAGTCATATGCTTGCCGATCGAGAGTTCGTCTGTGAAAGTTTTCCGCTGATATATCAATCCCCGATGTTTTTGTTTAGTCATGTTAATCCGATACATAAAGAGTTAACGCCGATAATGGCGCAGTTTCTCGATGATGCTTGGGAAAAAGAAGAAATCCCTACTTTTCCTTTCCAAGGTGTATTGCCTGACATGCTGTGCGAATATTTGATCGGTGTATTGTACTTTTGGATCAAGGATGAGTCAGAAGAATTCCATGAAACAACACAACTAATTGACCTGTCCTTAAATTTAATGATGACGTTGCTAAAAAGCGGCATCATCAATCACACCACTGATTTTTTAGGCTTCATGCTCAAAAGCCAAATGTTTCGAGTTCTCAATCCTGGCAACGGTTTGTTACAAAGTTTGTTGAACGCTAATAGGACGGGGAAATATAAGTGAAGCGTAAAAATATTCCAACAAAAAAATATAAACGCACGGCCATCGTGGCGATGACGACGGCCAAAATCGGGCTAATACATGTGACCCATTTGGGTAAAAAAACCTTATCATCGGTTGCAAAAGTCAAACAACAAGATCATCAACACGAAGAAAATATTGGGAAAATATTAATCGGCGCGCTTATGCAGTTGCGCGGCACCGCACTAAAAGTCGCGCAAATGATGAGTATGCAACTGGACATGCTTCCTGAAGGAATTCGAACAGAATTGACTCAAGCCTGTAGCCGGGTGACGCCGTTAAATCGTGCACATATTCGAAAAGTGTACCTGGCGGAATTTAACAATGCCCCTGAAAATGTATTTGCAAAATTTGATTCCAATGCCTTTGCAGCAGCGAGTTTAGGGCAAGTACACAATGCTTTATCATCGGATAATCATCAATTGGCTGTTAAAATTCAGTATCCCGGCATGGCTGCAAGTATTAAAAGTGATGTGCAGTTAGTCCGTGGAATAATGAAATCGATTTCACTGGGCACTTCTTATCTTCCTCGCTGGGAAATAATTGATGACGTTCTTAACGGCGTACAAAAACAGCTGGAAAAAGAAATTGATTATGTGCAAGAGGCCGAAAATACACGTTGGTTTGCGGAGCATCTCAGGCTGCCGAATATACGCATCCCCGAAGTTTACCCGCAGTATAGCAGTAAGAAAGTGTTAACAACTGAATATGTCGCAGGAAAACATCTAGACCAATGGTTGGCAGAAAAACCAAGCCAGGCTGTTCGTAATCACTATGGACAACTTATATTTGATCTATTTTGTTATCAACTCCACGAGCTAAAGGTATTACACGCCGATCCCCATCCCGGAAACTTTTTAATATGCGATGACGGTTGCATTGCGTTAATAGACTTCGGATGTGTGCAACGATTAGCAGCCGACTATTCGCGTGTTATTACACGTTTATTTACCCGTGACCAACAGCAAATTTATCAGACGTATAAAGACTTGGGCATTATTGGTGGTGATTTATCATTCGAGAAATTTAAAAGTGATGTTTTCCAAGCCATCGAACCTTTGCATACATGGATGTCTGCACCCGGTTTAGAGAAGGAGTTTGATTTTTCTCAATATCCCCCCATGCCCGAAAAAGGTTTGTCACATATGAAAAACGCTATCAAAGAAATTAACAGGGTACAACAACAGCAAATCTATTTCGATAGGAGTTATTTTGGTTTACTGGGCATACTGAGAAAAATAGGCGCAAAAATTGTTACCAAGGGACTAGCGCGCAGGGACGCACGTTAGAGCAACGCATTAGGGCAGGACGCCCGTAAGTAGAATAACGCAGGACGCAGTTATCGAGGAGCAGTTGCCGAGTAGGTTCAACCGATTTATTCAGGTTAAACTTTTTGAGCTATCTTGATGGGGAGAAACAATCTGTTGTTTTCCATAAGTGCTTGATTTTGTGTATATTAGTAAGTAAAATACGCGTGGCGACGAACCTGTATCTCTAGTAGGGAAACCTATCCAATGGGTATATGATATTGACCGATACACTTTATTTGGTTAATTTTTGATATTCTAAAGAATTTCTATTTTGTACTCTTTTTTTATATGGATATGCATAGCAAAGACAATAGTCGGCTGATACAAAATAAAAAAAATCAGCGTGCTCGCGCCTATATTTCTGCCAGACAGCAACATCCCGCTTGGTTGTTGCTTGCATCGACTACTGGCCCCGCCGTATTGAGTTGCTTGCAAGCGCTTTTTTCTGAAAATCGTGATGGTATTGAATTCGAATCGGCATTGTTGGAATTAACCGATGTGTTGCGTGAACAACATGAAACAGGCGATCTTGAATTAAAAAGTGACGATCACACCCTGGAAGCCAAAAAGGAATTGCGCAGTTGGATCAAAAAAAAGCTGATTATCGAACGCGACGGGAAAATTTTAGCGACAGATGCGCTGGAATCAGCGCTGCGCTTTGTCGAGAGTCTTGAAAATCGCATTATGACGTCAACGGCATCTCGTTTGTCCGTGGTGCAACGGGAAATCGAAAGTCTCGAAACTAATCTTAACCCGGATCCGAAGATTCGTGCTGCTCATTTAAAGCAAAAAATCAAGTCGTTGGAGCGGGAATTAGCCAGTGCTAAAGCTGGAAAAGCGCCCGTGTTAAACAGAAACGAAGCGATAGAAGCTATTCGAGAAATTTACAATCTTGCGATCAGTTTGCGTACCGATTTCCGCCGTGTGGAAGACTCGTTTCGTCAGGCTGACCAACGTTTACGGCAATCCATTATTAGTGAGCAAAATCACCGCGGTAAAATTGTCGATAAATTGTTGGATAGTCATGATAGTTTATTGGAAACGGATGAAGGAAAAGTATTTCATAGCTTTCAACAGCAACTAAGCCGCACAGTCGAACTGGATAATATGAAAAACCAGTTACGCAATATCGTCAGCCATCTATGTGCAAAAGAAGCCTTGAAACCGGATCAATTATCAGAACTTCGTTGGCTGGCGATGCGCCTGGTTGAAGAATCCGAGTCCGTTATTCGTGCCCGCGCACGCAGTGAGCGCGATGTAAAAAGTTTTCTTAAATCCGGTTTGGCCGCTGAGCATCATCGCGTGGGTGAATTACTCAATGACATTTTTCAACAAGCGTTGGATATTGATTGGGCAAGCCAGACCATCCGCCGCAGTGACAGTTCGCTTCCGCCTGTGGCGATAGCGAATTCTGGATTACCCTTGGTTGAACGCCTGCGTTTTAAATCTTTGGATGAAGATGAAGCGCATCAATTGGATTTTGCACAACAGGTTGCCGATCTGGGCGATATGGATGATGAGTTTTGGGCGGCATTTGATGAATTAGATCGTATTCGTTTAATTAACGAGACCAAAGCGTTGCTTCAAGCCCAGCAGCGAGTGATGGGAATTGCCGATATTGCCAAACAAATACCGCCCATTCATGATTTGGAATCCATTGTGCTTTGGCTCGACATGGCATTGCAAGCAGATGTCCCTATTCATAGCGAAACGGAATTTGTCGATGTCCTGAACGCAGAAAATGGGGGCATGGATACTGTGGGCGCTATGGACAGTACTCGCAGTACTATAAAAAATAGCACTATAAAAAATAACGCAATGCGTTTTAAAGTGCCTGTCGTTGAGTTGACCTCCGAGGCAGTCAAAGACATTGAAGTGGAGGGTTAATGGTGACCGGTATCTTTGATCAGCTTACTTCATCAAATGAAGATAAAAAATCAGAACCAGTATTGCCTGACGCTGTAACTGTAAAGGACCTAACGGTATCCGGTGAAACTAAACACGATACCGCATCTCAACAGTACACACTAAAACAAATAAAAGAAGTGAGCCAACAACTTTTGAAATATGGCTTACTGGAATCCGCAAGCAAACCCGGCCTGTATCAGGCTGCGTTGATCCACCAGCAGAAACTGAACCAAATTTACGAACCATTGGATTTGGCATTAAAAATTGATGATATCCGTGGTCTGGTTTTTGTGGTTGTCAGCAACAGTGACAATGAGGGCGAAGATGACGATCAATGGTCGCATCCGCTGGTGAGGCGACAACGCTTAAATTTGGAACAGTCTTTGTTGATCGCGATATTACGCCGTTATTTTGTGAACCATGAACTTGAAGTCGGTGTGGGTGATAACGCGGCGGTGATCCACCTTGATGACTTGTTGCCTGAACTCAATACCTATCTTGGTGAGTTGGGCAGCGAAACGCGTGAAGACAAACGCTTACGTAACTTGCTGGAACAATTAAAGGGCTATGGTGTGGTCACGGATATCAATGAACATGAACAAGTGACTATTCGTCCTCTCATCGCGCACGTCGCGAATCCAGAAAATTTGAAAAATATTTTGGCGACGTTTAAAGGCAAAGCAGACAACATACCTCAGGAGCAGGACTCTTGAACACTTATCAAGAGCTCGGTTTGGAAAACATGCTGGTTGATTCTGCGTATCTTTTAACGCACCTTGAACTTTATAACTGGGGACCCTTTTGTGGTTTACACCGCGCAGAAATAGACGCAAATGGCACGGCGATTATCGGCCAGACAGGCAGTGGCAAAACCACGCTGGTAGATGCGTTTATGACGCTGATCGCCCAAAATCCGAAATATAATCTTGCGTCTACGGGAGGTCACGAGAGTGACCGGGATTTGATTTCCTATATTCGCGGTGTTACCGGCGCAGGCAATGAAAGTGGTGATAACGATCATATTTTACGGCCAGGTAAAACCGTCACCGGTATTTCTGCGTACTTTAATAATGGCGAGAATACGGTGCAAATTATCGGCGTTCTGTGGATAGATGGCAGCAGCTCGGCGACCGCAGATTTAAAACGCATCTGGATTTTTTCGCTCAGTACACAACACGGACTGATTGATTTACTGGAGTCACTGCAAGAGGGGGGCATGCGTGCACTCAAGCAGTTGGGCCGGGATGCGGATAACATCAAGGTTTATGATTCTAAAAAAGCCTATTTAGCGCAACTTCGTCGTTATTTTGAAGTCAGTGACAATGCGTTTACGCTGTTAAACAGGGCGGCCGGTTTGAAACAATTGAATAGTATTGATGAATTATTTCGTGAACTGGTATTGGATGATCGTTCCTCTTTTAAACGCGCTGCCGAAGTGGCAGCGGAATTTGATGATTTGGCCAGTATTCACGCTGAGTTGGAAACCGCCCGCAAACAACAGCAGTCCCTGATGCCGATTGCGGCTGAATACCAACGGTATATAAAAAATAGTGGATCATTAGACGAAAAACAAACATTACGTTTTATTTTGCCAAAATGGTTTGCCAGTCACGCTTACCGTTTATGGCAAATTCGGGAAAATACGACTGCGCAGGAGGTTGAACAATGCCAACAAATAGCGATTACGCTGGATAAAAAAATTGGGCTGGCACAAAAACAAAGCGAACAATGTCATGAAATTTATCTTAAGCTTGGCGGCACGTCCATAGAACAACTGCAAGAACAGATAAAACAACAGCAGGCTATTGTTAATACCTGTCAGGTCTATCTGGCTGATTATCGTCAATTAACTGCCCGATTAAAAATGGAAGATCAACTTGACGCCGTCTCGCTTGCCAGAAATCAACAGCAAGCTGAGCAATTGAAGGGGGGGCAACAAAAGGAATTTAACGAGAAACAACAACTGGCTTGGGAAAAAGGGGCCAGCTTTCAGCAACAACGCGGTGTCGTAAAAGAACTGGAGGAAGAAATTCGCAAAGTAAACGCGTCTCCAGATTCAAATATACCCGGTAATTTTTCCCTATTCCGGGCCGAATTAGCGCAGACGCTGGACTTGGAAGAACAGCAATTGCCGTTTATTGCCGAGCTTGTTGAAGTCAAAACGGATCAAGCTCACTGGCGTGGTGCGATCGAACGTGCTATTGGCAGCCATCGGTTACGCTTATTGGTGCCAGCTGAAAGTCTGAAAGCCGCATTGCAATGGGTAAATAATCGGGACAATCGATTACATGTGCGCTTATTAGAGGCGAAAGTAGCAGAACGCCCACCCTCTTTTTGGGAAAATGGTTTTACACGCAAACTGAACTTTAAACCTCACATTCATCGCGAAGCCCTGAAAAATTTGCTGGCGGGTATTGATCGCCATTGTGTTGACGATTCACAGTCGTTAAAACACACAGCGCATGCCATGACGCAACAAGGTTTGATGTCCGGCAAGCAGGGCGTTTTTGAAAAACAGGACCACAGGCGCCTGGACCAGGATTGGATGACTGGGTTTGACAATAAAGACCGTTTGAACAGCTTGGGGAAGAATTTAATAGAAATCCAATCTGAACTTACCCAGAGTGAAAAGGCGTTTGAACAGGCTAAACACGATTGCGCACAAATAGAACAAAATATAAAACTGCTGGAACAACTGTGTACGCTGGAATTTGCAGATATTGACGTTTCTACCGCTGAAACACAATTAAAAATGTTCCATGAAAAGTTACAATCTTTATTAGACCCGGATTCTGATACGGAGAAGGCCCGGGAACGCTGGGAAAAAGCGAAAGAACAGCTGAAAGACAGCGAAAATTGCGCAAAGGAAAACGAAAAAAAAATGGATCGTTTTCAGTATCAGTGCGATCAAGCGAGGCAAGAAAAAGAGAATGCGTTTCAGCGAATGCGTGACGGTTTAGATGATGAGCAAAAAGTTATCGCAGACAAAAATTTTGAGCTTCCCAGCGAACAGGATATTCACAACCTAGCCGATATTGAACGTGTGGCGACGGAAAAGCTGCAGGATAAAATCAATAAACTCAAAGATAAGGTGAGCGACAATGAAATCAAGCTAGGCAAATTAATGATTAAAGCCAAAGCGATTGACTCGGGTGCATTGTCTGAAGCAGATACAGAGGTGATCGATGTGCCTGTTTATCTTGCGCAATTGAAGGTCCTGGACGAAGAAGCTTTACCTGAAAAACAAAATCGATTTTTGATGTATTTAAACCAATCGTCTGATCAGGGTGTGACACAACTGCTCAGTAACATTGGCAATGAAGTCAACAAAATCGAAGAACGTATAGAAGAACTGAATCAGACGATGCGGCGCGTTGATTTTCAGCCCGGCAATTATTTGCGCCTGGAGCCGCGGCGTGTTGTTCATGAAAGCCTGAAAACCTTGCAAAAAGCGCAACGTTATTTGCGTACCGCAGCGCTAAAAGAAGACAATGGCGAATCCCATTATCGGGCGCTGTTTGATGTCGTGGCTTTGTTACGCGATGCGGTGGATCGAAAAAAAACGCTGGGCGCAAAGGCGTTGTTGGATCCGCGCTACCGGTTACAATTTTTTGTATCCATTGTCAATAAAAACGATGGCGAGGTAATAGAAACACGTACCGGTTCACAAGGTGGCAGTGGCGGCGAGAAAGAAATCATCGCGAGTTATATACTGACTGCCTCACTGAGTTACGCACTTTGCCCTAGCGGATTCAGCAGGCCGTTGTTTAGCACGATTATACTCGATGAAGCTTTTTCAAAAAGTTCTCGTGCTGTCGCGGCAAGGATTATTTCAGCATTACGTGAGTTTGGTTTGCACCCACTGTTTATTACGCCTAACAAGGAAATTCGATTATTGCGGGACCATACCCGTTCCGCTGTCCTGATTCATCGCCGGGAACAGTCTGCGAGTATGACATCGTTAAGTTGGCAGGAATTAGAAGTTCAGGCGAAAACGCAGCTCGAAAAAATGACGTATGAAGTCACCGATTGAGCTAAGCGAACGTCTAACAAAGCAGTGGCAAAATGGGAATCTGCGCGAGCAACGGCTTTTGTCTGCCGATCCCTGGCCTATACAACTGGCCATAGGCTTTCCGAGCGCACGACTATTTGTTGATCAGCCGGTCTGTGTACGGGAACACATCGCGCAGTGGCGTCAGGTAAACGTTGGCCAGGTTATTTGGGAGGAAAAGAAATACATAGAATCATCAGACCCTATCGCATTACCTGTCTCCTGGCAGATCGACACGCCCAGTGAATGGGTAGCGGCGACTGCAAATGCCAAAGTAAAGCAGGAATTTAAAATACTGGAACAGATTGTAGGGGCTGTTGATTCCATTTTTCACAGTTTAATCATCAGGAAACGCCATTTGGTTATTGCCAAACCGGTTGAAGATGTGATTCAGACAACACATGTCGTGTTGGATCTCTTACCGAATTGTGCACAAGGCAAACCGCTGCGGGCGCTATCCGTTGCAAATTGTGACAGTAAATTTTTCGAACGTAATCGAAACTTGATCACACAGTTTTTGGATGTCAGGTTTGATGGTGCTGCGAGTGATTTGGGATTGGAGCGATTTTTGGGTGCTGTTGATGAAAAAGATCACTGGTTACTCATAGTGCCACTTGATGTTCGGTTGCTCCCCTTTGCGCAATTACGCATAAGAACGACTGAGTTAGTAGAGACTGCACTACCTGCCTCACATATCCTTATTGTTGAAAATGAACGATGCCTGCATCAACTTCCTATGCTATCAGACACTATCGCGATCTTGGGTGCAGGATTAAACTTGTCCTGGTTGAACGCGCCGTGGCTTAAAGAAAAGCAGCTTGCTTATTGGGGTGATATGGATACCTGGGGATTGCTTATGTTGTCAAGCGCCAGGGCTGCGCAGCCCCATATTACCGCTTTGTTAATGAACCAAGCTGTTTTTGATGACAACTGTGAAAAATTTGCGGTAGCGGAACCTCAAAAAGCGCAACAACAACCCCCGTTGAATTTAACCAACGAGGAGCATGAATTTTACATGAAATTGTCTATAACGAATAGGGGGCGCTTAGAGCAGGAATTTCTCCCTGAGAACCAAGTGTTAGAAAAATTAACGCAATGGCGTCAGGATAGAGAAAATTAGCGGCAGCGGGTTAAGGTCTCCCAAAAGGTTTGCAGGGGGCATGATACTTGAGTTCTGCTTGCCTTACTATATAGTAAGGAATTATCTTGTCAGTAGCGCAGGGGGATTTCCTTTCATGACAACCGCAATCGTCACCAGCAAGGGGCAGATCACCATTCTAAAGGACGTGAGGGTTCGACTGGGTATTGGTACCGGTGACCGGGTGGAATTTGTCGAAATCCAGGACGGGTTTTTTTAAATCGTTGCTGCAACTCAGGATATTCAAGCCCTTAAAGGTATTGTGTGCAAACCCAAAAAGCCTGTCACGATAGAGCAGATGAATCAGGCGGTTGTTGAAATGGGAGGTGCTGATTGATTGGACTCGATACCAATGTCGTGATCCGTTATCTGGTTCAAGATGATAAAAAGCAATCCGCTGTTGTAACTCGCTTTATCGAAAAATCGCTAACCTCAGATGCGCCCGGTTATATTAATCATATTACCTTGTACGAAATCGTATGGGTGCTTCAGCGTTGCTATGGTGTTACAAAGCAGCAACTACGGGAGGTTATTGACGGATTGCTCACGACTAAGCAGCTTATTGTAGAAAACATTGAAATCACCTGGAAAGCGTTGCGTGTATTTGATGCGAACAATGCCGACTTTTGTGATGCTTTAATCGCACAAGCAAATATTCATCGCGGCTGTGAGCATACTGTGACCTTCGATAAGAAAGCGGCGAGCCTGCCGGGATTTGATCTATTGAAGTAACTGTTATAACTTATAATTGATTCTCTTATCCCTTAATAACCTTATTTAATCCCAGTATTACTCGTTTTACCCCTATCGAATAAATATTCAAGAACTAAAGAACCTAATAGGCGTGTGTGAAATACAAACGTTAAAGATATGTTGGAACGTGACGACCTATAAAGCGATTATAACGATAAGTACTACCAAGCAGACTTTCTTTATTCCGCACTAGTTATACTGATATTAGGTTGCGTTAAAAATAGCAGCTAATAGGGTTTAGATTTTTAATGAAAAAGTACCCCACCAATAGATCTGCTAAATTATTTTTACTTTCTGTGTTGTTATTTGTTGCAGGTGGTTGGTCAATTGCCATTTTTAGCGAGGGGTCTCTACCTCAGTATGTCCCGTTATTGTTGGTGACAGTGGGATTTGTTCTGGAAATTATCAGGTGGAAACGCGTGATACGCGCTCGAGAAAACGAGCTTCTCCATCAAGTAAACAGTGAACGGCAGGACATTAATATACTAAAAGAAGAAACAGTCTGTATTTCTCGCAAGGTTGAGGGAGAGCTTCAGGCCATCATTGAACCAACGACCCAAATAAGAAGTGTTTTACAGGATGCGATTGCCGGTCTATCCAAGAGTTTTAGTGGTTTGCACAGTGATGTTGAAGATCAGCGTTTATTGCTGGTTTCTCTAGTGGAAGAAGAGGCGGGTGGTGAGGCTGAATGCGATAAATCAATAATCACGATGAATCAATTTATAGATGAAACGGAAAACACATTACAGTATTTCATAGATACTATTGTAGAAACCAGTAAAGAAAGCATGAAGTTGGTTTATAAACTCAATGAAATGTGGGAACAAACCAAAGCCGTTGTGTCATTACTCGATGATGTAAATCACATTGCAGATCAGACAAATTTACTCGCTCTCAATGCGGCGATTGAAGCAGCCAGAGCAGGTGAGCATGGCCGCGGTTTCGCTGTTGTGTCGGATGAAGTCAGAATATTATCAGGTAAATCACACGAATTTTCTAACAAGATACATTCAGTGCTAAATAAAACCATGGATGGTCTTTCAGAGGCGAGAGATATTACTAATGAAATTGCATCCCGTGATACAAAGATAGTCATTTCCTCGCGTAAGCGTATCCAGGAAATGACTGAATCCATTCAAAACATTCAGGAAAAAAACAATGCCAAGATAGATGAAGCGCAAAATATTGCCATGCGAGTAAACCAAAAAGTGGCATTGGCAATACAGAGTTTCCAATTTGAAGATATGGTTACACAACTTGCTGCGCATATTGAAAATAAGGCAAACGGGTTAATAACTGTTTCTAATCTAATGTCAGAAATATATAAGGATAAGGTATCAAGTGAAAAAATAAAGGAACATGTACAGGCGGCATATCACGAATTGGAAAAATCAAGCCACCGTTCAGTTGCACAGCAAGATCTGGAAGTTGGCGAAATAGATCTATTTTAGATAATTACACAGGAGTTAGTATGGCAATAACAACTCAAATCAGCAACGACAATTCAGAAGTTAAATTAAAAATTCGCGGGCGTTTCGATTTTGATTCACATGAAGATTTTGGTCGTGCCCTTGAGTATGCTAAAAACTACCCTCATGCGAAATACGTGCTTGATTTCAGCGATGTAACGGACATAGATAGCTCTGCGTTAGGTATGTTGTTATTGTTGCGCGATGCCCTCGGGGGTGAAGGAGCAAACATGGAAATTATACGTTGTACACCGGATATACTCGAAGAATTTAACATAGTCAATTTCTCTAAGATGTTTACAATTTCTTGATGTATTTAGTGATTTAGCGGTTGTTCATTAATTGTTTTTTGAAAATACTTTGACTGGTTTTTGAATTTTTTATGAAAATACTTGTTGTCGACGATGACCTGATGAATCAGGAATTTCTTGAAATCTTGCTTGGGGGGTTTGATCATCAGGTGGTTTTAGCAAGTGATGGTGAATCAGCAATTGAGCAATTTACGTCTGAACAACCGGATCTTATTTTAATGGATATCGTTATGCCCGGCATGGATGGTTATATAGCCGCAAGACGTATCAAGTCAATAGCCGGTGATAATTTTGTACCCATCATTTTTTTATCATCACTCACTAGTACTGAAGATTTTCGCAAGGCAATCGATGCCGGCGGTGATGATTTTCTGTTTAAGCCATATAATAGTGAGTTAATAAAGGCGAAAATTGACGCAATGTCACGAATACGTGAATTTAATGTTGAATTACAACAGCATAAATTGACGCTGGAAAAACATCAAAAACAACAACAACGTGAACTCAAGTTAGCAGAGCATATTTTCAGGACTGTTGTTAACAGTGGTTCGTCTGATATTCCCGGCGTAAGAAAATGGGTGTCATCCGCGTCGGTTTTTTGTGGTGACCTTTTGCTTTGTACACAAATCCCTTCGGGCAGTATACATATACTGCTGGGCGATTTTACCGGGCATGGGTTAACGGCCGCCATTGGCGCCTTACCCGCATCGGATATTTTTTATGGTATGTCTAATAAAGGATTATCTATCAAGGAAATTGCCACTGAATTAAATAGAAAACTGTTCACTTTGTTACCGACTGAAATATTTTGCGCTGCGAGTTTGTTTGAGATAGATATCCAGAAAATGACATTGGGGATCTGGAATGGAGGTTTGCCGAATATATGTATCAAATCTTCAGAAAAAAATGAGGTTAACAGCATTTCATCAACGCATCCCCCACTAGGGATTATGAGTGAAAACGATTTTGACTCTACTATTGAAACCATATCGCTGTATGGAAATGAAAAGGTCTATGCGTATACCGATGGACTCTCGCAATTAGTATCCGATGAAGGTGAAAAATTTGGGGACAAAAGAGTTACACAACTATTGCGTGATGGAAATATCGATGTTGACTATTTCGAACGGTTAAGAGATTCAGTACAAGATTTTCTGGGCGTGAATGAACAAATGGACGATATTTCCCTCGTTGAAATAGATATGACAAAGATAGTGCGATGACAACGTACAAATAGAAAGTGAATATGGGCATGGATCAACTAGTTAAAAATACAAAAACAATATTGGCTGCTGACGATAACACCCAGTCTTTAAACTTACTGGTCGAATGTCTTGATAGCGAAGATTACCGTATTATACAGGCAAGGGACGGGCAACAGGCATGGGATGCAATTTGTGATTCTCAATATCATTTCGATGCTTTTATCCTTGATCGTAAAATGCCTCATCTTAGTGGCATGGAACTCCTCGCACGCATAAAAAATATTGGAGAACTAAAAAACATTCCTGTCATATTTCAAACCGGGTTGTCCTCAGAAGAACATGTTATAGAAGGTATTCAAGCCGGGGTCTATTATTACCTTACAAAGCCTTATGTAAGAAAAGTACTGCTTTCTATCCTGGAAACTGCTGTAAGCGATTATGATCGCTATAAAAAATTACAAAAAGAAGTTTTGGATAACGTTAACTCTATGAATATGATGCAATCTGGTCATTTTCAACTTCGTACTCTGGAAGAAGCCAGGGTGCTGTCGTGTCTATTGGCGAATACCAGTCCAAAGCCAAGGGCGATTGTCACCGGTCTGTCAGAGTTGCTTATCAATGCCATTGAACACGGTAATTTAGGGATTAGCTATCAAGAGAAAACAGAACTGCTTGAAAAAGGACTATGGCGTGAGGAAGTAGAGCGTCGTCTTGGATTGGCGGAAAATCGCAGCAAGACTGTTGATGTTAAACTGGAGAAAGAAAACCAGGAAATCACCATTACAATTCAGGATGAAGGCACAGGATTTGATCCCTCATCCTATATGGAAATAGATCCCAAGCGGGCAATGCATTCTCACGGTCGCGGTGTGGCATTTGCCAAACTGATTAGCTTTGACTCTATTGAGTATATTGGATGTGGTAACAAGGTGAAGGCAAGAATTAAATTAGGTAAATAATAGATTGTTATATGTCATTGATAATACGAGTTTTATTTCAATTGATATTCAAATCCTAGATCCGATGCAATAAATTTTCCCGATAAAATCACTAAAGTGCGGTATTCAATAGACGATAACGTCTATAACGATAAAACCGATAATAGTGATAATAACGATTATTTTTATGCGGCTTGAATGCACCCCAAGTAAGATTCGGCGTATCTCCGTGCAAGTTTTGCTGAGTGAGTTTTTTATATGATTAAACAAGTGGATTCTCCAGCAGACAAATTAAAATTGTTACGCGAAAAATACGCAGCCAGTTTGCCAGGGGAACTGGAAAAACTTGATGAAAAATGGAAAGAGTTTAATGATAATTCGTCGGACATAAATAGTTTGCGAACCTTGTATTCCAATTTTCATAAATTGGCTGGCTCAGGCGCGACGTTTGGTTTTTCCTCATTAAGTAATATTGCACGTTCCCTGGAAAACCTGATCAAAGAAAATGTAGAAAAAGAAACTAGCCTGGAACGCGGGCAGTTTGCTCAGATTAATATCTTACTCGAATCACTAAGAGAAGCCGCCACACATCCAGAACGCGTCGATAACGTGATGGTAGCGAGCAGAGTATCGTCAATAAATATCAGTTTGCAAAATCAACACGACGGCAAGACTATATTTTTACTGTCGAGCGATGAAGTATTTTCTTCAGGTTTTGCAAAACAGATTAGTGCATATGGTTATAAAATAATTATTTTTTCAAGTTTTGCGGAATATAAAAAATCACATCAGGAAAAGCCGCCCATCGTCAGTGTAATGGATATTCGGTTTTTAGATGATGAAGAGAATAAGAATAAATTTACTGAAATGAATAAGTTTTATGGTGAAAATATTCAAGTGATATTTTTATCGAAAAAAGGTGATATTAATACAAGGATCAAGGCGGTCAGGGCCGGTGCTCTGGGGTTCTACACATTGCCCGTGGACACCAATTCACTTATCGACAAGCTGGATAGCCTGGTTGTGTTTCGAGAAACAGAACCATACCGGGTGCTCATTGTGGATGACTCAAGATATTTATCCTCCCATTATGCATTAATTTTGCAACAAGTGGGAATCGAGACACGAGTTGTGATTAACCCTCTAGAGGTATTGGAGCACCTTGAAAACTTCAATCCAGAGTTGATTCTGCTGGATCTGCATATGCCGGGATGCGAAGGCACAGAATTAGCCAACGTGATCAGACAACAGGAAGCCTTTGTCAGTGTGCCGATCGTTTATTTGTCCGGTGAAACGGACGTCGTTAAGCAATTAGATGCATTACGTATCGGCGGGGATGAGTTTTTAACTAAACCGATTGGTCCCGTATATTTGTTATCTACGGTGACGCTTAGAATTAAGCGATCGAGGGTGCTGCGGTCTCTTATGGTCAGAGATAGTTTGACCGGATTACTTAATCATACCAGAACAAAAGAGATGCTCGTTATGGAGATGGATCGCGCGCGAAGAAGAAAATCCAATATGTGTTATGCCATGATTGATATCGATAATTTTAAAACAGTAAATGACCAATTCGGTCATCCAGTGGGCGATCAGGTCATTAAACATCTTTCTTCATTATTACGCCAACGTTTAAGAAAAACAGATGTTATCGGCCGCTATGGTGGCGAAGAGTTTGCAGTCATTCTTATTGATGTAGACGAGACTGAATCTCAACGTATACTTAACGAAATAAGAGAAACATTTGCAGGTATTTCACATCGAGCAAATGGTATTGATTTTAATGTCACCTTGAGTTGTGGAATTGCAAGTTTCCCCAATATTGAAGATCCGGGAAGTATAAACGATGCAGCAGATAAGGCACTGTATAAAGCTAAAAATAATGGGCGAAATGAGGTTGTCTTGTTCACTGATCTCTAGTCCTCCGTCAAGCTGAGTCCTAAATTATCACCTTGACGGAGTATTAGTCCAGATTATCAAATAACGAGAATCACGATATGAAATTCGATGATAACCATGTACATGCGATATTTTTAAAGATAAGCCTGGAGTTTCAGGCAGAAATACCTAATAAGTTTAAAAAAATAATTCAGCTAACTGGCCAATTAAAAAATATCGATTTCCAGTTTGAAAATATTCGGGAGTTATATCGCCTATCCCATAATCTTGCCGGTTCCGCCAAGACGTTTGGTATTGAAGAGGTGGCGACAAAATCTCTGGCGCTTGCCAAACATGTTTATCCTCTTGCTCATAACGCTCTCGCTACAAAAAAAAATGCTGTAATCGAGGAAATAGAAAAAATAGAATATTTTGTCGATGAGTTAAAGGTAGGTGTTATTAATTTACAATCGTCTATAAATAAGAAACCCGAGGTGAATGTTTGTGGATAATAAAACGGTACTCATAGTCGACGATAGTCGTGTGTCGCGAATGATGATTAAAGCCATAGTTGCAGATGTATGTCCCGAATGGAATATCATTGAGGCGGCTAATGGAGATGATGCGCTGGCAAAAAGTACAGACATACAAGCCATTGATGTCATGATTCTTGATTTCAATATGCCAGGAATGAATGGGTTGACGTTAGCGGAAATATTGAAAGAAAAGTATCCGCAAGCCCAACTGTCACTGCTGACAGCCAATATTCAGGAAAGCATACAACGTAAGGCTGACAAACTAGGTATAGGATTTGTCAAAAAGCCAATTACACAGGAAAAAATACGGGGAATCTTGACTTATGCCTGAAGAATTAAAGATTCTTAATGATTTGCAACTGGATGCATTAGCTGAAGTATTTAATTTAGGTATGGGCAATGCGGCCGCATCGCTGAGTGAAATGGTGGGTGAAGAAGTCGAGCTAACCGTGCCGGAAATTTGCTTTGTCAATAAAGAAGATGCCATAAAACTGTTGTCCGAACAGGCATCGGGTGATGTAAGCAGTGTGTCTCAGGGCTTTAGTGGTCCTTTGGGGGGTATGGCGATGTTGATGTTTCCAATTGACAAAAGCCTGGAGATTGTTCGTTTATTACTGGAAGATACGGTGTCATTGGATAAGCTGACAGAGTTTGAAGAAGAAGCGTTGTGTGAGATTGGAAATATTATTCTCAACTCAGGACTCAGTAGCCTTGCTGATGTGTTTGGACAGGAAATGCAAAGTACTTTGCCGATATTTTCTCAGGGTAGTTGTGACGATGTGATGAACACTAAAAGCGTTAATGAAAAGCGAATTGATATCGTGATGTTTTTACGGGTTGAGTTTTCAATTGAAAAACACGCAACTGCTGGCCATGTGGTGTACCTGTTGGACGTTAATTCCACTAAGAACCTGACTAAAAATATTGACTGTTATTTAAAAAAACTATCTATAGCCGTTTGATTTATTATGCCATCACATTTGACTTTTAACGTAAATGATTCTGATAATGACAATTATCAACTTATGCATTGTTTGTTTGATGTATGCAGTTATGGTGTTATTGTCGTCGATTATAATCTACGTGTAATTTTGTGGAACAACTGGATAGCGGAAAGATCAGGTATATTGAATTCAACCGCACTTGGACAACATATGCCCAGGTTGTTTCCAGAATTAAAAAAATCACGTTTGTTCAATTTAGTCGATAACGCATTTAACAAGGGCACGTCAGGCATGTTATCACATGCTTTAAATAAAACACCTTTTCCGTTGCTTGATCCGCAAGATACGCGCCAGAAAATAAAACATGCCATCTATGTGAGACCTATTACATTGTCGAATGCAACTCGATATTGCGCGATAGAATTAAGCGATGTCACGGCTGCATTACGGCGAGAGAAACAATTAAGAAAATTTGCGGATCAAGAGCAAAATGCAAAGATAGCAGCGGAAAATCTTTCGCACCTAAAGTCCGGTTTTATTTCAACGGTAAGTCATGAACTACGTACGCCATTGACCTCGATCCGTGGCAGCTTGGGATTACTCGCAGGCGGTGCCGTTGGCGACTTGCCAGAACAATCGAGGCCTTTAGTAGACATCGCAAAAAAAAATACTGAACGCCTGCTGTTATTAATTAATGATATTCTGGATATGGAGAAAATCGAATCCGGTAAGTTGACATTTGAATACAAGGCATTTGATGTGATGATTTTTCTTGAACAAGCGCTGGAAGCCAATATTGGCTATGCCGAACAACACGGCGTTTCAATTCGCATCGTAGCCATGGAAAAAGATGCAAAAATATATGCTGATAGTGATCGTCTAATGCAGGTAATGAATAACCTAATGTCTAACGCTGCTAAGTTTTCACCAAAGGGAAGTACAGTCGAGATTGCGGTTAATCGTCATGCTGGTGGAATACGTGTATCGGTGGCGGACCATGGGCCTGGTATCCCCGAGGAGTTCCAGGCACATTTGTTTGAAAAATTTACGCAGGCGGATTCCAGTTCCACACGAGCAAAGGGGGGGACCGGGTTAGGCATGAGTATAAGCCGGGAAATTGTCGAAAAACACAGCGGAAAATTGCGATATATCACTAAAAAAAATATTGGGACAACGTTTTATTTTGACTTGCCGGAATGGACAAATAGTAACAATGCTAATCCAGACACTGAAGAGGAAAAATTATGGCAATAGATAAACTCCAAAAAATACTTTATGTAGAGGACGAACCAGATATACGGGAAGTGGCTAAGATTGCGTTAGAGGCAGTCGGTGGGTTTACATTGAAAGTCTGTAGCTCTGGCGAGGAAGCATTAAAAAATGCCGTAGAGTTTTCGCCACAGTTATTGCTATTAGATGTCATGATGCCGGGAATGGACGGGCCAACAACTTTGGCTGAATTGCGAAAATTACCCGAAATAACCAATGTGCCCGCTATTTTTATGACTGCTAAAGTACAACCCCAGGAAGTTGAGCATTTTAAATCATTGGGTGCTATTGATGTTATCGCAAAACCTTTTGATCCGATGATGTTGGCAACAACGATTAATACTAGCTGGGCAGAAAAAAAATAAACTGTCAACGAAGTGTTTCACTTGGTTTCTGACCTTTGTTTGCCATTTGTTTTCTCTATGTTTTAATATAATAAAATTTAACAGGTTATGCAGATAAATCCCCCGAATAGTGATAGTCAATCAAGGGATGTTCGTATTCCTAATATTGTAATATGGGTGATTATAATTGTGTGCATTACACCCTTTTTTATTAATCTCCTTGGTGTTGATTTCGGGCTACAACTTACTCTCTTGCCTCAGGTAGCAACAACAGATCAGATATTTTATCAATTGAGTGGTGCATTTGCGCATACTATTCTGGAGTGGACTGCATTTAGCGTCGCAATGTTTACGGTCATACTTGCATTCAGTCATTTTAAAATTACACTTGATCTTTCCTCAGCGGTTATCGGTATTGCTTTTTTTACTGCGGGTTGCATAGATGCGTTCCATACTTTGGCGGCAGATAGACTAATTGCTGCGGTTGCTGATAACAACGATCTGATTCCATTTACCTGGGCACTCAGTCGGATTTTTAATGCCTCTATACTAATAATTGGTGTGAGTATATTATTATTTAAAAAGGATATTTCGGGGGAAGATTCAACGAAGTTTATTATTTTTATTACAGTGTTATTTGGCGTGGTCGCATATAGCATTATCCACTATAGCGCAGCAAGTGGCAGTCTTCCAAACACCGTATTTCCTGATGCGATTATAACGCGGCCTTACGATGTTTTGCCTCTCTTATTGTATTTTTTTGCGGGTATATTTCTTTTTCCTGCATTTTTTCGACGCTACCCGAGTTTATTTGCACATGCGTTGATCATAAGTATTGTGCCTCAAGTGATCACTCAGTTGCATATGGCATTTGGCTCAGTGGCGTTGTTTGATAATCATTTCAATATCGCCCATTTCCTCAAAGTCGTCGCGTATATTGTTCCACTTATTGGCTTGTCTCTGGATTACATTCGAAAACAACAATCGTTGCAGGAAGATATTATCGAACGTGCGTCAATAGAGGAAGCGCTTAAGGAATCGGAAATTCGCCAGAGGGCTGTGTTGGAAACCATGGCAGATGCACAAATCACAATGGATAAGTACGGTATCATTGAATCTATTAATCCTGCGACAGAGAGCATGTTTGGCTATACTGCTGGTGAGTTAGTTGGAAAGAATATTACTAGGTTAATGCCAGACCCCTATAGCCGTGAACATGATTTTTATTTAAGCGATTATCGGGATGCAAATGAATCACATATAATTGGTAATTTAGTAGAAGTATCTGGTCTTAGGAAAAGCGGTGAAATATTTCCGATCGAGTTGTCTGTTAATGAGATGTGGTTCAATCAGAAGCGCATGTACAGTGGGATATTAAAAGATGTAACTGAAAAAAAATTAGCCGAGGAAAAATTAACACAATTTAAAACAACACTGGATTTGACAATGGATTGTGTCTTTATGTTTAACCCTGACGCATTGAAATTCTTCTATGTAAACCAGGGTGCTATAGAGCAGGTGGGCTACAGTAGGTTCAAATTAATGGAGATGAAATCATTTGATATCAAACCGGACATAAGCGAGCAGGACTTTCATGACATGATTGCTCCAATGATTTCGGGTGACAAATCTGTTCATAATTTTGAGACTATACATCAGCATAAAAATGGGCAGAGAGTTCCAGTCGAAATATTTTTACAATATATTTCTCCACCAGGCGAATCACCTCGTTTTGTCGAGATAGTACGTGATATCACAGAAAGAAAACGTATCGAAAAAATGAAAAATGAATTTATTTCAACCGTAAGTCATGAGCTGCGCACGCCACTTACATCATTACGCGGGTCAATAGGGTTGATAACAGGCGGCGCAGTTGGCGAAGTGTCAGAAAGAGCAAGATCTTTGTTGGTTATCGCGAATAATAATGCAAATCGCTTATTATTCTTAATCAATGATATTCTGGATATCGAAAAATTAGAATCAGGCAATATTCCATTCGATTTTAAACATACGCGGATATTACCGCTAATAGAGCGGGCTATTGCTGATAATGAGTCCTATGGTTCACAATACGATATCAATTACAGGTTAATAAAACGTGTAGCTGATGATGCATATGTAATTGTCGATAGAGATAAATTTATGCAAGTGATGGATAATTTAATGTCGAATGCAGTGAAATTTTCACAAAAAGGTGCGACAGTCGATATCGGTGTTGAGTATTTCAATGATAATATACGCGTCAGTGTTACTGACCGTGGTAAAGGCATACCGATAGAGTTTCAGCCGAGCTTGTTCGAAAAATTTACTCAATCTGATTCTACAGATACGCGTTCAGTCGGTGGCACTGGTTTAGGCATGAATATAGTGAAAAAAATCGTTGAAAAACATAATGGAGAAATAAGCTTTGTTTCGCAAGAAAATGTTGGCACGACGATATACGTTGATATAAAAAATACCACAACTACGTCACCCGGTTTGTTTGCGACCGAGGAAACCCAATTGGATGATTGTATTCATCTCGGCGAGCCAGTTTCTAAAGAACAGGTTTAGGAGAATAGCGCTTAAATTTTTTCATCTTCTAGTTTAATACACCATACTCCCGGTCTCTGTTTCAGACTTGATGGTAAATCAGGGTGGCCTCAATCAATACGTTCGGGTAGCGTAATGCCTATTGCGCTAAACAGTGCTTCCAGGTTTAGTGGTTTTGCCAGGCATGTTTCGGCCCCTGCGCTGACGATTTGTTTTACGTTTTCGGGAGTATGGTAACCAGTCATGGCAATGATTCGAATTGAAGATGAACAGGGGTTTTCTTTTAATAATCGACAAACCGAAAATCCGTCAAGACCTGGCATCATTAAATCCAATAAAACAATATCGGGTTTAAATGTTTGTATCTGGCATCCCGCTTCGAATCCGTTGGGTGCAGTCTGTAATGTGATGTCATCAGGATGGCTGCCGAGTACTTCATAAATATATCGTGCAAGTTGTTCATCGTCGTCGACAATTAAAATGCGTAAACTGTCATGCGCGGGCGGTATGATCGAAATACCGTGTTTTCGAGCAAATAACTCGACGTGTTGTTTAGTATAGCGCCGGTGTCCGCCGGGCGTTGTTAACGCTGTTAACATGCCTTTTTGCGCCCATTGTCTTACAGTAACGGGCGAAACCATTAACATGTCTGCGACTTCATTTGGTGTCAGGTAATTTTTATTTTTCATATATAATTGAGGCTTTTTTCAGGTCAAATCGATTAATTAGATTAAATAGATTAAATAGATTAAGCAGCAATTAATATGCCATTTAGTCAAAAATAACCTGGTCAGTTAAACCAGAACACATTTAATACTAAGTCCAATCTTGAACATAATACCCTGTTTTGCAATTTAATTTTGTTTAAAAGTTAACAATTGTAAACATTTCTAAAGCCAAGCCATTTGACAACGATATTACTGATGATAATCAATTTATTCGAGTTTAGTGACTATGTCAGTTGCTATTGGCATAGGTTATGGGTAATTGATTAAATATAAATTGACCACCCGTGAACGGCAATTAAGTTAATCGTCTGACCGTGAATCAACTTCTGCCTCGCATGATTTAAACATTTAATTGTAAAGTTTCAAATAAAATTGTTGTCTAAAGACGGAATTTGTTTATGGGCGTAAACGTTGCAAAACGAATTGTAGAACAGGCAACGGGTGAATTACCGTCACCAACGGGCATTGCGCTCACTATTTTGCAACTTGCCCAACGCGACGATACTTCGGTAAAAGACATTGCCCGTGTGACCAAGTCAGACCCGGCGCTTTCCGGGCGTTTGTTAAAATTCGTGAATTCACCCCATGTTGGTTTGTCGCGTCCAGTTGTATCAGTTGAAACTGCAGTATCGATGCTTGGCATTCGTGTGGTTAGACAATTAGCATTAGGAATTTCTGTCCTTGCTAATTCACGTTCCGGTCCGTGCAAAAATTTCGATTACGCTCTTTTTTGGTCAGAATCACTGGCAACGGCATTTGCTGCAAAACTTTTATGTGAAAAAAATAAAATTACACACCCCGACGAAGCATTTGTTTTAGGTTTGCTTTGTCAAATTGGTATTCTAGGGTTGGCCAATATCTATCCGGATCAGTACAGCGCGATATATCCATCAGTATCTCAATCAAATATCAAGCAACGGTTAGCCAAAGAGCAGCAGGTGTTGGGTATTGAGCATATCGAGTTGACGTTAGCATTGCTACAGGACTGGGGTTTACCCGAGTTATTCCTTGATGCCGTGCAACAGTTTAAAACTGTGGATTCGGAGCCCTCGGTAGACGATTCCTGTAGCACGAAGTTAGCCCGTGTAATTAAATTTTCTTCTCTTATAGGAAAAGTATGTGTATCTGCATCTGAGGATGAAGACCTGCAGGCTAAAAAAGCAGCGCTACTAATAGAGAAAAGTAGTCAGTTTGATTTATCAACTGATGAAATCGAAAGTTTATTTGTCAATGTTGGGCAGCTATGGAAAGAGTGGGGCAGTTTAATGGAAGTGCCGGCTGTTGATGTGCCTTCTTTTTCCGAACTCATAGAATTGGCTAGCAAATATGATTCCAGCAGTCGCCATAAGGCAGGGTTGCGAGTTCTAGTAATAGATGATGACCCTCTGTTGGTGAAAATACTAAAGCAACAGTTGGAGAGCAATGGCCACTATGTGATAACCGCCACCAGTGGCCATGAAGGCTTGCAGGTAGCGCTGGAGGCCAAGCCACAATTAATCATCACCGACTGGATAATGCCTGACATGGATGGGATCACCCTATGTCGTTCGTTACGTGAAGCTCGTTTTGGCCAGCTTCTTTATATCATCATGCTGACAGTTCATGACGATGAAGCACATTTAGTTAAGGCGTTTGAGGCGGGTGCAGATGATTATTTAAGCAAGCCAATTAATGAAAATGAACTCATCGCACGTATATGTGCGGGTGATCGGGTAATTAAGCTGCAGCATGAGGTTGATAGAGAGCGACAGCATAATCACTTATATCTGGACACTGTTGAGGTTGCAATTGTTGCTCTGGATGCAAGCGGAAAAATTACCTTGGTCAATAGAAATGGGTGTGAATTACTTGGTTACAAAGAACGAGAGTTACTGAGCGAAAACTGGTTTGAGCTATTTGTTCCAGATCATCTCATAAAAAAATCGCAAAAGACATTTTCAAAATTAATGAACGGCGAGATCGAGTTAGCAAAGTACTGTACTAAAACGCTTGTTAAGTGTGCCAATAACGAAAAAACAATGTCATGGCATTACAGCTTTTTCTACGATGCTGAAGGAGATATAGACGGACTGTTGTGTGCGGGTGAAGATATTACAGAACGTATTCACTCAGAAAAAGAAAAACGTTTACTGGAAAAACAGTTGCAGCAGTCTCAAAAAATGGAATCGATTGGTCAACTAACCGGTGGTCTTGCACATGATTTTAACAATATTTTGGCCTCTATTATGGGCTACACAAATTTGGCACAAGAGCGTTTTTCTAAAGACAACGCAAAGTTAGCTGATTACCTCAACGAAGTGTACCAGGCTGGGGAGCGTGCCCGAGACTTGGTTGCGCAAATGCTGGCGTTTAGTCGCGGCGGTATTAGTGAACCGCAAGCGTTGGCGTTGTTACCGTTAGTGAAACAAGCCATCAGAATGCTTCAGTCTACAATTCCATCGAGCATAGAACTAAAGATTGATTTTGCAGAAGATTTACCCAAAGTTATGATGGACCCGGTGCAATTGCATCAAATTGTTATGAATCTTTGTATTAATGCGAGGGATGCCATGCAAGGAAGTGGCCGGCTTGGCATTAGGTTGCAGTTAGTTAAACGTCAGAAAACAATCTGCACTTCTTGTCATTGTGAAATCGAAGGTGATTATGTTGAACTGCAAGTAAACGATACAGGCAAAGGTATTAAGCCTGAGAACAGGGAACGCATATTTGATCCTTTTTTTTCTACAAAAGAAATAGGTAAAGGCACCGGAATGGGTTTATCAATAGTGCATGGTATCGTTCATAAACACGGTGGGCACATAGAGCTGCAAAGCGAACCGCAATTGAGAACAACATTTAGTATGTTATTCCCCGCAATACACAAAATTGACCCTGACATTGAAAGAAGTTTAAAAGCCAGAACCTCAAAACATATCCTGGTAGTTGATGATGAGCAATCAGTTGTAAATTTTTTAAAAGAAATTATTGAAATACGTCAATACCGCGTCACCGTTATGACAGATAGCAAAAAAGCCCTGGCATTGTTTACACAAAATTCAGGCGTATTTGATGTTGTTATAACGGATCACATGATGCCAAATCTAACGGGTACGGATTTATCCAAAGCAATACTGAACATACGCCCGGACATACCCGTTATTTTATGTACAGGCAGACGCAGTCAGATGGATAAATCCAGCCTGCAGAAGTTGGCTATCAAGCGGGTTATCGACAAACCTATCAACGTGAATTTATTGTTTGAAACTATCGCGATAGTGTTAGGAGAGTAGCGTATTGAATTCTCTATTAAAAAAGAGTTTGTTCAGTGAGAGTTTATTTAATAACGGCATCAAGACCAGGATAGCTCTGATCGTCAACCTGTTTGTAATTATCACAGCGACTCTGGTTGGTTTGGTTTTTTATATTGCAGGTAATAACTATATAGTAGAAAAAGAATTGCAGACATTGGAATACCATTTAAGAGAACAAGGATTGCTGCTGTCAACTCATTTGCAGGTACCGAGAGAAGATGTTTTGTTTTTAGCAGCCACACCACCCATAGAAGGGATTATTCGGGCAATACAATCGAAAGGCGGTATTGACCCGTTCGATGGGTCCAGTAAGAATCAATGGTCGTCGAGATTGGCAGCAATATTTGAAGAAATGCTCGCGGCTAAACCTGCGTATTTACAAATACGCTTTATTGGAAAAGAAAAAGAGCTTGTTCGCGTACAAAGTTTAGATGGGACCATTTTTATAATGCCTGACAAAGAGTTACAAAATATATCTGAGCGTGCGAATTTTATCGAAACGTTAAAATTGAAAGAAAGAGAAATATACATGTCAGATATTGAACTCAATCGTGAGTTTGGCGAGCTAACATTTCCTTATTTGCCGGTTATCAGAATAAGTACTCCGGTTTTTGATTCGCAGGGGAAATTTTTTGGGATAGTCGTCGTCAATATGGATTTTACTTTCGTGTTGACTCAAGTTTCAGGCGTAAACGATTTACGTAATAAGATGGGCATAGGTCGTTCCGAATTTTATATTACTTCAAACAAGGGCGATTTTATTTTACACCCGGACAATAAAAAATCATTTGGCTTTGAGCTAGGAAAACGTTATCTCCTCCAGGATTTATATCCTGTTTATCGTGATTTGATTGAATCGAATGATGCAAATAAGACAGATACGCGCTCTAAAGTCGGTCAAGCGATATTTGAAGTGGGAGGAATAGAAAAAGTGGCGTATTTTCATAAATCGTATTTTGATCCGGTATTTTCACAACGTTTTTTCGGTATGGCCATGGTGGTCAACTACGATGATGTGGTCAGTGGCTTATATGCTATTCGAAACAAGAGCATATTACTAGTGATGTTGTTGATTACGTTAGCAACGATTGTTGCTGTATTATTTGCTCGCAAAATAACAGGCAATCTTATACATATCACCAACGCCGTAGAGGATTTCGATAAGGATTTCGACAAAGGCGAGCGCGAATTTGATTTATCTATAGATAGTCGGGATGAAGTAGGTGTGTTGGCGCTAACGCTGCGAAAAGTGATGAGTCAGGTGCAATTGCGTGATGAGGCGCTACGGGAAAGTGAAGCACGGTTTTCAGGAATTATCGAACTGGCAGGCGAAGGCATTATATCCCTTGATGATGAGCAAAAAATAATATTATTTAATATAGGCGCAGAAATAATTTTTGGTTACAAAAAAGAAGAAGTGATGGGCAAACCAGTTGAATTTCTGCTTCCCGAGGCTGCGCGTAAACAACATAAACATTACGTTCAAGATTTTTCCGCATCAAAGTATTCCTCTCGAACTATGTTCAATGGGGCTGGATTATTCGCTGTGAGAAAAAATGGCAAGCCGTTTCCGCTGGAGGCATCCATTTCCAATCTATCGATAAATAACAAAACAATATATACCGCTGTGGTACGTGATGTTTCTAAACAAGTATGCGCACAGGAAGCACTGTTGGCGGTCAAGCAAAGTTTATCGGACGCGCAACAGATCGCAAAAATGGGCAGCTATTTATGGACCATTGATAACGGTGTGATGGAATGGTCGGATGAGTTGTATCGAATACTGGACTATGAAAAGGGTGTTCATATACCGGCGTTAAGTAAAATTACCGACAGGGTGTATGAGGATGATCAATCGCTTTTTGACGAAACCCTGGAGAGAGTATTTGCGTTAGATAAATCAGTTGACGTTCGATTCCGCATTATTTTGCCCAATGGCAGTGTTCGTTCAATTTTAATGAGTTTTCGATTCACAGACAATGATGTGAATAATGCTAGGAAAGTGGTGGGTACAATTCAGGATGTGTCCGATCAGATAAAAACGGTAGAAGAAAAACAAGCGTTAGAAAAACAACTGCAACAATCACAAAAAATGGATGCAATCGGTCAGTTAACAGGTGGTATTGCGCATGATTTCAATAACATTCTAGCTTCTATAATGGGTTACACCAATTTGGCGCAGGAGCGTTTTGCTGCTGACAATCCCACATTGGAGGAATACCTGAATGAGGTTTATCAGGCTGGGGAACGCGCCAGGGATCTTGTTTCGCAGATGTTGACTTTTAGTCGCGGTGGCGGCAACGAATCCAAAATTATTGAAGTACAACCGTTGATTATAGACGCTATGAGAATGCTCAAATCGACCATACCCTCAGGTATATCGGTAACGACCGATTACGTAAAAGATTTACCTAAAATTATGATGGACCCGGTGCAGATACAACAATTGGTTATGAATCTATGTATAAATGCCCGCGATGCCATGCACGGGCGTGGAAAACTCGATGTTACACTTCGGTCTGTTGATTTTACCGACGGTGAAACAAGTTGCAGCGCGTGTCAAAAACTGATTCAAGGTAGCTATTTGAAGTTGCAGATAAAAGATAGCGGCGGCGGAATAGATCCAGAAATTATCGACCGTATTTTTGACCCGTTTTTTTCAACCAAAGATATCGGAAGAGGGACTGGCATCGGGTTATCCATGGTGCATGGTATTGTGCATGAGCATGACGGCCACATTATATTAAACAGTACACTGGAGGAAGGTACGGTGTTTCAATTGTATTTTCCCACCGTTGAGAATCTTGAGAAAAAAGCTAAAAATAGTAATGCCAGGGTGATAGAGAAAACGAGGGTGTTACAGAATAAATCGGACGATGACCCACAGCACATTCTGGTTGTAGACGACGAAAGCTCAGTCGCTGGTTTTTTGCAAGAACTGTTTGAAACACGCGGATATAAAGTCACAGTAGAAATAGACAGTGTGAAGGCGTTGAATATATTTAAGAACGATCCAGGCATGTTTGATATCGTTATTACCGATCAAACCATGCCAAAACTGACAGGTGCAGAACTATCTAAAGAAATTTTAAGCATGCGTTCTGATATGCCTATTGTCTTGTGTACGGGTTACAGCGAAGTCATTGATGAATCCAAAGCGTTTAAAATTGGTATCAATGAGTATTTAACAAAACCAATTGATTCGGTCAAACTTTGTAATGCAGTTTCCCGGTTAAGTAGTCAGATAAAGTCTGTTATTTAAGCAGGGCAATGCAGGGGTACAGCTTGTTTTGTTTAGTATTGCCGTATTTCACTGAGCAAGAATGAGTTGTGGAGTTTAAATCGTGAATGCAAATGACAAAGTTACCGTGGATAAAGCTCATGTACTTGTAGTGGATGATGACAAAACTGTCGCCCGTTTTTTAGAGGAGCTATTGACTTATTCTGGATACGCAGTGACCACAAAAATGGATGGCCAGTCAGCGCTTGATTTATATAGTTCAAAACCGAATGAGTTTGACTTGGTGATTACGGACCAAACCATGCCAAGGCTGACAGGTGTTGAGATGGCGCGAGAAATTTTAAAACTGCGACCCGATCAACTCATTGTTTTATGTACTGGTTTCAGTGAAGTGGTAACAGAATCAAGCGCACTTAGTATGGGAATTAAAAGATACTTTCCTAAACCTGTTAATGCATCTGAGTTAATTCGTACTTTGAATGAGCTGATTAACACAAATCGGTGAAATAATACACCAACTACAACACTTAGCATGCTGATTTAACAGTACGTTGTAGAGGCATTATTGAAAGTATAAAAACGTCTCTTTACCGCGCTAAATTAAAATCGTCCAATATCGATGAAAGCGATATATACGATAATTACGATTGACAGGTATCTATTGCATCGATATGTTGTAGGGTTATTGGAACTATTCCATTTCTGGAAACTTAAAGTGGATTACAACAAGTGCAATTTTAGCGCTATTAACGGGGGAAACGATGAACGAAAGAAACCCACTTTCAAGTGATGAATCCAGCAATAGTGCCTTTACGCATCGGCGTGCGAACTTGTCACCTGCTGTCAATCCAATCGATCCTGAGTTGGTAATTGGGCCTCACAACGCTGAATCATTGGAGAGGCAATCACACCTAGCAAAGAAAAATTTATTCAGAAATAGCAACGCAATTACTCATGTCAGTCAATCAAAACCACTATTAGATGTCAGTGACTTGTTGGTTAGCTATCTGCAACAGATGGGTGTCGAGTATATTTTTGGTGTGCCGGGGGGGGCGATAGAGCCCCTATACAATGCGATGGCGAGGAGTATTCGTCGCGGTGAAGGCATTGGCATTCAGCCAGTTGTCGCCAGACATGAGACCGGCGCAACGTTCATGGCGCAAGGTTACGCAAAGGAGACAGGCAAATTGGGCGTCTGTTGCGCAACCACCGGACCGGGTGCGACAAACGCAGTGACCGGTGTTGCATCTGCCTACTATGATGAAGTGCCCATGTTAATCATTACCGGACAGACCCCGCAAAATAAATTTGGTCGCGGCGCGCTTCAGGACTCCTCTCACAATGGAGTCAGTACGCTTGGCATTTTTGAGCACTGCACACGTTACAACACAATTATTACTGACGTCGCACAGTTTGAAGCTGAATTATCGACAGCGTTGATGATTGCCCTGGATAGACCTGGCCCGGTACACATAACACTACCGGTTGATTTGATGCGTAAATCAGCGCATGTAACTCAGCCTAGCTACGATATAAAAACGTTATTGAATAAATCAGCGCTCGTCGATATTAATACAATAGAGGAGTTAATTACTGAACTGGATAACATTAAAAAAATTGTCATCGTAGTAGGAGAAGGATGTGCGGATTCTATAAAGGAAGTCGTAGCTTATGCGGAAATAATAGATGCAGTTTTAATATCGACGCCCGGCGCAAAGGGTTTGATTGATCCTTTCCATCCTCAATACAGCGGTGTTTTCGGGTTTGCCGGTCACGCTTGCACGCGTGAGATACTTAATGAACCCACTGTCGAATTCATTATGGCCGTGGGTACCGCGCTGGGTGAATGGGATACCGCTGGTTGGGACTCAAAAGCCATAATGAACGACCGTTTGATTCATGTTGATTCATCACTGGCGCATTTGACGCGTTCTCCAATGGCTCATAAACACTTGAGAGGTGATATCAAAACGATTTTTAGATTATTACTGGAACATAGCGAACAAAAGGAAAATATTGTTACGTTCGAGCAGAGTAGCTTAACGCTTCCAGCAACAAAGCCTGCTTCAGATAGTAAAACTGATGCAAGTATGCAACCACTATATGTAGAGTCTGCACAAATCGATTTTGCGGACGATTCGAATGGAATCAAACCACAGTATTTAATGATGCAGCTTGCGCAATGGTTGCCCAGCGATGCGCGTATTGTTGTCGATGCTGGCAATAGTACTGCTTGGGCTATCCACTATTTGTCTTTGTATGGGATGTTTGAGTCAAAAATAGTGAAAGGGGGCTGGTTTAGAATGAGCACGCAGTTCGCATCAATGGGCTGGGCTATAGGTAATGCGATAGGTGCAGCCATCGGAAATAGAAAGATACCTATAGTCTGTATTACAGGCGATGGCAGTCTGCTGATGAACGGTCAGGAATTTACTGTCGCCGTTGCAGAGAGACTAAACATTGTCTTTATTATTTTAAATGATAGCGCATATGGGATGGTTAAGCATGGACAAAGACTGGCTGGTGCTGAGCCTATTGCATTTGAGTTGCCAAAAATTGATTTTTGTTCGATAGCAAAAGCAATGGGTGGTAATGCGGTGCGCTTAACAACGATAGCCGATATGGGAAAGCTGGATTTTGATGCATTGTGGCGTCAGGAAGGGCCTACTTTATTGGATGTAAATATTGATCCAGAGGAAGTGCCCCCAATGGGCATGCGTATAAAAGTACTTGGCGGTGATTCGTGAGTGTTCAAAAAGAAGTTATACACACCCGCATTTGGCAAGAAATACCGGAAACAGATAACCCTTTTGTAGCAAAAGAATGCTATTGCTGTGGATACGATGTTTTCGGTGAGGTAGTCGGTAAAGCTTCCTGGATCGAGTATTTATATTTGTTATTTATGCAGGAACGCCCTACTAGTGAACATGTCGTTATGTTGGAAAACCTTGCGGTAGCCATAGCGAATCCTGGTCCTCGTGATCATAGCGTGCGGGCGGCAATGAACGCGGGTGCCGGTGGTTCAACTTATGCATCCAGCTTAATGGCGGCATTAGCAGTGGGAGCAGGCCAATTTGGGGGGGCGCATGAGATCGCGATTTGCATGAAGTTGTGGTCGTCTTGCGGGCGTGAGCTTGCTAAATGGAAAAATCATCTCACTGATTACGCCGCATTGGAGGATTCAGAAGCTTGGGGTCCAATGGAGCATGCTCCAGGATTTTATCCATATAGTTCCAGTGCCAGTAAACCAGTGTTACAAACGTTATCTATTTTATCACAGTGTAGCACGGCAAGGTCGGTATTTTGGTTGCAGGATAATCGAATTGAATTAGAAGAAATTACAAATTGTGGTTTGTCTTTTCCCGGTGTCGCTGCTGCTGTATTTACGGATATCGGTATGACACCTTTACAAGGTGAAATGCTATACCTTCTGCTTCGCCTCCCAGGTGCAGCTGTGCATGCGCTGGAACAAGAACAGTACGGCTGGCGTAATTATCCGTTTTTTAGTGATGCGCTTACCGTAACTGACGACCCCGGCCCAAGGAACAATAAATAAAATGGTCAGTGATGCATATCGGGAGGTTTTATGACTGGTTTTGAATTACTGGAAAAAAACGAAAATAGATGGGTAACGTCTATGGGCGGTTGGTTTCCTGGTGAGCGTGTTGTGTTTAGAGGGTATGATCTTCATCACGATTTAGCAGATATGGACTGGATGGCGCTTTATGTCCTTGGTCTCACTGGAAAAAAATTCAGCAATAAACAATTAAAAGTGCTTAATGCTCTTTGGACTTATACAAGCTTTCCTGATCCAAGGTTATGGAACAATCGAGTTGCAGCGCTGGCAGGTACCGCACGTAGTACGCCAACGTTGGCGATAAGTGCCGCTACTGCGGTATCGGAAGCCACTATTTATGGGCATAGGCCTAATATAAAAGCGATGAACTTTTTACTCAGAGCAAAACAAGCTGTGGATGAAGACATTGATTTATTGAGCGTTATTAAAAAAGAGTTAAAGAGTAAAAGAGCTATCGCAGGTTATGGCAGACCGATATATCGTGAAGATGAAAGGATTGTTCATATGAATAAATTGCTGGTTGAGGTCGGACTGGATCAAGGTGAGTATGTAATGTTAGCTAAAGATATTGAAAAAAAACTTTTACAGGGTCGCTGGCGTTTGCGTATGAATATAGCAGCATTAGCAGCTGCGATAACGGCAGATATGGGGTTTAGTGTTCGTGATTTTTTGATTTTTTCCATTCCAAGTTTTTTGGCTGGCATGCCGCTATGTTATTTGGACACGAAAGAAAAAAAAGAAGGAATGTTTTTTCCATTTAGATGTGGGCGAATTAACTATCGGGGTGTAGAGCGGCGTAAATGGTAATTATTTTTGAGAATAATTATAAACGATTGGAGTGGTTTTTATTTAAACGGTGGTCTTGGATGAATTTCAGAAACTTAAAATATTTAAATTATTGTCAAAGGTGGATAATAATAGTTTTTTTTGTATGTCTGACCTTTCAATCAAACGTTCAGGCAATCTCCGAGGATAGTTTTGAGGAGTCTTTTGGTGATGCCGTATTTGTTAGTATCGCAACGGGTCGTGCTCAAAACATTGTCAATGCACCTGCTGTCGCCAGTGTTATTACTGCCGCTGAAATTAAAGAGATGGGCGCTTTTTCATTAGAACAGGTGTTACAGGTCATTCCAGGTATTCATATGTCAGTTTCACCTGGAAGTTATTTGCCTATATACCAATTTAGAGGAATAAGCTCTGCTTTTAATCCACATGTTTTGTTGTTGGTTAACGGTATTCCAATGACAAACGTTTTTGTTGGAAATCGTGGACAGGTATGGAGCGGTATGCCAGTTGAAAGTATCGAGCGTATAGAAGTAATACGTGGTCCTGGTTCTGCGGTTCATGGTGCCGATGCATTTGCAGGTGTAATAAATGTGGTTACAAAAGGGGCAAATAATATTGCTGGAACAGACTTTGGTTTGCGAACTGGTTCTTTTGGAACAAAAGATGGTTGGGTTCGTCATACTGGCCAATTAGGCGCTGTAAATGTATTTGCATCGCTTGAGTTTCACAAAACGGATGGACAAAAAGAAATTATTACTGAGGATAGTCAGACACAGTTTGATACTCTTTTTACATCTAATGCTTCATTGGCACCTGGTCCGGTAAATACGCGAGCTGAGTGGTTGGATGCGCGAGTGGAGTTCAGTTTCAAAAATTGGTTGATTCGTGCTGGTTTTCAGGGGCGCCGGGATATTGGTACAGGCGCAGGTGTCGCTCAAGCCCTGGATCCTGTTGGAAAAGGAGATTCAGAAAGAATAAATTTGGATCTAACCTACGAAAAACCAAATATAGGTAAAAATTGGGATGCAAAAATCAGATTTAGCTATCTAGATGTAAGTACTCGAACTGAATTAGTTATCTTTCCTCCGGGCGCTTTGGGGGGCGCGTTTCCAAATGGTATTCTCGGTAATCCGGATGTGAACGAACGGCATATGCGAATACAAGGCGATGCATTTTATACACAGTTTCGTGATCATACATTACGTATCGGTAGCGGTATGCACCTTGCCGATATGTATAAAATTGAAGAGTCAAAAAATTTCAATGTAAATAATTCGCCAAAGGCGGATCTTACAGACGTTTCAGATACTCCTGAGGTATTTATACCAGAAAAAGACCGTCAAGTATATTATGCTTATTTACAGGATGAATGGGCTATTGCTACAGATCTTATTTTAACGGCGGGCTTGCGATATGATCACTATTCAGACTTTGGTTCGACAACTAATCCACGTTTAGCATTGGTTTGGAATTTGTCATATGATGTAACGGCAAAATTATTATATGGCCGCGCATTTCGTCCACCGTCATTTGCTGAATTATTTAATCAAAATAATCCGATTGCGTTAGGTAACGCGAATCTTGATCCCGAAACGATTGATACGTATGAATGGGCCGTGGATTTTCAACCGACAAGTGATTTTAGTACGCGGTTAAATATTTATTATTATAAAATGAAAGATATTATTCAATTTTTGCCTGACCCTGCACCTGCAACAACAAGAACGGCCCAGAATAGCGTTGCGCAGACAGGTCGAGGAGTTGAGTGGGAGGCTTCCTGGGAAATAAATGACAAGTTAAAATTATCCGGCAATTACGTGATTCAACGTACGCGTGATAAATCAGTGGGTCAGTCAGCAGGCCGTACCCCTGAACAACAAGTATATACGAAAATAACCTGGCAAGCGACGCCTGATATAAATTCAACGGTGCAGTTAAATTGGATTGCTGATCGTAAACGGGTTGCTAATGATAATCGCCCCCCTGTCGATGATTATGCAACGTTAGATTTTTCTTTGCGATATTTCTTTAAAAATAATTGGGAGTTATCATTGATAGGAAAAAATATTTCCGACGAAGATGTTCGAGAACCTTCGCCTGCACCGGGTAGTATTCCTAATGATTTACCATTGGCTGGTCGCAGTGCTTTTATTGAAATTCGTTACGCATACTAATAATATTATAAATATAATAGCTAAATGTGTTATGCATAAAATATCATGCTTGTTACAGACTTATGTATTTGAAGAAAACTTATTAAGGATGTCTGCTGCTTATTAGCGGGAACTAGGATTATGTGGCTAAAAGAAAAAAAATGGTGCCACAATGTAATTCAATTTGTGGGCGTTTTGATTTTATGTGCTACTCAATTGCTGCAATTGTCGTTAGCAACTGAACATTGCATTGCAGTGTATTATCCTGATGTGGATAGACCCTATGACGCGGTGTTTAAGCAAATTTTATCAGGTATTGAGCAGGGCGTCGACATTCCTATTAAACGTTATCTTGTAGATCAAACAAAGCAGAACCCTTCCGCAGCGCTTCTTAAAAACAAGAACAAATGTGCGGCAATTATCGGGTTAGGTCGGGGTGGTCTAAAAGTGGCTTCAGAAACCAATGTGCCTGCTATTGTCGGGGCTGTGATTGTTCAACCGGATGAAATTACAACCGTATCGGGTGTCAGTCTTGTGCCTCAACCGGAAGAAATGTTTAAGCGGCTCACTCATTTTGTTCCTTACATAAAATCGGTTTTTGTTGTATATAATCCTGAAAATAATGGCAAGCTTATTCATAAAGCCGCGCAAGTGGCAAAACAAATGAATATAAAATTGCAGGCGATAGAAGCGGTGGACTTAAAGTCTGCTTTTGCAGAATATAAAAATATCATGGAGAAGATAAATACAAAGGAATCCGCCCTCTGGTTTTTACACGACCCTGCAACGGTTGATACAAGAGTAATTTTGCCTTTTGCGTTAAAGCAAGCATGGCGTAAGAAATTGGTCATTTTCTCAAATCAGGCCGGACATGCTAAAAGCGGCGTTTTGTTCTCGGTATATCCAGATAATATTCGCCTTGGAAAACGCTTAGGGAACCTGGCTCAAAATTGCGTGAAGTCTGCTTGTGCAACAAAAAAAATAATGTTGTTAAATGATCTTTTTACTGCGGTAAATACCAGAACGGCGAATCGTTTGGGGATAAGGCTGAATACACGCCGAGACCCTTATATCACCGTAATTTTCCCGAGACGGTAACAAGGTAGATTTATGAAAGATTTTTCTTTTGTGTCACCGCGTCACTGGAATTTTCAGGGACAGCTTACAGTGTTATTTACACTGGCAGTTGTTTTGTTCGCCTTTGTTGGTGTTCTGGTTAATAGTTGGAACGAAGGAAACCGGAATTTACACCAATTTATTGAACAGGCAGAACACATTACCAGCGGATTTGCAGAAAAAAATATTTTAACTTTATTATATGGAGCAAATGAGAATACATTTAGCGATATCGACGCTACCTTGAAATTTCCAGATGTATGGCAGGTATCAATTCATGATAAAAATAACTTGGTATTGGTCCACCGCGGACAAAAAGAATCGTGGGAAGCAAAAATTGATATTGGCAACAAACCTTTTGTCGCCGATTTGGTGTATGAGGATAATATTGCGTGGCATTTTGTTGCCCCGGTTTATACTCGGGAGAATGATGTTAAAGATGAATCTCCTTTTGTCATTCACGGATTAGAACCAGAGTATTTGGGATTTGTACATATTTCGTTTAGTAAGGCAGGAATGAATGCCAGATATGCAGAGGTGTTGTGGACGAACATTGTCAGTACTATGTTGTTTTCAGTTTTTACGCTGATATTGTTATTGTGGCTTACTTCCCGCATGACCAAACCGCTCAATGTTTTATCGCATCTTATGAAAAAAGCGGAGGACGGTGAGCCGGGAGTGAGAGCAGAAATGAGCGGGCCGTTAGAAATAAAGAACATGGCGCACGCGTTTAACAGCATGATGGCGGAGATGGAGTTCAAAGCGGGTAAGTTGGATGAGCAAAACACGTTGCTCATTAAGGAAATAGAAGAGCGCAAGCAGGCAGAAGCTCAACGATGTGGTTTACAAAAGCAACTTCAGCAAGCACAAAAAATGGAAGCAATTGGACAATTAACGGGTGGTATTGCGCATGATTTTAATAATATGCTGGCTTCTATTATGGGCTACACTGGTTTGGCACAAGAACGTTTTGGTTGTGACAATGACAAATTATCGGAGTATCTCAAAGAAGTTAACCAAGCGAGTGAACGAGCGCGTGATCTTGTTGCGCAAATGCTCGCTTTTAGCCGCGGTGGGACAAGTCAATCGCAAGCATTATATCTTGAACCACTGGTTAAAGAAGCGATTAAAATGCTTAGTTCTACTATGCCATCGAGTATTGTGGTGGAAACTAATTTTGTCAGTGATTTACCAAAAATAATGATGGATCCAGTGCAAGTGCAACAAATAGTCATGAATTTATGTATTAATGCTCGCGATGCAATGCATGGTGACGGCAGGCTAATTGTCGCTTTAAATAGCATTAATTTTGAACGTGGCCAAAATTGTATTTCCTGCATTAAATTAATTGAAGGGAATTATGTTGAATTAAAAGTTAGAGATACTGGTCATGGTATCGATACAGATATGCTGGCGCGTGTGTTTGATCCGTTTTTTACAACAAAGGATATTGGAAAAGGAACAGGCATGGGTTTGTCTATGGTGCATGGAATTGTGCACGAGCATGGCGGACACATTTTGGTGGAAAGCGGCTTGGGGAAGGGTACGGCCTTTCGTCTTTTGTTTCCATCGATTCAGAAAAAGCAAAATCAAAAAAAAGAAAATATTCACGGGCTACCTAGACAAGACAATAAAAAAAATGAGGTAACACGACATATCTTGGTTGTTGATGATGAAAATTCGGTAGCGAGGTTCTTGCGAGAATTTTTGCAGGTGCAGGGTTATAAAGTAACAGTAGAGACGGACAGTGAAAGTGCACTTGCATTATTTAAGGAAAATCCAGATTTGTATGATTTAGTGGTAACAGATCAGGCAATGCCAAAGTTTACCGGTATGGAGATGTCTAAAGCGATGCTCGGTTTACGTCCAGAATTGCCTATTATTATGTGTACAGCGTATGACAAAGATATAGACGAAAGTAAAGCTAAAGCTGCAAAAATTGGTGTGCAGAAATACATCTCTAAACCAGTTAATCCGACTACGCTGCTTAACATCATAGGTGATCTGGTAGAGCCACAAACAGTCCGCTAATTTAGAAAAAGTAGCTCTTTCTTCGAGAAATACCCCCCCTTTTTTAGATTTAGTTTGTTTCACAGAGATTTTGCGATCAATGTGGGAATTACTTCAGAAATTGCCGAAAGTGACGATAATGATGAAAACAATGATGTGTTTTGTTAAAAATCAGGTAGTCAGCTAGTGATGGAGGGCAATGGGTGGAATTAGCGATTAAGGTGGGTAAGGAATTTGTGACCAGTCGCGAAGCAGCCAACATGCTAGGTGTTGCTTTGAGTACAGTTCAGTTGTGGACTGAAAATGGGTTATTGCGTGCCTGGAAAACCCGTGGTGGACATCGGCGCATAGCGCGTAATTCAGTTGAACGAGTTCTTATAGAGCAGCGCGCGGTTATTGATAATGAGGCAGCGAAAAAGGAGATGACGCTAGTCATTGTCGAAGATGAGTCCTTACTATTACAACTTTATCAGGCACGGATTGCTGCCTGGGGGTTTAATTTCAATATAGTGACTGCAACCAATGGTTTTGAGGGGTTGATGAAAATTGGCCGCTGCTTACCTGATGTGATTATCTCCGATATAGTTATGCCGGATATGGATGGCTTTCAAATGATTAATGCGCTTAAAATATTTCCGGAATTGAAAAACAGTTTAATTGTTGTTGTCAGTATCCTCTCGGAACAACAGATCAGGAAAAAAAATAATTTTACTGAAGAGAATATCGTGTACTTTCAGAAACCGGTATCATTCAAAAAAATGAAAAAATTGCTTGCTGAACGAATTTATCTTCTAACTGGAAAGCGAGCATTACGGTCAGTACGTAATTAGTAATTTGAGAACAGTTTTTATAAAAATTTATACGTCCATCAATATAAAGAAAAAATAAAATGACAGATGATGCTGTTACGCATGTAGCAGGGAAGTTAAAGGGTTTACAAAAAGTCTTCCACGAGCAATTGCTTTCGCGGGTCTTGAAGCTTCGTCTATTATTGGACCAGTTTATTCAATCTAAGGATATAGTGCTTCTCAATAATTATTATTTTGGGGTTCATAATTTATCAGAGATTTCGCTTACCTTTGGTGCTGATCAAATAGGTTATTATTCGCGCGAGCTTGAATCGTTTTTACAGAAATTTTTGAGTTCGGATACAATGCCGGATAAAAAACAATGTGAAGAATTGAATAATAAATTTTTAAAACTCGAGCGCTTAGCTGCTGCCTGGAGATACAAAGATGTATATATAAAGAAGAATAAAGAAACCAGAGAGATTCAACATGAAAAGGCGCTTGTTTATTTGCTGGAGGACGATGAGCTGTTGGCAAATAAATTAGTGGATGAATTGAAATCATATGATTATAAAGTTGAAATAATATCAAACCCACAATGGTTGGGTAAAGCATGTCAAAAAAAGATACCTGCCGCTATTATTATAGATATGATGTTTGCTGGTAATGAATTCGGCGGTGCGGATGAAATAAAAGTACTGATTGAAAATTGTTGTTTATTACCACCTGTCGTGTTTATTTCAGCAAGAGATGATATTGACGCTCGTTTGGCTGCTCATCGAGCGGGCGCAGCACGTTATTTTGTAAAACCAGTTAATACCAATAAACTAATTCAAAGTCTTGATAGTATAACAAACCGACAGGATGATGAACCTTATCGGGTGTTAGTCGTGGATGACGATGAGGTGTTGTTGGAACACTTATGTGCAACGTTGAGAGCGGCGGGTATGGATGCATATGGAATCAGTGATCCACTGGAAGCATTGGAAGTGATGGATAGATGTCGCCCCGAGCTGGTTTTACTGGATCTATATATGCCCAATTGTACGGGATTGGAGTTGGCGAGTGTAATACGCCAAATAGATGCATGGATGCATATGCCAATTGTATTTTTATCATCAGAAATTGACGAAGAAAAGCAGTTAACTGCGCTTGAACTAGGCGGTGATGATTTTATTATCAAACCGGTTTCCAATGTGAGTTTAGTCAATACACTGAAGGCACGCTTAAAACGCGCTCGCTGGGTAACGCGGCTTGGAAGGGATTTGCAAGTATCTTTGAATGAAAGTGAATTATTGCGCGCAGCGTTGGATAAACACAACATAGTTAGCATTGCCGATACGAAAGGTACTATTTCTTTCGCCAATGATATGTTTTGTGAAATAAGTGGTTATAAATACGAAGAATTAGTCGGACAAAACCATAATGTTCTTAACTCAGGCTTTCATTCCCGAGATTATTTCAAAACGCTATGGAAAACTATTAGTAGTGGCGAAACCTGGCATGGTGAGATTCGCAATAAGTGTAAGGATGGCAGTTTTTATTGGGTAGTATCAACGATTATTCCTTATCTGGATTCGGATGGCAAACCCTACCAATACATTTCTTTACGCACCGATATTACCAGCCTGGTAAATACCCGACTGGCATTGACCCACGCAAAAGAAGAAGCAGAAGAAGCAAATCGTGCGAAATCACAATTTCTCTCAAGTATGAGCCATGAATTACGCACACCGATGAACGCCATAATAGGCTTTGGTCAATTATTACAAATGGAAACAGAGCAGCCACTGTCTGTTACCCAGTTAGATAATGTTGCAGAAATCGTTAAAGCTGGTCGGCATTTACTGGAACTTATTAATGAGGTGCTGGATTTAGCTAAGATTGAAGCGGGTCGAATTGATCTTTCGATGGAACCGGTATTAATGAATGATGTTGTGGCAGATTGTGTACGTTTGGTGATGCCTTTGATGCAACAGCGCGGCATTAAAATAAATATATTACATAATGGTATAGATGTTCCTTTGGATGAATGCGATAAATTTAATTTAGTCGTTAGAGCAGACCGAATCCGTCTCAAGCAGGCGTTACTTAATTTATTATCTAATGCAGTTAAGTACAACAACGAAGGAGGAAAAGTTTCTATCGAGTGCAATACGCTGCAAGATAAGCGTTTGCGAATTAGCATAAGTGATAGCGGTCCGGGTATAGATGTTGAGAAACTTTCACAAATATTTAAGCCATTTAACCGACTCGGGGCAGAACAAAGCGAAATTGAGGGTACTGGTATTGGGTTGGTCATTACCCAAAAAATTATCGAATTAATGGGTGGAAAAATTGGTGTAGACAGTGTTAACGGCGAAGGTAGTACCTTCTGGTTTGACTTACCGGAAGATAATTTGCTGGAGGGGCGACTAAACAACATACAAAATATCGCTGGTATCTCTTCGCAAAAAAAATCGCAAATAAATAAACTGACAAAACAAGAGCATAAGGTGCTTTATATCGACGATAATCCGGCGAATTTACGATTGGTGACTCAGGTTTTAGATCGATATCCCAATGTTAAGTTGTGGTGCACGCATGACCCAATACTAGCGGTAGCGTTAGCGGTAGAACATAATCCAGATTTAATTTTAGTGGATATAGATTTACCAGGTATGGACGGTTATAACGTTTTGAAAAGATTAAGACAGTTTGAATCCACGTGTCAAACACAAGTGTTTGCCATTAGTGCCAAAGCAATGCCACAGGACATTAAAAAAGGGCTTGAAGCTGGTTTTTGTAAATATATGACGAAGCCCATTAATGTTGAAGTACTCTTACAAGAAATAAGCGAAGTGTTTGGAAAACAAGAAAACAAATGGGTTAATACTACGTAAATTTTTATATTGAGGGAAAAAATAATTTAGATAGTTAAAAATATGAGAGTAAAAAATCATGGGTGAAAATAACACAAAATCAGCGGCAGTAGATATAAAGCCAATTGAAAAAATGCATTTTGACACGAGAGATAATTCGAAATCAGCCAGTATTTTAGTTGTGGATGATGAGTCTTCCAATATTAAATTACTCGAACGGGTGTTGGAGAGCGAAGGTTACACAAAAATTGTCTCGACACAGAATCCATGCGAAGTTTTGGGTTTATATCATGAGCATACATGCGACTTGGTTTTGCTTGATCTTAATATGCCTCAGATGGATGGTTATATGGTAATGGAACAGCTTAAGTTAAATTATGGTAGTGTTTTATCTCCCATTTTAGTGTTAACTGCTCAGCACTTACAAGATCACCGGCAACGCGCATTAGACAGTGGTGCGTTGGACTACGTAACTAAACCATTTGATCGTAAAGAATTACTTTCACGGGTCCGTAATTTATTGGAAGTACAATTAGCGCGTAAATATATGCGGGAACAAAACGATATCCTCGAAAGACGTGTGCTGGATCGAACACAAGAACTGGAAATTGCGCATCAACAGCTTTACGACAGCCGCATGCAAATTGTACGACGCCTGGGTAGAGCTGCGGAATATCGAGACAATGAAACCGGCTTGCATATTATACGTATGAGTCAGATCTCAGCCAGGCTGGGTGAAGTGGTTGGTATAGATCGAGAGCAATGTGCGTTGCTGCTTAATGCAAGTCCAATGCATGATATCGGAAAAATTGGTATACCTGACTATATATTATTAAAACCAGGCAAGTTAGAGCCAAATGAATGGGAAATTATGAAAACACACGCACAAATTGGCGCAGATATTTTAGATAGCAGTGATTCAGAATTATTGAACATGGCGAGTGAGATTGCGATAACACATCATGAAAAATGGGATGGCAGTGGTTATCCGAATGGTCTTAAAGGTAAGGAAATACCTTTAGTTGGGCGTATTGTCGCAGTTGCTGATGTGTTTGATGCGTTGACGTCATCGCGCCCATATAAAAAGGCATGGTCAGTAGAAAAGGCGGTGGCCACAATAAAAGAAGAAAGTGGCAAACATTTTGATCCTGAAATAATTAATCTTTTTATAAAAATATTACCGGATATTATTTCGATAAATAAAAAATATGCAGAACCGGAGATCGAGCCAAAGAAATAAAATGCAATATAGTATGAAAGAAGAATGAACTAATAGTGAATAAGAAATTAATATCAAAATTAGCCATTGGTTTTGTTGTAAAATTATTCGCCAGTTAAAAAATTGATGAAAGAATTACGGGTTGGGCCTTATTCTGTTGGTATTGATAATAGATTTGACAGAAATTCTGACATTCAATTTGCAGACTTGGAAAACAATGTAGAAAAAACGTAAAAAACAAGGCTGCACTCACTTCTGTTCGAATAATCCTCGTTGCAGTCATTGTCTGTGTTTTGTTATTGCTGGCGGTGTTGTTTTTTTGCAGAAAAAGCTCGCCGTAAGCACTAACAAGTATTGACTTATATGAGGTAATAACTTGAATTTATCGATTGTCCACAAAATAGGTTTGTTGTCTGCCTTGTTAGTAACGTTGACTACCGGTGTGGTGATATCGGTATTTTATATGAATATTAGTCAACAAATAGTAAAACATAGTTTGGAAGATCTAACGGAGAAAGTGAGCAATCAGGGACGGTGGATCCAGGCCCATATAGAATCGCAACGCAAGGATGTGTTAGTTCTTAGTAATACACCGCCTATCCAAGGAATACTTCGCGCCCGCCAGGCAGAAGGGCGTGATGTAAAGGAAGGCTCTGATATCGGTCAATCAAAAAACAGGTTTTTGGAAATATTTAAGGCTTTGGTAGAGGTTAACCCGGATTATCTTCAGGTTCGTCTTATCGATACAAATGGACGGGAATTATTAAGCATCTTTAACCGTGGCAGTGGTCTGTTTGCTGTGCCGGACAGCGAGTTACAGAGTAAGACGCATGGTGAATTTGTAAATGAAACATTGAAATTGGCTTCTGGTGTTGCCTACATTTCGGAGATCCATTTAAATCGACAAAATGGCATCGTAGTTAAACCATATCAGGAGGTGTTGCGTACCGCGACCCCGATTTTTGATAAAGATAATGGAAAACTGCGTGGACTTGTCGTGCTGAACTCTGAAATAGGTCATCAATTGCGTCGTATGCAGGTGGAAATTCAGGACAGTGGTCGCGAGATTTATATCACTAACGACCATGGCGGTTATCTACTACACCCTGACCCATCCAAAGCTTATGGTTTTGATCTGGGGCATCGTTACCGCGCGCAGGAGGATGTGCCAAAACTGGCAAAACTATTTTTTCCTGAGAACAAGGACGAACAATTGGTTCTGCTGCCAGAAGAAACCCACTCGCTTAGCGCAACTGTTTACACAAAGATTCCTTTCGATATTGCTAGACCAGAACGTTATATTGCAGTTGGTATAACACAATCCTATGATGCGATTGTTGCTTCAAAAACAGGGGTGCTTCGACGTACATTGGCTTGGGCTGTTGTAGTTTGTTTTATTGGAATTATTTCCGCCCTGCTTTTTTCAATGAAATTAATCCGACCACTTAAATCGATTGCGTTAGCGATGGATGATTTTGCACATCAACGTGAATCTAAAATTGATTTACCTGTGGATCAGCGTGATGAAATCGGGTTGTTAGCCCGTACATATAAATTTATGTTCCTTCAGGTAGAACAAAACCAAACAGATTTAAGGGAATTAAATAGAGAACTGGAAAGCAGGATTGAACAAAGAACAAAGAGTCTCAAAAATAACGAAGTGCTGCAACGGACTATTGTTGAGTCAATGGCGGATGGCCTTGTCATGATAGATAATAAAGGCATAATACAATTCTTTAATAAGGCAGCAGAAAAAATATTTGGTTACAGTGCCCGGGAGGTACTTCAGAATAACATCAGTATGTTGATGCCTGCGACTGATCGAACTCGACATGATAGCTATTTAGATCATTATTCAAAAACCGGTAATGCCTCTATTATCGGCGTGGGTCGTGAAGTCGAAGGACAACGTAAAGATGGCTTGATATTTCCTATTGATCTGGCAGTAACTGAAATGATATTGGATGGCGAGGTTCTGTATACAGGTACGGTACGTGATATAACAGACCGTAAACAAGTAGAAAAATTAAAAAATGAATTCGTATCGACCGTCAGTCATGAATTAAGAACGCCGCTGACGTCTATTCGTGGTTCCCTTAGTTTGATAAATGCGGGAGCGGTAGGTGAAATACCTGATAAGGCAAAAAAAATGCTTGCTATAGCTGGTAATAATACGGAGCGATTATTATTGTTAATTAACGATATTCTTGACGTACAAAAAATTGAATCAGATGAAATCTCATTTAAGTTTAGTAGCGTTGATGTTATGTCATTGCTCGAAACGGCTATTTTAAATAATGTTGCGTATGCTCAAAAACATGATGTGGAATTTAAGATAATTAAAAAATTGGACGGAGTACGTCTATTTGCTGATGCAGATCGTATTATTCAGGTATTAAATAATCTTTTATCTAATGCTGCTAAATTTTCACCAAAAGGTGAGATAGTGGAGATCAGTGTTTTACGCCATGGTAACGATATATTGCGTATTTCTGTTACCGATTATGGATCAGGTATCCCGGAAAGCTTTCAACCGAGATTATATGAGAAATTTACTCAATCGGATAGTTCCGATACTCGCCAAAAAGGTGGCACTGGATTGGGCCTGTCTATCAGCAAGGCGATAGTTGAAAAACACGGTGGACGTATAGATTATGTAACCCAAAAAGATATCGGTACGACAATGTATTTTGAATTGCCAGAAATAGTTGATACCCAAAATAGTGATGAGTACATATCGCCAAAAAAAATAAAAGGGAATTTTTGAGGAGTATAATGATGAAAAGCCAGTGGCTGTGTTGACCACCGGCTTTTCTGACATTGTTACAAATTGCATTAACTATTATATTTTAGTCATCAATGTCTGTTGCAATAAACTGATCTCCGGAAAAATTACCTTCTAACTCTACCTCACTACCCAGTGTTGTAGCCGGAATTATAAGTCCGTTAGTCGCAAGATCGACAGTGACACCAAACATTGTAAAGCTGTCAGCGCCAGTTGCTACGTCGGCATCGACGGGTCCCTCTATTGATAGATCTGACGTATCATAATCCTGTTTTTCCAGGCTTGTGGCGATGAATGATCCCGTTGTGGCGTCTATATAGGCGTGTAATTCCACGCGATCGTTAATTTCTAAATCGTTCAATGAGAAAATGCGCATGTCGTCGGCGCTATCGTCCTGCATGGTCGTGAGGTTATTTATCTGAAAAAATTTACCGAAAATACTTACGTTACTATTATCCAGATCGATAGCATCAATATAAGCCTCTACTTCTATTTCTGCACCTTTTCTAAATTCAATTTCCTCAGCAACTAATTTTCCATCTATATCGAATGTACCTTCTACTTCCAACAGTGCGCCGCTAACGATATCCGCAGCAGTACCATATTCAAATTCAGTTGCGCTATTATGTAATACCGGTGTTCCATTTATTTCAAATTCCGTTTCAGATATAACATTGCTGACAGTGCCTTCGATTTCCACTTCGTTGCCTTCATTGTCATCCATGTCATCGTGTTCCAGTTCGATTTTAGATGCAACCATCGTTCTTGTAGCAATATCGACTCCGGACCTACCTTGTGCTTCCACATAGGTGCCTGCAACGAGCATAGCAGGCAACCCATCTAGGGTAGCAGTGCTATAATCAATTACCAGTGTGCCTATCATGAACTGCGATGCAGTTACATCTGCACCTATAATACCCTTAACTTCGATTTTATCACCGGTCGTATAAGTTTCGCTTTTAACTTCAATGCGTGTGGCTAAAATCATCCCCTCACCAGAAGTATAACCGCTGATTTCAACGACGTTCCCCACCGCAATTTCTGAGGGTTGGGTAACTGCAACAACATTACTTTCAAATGTTGTGTCATCGTTTACATCGACAATTTGTCCCATTACATCCAGTTTGCCATCCACCGCAATAGTATTAGCAAACACGATACCTTCGACATTGTCATCATAGGATATATGGGTTGCAGTACCGGTCATGCCATCATCGTTAACGCTGCCTTGTAGTGTGACGACCATACCAATTGACAGAGCGTCTTCGGTGGTTGAATTGCCTTCTTCCAAGATACTGGCGTTGCTTGTTTCATACTCAACACCATTTACAAAGATACTACGGCTGCCAAAGCCGGTAATCACGCCAGAAATCGTTGATGAGTTTGAGGAATTGCTGTTGGGGGGGCTACTGTCAGACGAACAGCCAGCCAATATTGCTAATAGGCCTAATGCGCCTAGTGTTATGCTAAACAGTGATATGTGTCGCGTGATTGTGTGTTTGTGTGATTGCATTTTGAGCCTCTCTTTATAAAAAAGGGTGAGTATTTATTGTCTTAGGGTTACCCTGTGAACTCGAAATAAGTTTTGACCAGGTAGATAACGCCTAAAACAAATGAAAATAAAAATAATGCAGCAAGTGTGTAATACAGAATTTCCATAATATTTTGTGAAAAATGAACAATGGCGCATTTTACTTTTTTCATTTTGATAGTTTTTGTAGTTGATATTTATATCCGCCATAGAATGGGGAAAAACCAAAAATCCATAATGGGAAAATATACCCAAAATTTACCCGAGTCAAGAACTAAAAATATTTCGAGGGGAAATTTGTAAAGGCCGTTGAGAATGTATATTAACTATTTGATAATAAATGAATTAATATATTTTCGAACAAAAAAAGTACATTTTTTACTCATTAAAGAATATTAATTAGACGATTGACGTTAGATAAAATGGGAATATAATCACAATAATAAGAGTAAAGAATTGCCCTTTTATGAGTTGATTGTTATTGTTCAATTCCTGTTTAATAGTTCATATCAATGTCGTTTTAAATATGAGTCAAAACAACATTTTATTCGCAGCCATTAGAAAGTTGCTCAAGCCATTGGTTCGTATACTGCTTAAAAACGGTATTCTTTATGGCGCGTTGTTGGATATTATTAAGCCTATCTATATCGAGGTAGCGAAAGAAGATATTAACGCCTCGGCCAAGAAGTTGACGAAGTCCAGAATATCGACCATTACAGGCATACCTCGAAAAGAAGTTCATCGAATTATGGAACTCGGTGTTGTTGATGATGTTTGGGCATTTGAGCGATATAATCGCGCAGCACGCGTGGTGTCCGGTTGGGTAAGGGACGTCCGTTTTGTTGATAAACAACAACAGCCTGTCATCCTTTCATATGATGATAAAAGCCCTTCATTTGTTGAATTAGTGTCTGCATTTAGCGGTGATATTCCAGCCCGGACTATTTTAGATGAATTAACAGAAGCCGAAGTAGTAAAAATACTTACAAACGGTGATGTTCAGCTGGTTAAGCGGGCCTATATACCTTCATCCATCGAATCTGAAAAACTGGGCATATTAGGCCGGGATGTAGCGGGTTTAATTTCATCCATTGGGCACAATATTTATCAGAAAGATGAAGATCCTTATTTTCAGCGTAAGGTATTTTATGACAATTTACCCAGTGAATTTATACCCGAGCTAAAAGCCTTTGTTGAAGAGAGGGCGCAATCGTTAATGGAAGACATGGATCACAAGATGTCTGCAAATGACCGGGATACCAATCCGAGTGTAAAGGGGACCGGCAAAAAAGCCGTGGGTATCGGTGTTTATTATTTTGAAGAGAATTTTGAAGAGAATTTTGAAGAAAAGACTAAGCAGGAGTAATACAATGATTTCTTTTAATCGGAAAGCGACAGAGAATCAAGACTCAATCAGTCAGAGTCCTAATCAAAGTCCTAATCAGAGTCTGACTTATTATTCGGTGCTATGTTCGAGATGGGGTCGAAATGTGTCTTATGTCGTCTGCCTCCTGTTTATCTTTTTTTTGTTTTCGGCCTGCAGCGGCGGCGAAGGTGGAACGGGTGTAACCTCTGATGTTTCTCAAGGTCAGATTACAGAGTTTGGTAGCATATTTGTGAATAATGTTGAATTTGATACATCAAGTGCTGATATTTTTTTGGATGGTATCGGAGGTGATGATACGGAACTCAAGCTGGGTATGGTTGTCACGGTTAAAGGGACGATTAATGCAGATGGCAGAACCGGGACAGCAAATTCCGTGTCAGTAGAAGAAGTTATCAGGGGATTGGTGCAAACAAATGACGGAAATAACACATTAACGGTATTAGATCAAACGATAGAAATATCAGCCAACGCCCGCGGCGTGACTGATATTGCCGGGTTAACGCCTGGAGAGAGTTTTGTTGAAATCAGCGGTTATGTAAAAGGCAGTGGTGTTATTTCCGCTTTACGCATTGAGCTTCTCAGCGCGGGACAAACGCAGTCCAAGCTCTTTGGTAGTATCGATGATCTGAATATCGCGCGCAGCACATTTAAGGTTGGTGATACCTTGATCGTGGATTACGAAGATGCAGATATAAGCGGTTTTTCTGATGATACTTTGCTTAATAATGCCTTTGTAAAAATTCATGGTAGCTATGATGCGTCTAGCAATACGCTCACTGCGACAGACGTTGAAAATGCGTCAGTGAGCGATATCGATGTGGAAGATATTGAGATCGAAGGAATTGTTACCAACATAATATCATCGACTAATTTTATTATTGGTGCTACCGAGATTCAAGTCAATGCGAATACTGTCTATGATGGGGGTACGGTGAATGATATATCTACTGGTGTGTTTCTGGAAGCGGAAGGGGCGTTCGTTAATGGTATCCTGGTTGCTGAAGAAATAGAATTTGAGGAAGAAAAAGAATTTGATGATTAAATATAATTTACCGCCTGTAATTTTGTACAGCCGGTAATAAAAATCGATAAAATAAAATTAGAAGAGGTGTTATTGTTAAAGAAGAAAGGGCGGGACCCTAGACTAGATAGATTGAATAGACTGGAGCTGAAAATTGATTAACGCATCAAATCATCAGTGAAGCTCCCCCTCCTTTTTTCTTCAAGATTAACCGGTAAACGTTAGCCAGTA
>CAZZJI010000012.1:0-16672 GCA_964654485.1 uncultured Gammaproteobacteria bacterium | reverse complement strand
AGTGAAGCTCCCCCTCCTTTTTTCTTCAAGATTAACCGGTAAACGTTAGCCAGTAAACACGGAATTAATCGCGAGTAAGCCGGCAAGTACGGCAAAAGTAATCAGTAATCCAAATACGGCATCGCTTTTCATCTTCTTTTTCCTTTATTTAGGTTAAATGTTGTAGTCGATGATTAACAAGTTATAGAATCGATTGCCAAGCGTCGTGTCATTCTGCCGCGAAAAAAATGTGAATATTACCAATTGTGCTCCACTGGCCACTACGGACGCCTGTCCTCTCGTGACGCTTGTACGTCCTGTACGGCGCATAAGGCCATTCATGGCCAATTATTTCGGATTTACAAGGGATTTTAGGAAATTCAAAAACTCATCGCTATCCCATTCTCTGCCACCTAAGGCGAGATAACGGCGTTTCCCTTCAGGGTCTATTAGGAAGGTGGAGGGCAATCCGCGTGGTTCCCACTGTTGTGTGACCAGCCCATCATAATCCATCAGCGGGTCCAGGTCTGGTGCGACAATTCCCAGGAAGCTGAACACCGTATCATCGGTTTCTGCGGTATTAATAAGGACTATTTCTAATGATGTTTTTTCCAGAATGGTAGACATGTTTTGTATTGTCGGCATTTCCCGTCGGCAAGGTCCACACCAGCTTGCCCAAAAATGCACAAATACCCAATGCCCCTTTGATTTGGACAAATCATAGGGTTCGGCATCCATATTGTTTAATTTAAGCTCGAGCGCAGGCCTCCCATCCAGAGTAATGATTCCTTTAGGAATTAGCGGATTTACTGCATGAATATCGCTTGTGGTAGTAAGAGTTAAAGCCGTTATAAGAAAAAAATTCGTTAAGAATGGGGAATATTTCACGTTTGTGGGTCTTCGTCCTTTTGACAGCTTATGTTTTTTAATTCAGCGCGTATTTCAGTGCCCCTTTTGTTTTGCCCGGTAATAAACATCGCTTCGAGTGTGAATTTATCCTCCATTGAAGGTAGAGTGATGTTCCCGCCGACATGTTCGTCAGGCAGCAGATTTCTTATTTCGGGTAATAATGTCCAGCCGAATGTAGAACGGTGTGCCTGTGGTAATTTAATTTGCTGCCATTGTGTATTCCAGTATTGCCGGTCAATACGTTTTATTTCATGCTGACTATTGTAAAATCGCCAATGCTCAAGATCTAACCAAATGACGCGTTGGCTTTTATTACGTATGATAGCGGTAAAGTAGCATGTTTTTTTAATCAACTCTGTTGCGGATTTGGGAAACCCTCTGGCTTCGTAAAATGCGGCCATTTGCTCTGGGGTTCTTGGAATAAGCTGGAACGAAAAAAGGCTGTTTTCCACATAGGGGCCTTTTTTTTCTTGTTCGGTGTTAGTTTGTTCAGCATTCGTTTCTTCCGTATTCGTTGCTGCTGCTGCATTAGTCAGAGGCGAAGCTAAAGCCAGACACAGTAAACATATTGTAAAAAGAGGTTTAATAAAAAATATAAGCTCAAGTTTCTTTTTGTTTTGCATCTATATATTATAGACAAAATAATAGCCCTTGAACAATAATGCCCATCTTCGAGATATGAGAGAGATAGTCGCGATAGTTGGCACTCTCTCAGGGGACGTGTTTCAAGAGAACAGATTTAGTGGAGGATCTATATGCATTTATTTATTGCGTCTATCATATCATTGTTTTTTCTAACCGTATCTGTTCAGGCAAAAGAAGTCAGTACTTATTCCAGTAATACCAGTAATATAAGTCAGTTGCGACCGGTACATACTTATTCTATTGTTGCGCGAGACCCGCAAACCGGACAAATTGGTGTAGCGGTGCAATCGCATTGGTTTTCTATTGGATCATTAGTGCCTTGGGCGGAGGCGGGTGTAGGCGCCGTTGCCACGCAATCTTTTATTGATGTGCGTTATGGCACTACTGGCTTAAAATTAATGCGTGATGGCTGGGATGCAAAAAAAACGCTCGCTGCATTAAAAGTGGCAGATCCTCATCCTGAAATACGGCAAGTTGCGATGATAGATGCCGCTGGTAATGTGGCCGCACATACTGGTGCAAATTCTATTAAATACGCGGGTCATAAGATCGGTAAAAATTTTTCTGTACAGGCCAATTTAATGATCGAAGAGGGTGTTGTAGAGGTCATGGAAAAAACATTTGTTAATGCGAAAGGTTCTCTGGCGGAACGCATGCTAAAAGTACTGGAAGCGGCTCAAATGAAGGGTGGTGATCTCCGCGGCAAACAATCAGCTGCCATTATCGTTGTGAAGGCAAAATCCACTGGAAAACCCTGGGAGGATCGTATCGTCGATCTTCATGTAGAGGATAATCCCGCGCCAGTGAAGGAATTGAAAAGATTGTATAAGCTGCATACCGCGTATGAATATATGAATAAAGGCGACCTGGCTATTGAGATGAATGATATTGATGGTGCGCTGCAACAGTATGGTGCAGCACAGGCGCTTTTTCCAGAGAACCTGGAAATGAAATTTTGGCATGCCGTATCATTGGTTAACGCAGGACGTGTTGATGATTCTTTGCCGATATTCAAAAAGATATTTTCTAAAGAAATTAATTGGCGAACACTGGTGCCTAGATTGTCGGCGGTTAAGATATTGCCCGATAACAAGAAAATAATTGATCGAATCATGTCAATATCGCCTTGACACGTCAGTCAGGTATTTCAACATAGCTTATATTCGTTATTATGTATGTTACGCGTCCGTTAGGTAAATCGATACTCACTTCATCATGCAACGCCTTTTTCATCAGGGCTTGTCCGATGGGGGAATCCATACTGATGTAAGCTATCGTTAAATCAAATTCATCAGGCCCGACTATTCTATAGGTAACAATATTTCTTTGAGTATCTTCCAATTCCACCCAGGCACCGAAAAAAACCTGGTTTTTTTCGGTAGGCAGCGTATTTACTATGACGAGTTCATCGAGTCGTTTTTGTAGATAGCGGATACGCCTATCCATTTCTCGCAGTTGTTTTTTACGGTATATGTACTCTGCATTTTCAGACCGATCACCTTCTGCGGCCGCTGCGGATAAAATTTGCGTTACTTTTGCTCGTTTTTTCCATAAAGCCTTTAGCTCGTCCGTTAGTGCAGCGTGACCGATCGGTGTAATGTAGGGTGAGCCGCGTTTTTCAGGTGGTCGATATCGTCCCATGGTTTACCTATGTTAGTCTAACGGTTACGCTGTAGTGATAGTGTTTAGTATTCTAAATTTGATATTAAGGTAATCGATGATTTTAGCAAAGTTTTTAGCCAAACAACTAAGGAAACCATCTGGTCTTTTTGGCAAATATTTACTCACACGCGCACTTAACAAAGCAAATAAAGTGATGAATGATGCGGTGTTGCATTTAGTGCAGGTGAAATCGGATGATCGCATTTTGGAAATTGGCTTTGGTGGTGGTGATTTATTGACGCGTATTGCCGGGCAGCTGGAAAGTGGTGTTATCACGGGTGTAGATTTTTCATTCGATATGGTCGAAATCGGACGTAAGCGATTTCAGTCTTTTATTGACACCGGCAAGCTTGAGCTACATTGTGCGGACGCGGATTCACTGCCATTTGATGTAAATAGCTTTAATAAAATATGTACTGTGAATACAATTTATTTCTGGCCGGATGTAAATAAGGTGCTTACAAGTATGATTAGTGTCCTGGATAGCAAGGGGCTCGTTATTATTTGTTTTTCCACAAAAGAAACAATGGACAGTATCGGAAAAATTACGCGACACGGTTTTAATAAATACAGCGTTGAAGAAGTACAACAATTTTTAGAAAAAGCCGGCTTTATCAATTTACGAGTGGTACCCGGGAAGAATGACCATGGTGAATTTGTCAGTATTGTTGCCGAGAAATTTTAAATGGAATTATTAAAGGATACTTATTATAGCCCGCTTTTTTATAAAGAATTGGCTGAGCAACTCAAGGCCGTATTTCCTGCTTTGAATAAACAGGTTTTTTACAAACAAGCGATATCCGGGCTTAATGAATTAGAGCTAAAACAGCGGATAGTGAGAACAGCACAAGTCTGTCGGGAGCATTTGCCTGCAGATTATAAAAAAGCGATACGAATACTCTATCGTTACGGCGAAAGTCTCGCGGATGATTCTTTTTCATATATATTTATGCCTGAGTTCGTCGCGCGTTATGGACAGAGTGACTACGAATTATCCATGCAGGCATTAAAAGATTTTACCCATCATTCTTCGTCTGAGCTTGCCGTGAGAGTGTTTTTAATCAATGATTTTAAACGAACATTAAAAATTATGTGCGGTTGGTCCAAAGATGAGAATTATCATGTGCGGCGACTTGCATCAGAAGGCACACGCCCTCGATTGCCGTGGGCAACACGTGTGCCAGGATTAATCGAAAATCCCCGCCATGCTGCCCCCATACTCAACGCATTAAAAGCAGATGAGGAAAAATATGTACAGAAATCTGTCGCGAATCATTTAAATGATATTTCTAAAGATCATCCCGAATGGATGTTAAGCTTGGTTGAAAAATGGAACCGCGCCAATGGTAATGACAATAAGAATACAGCCTGGGTTATAAAGCATGCGTCGCGTGGGTTAATTAAAAATGGTAACCCAAGGGCGTTGTCACTATTTGGTGTGAACAGTAATGTGAAAATGGAGTTAAGAAAATTTAAATTCTTTACAAAATCCTCTACAACAAGAATATCGCTGGGCGAACACTTGGTTTTTTCGTTTGTTTTGAAATCCACGGCTCAACGTACTCAAAAACTGATTGTTGACTATAAAGTCTATTTTGTAAAGAATGACGGCAATCTAAAACCCAAAGTGTTTAAAATTAAAGAAATGAAAATAGAGGCAGGTGAACTAGTAGAGATTAACAAAAAACATTTATTTAAAAATTTTACAACGCGTAAACATTATGCGGGCAAGCATGTGTTGGCGATTGTGATTAATGGAAAAGAGCGGATAAAAAAACAGTTTGAATTAACTTTTTAATTTTTCTATGGGTACTGCTATGGCTAAGAGTAAAAAATTGAAAAATGAAGCGGAATTACTTAAAGAAGCTATTCGTGCTGGCGTAGAATACGCTGAGGGTCGTGGTGTAGTGGAATTTGAAGCAAACGATTCTGCTAATGAAAAAATAGAATATATCTACCGGTTGCTTGTACATGACAAAAAAATACAGCCACTAGCGAAACTTGATGTGTCTCAAAAATCAATGCGTCACAAGCTTGCTCTTTGGGCGTCGAAACAACTACCAAAAGATCATCCATTGCTCAAATAGCTCGCGGGTGTTTTGCTATAATATATAATAGGTAATTTAGATACTCACTGAAGGTGGTCACTAACGTAGTAAAAAGAGTTTTGTTAATTTCTTGAGGTTTATTAATAATTGAGGTACACAATGAGTCAATATAAATGGGTATTAGTTTTTATTGTTATGATCTTTTTTTTGGGTTGTTCAGAAGAACAACAAAATAAAATTTCCAGATTAGGCGTGACCTGGTTAGAAGGTGATTATAAAGTGACTTTTGCGGAAGGGTCGCATATCAAATCTTGGATTGTCAAAGACGGCAAAGTGACTACGGAGCCGGCGAAAGGATATTATTATTTCTGGACTGAGGTAGATGGAAAAAATATGTATGTGCAGACACCTATTGCACGTACTTATATTGAAGAGATTAAATAGCAAATAGCTAATATTATGGAAATGCGGTACGGAATATCTAAACAGGCTCTTTATACGGTTTTTTTATACGGCTCTTTTTACACAGCTCTTTTTATACAGTAAGGGGAGCCTGGTTAGTGTGCAGGAACCATCGATCAATGACGATATGCCGCGATGCCCAGCGGTTCGATAAAATTTGTTTACCGACGAATTGCGTGACTTTGGGGGCGATATGGCCTTTTATTAGCGGTGCTATAGGTTTGAAGAAGGCACTCGTGGTTTGCTCTTCGCGCTTGCCTAATCGTTGGGTGAGTGAACTAACGTAGTTTTGTAAGTTTCGTAGATTATATTGTTTGTTAGCGCTAATAATCGTTTTCGCTGCCAGCAGCCCTGATTCAATCGCAGGGCGAATGCCTTCACCGCTTTGCGGATAGGCAAGTCCGGCGGCGTCACCTATTAATAAAATACCTTCATCAACAATTTTACGCGGTGTTTCACCATATAGCAGATAGGCGTGTCCAAGAAACTTTTCTGAGATGTCATCGGGTACTTTTCCTTTTGCGACCAAATCATCCACAAATCGGCTGACGTGTTTACTGAGACCGCGATTGTCTTGATGACCTAAGCTCTGACGGCCCAAACCGATATTAAGGTAGTCGCCTTTTCTAAAAATCCAACCATAGCCCGCCAAATCAGGACAAAAAAACAACTCCGGTGTCTCAGCTGAGACGCTACATTTTGATTTTTGTTGCTCACTCATCAGGAATTCTATTTCCTGTGCCTTTACTGCGGCTTCTTTACTGCCTAGTTTTGCGCCCAGATAACGCGCAACCGGGCAAAAGTGACCACCAGCGCCAATTACAAGTGGCGCGCGGTATTTCCCATTGATAACCCAATGATGCCCATCACGTTCAATTTTTTTGAAGGACACCCCTTCATCAGTTCGGACCACGGTGCGTTTTAGCAGATAATGGTCAAATTCATTGCGTTTTATACCATAGCTAACAACAGTGTCATATTCAGTGCGAATCTCTTTTCCGCCAATAATGCCGGTAACAAAACTGGTGATGGGTTGGATGACGTTGTCTATTGCATATTCACTCGCATCAATGTCTAACGACGTCAGCACAGCGGGTGTTACCCAGCCTGCACAGACCTTGTGACGCGGGAATGTTTGTTTATCAATTATAATGACATCGAGACCTGCTTTTTTCAATTGCCAGGCGCAAGAAGAACCTGCTGGGCCGCCTCCTACGATAATTACATCACATGCATCCATTTTGGCTCTTGTCTTGTCTCTCTTTGGTTGTCAGTATAAAGAAAGTCTCTGGTCCATTGAATATTGTTGTTTTGTGTATGGACGAAACTGATTTGAAAAAGCTGTAGATCTCCCATTAGAAAAGCGGCCATGGAACCCGCCAGATAAAGCCGCCAGGAATTAACAAATTCACTATCAAACATTTCCTGAATATTATCCGATTCCTGTTCATATTTTTCCAGCCAGTGTTCCAGTGTTTTCGCGTAGTGCAGGCGTAAATTTTCAACATCTACCACGGAAAACTGACCGCTTTCAAAAATTTCCATGGCTTCGCCGAGCGAGGGAGGGTAGGCGCCGGGAAAAATTCTTTTTTCTATCCAGGCATTCATCGGCATAGGGCTGTTGCGGCCAATGAAGTGCAATAATCCATAACCGGATTCTTTCAAACAGCCATCGATTAAATTGCCAAGATTTTCGTAATGATCTGAACCGACGTGTTCCAGCATGCCGATAGAAACAAAGGCATCAAATTTACCTTTTACATTTCGATAATCATCTAATATGAATTCCACTTGTTTATCGAGGCCCTCTTTTTTGGCACGAGCGCGCGCGAATTTAATTTGCTCCTTAGAAATATTAAATGCTTTGACTTGCACGTTGTAATTTTTTGCCATATGAATGGCGAGTGCGCCCCAACCACAGCCTGCTTCAATGACGGTTTGTCCTGGTTTCAGGTGTAATTTTCGACAGACATGCTCCATTTTGGCATTTTGCGCCTCTTCCAGAGAGCTTTCTATCGTAGGGTAATAAGCACAGGTATAAATTAATTGTTTGTCCAGCCAGAGTTTATAGAAATCATTACCAATATTATAATGATGGTGAATGTTATCTTGCGAACCGGCCAGATTATTTTTTCGTGGTCGTGCAACCACTCGGTCCAGTATTTTTTGCAGAAGATGGGGTTCAGATGTAGTTTGTCCCCGGTAGAATGTTTCCAAAAACATAACCAGGTTACCTTCGATATAAACGTCGCCGCGTGCAAATTCATCACCAAAAAACAAATCAGGGTAGGCCATGAGTTTTAGAAACGCTTTTTTGGTTTTTACGTGTATTTTCGAGACAGCTTCCTCATTTTTACAGCCAAACTTTAGGCCATTCCACAATTGAATTTGTATCGGAGGGCAGCCAATCGCATCATAGGTTTTTTTTAACATCCACTTATTGAGTCCGGTAGGTGAATGTGTTTGGATATTGGATTTGTCGTCGAGAGTCTTACTTTTATTGTCGTGATTGGTATTAGTGATAGTATTTTTTACAATAGAACTGATATTTTTTCTATCTATCGGAATGGTCCCAGTGGAAGCAGAGTTTGTTTCAGTATCCATAGATTTTGATTTTACCTCACGTTCGATTATCGTTATCTATCTTACTATCCATTGAAAATAGACCATCGAATATAGATGCTAAGTCCAGTTATTTATTACATTTTTCAGATTGTAATAAGTAAAGGACATAAAAATCCCAGATAAAAATACTGTGCGTAGACCTAAAGGTCAAGTTTGGTTTTATTTTGGGCGAAACGGGTAAAAAATGAACAGTTTGTTTGTGTTATTCCGTACTGGGTTCAGCCTGCGGCGGTTGATTTAGATTGGGGGCGGTGCGGACTATCAGTTGGGGATCATTTATGACGTGAATGTCGCCAGTGGTGGTGTTTTTCCACGCCAGTTTAGTCCTGAATTTTTTATTATTTTCTTCTGCAAACTCTATCCAGGTGCCTACGGACAGTTTTTTAGCTGTTGCCAGACAGGCATCTGCTTCATTACTTTTGATAATGATTTTTTTATTATGCAGACGGTTGGTCACTTCTTCTATTTGTTTGATCATTGCTTTGTTGGTTAAGAGGGGCGTTTTGCGTATGTTCAGTCGACATGTCGTCAGAGGATAGGTCATAGATATCAATTAATTCACCCTGCAGGCTCGCCGTATGGATAAGTTCAAGTGCGTTAAAAAACTGTTGTATTTTTGTACTGTTATAAGAAATAAGAGTCAAGCCATCTTGTAAGCCGTTTACGATTATAGGGATCTCAGTTAGCAAATTCTGTTTATCTTTTTGAGTTAATTTTGGCTGAGTGCTGGCGACCAATTTTGATGTTATGCTCAATGCGTATTGCCAGGTTAGGCTGGATTCGCCAATATTGGATTGGATATATGCTAGTACATTTTTCCAGGTGTTTAGCAGGAAGTCCAATACCGTTTCGGGAACGTCAGTATCCCTGGTATATTTTTCAATTTCTCTGCTTGCGATGTCGTTAGATTCTTCCGATGACGGGCGTGTGTATTTTTTTGAAGTTGTACTTATATCAGAATAACTGGCATCAAGAAAACTAGCTAATTGTTTGTTCATCGCTCTTGAATTAGTTGATTCAGCATTAACTTTGCTTTTCGATGCCATGTGTTTTTTCATCATGGCAAAATGTTGTAATGTTCCAAATAAATTGCTATTCGATTTTTCTGATCTGTTTTTAGTTTCTTTACGTTGTTTCCGTTCAATTTGTTTGTCGGTTTTTTTCGGTGGGAAAGATTTACCTGGATTATTGTCACTGCTTTTAGTAGTAGTCCCTAGAAAATGAACATAAGGATCGGTGCCGGGTTCTGACATCAGTTTTGGCAGGATGCCTGCGTCACTCATAATCGAATTTATTTCACTATATGAGTCTGCGAGTTGTTGTATAACATGGTTGTCAAACAAACTGTAAACGATAAGTATTAGTTCAGGTGACGGGTTTTGAATATGCAATGATTTTTTGAATGCATTGCACAGGTGTTCAGGACCAAAAGGAATATTGTTTTTATTTATGTTGTTGATTGGTGCAATAATGCCGAATCGCTTTTCGATTGTGCTCAATTGATGATTGTATAATTTGTGTCCCTTTGCAATCAGGTTGGTAATGGTTACAGATTCTTCAAGATGTTCTCCCTGGGCGCTGAGCAATAAATCTGTCGCGTCATCAAGAGTGGTTGTTTTAGTTCTGAATTGGCTTGGTTTTATACTTTGATCACAATAATTGATTAATTCAGTGTTAAAAAACTCTGTTACCTGTTCCTTTTTAAGAAAAAATGATTGCATTTCTTCGATATAATTTTGTTGTACCCTGCTTTCACCATTCGATATCACTGCAAGCATTTTTTCTGACAATAATATGTTTTCAGCATTTTCAAACAATTTAGATATGAGTTTTTTCAGGTGGTTTGAAGCACAGTATTTAACAGCTTTGACAATCGACTCTGCAGTGGCGTGTGTGGATGTAGCGTTAAGGTTGGATTCATGCGCCAACGCAATAATATTATTATCAGAAGACATGTAACCCTCTAAGCAATTAAATCAGCCAAACCTATATCAGTACTTCGTCAACAGTATTTCGTCAAGTAGTAAGGATGCGGTTATTGATATAAAAAGTCTGTGAATAGGATCACAAGTCCTTGTTTAAGCTGCGTACATAAACTAATCTATTGGTGAGTCCCCTAGTACACCGTCAAAATAGCCTTGACGGCGTACGAGTGTAGCGTGTACGACTTGCACTGGTTTGCCAGTAAACGTAGTTGTGGCGTGCTTTCATAATGCGAGAATAAGTATAAGAAATACAGTATGTTAAAGATTATGTTTTGTAGAAACCCGAGTAGATTTTCTGTTTTACGCTGTCTATTGTTGAGTGTTTTGTTATTAAACGCCGGCAACCACTTGACAAAAAATGTAGCAAACGCCAGCAGTACTGAGCACATCACCAAAGAAAGTATTGTCAGTGATGAATCAGCTAAAAATAAAATAGCTAATGATACAGTTGCTATTGATAAAGTAGCTATTGAAAAGCCGAGTAGCGTAGTGCGCAAACATGGCGCGTTATTACCCGCACCAACGGCTGTGATATCTATAGCAGGTGACAGTCAGGTTTCTATCAGTTGGCAAGCGGTCAAAGGGGCTAAATCATATGTTATTTATTGGAGTAATAATAAGGGTGTAAGCAAATCAAATGGGGAAAAGGCTAAAATAGATTCACCCGCTTTTGTACATCGTCAGCTAAAAAATGGTACTTCATATCATTACGTTGTCACCGCAATCGATGCCAAGGGCGAAAGTGTTGAATCAACAGAAGTGACTGCCATACCACAACAGCCTGTTCCTGCGGCGCCCTTTGGTGTTACTGCTGTTCAGTTTGATGGAAAAATCACGATCCATTGGGATCCGGTGCATACCGCAACGAGCTATAATCTTTATTGGTCTTTGGAAAAAAATGTAACCCGGTTGGCGGGTAACAAGATAAAAGACGTCACCGTACCTTATACTCATATTAATCTTAACAACGGGGCGACTTATTCTTATGTTGTCACAGCGGTGAATTTAGGCGGTGAAAGCGCGTTATCCACTGAAACATCCAGTGTTCCGCGGGTAGCGGTGCCAGCCGCACCCGTAAATTTTGCAGCGGCAGCGGGTGATGGCGAGGTAATACTAACCTGGAACAATGTGAAAGGTGCCACTTCTTACAATGTTTACTGGTCAGTTAAACCAGGTGTGACGTTAAAAACGGGCGAAAAAATCGAAAATTTGTCCCCCGCCAGCCGACTAACCGAATTGACTAATGGTACACCCGTCTATTATGTCGTGACGGCGCTTAATGCTGCAGGTGAAAGTGCGATCTCAAATGAAATTTCGGCAGTACCGCAAATTTCAGTCGCCGCTGCGCCGATTAAAATTAGAGCCATACCAGAGGATGGCAAGGTGACGATACGCTGGCAGGCAGTGGATGGTGCCGCGTCCTACAATCTATACTGGTCAAACAAACAGGGTGTCACTGCCGCATCCGGTAAGATTATTAGAGATATAAATACCACAGAGTATACGCAGCTAAAACTTGACAACGGCTCACAGTATTTTTATGCGCTGACCGCGGTAAATGCGGGAGGGGAAAGTGCATTATCCAAGGAGGTGGCCGCTGCTCCCCAAATAGCGGTACCTGCGGTGCCGACGAATATTGCAGTAGTTCCAGGTAATGGTGAAGTGAATATCGATTGGCAGGTGGTTGCAAATGCGACTTCCTATAATGTCTATTGGTCTTCAGTATCGGGTGTGTCGAAGATATCCGGTAGAAAAATAGAGAATGTTAAACCGAAGCAGTCGTTGTCTAAATTAAGCAATGGCACGCAGTATTTCTATATTGTGACAGCAGTTAATGCGGGCGGTGAAAGTGCCGATTCGATTGAAGTTTCTGTCACTCCACAAGTGCCTGCGCCTGCGGTGCCTATTGGCGTTAGCGCGACCCCTGCCAATAAAAAAGTCTCTATTGCCTGGGAAAAGGTGGCTGGCGCGACGTCCTATAATATTTATTGGTCTACTCAGCCGGGCGTGATAAAGGAAACAGCGACCCTGCTTAGAAATGAAAAAATAAATGGCGTGCAATCCAATTTGCTTAACGGCACGCGTTATTATTATGCGGTCGCGGCGGTAAATGCCGGTGGTGAAAGCGCACTGTCAAACGAGGTAACTGCTGTTCCGCAAGTGTCTGCACCTGCAGCGCCAGTGGATATTAGCGTGACGATCGGTGACAAAGAGGTAGTCTTGAATTGGAGTAATAATGTGAGCAGCAACGCAGGCGCCATTTCATATAATATTTTCTGGAACCAGACTGGTAACGTCACTCCACAAAATACGCCACAAAATTCTATGATCGAAAATGTTTCACCTCCTTATACTCATACAGGGCTAAAGAACGGCCAGACCTACTATTATATCGTAACCGCATTTAACGCTGGTGGCGAAACGGTGTCTCAAAATATAAAAGTTGTATTGCTGCCAGATGCGCCCGTGTTTACATCGGTTGCCGGAGGTGATGAGCAAGTAGTATTAAGTTGGGGTAACGTTGAACACGCAAAATCCTATTCCCTTTATTGGGACACTGTGCCAAATGTAAATTCGTCAAGTAACAAGCTAATAAATGTTGAGTCACCTTATGCGCATAACATGCTAACGAATGGATTGACATATTACTATGTAATAACCGCAAATAATGAGAGTGGTGAAGCTGTATCGAATGAAACTGTGGTTACGCTTGCGCCGGATGCACCGGCGATACCAGTATTACGCGGTGGGTTTGAACAGGTTGAACTTGATGTGAAAGAAACTATAGGTGCGGTTCGCTATCATCTGTACTGGAATACAACGGGTAACGTAACGAATAAAGATGCTAAGATTGAAAATATTTTAGTAAATTATAAACATCTGAAATTAAATAATGGATCGACCTATTATTACAAGATATCCGCTGAAAACACCGGCGGTGAGAGCGATCTTTCTGCTGAAACCAATATTACACTCGCGCCGGATACACCCACGATTGCTGAAACAAAAGTAGCGGACAATTCAATTACCCTCAATTGGAAGGAGATGCCAGGCGCGGTTTCTTATAATGTTTACTGGAACGTCAATGGTAGTGTAACAAAGAAAGACAATAAAATTACCAATACGGATCAATTAAACGTCAGCGCGCCGTTTGTTCTCTCGGGACTAACCAAAGGTGCCACATATTATTATGCTGTAACCGCATTAAACAAAGGCGGAGAGAGTAAGCTGTCAGCCGAATTTAAAGCAATATTGGCGCCGGAAGTACCAAAAATATTATCACTAAAAGGCAGCGGCAATCAGGTTTCTGTGAATTGGACAGCCATGCATGGTGCAACATCGTATAACATTTACTGGGATAATGAACCGGGAGTGACGTTAAATTCGAAGAAATTCGAAAATGCATATAGCGCTAAAATTAAGGGCGCTTCTCCTGCATTTATACATTCACAGATACCTAATGGGAAAAAATATCATTATAGAGTAACCGCTGTAAACGCAGGTGGAGAGAGTGCTGTATCAATTGAGGATGCCATAGTGTTGCCTCCGGACGCACCCGTGATAACTTCATCCAGCAGTGCGGATGAAATTGTGACTCTGGTCTGGAGTCCGGTTGAGCATGCGGATTCTTATACTATCTATTGGGGAACCGGAAAGGGTATTAGTATAGAAAATGAAAAAATAATTAATGCAACATCGCCATATACATTTTATGAACTGGAAAACAGACGGCCTTATTACTATGTAATAACTGCCAACAACACCGGTGGAGAAAGCTTGGTGTCGTCTGAGGTTAGCGTAACACCTCATAACAAGTTATTGTCCGGTATGTTAAAAGATGTAAAGCTGCAGCAGTGTATTGATGAGTTGGCTAAATCCAGTAACTGGACGTATGCGGACCAAATTGTGGGTACTGTCTATTGCAGTAGTGCCGGTATAAAAAATCTGTCGGGCATAGAATTTCTGGTAAATATTTCCAAGTTATCTTTGAAAAATAATTCGATCAGTAATCTTGAGCCATTATCGAGTTTGACAAGATTAACATCCTTGTCACTGGATTCTAATAATATTAGCGATGTGCAGCCACTGGTCCCATTGACTAAATTAACTACACTGCACTTGCATAATAATAGTATTAGTGATGTGAGTGCGCTTGCTGATATGACTGCACTAAACTATTTATCTCTATACAAAAACTCAGTAGCGGATATAAACGCACTCGCTGGTCTTACACAACTTACGAGCTTATATCTTAATAGTAATAAAATTCGTGATGTGAGTCCGATCGAAAAACTTGTTAATCTGAAATTTTTGGATCTGGGGCGTAATAATATCGGCGGCCAGGGTGTTGGTCGTCTCGATTTACTCACTTCGCTGGTAAATGCAGACAATATTCATTTGATCAGAAATAAAGAGATTTCATGCAAGGAATTAACGACGTTAATAACCACAATGGGGTCTCCACCCGTTGATACTGATGGGATAAATTCTAATTTTGATGTCGCCATAGACGGGACTAATTGTACTAATCCCTAATTGTACTGAGTTTTCTCGGACAGCCTCCTTGAACCACTACCTGATTTCGCTTCTATGCTCACCTGGTTGAAGCGTGTCTAGAGTATATGAACCTATGCTGTGACGTATTAATCGTAATGTAGGAAAGCCAACGGCGGCAGTCATACGTCTTATTTGTCGGTTTTTACCTTCTTGTAGTGTGATTTCTAGCCAACTTGTGGGTATGTTTGCCCGGTAACGAACTGGGGGAGCGCGTGTCCAGAGATTTACAGGTTCTGCGATTAGTTTAACTTTTGCCGGTTTTGTTAAGCCATCTTTTAGTTCTATGCCTTTACACAATTTTTTTACTGCGTTTTTATAGCACTTTCCATCTACTTGCACCCAATAGGTCTTCCATAGCTTGTGCCGGGGATTAGCAATTTGATGCTGCAATCGGCCATTATTCGTTAGCACCACCAGGCCTTCACTGTCTTTGTCCAGACGACCCGCAGGGTATATATCCGGAATAGAGATGTAGTCGGATAAATTGGATCGGCCATCTTTATCGGTAAATTGGCACAGTACATTGTAGGGTTTGTTAAGCAATATGATTATTGACATAGTTTAAGCTAACACATGGCGAAAGGAGCAGGAATACAAACCGAAATAATAAACGACTGCTATATATGGCGTATCTTATATGGCGCCGCGTCTTCGCTCTGTGAGCGCACTTTTCAGTTCCCCCTTGAGGGGGGTACTTGAGAGGGGAACAGGTGATTAGTACAGCATAGAAGTTAATTCATCAGCTTAGTATTATCTTGAGGCGATCAATTGATTTTAGGACAACGTTTGCCCACTCAGTGCGGCATTAATCTTTCTCATTAGCTCATCTTCGGACACTGGTTTGGAGATATAGTCTTTCGCGCCTTGACGCATGCCCCAAACGCGGTCGGTTTCCTGGTTTTTTGTGGTCACGATGATGACAGGAATATGTGATGTTTCAGAATTTGTTGTAATTTGCCGGGTCGCCTGAAAGCCATTCAGCCCCGGCATGACAATATCCATTAATATCAGGTTAGGTTTTGCTTCTTTAGAGATTTCGACACCTTCTTCACCGCGGCTGGCCGTAATGACATCAAATCCATTTTTTTCGAGCATCGTTTTTAAAACGTGGATTTCTGTCGGTGAATCATCAACTATTAAAACGGTTGTCATTTAGCCTCTCCTTCTCTTCGGTATATAACACTTTATAAATATAGTTGAAAAAAATATTAATTATCATTTGCTAATATATTCTTTATTTGCGCCCAAAAGCGCTTCCTTGGGAAGTGGTTTTGAGTATAGAAGAATAAAAACCCTTTCACCTAAAGTCCACAGTTATTTAACAACCGTTCACTCTGATCACTGTGAAATTTTGCTGAATCCTGTCGGTCTCGCTTGAATTTTTCCCTACACGACATCCATTTCAATTCAATTCTTGCCCTCAGGCCAACAGGTACTCTGCCGTTTCCGCATGCGTTTGGCATGCAGCAGCTTGTAATTAATACTTACCTTATTAATAAGCTTGGTTTTAAATCGCTTTTTCGTAGCCCAGTCATAGTTTGTCGATTTTAGTCACCTATGCGTTCACTCAGACACATCAGAGGTTCTGTAATATTATTCTAGACTAGTACATCAACCATATTATATTGTCGGGTTCAGTTGGGTTGTCGGGTTCTTGGCAAGGTACGCCTCGCCAGGAATGACCATAATCCTTCACAAAGTATCTAGCCCGCATTTCTCACAAGGATGACCAACTCTCGCTTGATCTTCGCCTACAGGGATGTAGGCGAGGGGCGAGAGCAGGACGCGGAAGCTTTGAAT
>CAZZJI010000011.1:0-67624 GCA_964654485.1 uncultured Gammaproteobacteria bacterium | reverse complement strand
TATGTATTACAGATTAATCATTGTTTTGCTAACAATTGCGTTACTATCCGCGCCTGTGATGGGTGGTAATCCAGATGAAGAAAGTGTAATAATAGATCCGAAAACAGGGGAGATTATTACAATAACCACTAAGAATAGTGTGAGTGGGCGACAAGCTATCAAACTGAAAAAAAAACGTTGTTTGGATAACCAAACCGTACAAGAGATTCGTGTTGACGGTACTGTAATTTGCCATGATACCGCTACTGGCTCAATTACCAGTTACGTGGACATTGAAATCAAATCTGCTCAATCAGTGACGTCATCAAAAACATTTGGAACATCGAAGAACATCTCCCCCTGTCCCAAAGGTTCAGCATTAGTGAAATTAGAAACAAACGGTCGTATTGAATGTGAACCGCTATAATAAGCAGACGAGTTCTAATTATAATGTAAGTTTTTCCGAAAGAGTACTAGTGGCTTTCCCTCGTGACGGTTTCTGTTCTCGGACGCCTTCTAGAGAAAGTCAGATGAGCGTTTTTGATGCCTTTCATTTGTAATCAAGCATACTGTGTTTTACGGGTTCTTCAGATATATTTTATTAATCTCCTGCTCTCCGATTGGTGAATTTTTTACTTATGAATAAGCATTCTTAATTTTATCCTTCGTGTCATTGTCGAGGGCGATTAGGCGTTAGTTGACATCTGACAAGTGACGTTCTCGTGATTACCTATTCGGTCGCAGTACATGTCTTCGTATAAACTGCGGGTATCCAACTCTTCTATGTTTCCTATACTCTGCATCCGGTATTAGTTCACGGCATTAGTTCTCCTGTCTTTTAGTAATATGTCACAGAAACTAAAACCATATACTGGAATGCTATTGCTGTTCGATAATAATGTATAAGATTTTAGTGCTTGAATAAAAATACGTTTTTAATCGAGAAATCTGATTCAAAATGGATTTCACCCTTCAAGGGGGTACCGAGGCCCTCACGACGATCACCTAAGTCCGACAGGCTCCTAGAAAAAAAGGGAAAATATATAAAAGGAGAGCCTCATGAAAAGGCCAACATCAATAAAAACAATTCGTCCTAATCTACGATACGTGTATTTCCGCGAACGTGCATTTAACGAAATTGATCAAAAACGCGATTATCCAATGATCTGGATAGAAGGTCAGGCTGGTTCGGGAAAAACCACACTTGTCAGTTCATATCTGGAAAAAAATAATTGTAACTGTTTTTGGTACCGAATCAGTGAATCTGATAATAATCTGGTGGAATTTTTATATCGATTTTCATCGGAATTGAGTTCCTTTTTACCAAAAACCTCACAATCACTCGACATGTTGTCCCTGCCATTTCAGCCTGATATTAAATCGCTTTTTAAATCCATGTTTAGCGAACTCCAGCAAAACAACTCATCTCCTTTCTACCTGATACTGGACGATTTTCATCTCATCGCCAATAACGAATTTCATAACATGTTAGTTGAGGCTTTGATTTCACTAGATACTGGAAAAACAAACGTATTCATTATCAGTCGTCATAAACCACCACATGCATATTCTCGACTTAGAGCCAGGCAAAAATTTTCACGATTGAGCAAACAGTATTTGGACTGGGACGAAGATGAAGTCGTTGCTTTAACCCGATCTTTGTCAGATAACACTCTATCCGAAGATTTCGGTAAAGCCTATTTTCGGATCACCAACGGCTGGATATCTGGTGTAATATTACTCATTGAGATGCAAAAAGAAAATCCTGTAAAAGCGAGAGATGTCATCTCGCTTGATAGAGATTTTCTGTTCGAATATTTTGCAAGTGAAATATTTGAAAATATGAGCGAAGCAACGCAAAGATTATTGATGAAAGCTTCTTTTCTAAATGAAGTCGATGTAAAACGAGACAAGTCATTACTCGATAACAAAAAACTAAAAACGGTCCTCGAAGAATTGTGCAACCGAAATTACTTTACTACCAATACTGCAAACAATAAGCGTGTTTATATATTTCATCCATTATTCAAAGATTTTTTGCAGAAAAAATCACTCACTTACTTCGGACTAGATGAGATAAATAATCTAAAAAATGCAATAGCTCATTGCCTATATACTAACACCCAATATGAAAGCGCAATAGAATTATATCTTGAAACCGCAAACTGGGAAAAGGCAGCATATATTATTATTCAACAGGCGGATGTATTACTTTCCCATGGAAAAAGACATCTCGTTTTGCATTGGCTCAGCCAATTCAGCAAGCAGAATTATGATAAATATATCTGGCTATACTACTGGGAAGCGATGTGTTACTTGGCCACTGATCAAAATAAATCTTATACAATGTTTCTTGATATATATAAAAAATTTCAAAAGGAAAAAGACCTTAATGGCGAATATCGTGCAATTTGCGGCATACTGGAATCGATTATTTTCAGCTTCAACTATTACGACAGATTGATCCCTTGGATTGATATAGTGACCGAAAAATACAGCATGAATGTTAAGCCAAAAAATATTGAGTTGTTAGCAAGATTGTCAGCAAACATGCACACGGCGTTGCTTTTTAGTAATCCAGCACATAAAAATCTTGAAAAGTGGAAAAAAAATGTCTGTTACCTTATGAAAATTTTAAAAATCACACTTAACAATGACCATCGTGTATTGGTCGGTGTCAATTTATTTTATCAATACTTATGGAGTGGAGAGAAACAGAAGGCTGAAAAAATACTTAAAGTGACTAAAATTGATGGCTTCAACGGCGCAACTAATCCGGTCAGTCAGGGTGCATGGTATGTCATGGTCTCGTTAAACGCTTGGATGAATGGTAATGCAGACAAAGCGAAACAAGCCGCTGATGCTGGGTTGAAAATTGCTGAAGACAGCGGTATTTATTTTTGGTGCAATCTGCTTTTTTTACAAAAAGCATATGCCTGTCTTATCAACATGGAGCTGGAGGAAACACACAATTTGTTAGCTACCGTTGCACATCGTAATGGCGCTGACTCTCAACTCATTGCTTCAATGTATTATGATGTGTACAGTCAATTGGAATATTTTCAGGGAGATCTCGATGACGCCCTTGAAAACAAAAAACTCTGCATGATTGAAATTAACAAAATGACCATGCCCTATGCCATTCCAGGCTACCGACTTGGCTTGGCGGAAATCCAGATCGCACGTGGAGAACATAAACAAGCGAAAGACAATTTAAGACTATCGCGTAAAGAATGTGAAAAAATGCAGAGCGATATCTATCTGTATCGTTGCAGTTTGCTTGAATCCCAACTCGCGCTTGAAATTGGCGATAATGCTGAAGCAAAAAAATGTATGAAAACAGCAACAGATTTAGCAAAATTCAGAGGATTCGAAAGTCATCCCTGGTGGAACGCGAAAAATATTTCTTTATTGTATGAATTTGCGCTCAGAGAAAATATTAACACGAACTATGTCATCCACTGTATAAAAAAACGTAATCTACAAGTAAACATCAATTTGATTGAATATGAAAACTGGGATTGGCCAGTAAAAATTCATACTTTCAGTAGTTTTCGCATCGTCATCAATCACATCTCGTTACCTCTTACCGGAAAATCCCAGCGCAAACCCTTAGTTCTATTAAGAGCCATTTTATCCTTTGGGATATGGCGTATCAGCCAACGCCGCTTGGCTGAGAAATTGTGGCCGGACGCGGATGGTCCAGAATCGCTACAAGCGCTTTACACTAATGTACATAGGTTAAGACATTTACTCGGTGCAAAATCCATCTGGGTCAAAGATGGTTATGTAGGATTAAACCCTGAAGTAGTCTGGGTCGATGTCGGACTTGCAAAATACTATGTCGCGAAAATTATGGATACCATTCACAAAAAACGGGCGCCTCAAAAACAATCGAAATGGGCAAACAATTTGCTAAATTTATATACCGGAAAATTTCTAGAAAATGAACAAGATGACGTTTGGTGTTTCCAGTACAGCAGAGAGTTGCACAATAAAATACTCGCCAGTCTAAAGCTATGCGCCAGTTATCTCTGTGAACAGCAGCAATATGAAAAGGCGTTGGTGTTACTGAAAAGAACAACTCAACTAGATATGCTGGATGAAGAGATATATCAGGAGCAAATCAGGCTATTAATTTCACTCAAGCGATACCCGGAAGCAATTGCTGTGTATAACGAATGCCGTAGTTTGTTATCCCGGGTTATGGGAGTAATGCCTTCCGCAAGCTTGTCAAGCTTGTTGGGAGATGAAATCCACAAAGAAAGAATACTAATAACTGATGAAAAAGTGACCAAGTAATTCTATTGCTCCATTTATATGCCATGTTGCAATAACAGCGCATTTCTCCGCACATCTTATAGCTTTACGTAATTTATTATATGAATCCGTTTTTGCAAACAATTTGTAAGGTGTTGTTGTTTACACTGCTATCGAATTTAGAAAAACTCAAACATAAAGGAGCTTTAGAATGAGAACAAACCCCCAAATTAAAATAATACCGATGGCATCACGACTGCAGGCCATATTCGCACCACCAGTACCCGCAAATAGAGGCTTAACTCAAACAACCCAAAAAATAATGTTCACAATCTTGCTGGCTCTACTAACGCTGGTTTTTAGTACTTCCAGCGCCAGAGCTGATCAATTATGGAACAATGGGGATACGGATGGCAGTGCAACATTGGGCTGGGGACAATACTCCTCAACCCTCGATGATTTTTATGTTCCAGGGGGAGGCTGGTGGATCAATCGAGTTGAAACTATTGGTGTTTTCGTTAACCAGTCTGCCACGGTTTCGAAGGATGATGTTGAAATTGTAATCTGGGCGCACGATATGGCAGAAAATGAACCAAATGGTGATATTACAGACGTTCTCAAGGGAATTAAGGTTGAGGTAACGCCAACAGGCCGCATATTTTTCGATCGAGAAGAGATTAAAATCACAGTGGATTTCGACAGGACCTATCTTAAGGGACAACGATATTACTGGATTGAACTCACTGTTCACAACCAGTACGGTCACGAAGATTTTAGGTTTCTCGGTCGACGAGATATTTCGCATGAACCGACGTGGACCCACTTTGGCCAGGGATCTATCTCACCAAGCGAAGAGGTATTCGGCACTAAATTGGATCTTTCGTATGCGCTGTATGGCGACCCTGTCAAATCTAAATTTGACGATTTCGTCGATGATTTTACCTATAATGACGGACGTGGAGACTAAGCAACTGGCCCTTAAATTGGCTGATGGGAGAACTGCGCCACGCGCTCTTATAATAGACGTATAATGGACGAAATTGTTGCCCCATGTCCTGAAGGTACTTCTCTATCACCCTTTGAGATGCCCATTTACGATAATAATGGCCTCTTCGTTGTCGGCTATAAAACAGTTTGGTTTTGTATTCGCGATGACCTTAAACCAGCAGGGTAAAACTAACCTCTTTAGCTTCGTAGTTTTGAGCTAACGTACAGCGGTTCTCCCGTTATATTCGGTAGTGGATAAACAGCACTTTTCCAAAAGTGCTGTTTATATTACTGCGTTAAGATTCGTATCCTTTCATGGATTTGGACGGATTGTCTGCGTGATCGCCTGTTCATGCGGGCTGAAATGGTGCCGAGGAGAGGACTTGAACCTCCATGAGCAAAGCTCACATGCACCTGAAGCATGCGTGTCTACCAATTTCACCACCTCGGCAATTCACAGGTAGTCGGGTTTTGACACCTGGAACGCGGAAATTTACCTAGTGGATTAAATAAAGTCAATGTTATTGAAGAATTAGTGCTGTATTTCTGTATAATCCGCTAATTTTCCACGACATAAATCATTCTATGAAGAAGTATAAAGACCCTTTTGAGCAACGGGAAGCCGAAAAATACGACAGCCCTATCGCCAGCCGTGAACTCATCATGCAGGTATTGGATGAACATGGTGCGCCGATGACGTCAAAACAGCTGGAGCAAACGCTTAATATTAGCGAAAAAAATGAGCTAACAGCATTACGGCACCGTCTAAGGGCAATGGAACGGGACGGGCAATTAATCCGTAATCGGCGTAATGGTTATGGGGTTGTCAGTAAAATGGATCTGGTACATGGACGGATCATCGGCCATCCTGATGGGTTTGGTTTTCTCGTGCCGGATGATGGCGATAGCGATTTATTTATTTCCGCACGCGAAATGAGGACGGTCATGGATGGCGATCGCGTCGTTGCACGTGTGTCCGGTATTGATCGCAAAGGCCGTCGCGAAGGCGCCATTGTTGAAGTGCTTGAACACGCGAAAACCCAAATTGTGGGGCATTTCTATATTGACAGTGGTATCGCATTTGTTATTCCAGAGAATAAACGCATCTCCCAGGAAATACTGGTGCCACAGGACGCCATTGGCAAGGCCAAATCAGGGCAGATCGTTTCGGTTGAAATAGTTGATCCACCGACACGCCACCGCCAGCCTGTTGGTAAAATTGTTGAAATACTGGGTGACCGAATGGCGCCTGGAATGGAAATCGATATTGCTATCCGGAATCACGATTTACCACAAACGTGGCCCAAAGCCGTCGAAAAAGAATTAACGTCGTTTAAAACGGCAGAGGTACCTGATTCCGCCAAACAAGGTCGGGAAGATATTCGAGATTTACCGTTAATCACTATCGATGGTGAGGATGCCAGGGATTTTGATGATGCCGTGTATTGTGAAGAACAGTATTGTGAAAAACAGGGCAATGGCTGGAAATTACTGGTTGCCATCGCGGATGTATCGCATTACGTAAAGCCAGGCAGCGCCCTGGACAAATCTGCTATCGAACGTGGAAATTCAGTTTATTTTCCGAACCGGGTCATACCGATGTTACCGGAAATTCTTTCCAATGGTTTGTGTTCAATCAACCCGGGTGTGGATCGATTATGCATGGTGTGTGAAATGCAAATTAATGCAGCCGGGGAAGTGACTGAATATCGTTTTTTTGAAGGCCTGATGCGGTCGCATGCGCGTTTTACCTACACCAAAGTCGCTGCGATTATTGAGGGTGATGCATCGTTGCGCACAGAATATAAGGCATTGGTACCGCAAGTTGAGCAATTACATAAATTATATCTAGCGTTAAGAAAACAACGCGACATGCGCGGCGCGATCGATTTCGATACGCAGGAAACGCAGATTATTTTCAGCGAAGACAAAAAAATTGAATGTATTATTCCAACGGTACGAAATGATGCGCATAAATTAATTGAGGAAATGATGATAGCGGCCAATGTCTGTGCGGCGAATTATTTAATCAAACATGATTTTCCAACCTTGTTCCGTACGCATGAAGGGCCAAATAGTGAAAAATTGGCGGATTTACGCGATTTTCTCAGTAGTTTAGGGCTTAGTCTTAAAGGTGCGCAAGATCCTCAGCCAGGCCACTATGCGGAACTCATCGAAGCGACTAAAGACCGTGTTGACTATCATCTTATACAAACGGTATTGTTGCGCAGTTTAAGCCGCGCAGTATATACACCGGATAATATTGGTCATTTTGGTTTGGCTTTTGAAGAATACCTGCATTTTACTTCCCCGATTCGTCGATATCCTGATTTACTCGTGCATCGGGCATTGCGCCATCTGTGTCAGGGTAAGAAGGTAGGTTCCTTTAACTATGCCATCGATGACATGGATTATTTTGGCAAGCATTGTTCGAGCACCGAACGGCGTGCTGACGAAGCCACCCGTGATGCGATCGATTGGCTTAAATGTGAATACATGCAAGATAAAATCGATGAAGAATTCGACGGCATTATTACCGGTGTGACCAGTTTTGGTGTGTTCGTGGAACTGGCCGAGGTATATGTTGAGGGTTTGGTACACGTCACCGGGTTAGGGGAAGACTATTTCCATTTTGATCATGCAAATCATCGTTTATATGGCGAGCGTACGCGTCAGATTTATCGATTGGCGGATAAATTACGTGTAAAAGTGGTGCGTGTCGACCTGGATGATCGGAAAATTGATTTTGAATTAGTTGGTTCAGGCAAAAAGTCTTCGAATAAAAAATCTTCTGATAAACAGCGCTCCAGTAAAAACAAAACAGGTAACAAGTCAAACAAACGAAACAAAAAGTAACATGGCTAAAGACGATCTTATTTATGGTCTGCATGCCGTCACCAAGGCGATTGAACTTAATCCCACTAGCCTGGATACGATATGGATAGATCAAAAACGTCATGATCAGCGCTTAAGGCAACTCGTTGATCTGGCCAGAAAGAACGCAGTCAATTTTCAGCTTGTTTCTGTTCAGGACATTGAAAGCAGAATAGCCGGTGTAAAACATCAAGGGGTGCTTGCCAGTTGTTATCCTGCGGTTGTTCATACCGAGGCTGACTTGATGCAATTGATTGAATCTACCGAAACACCTCCATTTCTATTGGTGCTCGATGGTGTACAGGACCCACATAATTTGGGCGCGTGTTTGCGTTCTGCTGATGCCGCCGGTGTGCAGGCGATCATCGTACCCAGGGACAATTCAGCATCAATAACGGGTGCGGTTCGCAAAGTGGCCTCGGGGGCGGTGGAACACGTTCCCTTTATTCAGGTGACCAACCTTGCCCGTGTATTGCGTCAGTTAAAGGATAAAGGTATTTGGCTCGTTGGTGCCTCGGGTAATTCGAGGAAAAGTCTATATGAGCTTGATTTAAAAGGGCCTCTTGCTATTGTGTTGGGCGGCGAGGGCAAGGGAATGCGTCGTTTGACTGCGCAGTGTTGTGATTTTCTTGCGTCTATTCCAATGGCAGGTGTTGTGGAAAGTTTAAATGTGTCCGTTGCGACGGGCATATGTCTTTTTGAGGCGCTACGTCAGAGAAGATTAGATTAAATCAACGGCAATATGACCTGTGCTGAGTTAAATAATTAATAATATCAAAAAGTTAAAGCGTTTATTTATCAAATTGCATCGCAATTGAGTCTGAAGTAGAATATCCGGCTCGCCAGGATTGCCTGGTTAACTCCTTGCTTTACTGCTGTAAGTCGTCATGTATTTAGCGTTCAATACAAGATGTTGTAGGAAGCTCATAAACCATAAGGAGCATTATATATGCGACATTATGAAATAGTGTTTCTGGTCCATCCTGACCAGAGCGAACAAGTACCCTCAATGATAGAGCGTTATCGCAGTATCATCGAATCCAAAAAAGGCGCGATTCATCGACTGGAAGACTGGGGTCGGCGCCAACTTACTTATCCTATCAACAAAATTCATAAAGCCCATTATGTACTCATGAATATTGAGTGTGGTAAAGATGCATTGGAAGAGTTGGAAAATGCGTTCCGTTTTAATGATGCCGTGATACGTAATTTGGTTCTAGTCATGAAACGTGCGGTAACGGAAGCATCTCCGCTGGTAAAACCAGTAGAGTCGAATACTGCTGAAACACCAGCGCCGCCAAGTGTCGTGGCTCCTGGTGTTGCGGCGACTGATGCAACGGGCGTTGATTCGACGCCCAACGAAGCGCCATCTGTTGATTCTGCTCCCGCGGAAGAAGTGGCGTCAGATAAACCTGCCGAGGAAGTGGCGCCAGATAAACCTGCCGAGAAAGTGGAAGCGTTGCATTCCTGATGCAGATTGTCTATTGCAGACTTTCTATTGCACAGAATTCCAGGTTGCTAGAACACTAATTAATAGATATTTATATCAAATTGAGGAAGAGGAATAAGTATGGCTCGTTATTTTCGTCGTAAAAAGTTTTGTCGATTTACTGCCGAAGGCATCACTGAAATCGATTACAAGGATATACAATTATTAAAAGGCTTTGTTTCCGAGAGCGGAAAAATTGTTCCCAGTCGAATTACCGGAACAAAGGCTAAGTATCAACGGCAATTGGCGACGTCGATTAAAAGAGCACGTTACCTAGCATTGTTACCTTATTGCGACGCGCATTAATTGTTGCGCCATTAATAAATACCTGCTCTATGAAAGGGAGATGGGTCCCTTGTTGCGGACCGGATAGAATAAATAGGGTTTTATCGTGATGCGTTCGCTAGCTTCGTATGTGATGCGTGGCCCGATGCAAGCGGTGCTCGTCACTGTTGTATTCGGGGTGCTTTCCTTGATTATGTTTCCTTTTAGTCTGTTAAGTGGAACAGCGATCGGTTTAGTTACATTACGACAAGGGTTAAAACAGGGTGCGATTGTCACCGTCAGCGCTATTGTTATTACGGCTGTCATTGCGTTTATTTCTCTGGGTCAGCCTTTTTTTGCGATAGGTTTTGCAGCGCTTGTCTGGGTTCCCATTTGGCTGCTTGCAGGTGTGTTGCGTTTTACCTTGTCGTTACAAAAAACGCTATTATTGGGTGTTATTTTAGGTTGGTTGACAATCCTGGTAACGCATGCGGTGTTGGATGATCCTGCCGCATGGTGGTATGAATCAGTATTAGAACCTATGTTTACGCCGGTAATGGATCAGCCGGGTGTCGAAGAAGATCAGCGTAAACTGTTACAGACCTACATGAGCGAATCGGCCGGAAAAATGACCGGTTTTTTGGCTGTTTTTATAATGTATTTCCACCTGCTCATGTTAATTATTGCGCGTTGGTGGCAGTCAATGTTGTATAATCCAGGGGGGTTTCGCAGCGAATTTTGTTCTTTGAAATTAGGTAAGCCATTAACGTTGATCATGGCAGGTTTCGCCGTCGTGGCTTTGTTGGCAACGGGTGGAATATCGACAATTGCGGGCCATTTTGCCGTTGTCGCTTTTGCCTTGTTTGCATTACAAGGGTTGGCAATTGCGCATACGGTTACAGGAAAGTTGTCAGTATCAACACCTTGGTTGGTTGCGGTATACATAGTATTTATTTTATTTGGTCAATTTATCGCATTGATAGGGCTGTTGGATAACTGGTTGGACTTAAGAGATTATTTTAATAAAAAGACATCAGTGTAGTGAATCGGATATTCATTTAATTATTGGGGTTTAGAAATGCAAATTATTTTACTGGAAAAGATTCAAAACTTGGGTGATTTGGGTGATGCAGTTAACGTACGTCCCGGTTATGGCCGAAATTTTTTAATTCCGAAAGGCATCGCGGTGCCTGCAACCAAGGAAAATCTTTCTAAATTTGAAGCTAGACGAGCTGAGTTTGAAAAAGCAGCCGCAGATGTGGTTGCCGCAGCACAAGCGCGAGCAGATGCCTTAGCTGGCAAGAAAGTGATTGTGGCGCAAAAAGCGGGTGAAGAAGGTAAACTGTTTGGTTCGGTGGGTACGGTAGATATTGCCAAAGCGTTCACTGATGCAGGCGCACCGATAGAAAAACAGGAAATTCGATTACCTCAAGGCGCAATTCGTGAAGTCGGTGATTTTGATATCGTCATACATCTACACACTGACATAAATGTGACTGTACAAGTCTCCGTAGTAGCAGAATAGTTATGAATAGCTAAGCTACTATTTCGATTCCTTCAGTAAAGTTGGACATATTTGAGTTGGAGCTGCTTGAGTTAGAGGTACTATGCAAGAAGGCAAGAAGGTACTATGCAAGAACTTACCCAGGTGATGGAAGGGATTACAGGTGAAGCAGCGCTCAAGGTTCCTCCGCAGTCTATAGAATCCGAGCAATCCGTTCTCGGAGGACTCATGTTAGCGAATGAGTCATTTGATAAAATTGCTGATATTATTACAGAAGTTGATTTCTACCGGCGTGATCATAGTCTGATATTTCGTGCCATTGCTGATTTATCAAATCAGTCTAGCCCCTTCGATGTTATCACCTTGTCAGAACGATTAGACAATCTCGAACAACTGGAAAATGCAGGCGGTTTGGCCTACCTGAGTTCGCTTGTACAAAACACCCCTTCGGCCGCGAACATAAAAGCCTATGCCGAAATAGTGCGCGAACGCTCCATCTTGCGGCAACTCGTGCAGGTGGGAACAGAAGTGTGTACTTCCGTTTATAGTCGTGAAGGCCGTAGCAGCGCTGAATTACTGGATAATGCGGAAAAACTGGTATTCAAAATAGCGGACAGGGGCGCACGTAGTCGTGGCGGATTTGCGCCGATAAAAGAATTGTTGGCCACGGCGGTAGAAAGAATAGATACACTTTATCATTCAACGGACATGCTAACGGGCATTGCAACGGGTTGGACTGATATTGATAATAGGACTTCCGGCTTACAGAATTCAGATCTTATCATCGTCGCTGGTCGACCCTCGATGGGGAAAACCTCGTTTGCAATGAACATTGTTGAGCATGCCACGATAAAAGGCGGCGTGACGACGGCCGTGTTTAGTATGGAAATGTCCAGCGAGCAACTTGCGATGAGAATGATGTCGTCGCTCGGTCGAATCGATCAATCAAAAGTACGTTCAGGCAAGCTGGATGATAATGATTGGCCGCGATTAACACATGCGGTTAGCATGTTATCGGAAGCGCCCATTTTTATCGACGATACGCCGGCGTTGTCGCCCAATGAGTTACGCGCACGTGCGCGTAGATTAAAACGAGAACACAATCTGGGTTTGATTGTGATTGATTATTTGCAACTGATGCAAGTCTCTGGCACATCTGAGAATCGTGTAAATGAAATTAGCGAAATCTCACGTTCACTAAAAGCGCTTGCCAAAGAACTCAACGTACCGGTTATTGCCTTATCCCAACTTAATCGTAGTTTAGAGCAAAGACCCAATAAAAGACCGATCATGTCTGATTTGAGGGAATCAGGTGCGATAGAGCAGGATGCCGATATCATTGCGTTTATCTATCGCGATGAAGTTTATAATGAAGACACGCCGGATAAAGGCATGGCAGAAATAATTATAGCCAAGCATCGAAACGGTCCTATCGGTTACGATCGATTAACATTTCTTGGTCAATACACACGTTTTGAAAATTTTATGCAAGATGTTTATAGCAACGAGGGTTTTTCGTGAGCCGTCCCGCATGGGCAGAAATTGATCTAAACGCTTTTCATCATAATCTTCAGGTCGTTCGACGTGCTGCACCTTCCAGCCGAGTTGTCGCAGTTATCAAAGCAAATGGTTATGGTCACGGAATAATTCGTACTGCTAACGCGCTGTCCGATGCAGATGCATTTGCTGTGGCAAGTGTTGATGAAGCGATACAGCTACGTGAAGCCGGTATTAAACAGCGCATTGTTTTGTTAGGGGGAATGTTTGAAGCTAACGAAATAAAATTAGTTGTTGAACACGATCTTGATTTGGTACTGCATAGTCAGACGCAAATATCACTTTTAAAAAAGTATGTGGAGGTAGCGCCTTCAATAACCGTTTCTTGCAAAATTTCTGTTTGGTTAAAAATCGATACCGGCATGCATCGATTAGGCATTGCGCCTGACGAGATTGTTTCTGTCATAAATCAATTGCAAGAATTATCTATTGTCAGACAACCTGTGATTCTGATGACACATTTAGCAAATGCAGATGAAACTGATAATTTAGCCAATGTTAAACAACTGGCCTGTTTTAATTCGGCTATTCGTTGTTTAGCACTTTCTATGGATTCAGTGGAAAAAAGTATCGCCAATTCCGCCGCGCTCTTGTCCTCTCCCGAGTCGCACGTTAATTGGGTCAGGCCAGGTATCATGCTTTACGGTATTTCTCCTTTTCGTGACAAAGTCGCCAATAATTTTGATTTAAAACCGGTGATGAGTGTGAAGTCAAAACTTATAGAGATTAAGAAATTAGCCAAAGGTGAGGCGGTTGGATATGGTGCTCGCTGGGTCTGTCCGCAGACTGCACGGGTCGGTGTTGTTGCATTTGGTTATGGGGATGGTTATCCGCGTCACGCAGCTAACGGCACGCCTGTGTTAGTCAATAATAAAATAGCGCCATTAGTTGGGTGTGTGTCGATGGATATGATTACCGTTGATTTAACTGCAGATAAACAGGCGATGGTGGGTGATGAAGTTGAACTGTGGGGAAAAAATTTGCCCATTGAAAAGGTCGCGCAATTCGCCACAACTATTGCCTATGAGTTAGTGTGCGGCATTACGCAACGCGTCAGGTTTGTTGAAACTTAATCCTAAATAAATCAAAGGTTGCCAAGTTAAAAGAGGTTACTGTTTGGCCAAAGTAAAAAATATTTTCAGTTGTAATTCATGCGGCGCCCAGTTTCCACAGTGGGCGGGGCAATGTGGTGAATGCAAATCCTGGAATACATTGACTGAGACCGTGTCTCTTTCTGCCAAAGCCGCCGATAAACACCCTCGTTTTAGTGGTTATGCTGGCGAAGCCCTGATACAGAACCTGAATGACGTTGAAATCGATGCCGAGCATCGTTTTTCAACTCGACTGAGTGAGCTGGATCGTGTACTGGGCGGCGGTTTGGTGAAAGGCTCCGTTGTGATGATTGGCGGTGACCCGGGTATAGGAAAATCGACACTGCTTTTACAGGCGCTGGCCTCGGTCTCTGAGTCAGTGCCTTCGCTTTATGTCACCGGTGAAGAATCACCACAACAAATCAGCTTACGTGCACGACGCTTGGGTCTCGATGGTCAGCAAATTCGTTTGTTGGCTGAAACCAATGTTGAACGCATAATCAAACTTGCGCAAAAAGAACACCCCAATGTGATTGTTATCGATTCGGTGCAAACTATTTACACTGAGATATTACAGTCGGCGCCGGGCAATGTTGCACAGTTACGGGAAAGTACCGCCATGTTGGTACGTTATGCCAAACAGACCGGGACTTCCTTGTTACTTGTCGGGCATGTAACAAAAGAGGGGACCCTCGCTGGCCCGCGGGTGTTGGAGCACATGGTAGACACTGTGCTGTATTTTGAAGGTGACAATACCAGTCAATACCGGGTATTGCGGGCGACCAAAAATCGGTTTGGGGCGGTCAATGAGTTGGGCATGTTTGCGATGATGGAAGACGGTCTGCATGCGGTGTCTAACCCATCGGCTATCTTTCTGTCGCGGCATGATTCGAGTGTGTCTGGTAGTGTTATTACCGTTACCAAAGAAGGCAGTCGACCGATATTAGTTGAAGTACAGTCTTTGGTCGATGAGAGCCCATTGCCGAATCCGCGACGTGTTACCGTGGGATTGGAGCAAAATCGCTTAACAATGTTATTAGCCGTGCTGCATCGACACGGCGGTATATCGACTTACAATCAGGATGTGTTTGTTAACGTCGTTGGTGGAATGCGCATCTCCGAGCCTGCAGCTGATTTACCGACATTGTTGTCAATCATTTCCAGTTTGAGAGATCGACCGTTGCCAAAGGGTTTGGTCGTATTCGGTGAGATAGGATTGGCCGGTGAGATTCGGCCAATACAAAATGGCCAGGATCGGTTACGGGAAGCGGCAAAACATGGATTTCAAAATGCAATAATCCCTGCGGCCAACATGCCGAAAGAAAAAATTGATGGCTTAAATATCCTCGCCGTCAAACGGCTTTCTGACGCGGTGAATTATTCAAGCTAATCAGCGCCTGCTAAAATAATTATTTGTCATAGGCAACCAATTCAGACAATTCTCTATCCAGCAACATGGTATCGCCCAGGTTAAGTTCTACCAAGCGCCTTAGATGGGTGACACTGTCAATATCAATGTTTTCACATTCGAAGCCAACGCCATTATCTTCGATATGTGCGATTTTTGCATTCATCTTGATAACACTATCACTGCTGGTGAGTTGCACTTCAACAATAAAATGATCGCCGACGACCGCATTAAATTTAGCCGGTTTTTTAGTCAATAACCCTTTCAGACAGATATCAATAAGAGGTGTTTCCCAGGATCTGTTATCACTAAAAATATGTGCGGTAGAGTCAAATTCGATACGTTTAAAGTGCCGTTTTTCATTCATGATTGTCACTCACTTTGACTGATGTGTTAGGTTTATAACTATATTAGTCAATATATACGGATAAGCCAGTTTGATCTTTATTCGGCAAAGTGTTCGGCGAAGGCAATTAACTTATGTTACGTAATGTATAGTCGCACGATGACGCATCGTTATATGAAAAGTTTTTCCAGAATCGTTTGATAGATTTTGGACAACGTATCCAGATCGTCGGTTTTGACACATTCATCAATTTTATGAATTGTTTTATTGACGGGTCCTAATTCAACGACTTGAGTACCCGTAGGGGCAATAAAGCGCCCATCGGATGTGCCACCGGATGTTGATATGATTGTATCAATACCTGTTATCTGTTTTATTGCACTGCTTGTCGCTTCGATCAATTTTCCCTTGCGGGTCAAAAAGGGATTTCCAGAGAGTGTCCACTCAATTGAAAAATCCACATTGTTTTTTTGCAGGCAACTTTCCACTTGTTGTTTTAGTTGATCTGCCGTGACTTCTGTTGAAAAGCGGAAATTAAAAAGCAGCTCAAGTACCCCCGGAATCACATTGGTCGCGCCGGTGCCTGCCTGCATATTAGAGATTTGAAAGGAGGTTGGCGGGAAAAACTCATTTCCATTGTCCCACTGTGTGTTAGTCAATTCACTGAGGGCAGGCAATGCACAATGAATAGGGTTTTTCGCAAGATGCGGGTAGGCAATGTGTCCCTGTACGCCCTTAACAGTCAGTTTGCCGTTTAACGATCCTCTGCGTCCGTTTTTAACAGTGTCAGCGAGTTTTTCCACACTGGACGGTTCGCCCACCAGGCACCAATCAATTTTCTCGCCACGATTTTGTAGGTGCTCGATGACTTTTACTGTGCCATTAATACTTGGGCCTTCTTCATCACTGGTAATCAGGAATGCAATATTGGCCGTTGAATCAGGATGAGATTCAATAAAACATTCACACGCGGTTACCATCGCGGCGAGTGACCCTTTCATATCGGCAGCCCCCCGCCCATACAGGTATCCGTCACGAATATCGGACTTAAATGGATCTGATTGCCAATTTTCAAGCGGGCCTGTGGGTACAACATCTGTATGGCCCGCAAACGCAAACACAGGTCCATCAGAACCACGGCGTGCCCAAATATTTTTTACATCGTCGAATGGCAGGTGCTCGATTTTAAATCCGATTTTTTCCAAGCGGGAAGATATTAGTGCCTGACAACCGGCATCTTGCGGTGTAACAGAACGGCGGTTTATTAAGTCAATTGCAAGTTTGAGTGTCGGGGTCATTTGTTATACGAGCTCGCGTGCTTAATCAATGTTTCTGAGTAATTCATTGATACCGACTTTGCTACGTGTCTTTTCATCCACTTGTTTAACGATGACGGCGCAATAAAGACTGTATTTACCATTTTTGGAGGGTAAATTACCGGAAACAACAACAGAGCCGGCGGGAATGCGTCCATAGGTAATTTCATCTTTCTCACGATCGTAAATGCGGGTACTTTGTCCTATGTAGACACCCATAGAAATAACAGACCCTTGTTCGACGATGACACCTTCAACAACTTCTGAACGCGCACCAATAAAACAGTTATCTTCAATAATCGTTGGATTAGCTTGTAAAGGTTCCAATACGCCGCCGATGCCGACACCACCGGAGAGGTGCACATTTTTACCGATTTGCGCACATGAACCAACGGTGGCCCAGGTATCTACCATGGTGCCACTGTCAACATAAGCGCCGATGTTAACGTAAGAAGGCATTAGTACGACGCTGGGTGCAAGATAGACGCCCTTGCGTACGGTGGCGGGCGGTACTATTCGAACACCTTCTTTTTTAAATTCGCGGTAGTTATAGTCTGCGTATTTAGGTTGAACTTTATCAAAATAGTTTGTAAAGCCACCTTTCATAAAATTATTATCTTCTATACGAAATGAGAGCAACACCGCTTTTTTTAACCATTGATTGACTTCCCATTTACCCTCTATTTTTTCCGCGACGCGCATTTTTCCAGAATCGAGTAATTCGATCGCTTCGACGACGGCTTCTTTAACGCGCGTTTCGACACTGCGCGGTGTGATATCTGCGCGATGTTCAAATGCGTTTTCTATAACAGTTTGTAACTCTGACATGCTTTAATTCTCCAATGCGTTGTAAGTAGAAATGAGTTGCCGTATTTATTGTCACTTAATGGCTCAGTGTGCTGACAAACGACCGAATACGCTCTGCGGCGTCAATGCACTCTTCTAATGAGGCGACAAGTGCAATACGCAGGTATCCTTTTCCTGGGTTTAGACCATGTGCTTCCCTTGAGAGGTAGCTGCCGGGTAACACGGTGACATTTTGCTGGGCAAAAAGATCACGGGCGAACACAGTATCATTTATGGGTGTTTTTGGCCAAAGATAGAAGCCCGCTTCAGGTTGTTTGACATCTAATACGGGTTGCAGAATATCAAGAACAGCGCTAAATTTCTTGCGATATAGCGCCCGGTTTTCAATAACGTGGAATTCGTCTTGCCATGCCAGTTTACTCGCTAATTGAATAAATGACGGTGTGCCGCATCCGTGATAGGTGCGGTAGAGCAGAAACTTGTCAAGAAAGCATGCATCGCCCGCTACAAAGCCCGATCGCATACCCGGCACATTTGAACGCTTAGACAAACTATGAAACACGACGCAGCGTTTGTAGTCTTTTACGCCTATTTGCTGTGCGACTTGCAGTAGTCCGACAGGCGGGTTCTGTTCATCAGAATATATCTCTGAATAACATTCATCAGATGCAATAATAAAATTATATTTTTCGGCAAGCGAAAGCAGCTTTGTCAATGCGAGTGCATCAATAACGGCACCGGTCGGATTACCCGGTGAACATATATAAATTAACTGGCAACGTGACCAGACAGATTCAGGCACTGCGTCAAAGTCAGGTAAATAGGCGGTTTCCTCTGTTGTGTTTTGATACCAGGGTTGTGCACCCGCTAGCAGAGCAGCACCCTCGTAAATTTGATAAAATGGATTAGGCATGATGACAATGGGGTCCGTTTTTCTGTCTACGACGGCTTGTGCAATGGAAAATAATGCTTCACGTGTACCACTTACGGGCAGTATATTGCGTTCCGGGTCAATCGATGATTCGTTTAACTGAAAACGATTGATTAACCAGTTTGCGATCGAGTTACGTAACTCTGGCAGGCCGTTTGTGGGTGGGTAGGCTCCGATTTTTGCTTGCTGTGCAGTCAGCTCATCATAAATAAATTGTGGCGGTGTGTGTTTAGGCTCACCTATCGACAATGCAATAGGGTGCTTTTCAGTCTCGGGCGTAATACCAGCTTTGAGTTCCTTTAATCGCTCAAACGGGTAGGGTTTGAGTTTTTCAATATTTGGGTTCATATATCTAATTTATCGTCGGGTTTAATCAAGCTGCCTTTTAATCCAGCTGCCTATTATAGGGTAATACGCCATGTCATCCAAATCGGTCAAATCCATGCAAGCACTGCTGCCTGTCCTGGCCTTGCTTTTCAGTGCAACTATGTGGGGTTTGCTGTGGTACCCGTTACGTTTATTGGAAGAGGCGGGTTTGCAGGGTTTATGGACAACATTATTGATTTATCTGGTTGCCTTGTTGGTAGGCGCTATTCCCACAATCGGCCGCTTCAATGAACTGGCTAGTCGACCGGGTTTATTGCTGGCGTTGGCGGTGACTTCGGGTTGGTGCAATGTTGCTTTTATTGTTGCGGTTATCGATGGCAATGTTGTGCGTGTATTGTTGCTCTTTTATTTATCGCCACTCTGGGCGACGTTGTTAGGCTGGTTTTTGTTAAAGGAAAGGGCGTCTAATGCCTCTTTAGGTGTGCTGCTGGTGGCGATGGCGGGTGCGGTCATTATGTTATGGGATAGTACGTTAGGCTATCCATGGCCGCAATCAGGGGCTGACTGGTTGGCTATATCTTCTGGTTTTAGCTTTGCGTTGGCGAATGTGTTTACCCGCAAGGCGCAATCAATTTCGATACGTATTAAAACGCTGGTCAGTTGGATAGGCGTAGTCGTTGTTGCCCTCATCTGGGTTTTTTTTGCGCAATTACCCGCGCCGCAATTAACAATGACAACCCTTACGGGTTCTATTGCGCTGGGATTATTCGGGATCATGTGTATGACATGGGCGGTGCAGTATGGTGTGACACATATGCCTGTTTATCGTTCATCGGTGATACTTATTTTTGAAATAGTCGCGGGTGCCATATCATCACAATTGTTGACGGACGAAATTGTACTGGTAAAAGAATGGCTTGGAGGTGGGTTGATCGTTATCGCCGCTTATTTCTCCGCGAGGATTCATCTGCGATCAAATAACTAATTCTTGAGTAAAGTATGGAGCAAAAAACAAAGTCTCGAATAGGAGATAATAAATAAAGTGATTATTATTCGTTATTTAATTCACCATCAATGGCCTCTTTTGTAAGGTGCGGAGAGAATAAACCAATAAACGCATACATGTATTGTCGAAGATATTTACCTTTTGTAATACCAAGATGGGTGGTATTTGATGCAAACAGATGACTGGCATCGAGGGATATCAGATTCGCATCTCGTTCCTCGTTATATGCCATTTTGGCAAGTATGCCGACACCTAAACCCAGTTCTACATAACTTTTTATAACATCCGAATCCATAGCAGTGAGCGCCATATTTGTCATCAGACCTTGGTCAGTGAATGCTTTGTTTATAATTGAACGGCCGGTAAATGCGTAATCATAGGTGACCAGCGGATATTCAGATAACTTTTGTAATGTTAGTTCTTCGTTTAATAACGGGTGTCCCGAGGGTGTGATGACGCAAAAATCCCAGCTATAGCACGGCATAGTAATGAGCGCTTTATGCACTTGTGCAGTTTCACTGGTTATGGCGATGTCGGCAACACCCGACATCGCCATTTCAGAAACTTGGGTTGGATTACCCAGGTGAATGCGCAAACGTACGTTGGGGTAATCTTTCTTGAATGCCTTAATCGCGTTAGGTAACGCATAACGGGCTTGTGTGTGTGTGGTCGCGATAGAAAAAGTGCCGGCATCTTCTTGTGAAAACTCAGATCCAACTTGTTTGATATCTTCGATTTCACGCAGAATTTTTTCCGCCATGGCCACAATGGTTTGACCGGGCTGGGTAATTCCCACCAGGCGTTTTCCATTGCGCTCAAATATCTGGATATTGAGTTCTTCTTCCAGTAGGCGAATTTGGGTACTTATTCCCGGTTGGGCCGTATGCAGCAATTCAGCCACGTTGGAGACATTCAAGCCGCGTCTTGCAACTTCGACGATATATTCCAGTTGTCGTAATTTCATTAGCTGTTAACTTATATCCTTTTTTTATAACTATAGTATAGAAAAACAAGTATAGTTATATCATTTTGTGTGTTTAAAATAAGTGTTTTCAACTATATCGCCAATTATTTGGGAAGTATTAGGGAAAATAGTGCTATCGATGTTCTATCGATAGTTAAGCTTTTGTTATCATAGGCTATTTAGTGAGTCAGTAATGTGCACTCGTAGGCAATTTTGCATGCTGTTATCAACCACAGGCCGATTATTTTTATCAGTAATAAAAAATATATCCTCGGCTCGCTCACCGAATGTTGCAATTTTGGCATTTTGTAACCGTATCCCACATGCGGTCAGCGCCATACTTATTTGAGCCAACAAGCCGGGACGATCGGCCGCAATCACTTCCATGACGGTGCGCGCATAATTGGGGTCAGGCCGGAAAGTAACCACTGCAGAGATGGGGAAATACTTCAATTGTCGAGACAAATGGCGCTGAGTTGTTTTTGGCGCTGACTCTGGGTGCAAAATATTATTCTTTAGGTTGTTGTAAATTTCATTAACTCTGGTTTGTCTATCAATGCAATTATTGGGTTCTTCAAGAACAATATATGTGTCAAGTGTATAACCGTTTGTTGCAGTGATAATTCTGGCATCGACGATGTTGAGTCCAAGTTGGTCCAGAGAGTGGGTAATAATTGAAAACAGATTGTCATGGTCTTTTGTATATACAAAAATTTCCAGACAGCCTTCTCGAATTTCCTCTTCGGGATAGACCAGTATCAAAGGGTCTTCTTTCAAAGGTGCTTCTTTCAAGGGAATTGTGGCGTCATTGTTTTTGGCTTTTTCTTTCAATATGGCTTCGGTGTGCCAGGCAACACGATCAGCAGAGTGTCGCAGAAAATAATCATCAGTAAAATTTTCCCATAGTTGTTCAATGCTGTGAAAGGTCAGCCCGCTCCTTGTTTCCAGCAATTGTCGTGCACTTGCTTTTGTTTCGTTGGCTTGACTGTGTTGATCTTCCAGATTTTTGAGACCCTGACGTAACAATCGTGTTGTTGACATGTAAAGTTGAGTCAGCAGAGAATCTTTCCATGAATTCCATAATGTCGGGTTTGTCGCCCTGATGTCGGCTACCGTCAGCAGCAACAGGTGATCAAGTTGTAATTGATTGTCGACTTGTTGGGCGAATGCGGTTATTACCTCGGGGTCGCTGATATCTTTACGTTGTGCCGTTATCGACATGATCAAATGGTTCGAGACTAACCATGCCACCAATTTTGCGTCGTATTGCCTGAGGCCGTGATGTCGACAAAATGCGATAGCGTCTTGTGCACCAAGTTCGGAATGATTGCCGCTACGCCCTTTAGCAATATCATGAAAAAGACCCGCAAGGTAAAGTATTTCCAGCTTTGGAATGCGTTGAATGATTTTACTGCAAAGCGGAAATTCGCTAAAAAATTCCGGTACAGTAAAGCGTCGCAGGTTTCTAATCACGAAAATGGTGTGTTCATCGACGGTATAATGGTGAAAAAGATCATGCTGCATTTGTCCGACAATATTTTTGAAAACCGGAAGATACTCTGCCAATACGCCATAATGATTCATATGCCGCAGTTCATGAGTGACGCCTCTGGGTTGTCTGAAAAATTTCATGAATAAACTACGGCAACGCATGTCGTTGCGAAACCTATCATCTATCAAATAGCGATGGTCTCGTATCAATCTAATGGTGCTTGCCCGCACGCCTTTGTATTCAGGATGCTTGGCGAGTATCAAGAATATTTCCAGTAATGCCGAGGGCGCTTTCTTGAATACATCCGGGTTGGTTACTTCCACATAGCCGTTTCGTGCCTGGAAACGTTTGTTAATATATTGGGGTTTCTCATTGTTTGGTATAGGCAGAATGGCTTCTTGAAACAGTTGCAATAGCATTTCATTCAGACGGCTTATGTCCATGACGGTGCGATAGTATTGTTTCATAAAACGTTCTACCGCAAGACGGTGTTCATCATCCTTATAACCAAACTGTTCCGCCAATTTACGTTGGTGATCAAAAAGCAGACGATCTTCGTGTCGTCCTGTTATTAAGTGTAAACCGAAACGTACTTTCCAGATGAAATTCTGCCCGGCCATCAATAAATCATATTCGGATGCCGTAAGAAAATTTTTATCGACAAGCTCATGTAATGTGGAAGAATCAAAGTGCCGTTTCGCGACCCAGCCGATCATATGAATATCGCGTAACCCGCCTGGCCCTTCTTTTACATTTGGCTCCAATTTATAGGCGGTATCGAAAAATTTATGATGGCGAGTGGCTTGTTCTTTAAGTTTGGCTTCGAAAAAATCACTGCTCGGCCATATGTGTTCCGGTGCGATGATTTTTTGCATTTTTGTAAATAGTGCTTGTGGGCCGCAGACTAATCTTGATTCCAGCAAATTTGTGATAACAGTGATATCCTGTCTTGCCTGTTCCTGACACTCGTCAACGGTGCGCACGCTGTGGCCCACTTCCATACCCAGATCCCAAAGAAAAGTAAGCAGTAATTCCACTTCTTCGTGTGTTGCCTCCTTATCCTTGGACTCAAGGTCGCGGGTTGGCAGCAGTATTAAAATATCCGTATCAGAGCCTGGGTGGAGTTCTCCGCGTCCATATCCACCCACTGCGATCAGCGCGATATCATTGTGTTTTATGAATAGGGAATACGCGCGTGATAATAATTGATCGATGACCTCAGTATGTAGGTAGATCAGTTGTTTCACGTCCTCACCCTGTTCAAATCTTTCTTTTAAGATGGATTTGGCCTTTTTTAAGCTGCGTTGAAATAGCGGAAGGGGCGGCTGCTTGTTCTCGCTCAGAGAACGATCAAGCGCGTTTGCGTCAAAAAGTGCTGCAGGGAGTTGCATTAAATGGTTTCACCGGGGCGTTTGGTCAGTACTTCGTAGCCGGTCTCGGTTGTTAGAATAGTGTGTTCCCATTGGGCGGATAAACCGCGATCTTTTGTAATAACCGTCCATTTATCTGGCAACAACTTAACATGACGCTTGCCGGTGTTGACCATCGGTTCGATGGTAAAGGTCATGCCGGGTTCAAGAATCAATCCTGTGTTTTTTTCGCCGTAGTGTAATACTTGAGGTTCTTCATGAAATACCTTTCCGATACCATGGCCACAATATTCTCTGACGATCGAATAATGGTTTGATTCGGCAAATTTTTGTATAGCATGCCCAATATCGCCGAGCCTGGCGCCGGGTTTGACTTCGTTGATACCGATGTAGAGGCCTTCCTGACATACCTCTGTAACACGTTTGGCAAGGATAGAAGGTTCGCCGACGAAGAACATCTGACTGGTGTCGCCGTGATATTCATCCTTGATGACCGTGATATCGATGTTGATAATATCACCATTTTTCAAAATACGATCGCTGGGAATTCCATGACAAACCTGATGGTTTACTGATGTACAGATTGATTTCGGAAATCCATTATAATTAAGCGGTGCGGGAATCGTTTTTTGTTCGCTGACCATATAATCGTGGCAGATTCTATCAAGTTCATTGGTTGAAATGCCGGGTTTGATATAGGGTGCAATCATAATCAGCACATCTGCGGCCAGTTTGCCTGCAGTACGCATTTTATCTATCTCATCGGGTGTTTTAATCGTCACGGCCATATTTCAGAGCAGTCCTCTTTGTTGTTTGGGATTGTAGGACAAAATCGCTACTAAATCCTTAATATTGTTGGGCTATATTGTGGCTTACCTTTGTTTATGGTATAAAGCGCCCGCGAATTACGCAAACAAAAACCTGAGTTATTAACTCAATTATTCACGGGGCTTTTTATTGCGCTTTCTCGCTTGTTGTTCTTTTTTTATTGGCACAAGCGGTTCTTATCTCTATTTTATGCGCTTTCTTGCTTGGTAAGGTGAGAGAGAGCTGGGTCGAGAAGAGTGAAAGAGAGTAAATAGTTCCTTAATTACGCACATATATCGACACATGGGCTAGGGTGCCTTACTGAATTTGTACAACTGTGTTGTGCAAATAATCGGCAAAGGTTAGTACATGGGATATATGGAGGCCTAACCCTGATAAGGAGTAGTTTTATGACCACTGTATCTATGCGTGAAATGTTAGAAGCGGGCGTTCATTTTGGACATCAGACCCGGTTTTGGAACCCAAAGATGGGGCAATATATCTTTGGTGACCGTCAAAAAATTCATATTATAAATCTCGAATATACGCTCCCTCTATTTAAAGACGCGTTTAATTTTGTTGGTAAAGTTGCCAGCAAGCGTGGCGGTACCATTCTTTTCGTGGGAACCAAGCGCGCCGCGAGTGATGCGGTTCGCGAAGAAGCGACACGTTGCGGTATGCCCTTTGTAAACCACCGCTGGTTGGGTGGTATGCTGACTAATTTCAAGACTGTCAAGCAATCGATCAAAAGATTAAAAGACCTTGAACAAATGCGTGATGAAGACGGCAATTTTGCTGGTATAGGCAAAAAAGAAGCGTTGCAACGAACCCGTGAAATCGAAAAACTTGAACGTACTTTGGGCGGTATTAAAAATATGCCAAACATACCCTCAGCGATTTTTGTTATTGATGTCGGCCATGAAAAAATTGCGGTAAGCGAGGCTAAAAAATTAGGCATTCCTGTCATTGGGGTTGTTGATACTAACAATAGTCCGATGGGGATCGATTACGTTATTCCGGGTAATGACGATGCTATCCGGGCAGTTCGCCTCTATTCAAAGAATATAGCGGATGCAATACTGGAAGGTCGTGAATCATTGGTGAGCGCTGCTGGTAGTGCAGACGACTTTGTCGAACTGGACGAAAATGGAAAAACCGCTGTGGTAGCGATTGATGATTCGGCGGCGAAAAAGACAGCAGTTAAACGATCAAAAGTAGATGTTAAATCCCTGTTGTTAGATGAAGGTGATTTGAAAGATAGCGATACAGAGACCGATGCTGTTGAAAATCTAGCCGCTGACGGTGATGCGGCGGCACAAGAAGTTGAACAGCACGATGAGAGCAATCAAACAGCAGTTTCCTCAGTAAATGAAGTAACTTCCGATAATAAGGCGCTTTCTGCTGAAGCAAAGCCGAAGTCTAAAACGGTTACAAAGACGGTTACCAAAAAAGTCGTTGAAAAAAAAGCAAAAGTAGTCGCTAATAAAGTGGTTGCCAAGAAGGCCGCTGTAAAAAAGACTGCTGTTAAAAAAGCGACAACTAAGAAATAAGGTCAATCACCGATTAGTAAGTAGACCTTAGCTTAGGTAAACATTAGTTCAGGTTAAAGTAAGGTAATATTGAGAGGATAAAAACATGGCAATTACTGCTGCGTTAGTAAAGGAACTTCGTGAACGCACGGGTTCTGGAATGATGGAATGTAAAAAGGCGTTGGTGGAAACTGGTGGAGATATAGATGCTGCGGTTGAAGCGTTAAGAAAATCCGGTGCAGCCAAAGCCGACAAAAAAGCGGGACGTACCGCAGCTGAAGGGCGTATAGTGATTGAACAAAGCGGTGATGGAAAACAACTTGTTATGCTGGAAGTGAACAGTGAAACTGATTTTGTAGCTAGCGATGACAGCTTTGTAAATTTTTCAACCGCAGCGGCGAGGCGCATACTCGACAATAAGCCTGGAAATCTCGAAGAGTTAGCTGGGCTGTCCGTTGCAGATGATGATTCCACAACAATCGAAGAAGCACGTGCAGCATTAGTCGCCAAAATAGGTGAAAACATTACGCTGCGCCGATTTGATTTGATGGACGTGGGTAATAATATATCCGCGAGTTATTTGCATGGTGTACGAATAGGCGTATTAGTGGAATTGCAAGGCGGTGATGCTGGTTTGGCCCGAGATATTGCGATGCATGTTGCGGCAACGAATCCCCAGTGTGTGTCACCGAGCGATGTGTCGCAAGAAATAATTGATAAGGAAAAAGAAATATTTTCTGCGCAAGCCGCTGAGAGTGGCAAGCCACCAGAAATTATTGAAAAAATGGTGGGCGGTCGAATTAAAAAATACTTAAAAGAAATTACGTTGCTCGGTCAGCCATTTGTTAAGGACCCTGACACAAGTATTGAAAAGTTATTGAAAGATGCCGGTGCTACCGTTAGCCGCTTTACGCGTTTTGAGGTAGGCGAAGGTATCGAAAAGAAAGAAGATAATTTTGCTGATGAAGTAATGGCGCAGGTGCAAAGCAGCTAACTATTTATCAATAAGCTATTTGTTGTTGTTTCTTTATAAGTAGTATAAGTAATAAACGAGCAAAGGGAACTCATTTAATGCAAAAAAAATCATCCAGCCCGGTTTTTAAGCGCGTACTGCTTAAATTAAGTGGCGAAGCACTAATGGGTGATCACAATTTTGGCATTGATCCAGCCGTTATTAATCGCTTGGCAAGCGAAATTAATGACGTTGTTCAGGCGGGTGTACAGATCGGGCTTGTTGTTGGCGGTGGAAATATTTTTCGTGGTGCCGGCCTGGCTGAAAATGGTATGGATAGAGCAACAGCGGATTACATGGGCATGTTAGCAACTGTAATGAATGCGCTGTCATTTCAGGATGCCCTGGAAAAGCAGAAACTTTCAGCTCGGGTTATGTCAGCGTTAACGATTAATCAGGTGTGCGAAGGTTATATACGTCGTAAGGCAATCCGACACCTGGATAAAGGGCGCATAGTCATTTTTGCCGCAGGTACCGGAAACCCCTTTTTTACAACAGATTCAGCGGCGAGTTTGCGCGGAATTGAGATTAGTGCCGAAATCGTTCTAAAAGCAACTAAAGTAGATGGTGTGTATTCCGCAGATCCGATGAAAGATCCAAGCGCCAAGCGCTATACACGAATTACTTATGATGAAGCTCTGGAACGTAAGCTGATGGTGATGGATGCCACCGCAATAGCATTGTGCCGCGATTATAATATGCCACTGCGGGTATTTAATGGTAATACGCCAGGTTCATTGATGCGCATTATTATGGGTGAAGACGAAGGTACGTTAATAGAGCGAGGTTGAGCGATGATTGGCGCCATTAAACAGGATGCAGAGAAACGCATGGGTAAGAGCATTGACGCACTAAAGAATGATCTGAGTAAGCTGCGCACAGGTAGAGCTAATCCCAGCCTGCTTGATCACGTCATGGTATCTTATTATGGAAGCGATGTGCCGATAAGCCAGGTAGCTAACATTTCTGTGGCGGATGCGCGTATGCTAACCGTTACGCCATGGGAAAAAGGTGTGGCGCAGGATGTTGAGAAGGCAATTAGAAATTCTGATCTGGGTTTGAATCCGGCTGCTGCGGGAGACGTTATTCGAGTCCCACTGCCTGCGTTAACCGAGGAGCGGCGTCGTGACATGATAAAGCTTGTACGTTCAGAAGGCGAAGCAGCACGCGTTGCGATTCGCAATATTCGTCGAGATGCAAATCATGATTTTAAGGAGTTGCTAAAAGAAAAAGAGATTACCGAAGATGAAGAAAGGCAGGCACAAGACGGTGTTCAAAAAATTACTGATAAATGTGTTGCAGAAGTAGAAAAATTATTGCTAGAAAAAGAAAAAGATCTAATGGAAATATAATAATTTTCATATTTCCAATATTAATTAATGTAGTGCCTTAACTTATAACAATATTCCCACTAACGGTTGAGTTCTACGTGATAACTATGGTTGTAATAACTATGCAGTAAAGAAAGTCTAATAGACAGACGTCAGCCAGAAACAGGCAGCTATCCTTTTTAGTCATAATCCTTTTTAGTCATAATAAAGTTAGCAATAAAAAAATCAGTTATGAAAAGTCTTCTCAAATGTTAGCAAACAACAATCATACCGAAAATAAAATACCCGTACCTCAAAATTTACCTCGCCATGTCGCGATGATAATGGATGGCAATGGTCGTTGGGCTTTAAAGCGGCGTTTGCCACGCATTGCCGGGCATAAAGCAGGTGTTGAAACAGTGCGCGGAGTGGTTGAATTGTGTGCGAAAAAAGAAATTGAAGTGTTGACCCTGTTTGCTTTTAGTAGTGAGAACTGGCGGCGGCCCGAAAAAGAAGTCAGTTTACTTATGGAATTGTTTGTCACTGCGCTAGGTCGCGAGGTTAGAAAACTTCATAAGAACAATGTGAAATTAAAAGTTATTGGGGATAGATCGAGTTTTAATCGCCGCTTGCAAAATAAAGTAGCCGAAGCGGAAAGACTAACAGAAGATAACACCGGTTTAGTGGTTGTTATAGCTGCAAATTACGGTGGTCGTTGGGACATTACACAAGCGGCAAAAAAAATGGGTGAACAAGTCGCTGCGGGCAAAATAAATGCGTCTGATATTACTTCTGAGCTTCTGGATTCTTATCTTTCATTAACAGAATTTCCAGAGCCGGATTTTTTTATACGCACCGGCGGGGAACAACGTATAAGCAACTTTTTATTGTGGCAGCTTGCTTACACTGAGATGTATTTTACAGATACTTTGTGGCCAGACTTCGATAAACAGGCGCTCGCAGATGCGCTTGAGTCCTTTGCAGGAAGACAGCGACGATTTGGACAAACCGGTGAACAGGTGGAGTTGTTAGAACGTGCTTAAGCAACGTTGGATCACCACCATCTTTCTAACTGGTTTTATAGTGTGGGCTATCTTTGGTTTAAACAGCGCTTATTTTGCTGCGTTGATAGGCGTATGTATGGTGGTCGCGGGCGTTGAATGGACTCAATTGACTGACATGGAAGCACTTTGGCAACGGGGGTTTTTTTTATTTCTGCTATTGTCTGTTATGGCGGGGTTGTGGTTTTTGCTTGCAGTAGACTCGCAGCTAATAGATGTGATTTTATTTAGTGCAGTTATCTGGTGGTTACTGTGTGCTGTATTGTTGTTTGGTAAGTCACAGGGATTTAATATTCGGCACCGGCCCTATTTATTGATTGTGCTGATTGGCTTAATTGTTCTGGTGCCGACTTGGTTAGCGTTGGTGAGCTTGCACGCAAATAAAGTGTACGGGCCACTTTTTGTATTTTTTATAATATTAATGAATTCGTTTGCCGATTCGGGTGCTTTTTTTGCTGGCCGACGTTGGGGATCCAGAAAATTATCACCGAATATTAGCCCGGCCAAAACTTGGGAAGGTTTATGGGGGGCTGCAATTGTTGTCGCGCTTTTATCCGCTGTTTTTGGGGCTTTCATATTTAAATTAACCATCATTCAACTTTTGATATTTGTACCCTTTTGTATCATGATATTATTCTTTTCTGTTCTGGGTGACTTGTTTGAAAGTATGATTAAGCGAAAAGCACAGGTAAAAGACAGCGGTCGTATATTTCCCGGACACGGGGGAATGCTCGACCGTATTGATAGCCTTACGGCTGCCGCGCCAGTATTTGTTGCCGGGTTGTTGTTACAGGATATGATTAAATGACAACAACAAAAAAGGGGCGATCGCGGCAGGAAGATTCCCAACCGATTGGGCTGGCAATACTCGGTGCTACAGGTTCAATAGGGATTAATACCTTAGATGTTGTTTCACGCTACCCTGATAAATTTCGTGTTGTTGCACTTACCGGTTATTCACAAGTCGAGAGAATGACGCAATTATGTAAAGACCATCGGCCGGACTATGTCGTTATGGTCGATGAAGATGCGGCGGAACTTTTAAGCGCTGCTGTGACTCAAATGAGGTTGAAGACTCAAATGGGGTTGCAGATAGAAATATTGAGTGGTGTATCTGGTTTGGAAAAAGTGGCGGGTTTACCACAAGTATCCTGTGTGATGGCGGCGATAGTAGGTGCGGCGGGTTTGGTACCGACGTTGGCTGCGGCAAAGGCAGGTAAACGGATATTGTTGGCTAATAAAGAAGCGTTGGTGATGTCAGGATCGATTTTTATGGATGCTGTGCGGGAGAATAATGTGACACTATTGCCTATCGATAGCGAGCACAATGCTATTTTTCAGTGTATGCCACGGCAAGTACACTGTAACACAGACAATAGCGCTAACGATCAATTAGCTACTAATCAGACGTTGCCACATAATTTGGCAGAAATGGGAATAAGTCGAATTTTGTTAACCGCATCAGGTGGTCCATTTAAAGATACACCTCTGGATGAAATCAACAATATTACACCCGCGCAAGCGTGCGCCCATCCTGTTTGGTCTATGGGTAAAAAAATATCGGTGGATTGTGCCACGATGATGAATAAAGGCCTTGAAGTGATCGAAGCCTGCTGGTTGTTTAATACAAACGCGGAATCTATTCAAGTGGTGATTCATCCGCAGAGCGTGATTCATTCAATGGTGGAATATATAGATGGATCTATATTGGCGCAACTCGGCAATCCAGACATGCGTACGCCGATCGCCCATGCGCTGGCTTGGCCCGAGCGTATCGATTCTGGTGTGCAACGATTAGACATATTTGACATCGCCCTTTTAGAATTTGAAAAACCGGATTTGGCACGATTTCCCTGTTTGAAATTGGCAATAGAAGTGAGTAAAACAGGTGGTACAGCACCGGCGATTTTAAATGCAGCAAATGAAGTTGCCGTAGATGCCTTTTTAAATGAGAGGTTAGCTTTTGTTGATATCGCTAGCGTCGTTGAAAGAACTCTGGAGAACATGACTTATACAGAGGTAGATACGCTGGAAACAGTATTGCGTGTTGATGAGCAGGCGCGAGCAGTGACGCAAGAGTGTATCAAAACAATGTCGATACGGGTTCACTGATGGGTCATATTTTATTTTCAATCGCAGCCTTTATTTTCGCTCTGGGAATATTGATCACCATACATGAGTTTGGTCATTACTGGGTTGCACGCCGAGCGGGTGTAAAAGTATTGCGATTCTCTGTTGGTTTTGGCCGACCCTTGTGGAAACGGGTGGCTGGCGCCGACCAAACAGAATATGTCATCGCTGCCATTCCGTTGGGCGGTTACGTAAAAATGCTCGATGAACGAGAGGGTAATGTAGCGGAGGAGGATTTGCCGCGCGCATTTAATCGGCAGTCGCTTGGCAAACGATTTGCAATTGTTTTTGCTGGTCCTTTGTTTAATTTTATTTTTGCTATTTTTGCTTATTGGGTCATGTTCGTGATGGGCGTGCCGGGTATTAAACCTATTATTGGTGAAGTTGAGGAAGGATCCATTGCGCAACGCGCCGGGCTAAAGTTTGCAGATCAAATTATTTCCATTGATGGTGATAATACAACGTCGTGGGGTAGTGCCAGGATGACGTTGATAGCGAAGTCACTGGATAAATCAGTCGTGGAGCTTCAGGTAGAGGATCAGGACAGACGTTCCCGGATTGTCGACCTGGATATGCGTTTAATCATGTCAGAAATAAAAGATGGCCGCATTCTTGAAGAATTGGGTATTTCACAATACCATCCAAAAATACCCGTTGTCATTGGTAAATTGATCGAAAATGGTCGAGCGCTCGACGCTGGCTTGAAAGTGGGTGATACCATTTTATTTGCAGACAATCAACAGATGGATGACTGGGATGCCTGGGTCAAATATGTACAGGCACGGCCAGAAAAACGCATTTCAATAGAAGTGGAACGGCAGGGAGTACGTACTAATCTGCAAATAATTCCGGCGCGCATAGTAACAAAGAATGGCGAAGAAATAGGACGCATAGGTGCTGCGCCTGATGTTTCCGGGTTAACCTCCGAGCTTCGTGTATTAGAGAAGTATTCTCCCGGTAAGGCGTTGATCGCAGCGGGTGAAAAAACATGGGATATGTCCGTTTTGACACTTCGTATGATAGGAAAAATGTTGTTTGGAGAAATATCGTTAGATAACTTAAGTGGGCCACTTACTATTGCTGATTATGCGGGTCAAACTGCGAGTATTGGATGGGATGCTTTTTTGTTATTTTTAGCCATAGTCAGCATTAGCCTGGGGGTTCTTAACTTATTACCTATCCCGCTGCTGGATGGCGGGCACCTGATGTTTTATATTATTGAATTGATTAAAGGTAGCCCATTGGCTGAGAATATTGAACTAATGTTTCAACGGGTGGGTATGGTGTTTTTATTCCTTCTTATGTCTGTCGCTATTTATAATGATTTTGCGCGCATTTTTAGTTAGCTGTAACTATCATAAGTGAATAAATAAGTAAGTAGATAAATAGTAAATAACTATAGGTAACTGTAAGCGAAAGAAGTCACTACAAGCGAAAGTAACATTGAAAAATAAATTACTGCTAATTCTAATAATAACGTTTTTTCTTCCGTCCCATAGCTGGGCATTTGAACCTTTTGTCGTTAAAGACATAAAGGTCAACGGCCTTCAAAGGATCTCATTGGGCGCTGTTCTCAATGGATTAACGATCAAAGTAGGTGAAACTATAGATCATAAGCGTTCTGCTGAAGTAATTCGCTCTCTATTCAAATCAGGTTTTTATAAGGATATATCGCTTGAGCGTGATGGTGGCGTATTAATAGTCAATATTGAAGAGCGTCCTGCCATCGCCAGCATTTCAATGTCTGGAAACAAGGATATTGATTCCGATACGCTTAAAACTGAACTTAAAAAACTCGGTCTTGCCGAAAGCCAGATTTTCAATCGTTCCCTGCTTGATAATGTAGAGCAAAGCCTACGCCAGCAATATTTCAGCAGGGGCAAGTATGGAATGAAAATCGTTACAAAAGTTGTCTCAAAAGCGAGGAATCGAGTTGATATTTCCATACAAATATTTGAAGGACAAGCCGCACAAATTCGCCGAATTAATATTGTTGGCAACGATGTGTTTGACGATGAGCAGTTAATTAATTCTTTTGAGTTAGCAGAATCAGAAGATACTTCGTTCTTTAGCGATGCTGATAAATATTCCCAGCCGAAATTAAGGGCAGATCTGGAAACACTGCGTTCCTATTATTTGGATAGAGGGTTTATAAATTTCAAAATATTGTCAACACAAGTGACTATATCGCCAAATAAAAAAGATATTTTCGTTACTATTAACGTTGCCGAGGGTGATAAATATTTCGTTGATGAAGTGAGTCTGGCGGGTGAAATGGTTATTCCCAGAGAGGAGTTGCTTAAACAGATAAAAATATTAAAGGGCGATGTTTTTTCCAGACAAAAAATTTCGCTAATAAGCAACAGTATCACTGAGCTTCTTGGTGATGAGGGATACGCGTTTACCAATGTTAATGCAATTCCGGATGTTGATGATGATAAAAAGAAAGTATCACTTACTTTCTTCATTGATCCAGGAAAACGGGTTTATGTACGGCGAATTAACGTGACCGGTAATGATAAAACTGATGACGAAGTTATTCGGCGTGAATTTCGCCAGTTGGAAGGATCATGGTATGAACCGAAGAAGCTGAGTCGCACGCGAACACGACTTCAGCGCCTGGGATTTTTTGAAGACATCAATATTGAAACACCACAGGTACCGGGGACCAGCGATCAGGTAGACATAAATCTGAAAGTTGTAGAGGGTTCGACCGGGACTGTACAAGGTGGTGTCGGTTACGGTGAACCACGTGGCATATTATTTAATGCCAAAGTATCGCTGAATAATTTTGTTGGCACGGGCAAGCTGGTTAGTTTTGAAGCCAGTAATGATGCTTTTAACACGATCTATAGTTTTTCCTATAGCAATCCCTATTATACAGAAAGCGGTATCAGTCGTCGTCTCAGTTTGTTCTTGCGCAAAACGGATGCGAGCAGATCCAACGTCGCGGCTTTTAATCTGGATGACAGAGGCGTGAGAGTAAATTACGGCTTTCCGATAAACGAATTCATGACAGCACGCCTCGGTGTGGCGGCTCAGAATACAGATATCAATTTGCAGTTAGATACGGCTAAATTTTTTCGCACCTGGGTTGACGGTGGTGAAATTCCAGGAGAAGGGAACGTTAAAGGTCACGGTAGCGATTTTAATACCTTATCTGTCACTGCGGGGTGGGTCCACGATACCCGAGATCGCACTTTTCTCGCAGATGACGGGCACTTAACGCGGTTTAATACCGAATTTACGTTACCGGGCGCTGGTCTGGAATACTACCAATTCACATTAAATCAGGATTCGAATTGGGGTTTGGGAAAAGGTTTTACCTTGCGTTTAAAGGGGATACTATCTTTTGGAGACGCGTTTGGCGACACTCGTGAATACCCTTTTTTCAAGCGTTTTTATGCGGGGGGGAGTCGCTCAGTGCGAGGATTCAAAGCAAATAGACTTGGACCTAGAGATAACGATGTATTTCCTGGCGATCCAGAGGCGACAAACGACATCATCGGGGGTGTACTAAAAGTAGTCGGTAATATCGAGTTGATTTTCCCCTTACCTTTCGTTGAAAATAGCAGATCTTTCAGGATGGGTACCTTTGTAGATGCTGGTAACGTGTTTTTGGACGTAGACTCTTATGAATCCAGGGATTTACGCGCCTCGTACGGTCTTTTTGCACTGTGGGTTACGCCAGTAGGCGTGCTATCCTTTAACTGGGGATTTCCGATTAACGAAGAAAAGGAAGATGAAACAGAGTTATTCCAGTTTACGATTGGAGCGCCATTTTAGGTGATCATTTTAGGTGATCATTTTATAGCATCTTTTAGTTGCTGTTGTTCGGAGTTATTGTTCAGAGCTATTAGTTAGTTATACCTATAGCAACATGTTGTTTAAGAACTGTAAATATAAGAGAAGGTTATTGTGAAGATTGATTATTATATGAGCAAGTTGACTATGTCTAAGTTGACAGTGTCTAAGTTAAAATGGAGTACTCACTTTCTGTCATGCGTATTGCTCGCACTGATACCATTGTCAACAACCTACGCAGCTAGCTTAAAAGTCGGGGTGGTAAACGCCGCTAAAGTAATAGAGGATGCACCGCAGGCAGATGCGGCTCGCAAGAAACTTGAGCAAGAGTTTGCACCTAGAGACAAAAAACTTCTGGAAATACAAAAAAAGTTGCGCTCACTGGAAGGTGACTTGGAACGTGATAGCGCCATCATGAGCGAATCAACGCGTCGAAAACTGGAGCGCGACATTGTTTCGCTAAAGCGTGATTTTAAACGTGGTCAGGATGAGTTTCGTGAAGACTTGAATTTAAGGCGAAATGAAGAATTTGGAAAACTTCAGAAACGCGTATCGGAAGTTATCGTTTCTATCGCAAAAGAAGGGAAATACGATTTAATATTAACCGATGGTGTTATCTATGCGAGTGACAATGTTGATATAACGGATAAGGTCGTTCAACGCCTAAAATTGATGGATAAACGTTCTAATAAATCAAAAAAATAATTTGCAGATTGAATTACTCAAATGACGTTTACACTTAATGAACTCGCAAAACAGGTAAACGGACAAGTCATTGGAGATTCGCAGTGTGTAATTAATCGCGTAGCTACTCTTGAGCGCGCGCGCGCAGGTCAAATCGCTTTTTTATCGAATTCCAAATACCGAAAGCATCTTAAAAATACCAAAGCATCTGCAGTCATTATAAATGAGGCGGACAAAGTGGGTTGCCTGGTCAACGCTATTGTCGTGGATGACCCCTATGTCGCTTACGCAATCATTGCGACCTATTTAAATCCGCCGCTGTTATCTGAACAGACCGGCATCCATCCGAGCGCGGTTGTCAGTGATTCGGCGAATATTCATGATCAAGTCTGGATTGGCCCGCAGTGCGTGGTTGAAGATGATGTCACGTTACATTCTGGCACAATAATAGGACCAGGTTGCTTAATTGGTAAGCATTCTACGTTGGGAGAGGGCTGTCGATTGGATGCGAATGTGACAATCTGGCATGATACACAGATCGGCAAACGGGCGCTGATCCACCCTGGTGTTGTTATCGGTGCGGACGGATTCGGTATCGCTAAACAGAAAAATGACCAATGGATAAAAGTACCCCAGTTAGGCCGGGTGTGTATCGGCGACGACGTTGAAATAGGTGCAAATACGACGATTGACCGGGGAGCCCTTGAAGATACGGTTATTGGAGATGGTGTTAAGTTAGATAACCTGATCCAAGTAGCACATAATGTTCACATCGGCCAGCATACCGTGGTTGTAGCATGCTCTGCGATAGCGGGTAGCGCTAAAATCGGAAAAAATTGCAGGATCGCGGGTGCGGTGGGCATTGTGGGGCACATTGAGATAACCGATAATGTGACGGTTACCGCGATGTCAATGGTGACTCATTCGATTACTGAACCTGGGGTCTATTCGTCAGGCACATTGTTGGAAAAAAACAGTGCCTGGCAAAAAAATGCAGTGCGAATTAAGCAGTTGGATAAAATTGCGCGAAAAATTAATGAACTGGACTCTAAGCAAAGGGCAGCAAAGGGCAGCATAGCGCGCTAAGCAAAACGTAAGTGTGATTCAATATACTCGATAAATACTCGCTTAACGGAGTACTAGTCCTAATCTTGAATTAGGTATCGAACTGGATTTTTAATCGTATCAGAATGATAAAAAGGGCCAAAGCGAGTGGAATCAAAGAACGAGGAATGTAGGTTAGATATCAATGGAATTCTAGAAAACCTGCCTCATCGATATCCTTTTTTATTATTGGATCGAATTCTGGAATGCAAACCAGGCGAATCCATCATTGCATTAAAAAATATCTCCTATAACGAACCCTATTTTACCGGCCATTTTCCTAAGTACAAAGTCTTTCCAGGTGTACTCATTTTAGAGGCCATGGCACAGGCGTCCGGTATTCTCGCCTTTCAAACAGTAGGGCATCCGCCAGAAGATGGTCGCTTGTATTATTTTGTGGGTGTTGATAACGCACGATTTAAACAACCCGTGGTGCCGGGTGATCAACTCATTCTGGATGTCGTTTTTAAGAAAGCGAAGCGCGGTATATGGAAGTTTGAAGCCACCGCAAAAGTTGATGAAAATGTCGTATGTTCAGCTGAAATTATGTGTGCTGAACGGGATGCGTAGTACTAAATGAATCACTTGGCCTTTATAGACTGAGCATTTATAGTTTATACAGACAGGGTTTTACAGAGAATATTTTTTTCGGACATGAATTATTCGGAACAGTTTTGATCGATTCACGAGCCATCATTGATCCCAGCGCCAGGATTGCATCCGGTGTTTCTATTGGTCCCTTTTCAATAATTGGCCCCGATGTTGAAATTGGCGAAGATACCTGGGTTGGGCCCCATGTCGTTATTAACGGGCCAACGAAAATCGGCCGTGAAAATAAAATATTTCAGTTTTCCTCCCTTGGCGAAGAACCACAAGACAAGAAATACCAGGGTGAAGCCACTACGCTGGAGATAGGTGATCGCAATGTTATTCGCGAATATTGTACTTTTAGTCGCGGAACAGCTCAGGATATTGGTGCTACGCGATTAGGTAACGACAACTGGATCATGGCCTATGTACACATCGCGCATGATTGCCAGGTTGGAAATAACACTATCTTTGCTAACAATGCGACGCTCGCTGGCCACGTAAATATCGAAGACTTTGTTATCTTGGGTGGTTTTACACTGGTTCATCAATTTTGCACATTGGGTGTGCATTCATTCACGGCGATGGGCAGTGCAATATCCAAAGACGTGCCACCCTATGTACTCGTATCTGGTCATATGGCTAAACCCTATGGATTAAACACCGAAGGGCTTAAACGCCGCGAATTTTCAATAGATGAAATCAATGCCCTTAAAAAAGCCTATAAAATACTCTATCGTTCAAATCTCGCCTTCGAAAAAGCAATAACACAAATAGACGAACTGGCCGATCAGTTTGATGTGGTAAAAGTAATGGGCGATTTTTTAAAAAAAAGCGAAAGGGGAGTGGTAAGGTAAATCCTATTAATAGCTGCAGATTAATAGTTATAGATTTACAACCATTGATTTATAACCTTTGATTTATAAAGAAGGCAATATGAAAACGGGTTTATGAGAATAGGCATTGTGGCCGGTGAAGCGTCGGGTGATTTATTAGGAGCCGGTCTTATCGAGGCCCTAAAAAAACACCAGCCTGATGTGCATTTTGAAGGTATTGGGGGGCCGAAGATGATTGCACAGGGTTGCGAATCATTTTTCCCGATGGAACGTCTGTCTGTTATGGGTTTAATCGAACCCTTAAGCCGCTTTCGCGAATTACTCAATATTCGCAAGCAAATTATCCAGCGTTTTATAAACGATCCGCCGGATGTGTTTATCGGTATAGATGCGCCTGATTTTAATTTTGCTGTGGAACGCGCATTAAAGCAGGCAAATATAAAAACAGTACACTACGTCAGCCCATCGATTTGGGCGTGGCGCGAATACCGGATCAAAAAAATAGTTCAATCAATGGACTTAATGTTAGTCTTGTTTCCTTTTGAAGTCGATTTTTACAAAAAATACAATATACCAGTTACCTTCGTTGGCCATACATCGGCCGATACTATTCCATTGGTCCCTGATACACTTGCCGCCCGTGAAAAATTAAATCTACCTAATGATACTGAGATCGTTGCCATACTTCCTGGCAGCAGGGTAAAAGAATTACATTACATGGCCGATGATTTTATAGCAGGTGCAAAGCTTCTTTATCAAAAAAGACCCAGCATACGTTTTGTCACGCCGATGGTGAATGGCAAGATCAGAAAATTATTTGAACAGGCATTAGAAAAACATAAAGTAGATTTTCCCATCAGCATCATTGATGGTAACTCGCACGGCGTGATGGCGGCAGCAGATATCATTCTATTGGCATCTGGTACAGCAGCACTTGAAGCGATGTTATTAAAAAAACCCATGGTTGCGTGTTACCGCGTTTCGCCCATCACCGCAATGATCGTGCGCCTGTTTAATATGATCAAAGTAAAGAATTTCACATTACCGAATTTGTTGTCCAGCGAAACCCTGATCAAAGAACTCATACAAGAAGAGATTACTGCCGATGCGATTGCAAGCAACCTGTTGGTGTTATTTGATAACCCGGAAAAAATAAAGCAATTGAAAGTCAAATTTACAGAAATTCACTCTATGTTGAAAAAAAATGCGAGCGATACTGCTGCTAAAGCAATTTTGCAACTAATAAACTCATCAAAATGACTCAACAAAATTCCAGATGTGGGCCAACAATGCTGATCGCGGGTGTCGACGAGGTAGGGCGTGGTCCACTTGCCGGGCCAGTGGTCGCAGCAGCAGTTATACTGGATCCGTTGTGCCCCATCGAAGGTTTGACCGATTCTAAAGCCCTCAATGAAACTCAGCGACAACACTTTAATGCACTCATCAAGAAAAACGCGTTGGCCTGGTCGTTGGGTCGAGCGGAAGTCGATGAAATCGATGACATTAATATCCTGCAAGCCAGTCTGCTTGCCATGCAAAGAGCAATCGAGAGTTTATCCATAAAACCAGACCATGCGCTTGTAGATGGAAACCGATTACCCAATTTAGCCTGTACTGCAGAAGCGATCATTAAAGGCGATTTAACTGTGCCGGTTATTAGTGCGGCTTCTATTATTGCTAAAGTCGCTCGCGATGCTGAAATGGTCGTTATGGATAAATCGTTCCCTGGTTATGGTTTAGCAAAACACAAAGGTTATCCCACCAAGCAACATATAAAAGCACTGTCGGAACTGGGTGTCACACCGCATCACCGGCGTACATTTGCTCCGGTAAGACGACTTTTAACATAGAAATGCTATCTATGAAGCAAACAATAACGAAGCGAACAATAACAAAAATTATTTCTACAGTCTTTTTTCTATTCTGCCTGCCAACGCAAGTTAATGTGGCTAATGATTTGTATATATCAGAATATGTCGAGGGCAGTCGTTATAACAAAGCGCTTGAATTTTATAATGATACTGCCAACAGTGGCGGTACTCCTGCGCCTGCCGGGCAATTGGTGATAAATGAAGTCGATGCCGATTCGCTGGGTACTGATATGGCTGAGTTTGTCGAATTATTTGATGGTGGTGCCGGTAATCAGGATCTCAGTGACTATGTACTCGTTCTGTATAACGGTAGCGGCAAAGGCAGTGGCGATGTGGTGTATGCCGCCTACGATCTGGACGGGTCGCAAACCAATGCGGCGGGTTATTTTGTGATAGGCAACGCCAGCGTTGCGGGCGTGGATCTGGTTATAGCGAACGGTCAGTTGCAAAACGGCGCCGATGCGGTGGCGCTTTATCAAGCCGATGCGGCTAATTTTCCGAATGGCAGTTCTGTGTCATTGCTGAACCTACTTGATGCCGTTGTCTATGATACGAATGATGCAGATGATCCCGGTTTGTTAACATTACTTAATGCCGATGAACCTCAGCTCAATGAAGATGCTAACGGCAACAAGAATGCGCATTCCAACCAGCGTTGTGCAAATGGTGCGGGTGGGCGGCGTAATAGCAGCGCTTTTCAGCAAAGGACGGCAACACCGGGGCAGGCTAATGCCTGTGTACTTAACGCCGCCTGTGGATCACCTGCTAATTTTATCCACTCCATCCAGGGAAATACTGAAACCAGCCCACTGCTGGGACAGATTATAACTGCCGAGGCGCTGGTGGTGGGTGATTTTCAAGATACTGTTACCGGCCTGTCCGGATTTTTTATCCAAGAAGAGACCGCAGATACGGATGCAAATGCCATGACATCGGAAGGATTGTTTATTTTCGACAAGGGGTTTGGTGTCAATGTCGCCGTAGGCGATGTGGTGCGTGTTAGCGGCACGGTTGCCGAGCATTTTGGGCTGACAGAAATCAACGCCGTAAGTTCGGTTAAGGTATGTGCCAGCGGCGTCAACCTGCCAGCGACAAACGTTATTTTGCCTTTTGCCAGTAAGACAACGATGGAGCGTTACGAAGGTATGTTGATCCATTTGCCACAGACTCTGACCGTGACGGATAATTTCAATCTTGGTCGCTTCGGTGAAGTGATCGTGTCATCGAGTGGTCGTTTGTTTATACCGACCAATATTGTGAGTCCGGGAGTCAATGCAAAAGCAATGCAGGCAGCCAATGATTTAAACCGGTTGGTAATAGACGACGGTAATTCATCCCAGAATGCGGATCCGATTGTTTACCCTGGCAGCAGACTCACCGCATTTGATACCCTACGCAATAACGACACGGTGAGTGGTGTCACCGGTGTGGTCGCTTATACAGCCGGTGCCTATCGAGTACATCCAACGCAGGCGCCGCTGTTTGTGGCAAGCAATCCACGTAAGACGCTACCCACATTACCCGCAACCGGCAGTCTGCGTGTGGCGAGCTTCAATGTGTTGAACTATTTCAATGGTGATGGCCGGGGAGGGGGGTATCCAACAGCACGCGGCGCGGATAGCGCCGCAGAATTCACTCGTCAACGTAACAAGATCATCGCGGCGATCAGTGCGATGCAGGCGGATATCATCGGCTTGGTGGAATTGGAAAACGATGGTTATCGGGCCAATAGCGCAATCCAGGACCTGATGAATGGCCTGAATGCCGTCGCGCCAGCGGGGACTAGTTATCGTTTTATTAATCCAGGTATATCCCGCATCGGTACGGATGCAATTGCTGTCGGTTTTATTTATCGTAACGAGACGGTTTTAGCGACAGGCATAGCGGCGATACTGGATTCATCTGTCGATAAGCGTTTTGACGATCAGAATAACCGCCCTACGCTTGCACAAACCTTTGTCGAAATAGCCACGGGCGGTCGCCTGACGGTTGCCGTCAACCATCTGAAATCGAAGGGTTCCAGTTGCGCCAGTATTGGCGATCCGGATGGCGGTGACGGACAGGGCAATTGCAATTTGACGCGCACTCGCGCCGCCGCGGCGATGATGGACTGGCTGGCGACTGATCCAACCGCTAGCAACGACAACGATGTGCTGATCATTGGCGATCTTAATGCCTACGCCAAGGAAGATCCTATCAGCGCCATACTGGCCGCCGGATTCAGCGACCTGATTGCCAGACAGGTAGGTAGCGGGGCTTATTCGTTTGTCTTCAGCGGGCAATCCGGTACCCTGGATCATGTTCTGGCGAGTCCGAGTTTAACTGCTCAGGTCACTGCAGCCACACACTGGCATATCAATGCCGATGAACCGCGTGTGCTTGATTATAACGAGGAGTTTAAATCAACAAACCAACTGAGCGAACTGTACAACGGTGACGCCTACCGGGCATCAGATCATGATCCTGTTATTGTCGAGTTAAATCTTATACAGTAGCCATCAGTAGCCATTTTCTGTGAACAGAGGAATAAATATGCACACTAAAGAAGCAATCAGATCCCGCCGCGCAGTCAAACATTACGATCCACAGCATCGCATGACAGAAGACGAAATAACGGAACTGTTATCGCTGGCAATTTTGTCGCCAACCGCCTTTAACATACAGAATTGGCGTTTTGTTGTGGTGCGCGATGCGGGGATGAGAGAAAAAATACGGGCGGTTTCCTGGGATCAGGCGCAGGTTACAGATGCGTCTTTATTTATTGTTCTTTGCGCCGATCTGAAGTCGTGGGAAAAACAACCTGAGCGTTATTGGGATCAGGCGCCAAAAGAAATCCAGGATTTTATGCTGCCAGCAATAGATAGCTATTACCGTGACCGGGAGCAGGTACAACGGGATGAGGCGATGAGATCCTGTGGAATTGTTGCGCAGACTTTAATGCTCGCGGCGAAATCACTGGGATATGATTCCTGCCCGATGGACGGCTTTAACTTCGATGAAGTGGCCAAGCTGATTAAATTACCGGAAGATCATGTCATCGCGATGTTTGTCGCAATCGGAAAAGGAACGAAAGCGGCATGGCCGAGGCCCGGACAGCTTTCTCTGGAGAACGTTGTAATTTCCGATAGTTTTTAAATCGAATACCAGGCAGATACAGTCTTTTTTTACAGTCATTTCTAACTTTGTGAATAACTAGTCACCAAGCGGCTTTTAATTGGTTTGAGTACTTGCAAGTTTCCCGACAAACTCTGAAACTAGCGCCATGACACCCTCATTTGTTCATTTACACCTGCACACTGAATATTCTATCGCCAACGGCATTGTGCGCGTCAAACCGCTGATGAAAAAAACGGCTGATTTGGCGATGCCAGCGATCGCGATGACAGATTTGTCGAATCTGTTCGGCATGGTGAAATTTTATCGTGCGGCGTTGCAGGCGGGTATTAAGCCGCTTATCGGTGTTGATTTCCAGATTTACAATGAGCAACAGCCAAGCCAGCCGACACGCTTGTTATTACTTTGCCAGAATCGTGAAGGCTATTTGAACCTCACTCGCCTGGTTTCGCGTACCTATATTGAGGGACAGCACCTGGGTGTGCCCATGTTGAAAAAATCCTGGTTGCAGGGCGCCAGTGAGGGTTTAATCGCCTTATCCGGCGGGCTGGCCGGGGACGTGGGTCAGGCCTTGCTCAGTGATAATCAGTCACAGGCACGGCAATTATTATCGCAATGGTTGGCTTTGTTCCCCAATCGATTTTATCTCGAATTGCAGCGCACCGGGCGACAAAATGAAGAAGCTTATATTCATGCTGCCGTCGGTCTGGCAACGGAATTAGGCGCGCCAGTTGTGGCGACCAATGATGTGCATTTTATTAGTCGCGATGATTTTGAAGCGCATGAAGCACGGGTGTGTATTCACGATGGCCGCACGCTTGACGATCCGCGTCGCCCCAAGCTTTTTTCTGAGCAACAATATTTGCGTTCGCCAGAGGAAATGATCGCCTTATTTGAAGATATTCCCGAAGCGATCGAAAACACCGTGCATATCGCCAAACGCTGTAGCCTTGAATTATCTTTGGGTAAAAATTATTTACCTGACTTTCCAGTACCTGACGGTCTGACAATCGAGCAATATTTACAACAACATTCACAGGCGGGTTTGGAAAAACGCTTGGCTTATTTGTTTGATATATCTGCCGCAGATTTTGCGCAACAGCGCGTTTGTTACGACGAACGCCTGGAGCTGGAATTGGGTGTTATCAATAAAATGGGTTTCCCCGGTTATTTTCTCATCGTTGCTGATTTTATTCAGTGGGCTAGAGACAATGGTGTACCCGTCGGACCGGGACGTGGTTCGGGTGCAGGCTCGCTAGTGGCATACGCGTTGGGCATTACTGATCTGGATCCGATTAAATACGAACTGCTTTTCGAACGATTTCTAAATCCCGAGCGTGTTTCCATGCCGGATTTCGATGTGGATTTTTGCATGGAAGGACGTGATCGTGTCATTGAATATGTGGCCGAACATTATGGCCGCGAAAAAGTGTCGCAAATTATTACCTACGGCACCATGGCTGCAAAAGCGGTGGTGCGCGATGTCGGACGCGTTTTAGGCTTCCCTTATGGTTTCGTTGATCAGATTGCAAAACTCATCCCGTTTGAGGTCGGCATCACGCTGGATAAAGCAATTGAAACCGAAGAAGCGCTGCGCGATCGATACCGCGAGGATGATGATGTTCAGACATTGATTGATCTGGCTAAATCATTGGAAGGGATTACCCGTAATGCAGGTAAACACGCCGGTGGTGTTGTGATTGCACCATCTGAACTTACTGATTTTACACCGCTGTATTGCGAGCAGGGTGGGGGTGCGCTGGTAACCCAATTTGATAAAGATGATGTGGAATCTGTCGGCCTGGTCAAGTTTGACTTTCTTGGCTTGCGTACACTGACTATTATTGACTGGGCAATACAGATAATTAACGATAAAAATAAATCAAGCGCTAAGCCTGTTCTTGATATCAATGCGATCGAGCTTGATGACAAAGCAACTTTTGATTTATTAAAGGCATGTGCGACAACCGCGGTGTTTCAGTTGGAATCGCGTGGCATGAAAGAACTCATTAAGCGGCTGCAACCCGACTCATTTGATGAAATTATTGCGTTGGTCGCACTGTTCCGGCCTGGGCCATTGCAGTCGGGGATGGTAGACGACTTTATTGATCGAAAACACGGCGCCAAAGTCGATTACCCCCATCCCGATATTGAACCCATATTAAAACCCACTTACGGCGTCATACTCTATCAAGAACAGGTTATGCAAATCGCACAGCTGCTGGCGGGTTATACATTAGGCGCCGCGGATATGTTGCGGCGCGCAATGGGTAAGAAAAAACCGGAAGAGATGGCAAAACAACGCGATATTTTTACCAAAGGCGCAATTGAACGCGGTGTCGTCGAAAAAACAGCGACATATATTTTCGATTTGATGGAGAAATTTGCAGGCTATGGATTTAATAAATCGCATTCCGCCGCTTATGCGTTGGTATCGTACCAAACTGCCTGGTTGAAGGCGCATTATCCTGCTGAGTTTATGTCTGCAGTGTTGTCATCTGATATGGACAACACAGACAAGGAGACCATGCTATTTACTGAGTGTAATGATATGGGCCTGGAAATATTAATTCCGCATATCAACAGCTGCGCTTACCGGTTTACCGTAAAAGATGAAAAGACTATATATTTTGGATTAGGCGCAATTAAGGGGGTAGGTGAAGGCGCAATAGAAAATATTGTAAATGAACGCAGCGCGCATGGTGCGTATAAGCACCTTTTTGATTTTTGTCAGCGCATAGATTTACGCAAGACTAATCGCCGTACATTAGAGGCTCTCATTAGGGCGGGCGCACTGGATGGGCTGGGTGCAAATCGGGCAACAATGGTCGCATCAATATCTACCGCTACCCAGTTAGCGGAAAAGTGCGCGCGTGATCAGGATAGCGGGCAAAATGATTTATTCGGTAGTGTTATAGATGCGTCAGCCATAACGGAGCAACCACTGAATAAGGCATTGCCTTATGCGCAAAAAACAAAATGGAGTGAAGAAGAGCGTTTAGCGGGCGAAAAAGAAACGTTAGGTTACTATTTTACCGGACACCCAATGAACCGCTATAAGTCTGAATTAGAAAATATAGCTACCGTACGGACCGCCGAATTAAAGCTAACTGGTGAGTATAGTTTCGTTGTTGCGGGTTTGATTTTTCCGATGAGCACCATCCGTACGAGAAGTGGTGATCGAATGGCATTTATTACGCTGAACGATCGTAGTGGGCCAGTTGAATTTTCTGTGCCACCGAAGATTTACCAACTTTATTCTGATTTACTGGTAAAAGATAAACTAATTGTGGTAACGGGAGAAGTAGGGAAGGACAGAAGAACCAGTGAATACAGGGCGAATATAAAAGATATATATGACTTCGATAGCGCATTATCGCTCTATGCCAAGAGATTGGTTCTTCATCTGAATATCCAGTTAATGGATAAATCCTTTGTTAGTCGGCTGAAAAATATTTTGACACCCCATTGTAGTGGGCGTTGTCCGGTCGTTATTCAATATAAAAGTGATTCTGCAGATGCACCATTGGTATTAGGCAAGGAGTGGCGTGTTAGTCCCACGGAGGTTTTACTGGGTCGTTTAAAAGAACTTTTGAGCACAAGCCACAACGATACCCCGGCCGATAGTTCAACTGATAGTTTAACCAAAAGCAACGTGCAGCTTATTTACCGGTAGTTTTTTACAAGTTATTTTTAACAGGTAAAAGTAATTATTTGATAATTTTCACTATATTCTGGTTTCCATCATGCTGGATTCGTTTATCTAACCACTTTTCAAGTGCGGCAGCAGACATGGGTGCGCCGAGATACGTACCTTGAGCCATATCACAGCCCAGCATTTTCAGTAAGTTGTATACATCTTTTGATTCTACACCTTCGGCGACGACCTTTAGACCAAGGTTGTGAGCTAGATCAATAGTTGAACGAACGATGACGGCATCATCGTCATCTGTGGTCATATTAATCACAAAAGACTTGTCAATTTTAAGCTCTTCAACAGGTAATTGTTTCAGATAGGCTAACGACGAAAAGCCAGTACCAAAATCATCAATAGAAATTTTTACACCCATGGATTCAAGTTGTTTCAGAATATCCACCGCGTGAGTGGGATTCGCCATCATCGTACTTTCAGTTATTTCCAGGTTTATAAATTCTGGCGATAAGTTATATAAATCCAGAGACGTTTTTAATTGCTCTATAAACTCCTGATCCTGCAGGTTATATACAGATAAATTAACTGCAACTCGAAACTTAATATTATTGCGTAACCAAGTTTTATTTTGCTTGATCGCATGATTAAGTACCCAGAGCGTTAGTGGTTTGATTAGGCCCGTTTGTTCAGCAAGAGGAATAATTTCATCTGGGGCAATGGCGCCAATTTTTGGGTGATCCCATCGAAGCAGGGCTTCAACGCCGACTATTTCGTTGGTTTTAATATTAATTTTTGGCTGATAATGTAGCTGCAACGAATCAAGATCCAGGGCATGACGCAGATCACTCATCAATGCAAGTCGTCCCACACTATGTTGGTCTTCTTTGGGATTATAAAGCGCTTGTCCTGATTTATTTCTTTTGGCAACATACATGGCGACGTCTGCACGCTGAATCAAGGTTTCAGCGCGTGTGCCATTTTTAGGGTATATGGCAACGCCGATGCTGGCGCCGATATACAAACGCAAATCATCAATTTCAAACACTGCCTCTAACGCTTCTCTGATTTTTACTGCGACTTTCATGGCGCGTGCATCGTCTGAGTCAGGCAGTAAAACGGCGAATTCATCACCCCCTAAACGTGCGACCGTATCCATTTCTCGGATAGTCATGAGCAGTCTGACACCCACTTCTTTTAATAAGGCATCGCCAACCTGATGACCGACAGTGTCATTGACCTCTTTAAATCCGTCAAGATCCATTATTAACAGCCCCAAACGGTTATGTTCGCGCCGCGAAGTAAAAATCGCCTGCTGTAGACGATCAAGTAATAATGTTCTATTTGGCAGCCCGGTAAGATCATCATGAAGCGCCTGATACTCCAGATCAACTTGACGTGCATTGACTTGTTTATTCATTTCTGTGTATGCATCAACCAGATCTTGCGTTTCGCGTAACGTTGTCACCGGTAGGTTTGTTCCCTCGACGCCGATGGCTTTGGCTTTTAATGCTTGTGATACGGTTGCAATTGGTTTGATAATTTGTTTTTCCAGCAATATGAAACCAGCGATAATGGCAGTTATTCCCAGTGCTGTAAGGAGCCACAGTAGTTGTGTCTGATTTCTTGTTACTTCAGTTAATTTTTTAACATCATTGTTAGCCGATGCTTCGATCGAAATATCAATAGAAAGTAATAAATTCCAAGTAGCTTCAAGAAGAGGATGTACGTTTTCTCTTAAGAGCGCACTGTCTGTACGCCATTCGTCCGATGCATTTATACGCTTGATTTCCTGAAACCCAATATACCAGTCAGTCGCGGCCTGGTTTAATTCTCCAAGAGATATGCTTGCCTGAAAACCGAGGTCTCCCGCTTCATCCAATGATTTCAGGATGAGCAATTGATTAACTAATTCCTCATAGAGTATATCTGTTTCATTCTCTTGTACCGGCAGAATATCCTTATTAAACGACCCCATGCGATTTGCCAGATACATACGAAAATTAGAAATCATCTGCGTCCAGAGATGACGAACCTCAACAAAGGTTTGATATGCATTATTATTTTCGTTATTTTCGTTATCCTGAATTTCTTCCATTATTTCATCGAGCGCCAGAGATGCAGCGGTATAAAATATTCGATGATTAGGGAGCATGTATTTTCTTGCGGCAAACAGGGCGGGGTATTGTTTTGTCGAATCACTATGGGTCTCTATCAATACATCAGCATGTTTTTCCAATTCCATTAGTGTTTTTTGTAATTGTTTTGAAACGATCGAATATTCACCTGCATTTTCCCGCAATCGTTTTGTAAGCGCTTGCGAGTGCAGTGCTGCATCTCTTATTGATTCATAAACATTTTCTCTAAAAAGGGTATTGTCTGGTTGCAGTAAGAATGCTTCTAGTGATTCTCGTGTTTTCCATACCGAGTTACGTGTCAGCCGACTGTGTTCAAGTAATTGATTGCGTGTTTCGAGATTAACAACAGATTGCTGGCGCGCGTTATTAACGTACAAATAAGTTAAATACGCGGTCGTGAGCACCATTAACCCCAAAAGGATTGAGGCAGACAAGTATCGATTGCGTAAACTGTTAAAAAAATGTTTTTTCAATGTGTATTCAGCTTAAGGTGAGTTTTTGTTTCATCCCCGTTCGAACACCGCTTTTTGCTGGCCAATATTATATAACATAACGTTAATGACGTACTTTGCAAAATAACGTCGCTCTCTAAGTGTAGGCGATGATGCAAAAATACCCAGGCCTGTTATAAAAATATTAAAAAAACAAAGGGTTTGCTGGTATTTCTATTGTGATCCTTAGCTTTATTAATTCTTAGGAGACAGAACACATTTCGATAGTAGATGAATTGCAGGATTAAGCGATATAATGCCGATATGTAGAAAGTGAAAAATGCATCGGCAGGCCAGTACTCACTTGACGGAGTGCTGATTTGTATAATACTTTACTAGATGATGCAGATTTACGCGATACGGAACTATTTGGAACGCTAGACTGATCGTTGGGTCTAGTATAGGACATTACACTAGTATTCCAGTAAAATACCCATCATCGTGCTTCTTCCGCCAATATCGAGGTTTAATGAGCCAACTTCTGCTTTCAGTTCCTGGACTTCAATAAAAAAATACGTATTGATTATGCCATACGACTTTCTTAAATTACGCGTGCCTTTTTTATTAATATTGTTCAATAAAAACTGAATACCAGCGCGATAGTGTGTGCCATTTTCAGCGCCATCAATGCTACTTTGATTTTCGATATTTATTTTGTAATAAGTCCTTGAGAAACCGCCACCGATATACGGCACGAACCATTGATTGGGCGTATATATCCCGCGGAATAATACAAATGCATTCAGAGGAAACAACTGATATTTTACTCTGCCTCCGGCAATATTATTGCTGGGTAAAAAGCCTTGTCCCCGGTCTCTGATCCAGCCACCTTGTAGGCCAAATTCAATCTGCTCTAACAGTTTATATGAGAACGCCCCTGCTAAATCATGCGTATAATCATTTCCATAAAATGTTTCCCAGTTATCAATATCTGGCTCAAAGCGCCCGATCTTGAATTCAAGTGTCCAGCTTGGTTTTTCTGCTATCGCGTTTTTTTTGTCTGCCGATTTGGCATAGGCGGAGCTTATCTGTAAAACCGATATCAGAATCAGCGTGACGAGCTGGACTAATTTATTAGCTGTAATGTACATTGCGATTTCTTCTTCGGTTTTTAATTCGGCTTTTAATTTGAGAATGCATGAAAATAATAATTAAAATCATCAATAACGACGTGACCAGTAATTGTGTGGCAATAGCCGTGTTGAGTAAGAACTTAGCGAAATAAATAAGTGGAAATAGTAATGCCCTGACAATAGGTTTCATTTCCGGGTAACGATGTAAATATTGTGCGGCGACGGGGCCATTGCGGTAGTACCAATCAACAAATATTTTACCTGCCGGGTTGTTAAGTAAGAATTGATCGCGGAAGTCACGTAATATCTGCACTTGCGGTGCTGAGTAATAGCCGAACGCCGCGGTCGCAATAAAGCAGCCTTCGCCCGGTAAATTTGGAAAAGCCACCACTTCTTCCGGTATTGAGGTGACGACACTTGATGGTGTATCAGTTTGGGTGCCTACGTTGATGGATTTTTCTAACGAAAAGTTACTTTCGGTCGCCGTTGTTGTATTGTCGTAAGTTTTAACCGCAATATAGAACTTTGGTTGAGAGTGTGACGTTACCATGATTTGATAAGCGGTATTATTCGTTAAACCTGTAATAGTAAAATTGGTTCCTGTTATCTCTGTCTCCGTATTTTCAGTTACACTGGTAATGCCGTAATTTAATGTATAACTCGTTACATTCGGGTTCGCAGTCCAGCTTATATCCAACGTTTGTGAACTGGGAGAGACGCTTATAACAGACGGCGTTATCGTGGGTGCGGGTACAATTAAATCTTTTAATACCTTTTCTATCTCCAGCAGTGGTAGTGCAACATCTGTTGGTGAATTTTCTGTGGCGACTCCGGTATTGGTTTTGCCATCGTAGGGTGGACCAGACTTATCAGAGTCATAAAATACCTTGTAGCCACCGATTAGGTAGGACAGGTTATCGTTCCACTCAACTTTGATTTCTGGTTCGAGGGTTGTGCCACCGAGCGTCAATAATATATTTTGTGGTGGGTACGGAAGTGGGTCTGCGTTGTCGCCGCCGTAGGCGCCGGCGTCAGCGACAGTGCTGTCGATGATGTCAGTTTTGCCACTTGCATTGCTAAGATCAATGCAGGATCGGTCCGGATCCGGATCCGGGTTCGGGTCCGCTTGCGCTTGCAAGTGAAAATCCTTTAATCCTACATCAGCAAATGAAATATTTGCGTTATCAACGAAGCTACTGCCGAAGTTACTGTCTGCCGTTTTGGCAGAATCGAAGCAATTGAAATGAATATTGGTTTCAAGGCCGCTTTCGATGTCTGTCGTGTTGTCTGAAAAAATATTGTTTTCAATAGATAAATTAGAATTACGGTCTATTGCGATATCGTTGCCGTAAAAGGTATTAAAAAAGATACTGACATCAGAGATATCGTCAGTTACGTCGATCGCAGTGCCATTGGGCGTGGCACGGGTTCCCAGCGCAAACACGTTGTTGGTAATAATAATGTTGCTAGTGCTGTTGGTTATCTGGATGCCGATTGTTGAACTGGTGAACGTGAGATTTTGAATAGTGACATTGGTGTAGTTATTGATACTTATCGCCGGGCTACTGTTGGGTGCGTCGATGATGGTTCGGGCTGTTTCCAGACCGTGTAGTGCGATGTTGCTTTTTAGGGTCAGGTTTTCTTTGTATGTGCCTGGTTCAATCTCAATTTCATCTCCGTCGGTTGCTTCATCAATCCCTTGTTGAATTGTTGAGAAATCATTAGGGATGTTGATTATTTTGGCATGGGAATAGAGTGGGATGAGCAAAACGGTGAGTAGAAGAAGTTTAGTTGTTTTGAAGAGGTCATACATTGTTTGTGGATTGTAACGTATTTTGGGGTGGTTGTGGGCTCGTGGCATAAGCACAATTTCTGAGCAAAGTCTCTTCGCACGTCCATGTGCTCTCGAGACATAAGCACAATCCCTGTGCAAAGCCGTTCTCGCCCGTCCATGGGCTTCACGGCATAAGCACAATCCCTGTGCAAAGTCTCTTCGCACGTCCGTGTGCTCTCGAGACATAAGCACATCCCTGTGCAAAAAAAAGCCGCCTTGGGGGTGGCGGCTTAAAGTGGGGTGTAGAGGTATTACTTAAGGGGGTAGGTAAACTATATCGGGATTTTTATATAATGGAAAATAATTAAAATCTATATTATTATTTTATTTTTGTATAATGGTTGGGTTACGTCTTTGTGCTCTCGAGACATAAGCACATCCATGTGCAAAGCCGTTCTCGTCCGTCCATGGGCTTCACGGCATAAGCACATCCCCTGTGCAAAGTCTCTTCGCACGTCCATGTGCTCTCGAGACATAAGCACATCCATGTGCAAAAAAAAACCGCCGGTTAAGGCGGTTAGTGGGTAGGGGTCTTACTTAAGGGGGTGAACATACAATATCCAATATTTATTATAATGTGAAATACTATAAATAGATATTATTATACAATAACGATATATTGATTGGCCTGCGTATTTTAAAATATTGTTGTCTTAACTTGTTGTATTTAATTAATGTTTTAGGGGCATGACGCACCAAAAGTGGTTTTATTTTACTGTAAAAAAATTCTTTTTAGCCGACATAAAGTAGGAGATATCAAGCATAATAATAAATACTGTTAAAAAACCAGCAAGGTGGATGATGAGGACAATACGTTCTGTCTGTTTAATTCTGGCGACGACCATTATTTTTATTGGTTGCGGTAATTCACCTGAGCGCACGGCGGGGCATACCAAGGGCAAGCCAACTGCTGGCAAGGTTTATAGTAAAAACCTGGGTCAGGATGCGGCGCGCATTGCGCAGAATGTGATAGGTACACCTTATCGTTATGGCGGTTCCACGCTTAAAGGTTTCGATTGCAGTGGCTTGATTTTTTATTCCTATAAAAAGGCGGGGATGAATGTACCACGCACTGCATTGTCACTTTATAACAATACAAAGCGTATTAAGAGATCGAATTTATATGTAGGTGATTTGGTGTTTTTTAATTTGGCCGGCAGCAAAACGTCGCATGTTGGTATCTACGCGGGCAGTGATCGTTTTATTCATGCCCCCTCTTCTGGTAAAAAAGTCATGGTCTCTAAACTGGGCGATCCTTATTGGCGTCAACGTTATGTAGGCGGCGGTAGATTTTAACAAATCTCCGGTTATAACAAGAGTCTGATTCTAAAAATCTAAATATTTCTAAGAACTTGCCGTTAGTTTCATAAGAATCCCTTTAAAGGAATTGTTATGAGTAGGCTCTATATAAAAGGGTCCTGTTTGGCAAAGAGTTTGTTATTTTTCTTCTTGATGGTGATTGCCAATGGTCCGGTTTTTAGCGCAGATTCTCCTGCAGAATCGAAGGTAGACTTGCGCGTACTGATTGATGTTTCCGGAAGCATGAAGCGAACAGATCCTGATAATTTACGTTCGGCAGCGTTACGCTTGTTAGTGGGTATATTGCCTGAAACAGCAACTTCAGGTATCTGGACCTTTGGAAAATTTGTCAACATGGCAGTGCCACTTGGTATTGTTAATTCGTCCTGGCGCGAAAAAGCGCGAAAGGAAGCCGACAATATTCATTCGTTGGGTTTGTTTACTAATATTGAAGAGGCATTACGACTGTCCACCTTTGATTGGAACAAGCCCGATTCAAAAGTTCAACGTACTATTATTCTTCTTAGTGATGGGATGGTGGATGTTTCGAACGATAATACGCTGAATAAATTATCCAGAGAGCGGATTATAAAAACCATTTTACCGCGCTTGAAAAATGCGGACGTCACTGTACATACCGTTGCCCTGTCGTCAGACGCCGATCATGAGTTAATGAAAACGATTTCTGTTTCAACAGATGGCTGGTATGAAAAAGTGGAAGACACCAACAATTTACAACGTGTATTTTTGCGCTTATTTGAAAAATCATCACAGACGGATACACTCCCTTTAACCGATAATGTCTTTGGCGTAGACAAAAGTATTGAGGACATGACATTACTTGTTTTTCGCGCTGATAAAGATAAGGAAACACGTATTTTAACTCCGGGTGGTAAATCATTTAGCAATAACGAGCACCCAAAAAATGTGAAATGGCATCATGAAAAGGGTTTCGATCTTATTACAATCAATGACCCGGAAGAGGGTGCCTGGAGAATGAATTCGAAAATTGACCCAGACAACCGGGTTATGGTGGTGACAAATTTAAAACTGTCGACAAGAAAAATTGAAAATCATATATTACAAGGCGAAGAAGTTTTACTAAGCGCCAAATTAATTCAAAAAAATGAAATTATTGATGATAAGAAACTACTTCAACATATAGATTTCAATTATAGACATACAAAGCCATCCGATGGATCGCCTGATGAGCTTCAACTTGAACCCTTAGTGGATGATGGGGAGAATACGGATCAAAAAACAGGTGATGGTGAATATAATGCCAAACTAAAAAATATGCTCAAAGGGAAGCATCAAATATCGATTATTGCTGAAGGCCCAACATTTAAACGAGAAGCGTTTTTTGCTGTTACTGTGCATAATGATCCAATAAGTGCAGAGATCGCGCAAGTGGATGCAGCAAAGGGGCAGGTTTATCAAGTTTCTTTGGTGAATCAATTGCGATTGAAAGGCCTGGAAATAAAATCTTTTGTCGCAAAAATAGAGAAAGAAACATTAGCCATAGAAATTAATGAAGTAAATAAAAGTACATGGACTTTTGATCTGCCAAAAAAATACAGTGGTGAAACATTAATAATTGAATATTATGCCCGGGTAAAGGATCGCGATAAAATATTATTTAAAATTGAAAAAACAATTCCTGGGTATATAGGAAAAGATGGCAAACTTGAACAGCCAGTATCTGATGAGTCCGAAAAAACAGATGCTCATGCTCTTAATGAAGAAAATAAAGAAAATAAAGAAGAGAGTGTTTCAATTAAGTCGGATCATGAGAGTGAAATAAAGGAGTTGTCGAATTCTATGGAAAACGATAGCGGTGCCGCGGAAGTCATGCCGCAAGACAATAAGTTAATTAAAAAGAAAAAAGCAATAAAGAAAGAGAAAGAGGAAGAGAAGGCGGAAGATAAAAAGGAAGAGAAGACGGAAGATAAAGAGGGAGAGAAGGAGGGTGTGCGTTGGGTTTTGATTGTTGCCATTGCCTTAGTTGTAAATGCCTTGCTGGGTTTGATTGGGGTGGGCGCCTATTTTTTGTGGAAAAAACGGCGCGATAAATTGGCCCCGGTTGAAGAAGCTGAGGTGACCTATGAGTGATATTGTAGCCAGTGCGTTAATTCTGGTATCAGAACTTGCATTCGTATTAGCCGTGGCTTTTGCTTGGGTAATATATAAGGTTATTTCACGTCGAAAAAAGGATCATGCACAGGCGAAAATATTTGTTGAAAAACTGCGAGAGAAAGAACCCGAAAGAAATTCAGCTCGAATTGATATGCTGAAGGAACAGTATCAATTAGATGATGAGGTAATCCAAAACTATATTGAACGGCTTACGGCAATAGAAAAATCGCTTTACGGGAAAATTATAAAAATTTTCCTTGGCAAGGAAAAAGAGACACTGCTTGGGTTTGATGAAGACATAGAAGCATTGATTAAAAGCTGCTGTTTGCCTGTAGGCAGTATTAGCAATCCATCTTCAACCGAAGAAGATGATGTGGAAATTGAGGTAGAATCGGAGCAAGTAACGGATTTAGCCAAAGAAAATACTAAGTTAAAAGAAGACAATGAAAAATTGACTATAGAATTAGATGAATTGAAAAAAAAATCTACCGAAATGATGGCAGAATACACAATGATGTACGGTGAGCAGGGTGAACAGGAAAGACAAAAAGTAGAACTGGAAAGGGATAAAGATAAAAAAGAAATAAATGAGCAATCTGATTGAATTATTTATGTGTGTCCACATATTCTGAAATATACCTAATCGTGATGAATATATATGAGGGTTGATATTATTTTTATCATCCCAATATTGACATCAAGTAACTAGACTAACAGGAGATGACACATGTTATTAACTCGATATGACTCTAATAGACTCTTTAACCATTTAACCCTTAATGCGTTAAATCATGATTTTTTCAAGGATTTTTCAGCTTCGGGTAAGCCCAGTTTAAAAAACGTTGACTCCAATGATACAGATTGGGTGCCGCAAGTCGACATCCAGGAACAAGCCAATCAATATCTGATACTAGCCGATATTCCCGGGATTGATCCAAAAGACATTGAAATTACGCTGGATAAAGGCGTGTTAGCAATTTCGGGAAAGCGTGAATTTGATAAATCGTTTGAACAGAATGGGTTTCAGCGTGTCGAGCGGTTTCAAGGCCGATTTATTCGACGCTTTAGTATACCTGACGCGGTTGATCAGAGTAGAATTAGCGCCAAAGGAAAAAACGGTGTGCTTGAGCTGATTATACCTAAAGCGGAAAAGGCACTGCCGCGCAAAATTACAGTTACGGAATGACTCTGGAGCGGCAATAGGTACGCAATAGGTATCTAGGCATTCGACTCTACTTTATTCAGCTATTATTAAATCAATAATACACAACAACATGAGCATAGGTTGTTTAGATAGGGAATATTTGTGTTGGCTATAGAAAATGGTGTCAGCGTAGTGGCAGGTAATAGACTATTTAAACCAATATCTACGCTGACAATCATGTTTGTATTGTCAGGTGTCTTCGCCCTTAACACGTCATCGGCGGGTATCCCGGTGGAGTCCGCAATTGCAGCAGTGTCGGCTGACACTGGCCAAAAAATTCCGTCTCTTGCCCCCATGTTGGCTAAAGTTACGCCTGCTGTGGTTAATATTTCTACTTTAGGCCGCGTCAAACAAGAGAATCCATTATTGCGTGACCCCTTCTTCAGACGATTCTTTGATATTCCACAAAGTAAACCCAGGCGAACTCAGAGCCAGGGTTCCGGTGTTATTATTGATGCTAAAAAAGGTTATATACTTACCAATAACCACGTCATTGATAAAGCGGCAGAGATTCGGGTGACTTTACATGATCAACGCGAGCTTACAGCAAAATTAATAGGAACTGATGCGGATACCGATATTGCTGTTATTCAGGTCGCACCAGAAAATTTAACGGATCTGCCTTTAGCTGATTCAGATAAAATGCGCGTTGGCGATTTTGTTGTTGCGATCGGAAATCCATTTGGATTAGGGCAGACCGTGACCTCAGGAATCGTGAGTGCGTTGGGCAGAAGTGGATTGGGCCTGGAAGGCTATGAAGACTTTATTCAGACTGATGCATCCATTAATCCAGGAAATTCGGGTGGCGCTTTAGTTAATCTACGCGGTGAGTTAGTCGGTATCAATACCGCGATTTTCTCGCCGGGTCGTGCAGGTAATGTGGGAATAGGATTTGCTATCCCGGTAAACATGGCGAATGAAATCAAAGCACAATTGATTCAATTTGGTGAAATAACACGTGGTCGACTCGGCATTACCATTCAGGATTTGACGCCGGAATTAGCCAAGGCGTTTAAAATTAAGGTTGACCAAAAAGGGGCGGTTGTCGCTCGGGTAGAGGAAGATTCGCCTGCAGCTAAAGCTGGCCTGAGTACGGGCGACGTCATTGTTTCAGTAAACGACAGGCGCGTGCGAAATGCGTCTGATTTACGAAATATGATAGGATTACTTCGAGTTGGTCAAAAAATAAAATTGCTTGCGTTACGTGGTGGAGAAACACTCGATTTATCTGCTGAGATCACCGTTGCAAGTAAAGAGAGAATAGAAGGGAAATTTATTTCCAAACTACTGGACGGTGCGACATTGGGGATTATTGATATTACACTGGGTTCAGCTAAACAAAATAGAAAACGCAAAGCCATACGTGTCGTCGCCATTAAGCCCACTAGTCCAGCAGATCAAGCGGGTTTGCGTAAAGGAGATATTTTTAAATCAGTAAATCGACGGGATGTGCGCGATTTCAAGGAGCTGGAAAAGGCAGTGAATAGAACCAGCCGTGGATTGTTGTTGAATATCCAGCGTGGAGATGGTGCAATATTTTTGTTAATACAATAATTCAATAGGTAATGACCTGAATGCAAGATAAGAATAATGAAGTTTCTCCAAAAACAACATATCTAAATGAATATTGCCCCTCCGCATTTCTAATTAAAAATGTTCATTTAACCTTTCAGCTAAACGAAGCTAAAACAGTAGTTAAATCAAAATTAACTATTGAAAAAAATTGCTATTCAGCAAGCAAGGTCGTGGACCTTGTTCTTGATGGTGAAGAGTTGCAATTATTATCGGTGAGGATCAATAATAAAGAGCTGACACCAGATCAATATAAAGCAGACGCGGAATCATTAACATTATATGCAATACAAGAAAGCAGTTTTACGCTGGAAATAGAGACCTGTATTAATCCAAAAGAAAACACGTCGCTAAGTGGCTTGTATTTATCAAGTGGAAATTTTTGTACCCAATGTGAAGCGCAAGGTTTTCGTGAAATTACTTATTTTCTGGATCGCCCTGATGTTATGGCGTGCTATACAACTAAAATAATTGCCAATAAATCAAAATACCCGGTTCTTTTATCAAATGGTAATTGTATTGATAAAGGTGAAATAGACGACCTGGAACATTGGATAGAATACCAGGATCCTTTCCCTAAACCTTCTTATCTGTTCGCATTGGTGGCGGGTGATTTGTCTTTTATCGAAGATAAATTTGTCACGATGTCAGGTCGGACTATTCATCTGTATATTTACGTAGAACACCATAATATTGATAAGTGTAGATACGCGATGCAATCGTTGATAAATTCCATGCGTTGGGATGAGCAAGTGTATGGGCGAGAATATGATCTCGATACATATATTGTGGTTGCAGTCGATGATTTTAATATGGGCGCAATGGAAAATAAAGGTTTAAATGTATTTAATTCCAAGTATGTATTAGCAAAACCGGAAACAGCAACAGACAGTGATTATCAAAACATAGAAGGTGTTATTGGGCATGAATATTTTCATAACTGGTCTGGTAACCGGGTAACTTGTCGAGATTGGTTCCAGCTCAGTCTTAAAGAAGGATTTACGGTTTTTCGGGATCAGGAATTTAGTGCGGATATGACATCTCGAAGTGTAAAACGTATCGAAGATGTGAATCTGTTACGAATACATCAATTTCGTGAAGATGCTGGCCCGATGGCGCATCCGGTTCGGCCTGGATCGTATCTAGAAATAAATAATTTCTACACAGCGACGGTATATAACAAAGGTGCGGAAGTTGTTCGAATGTTGCATGTTCTATTAGGGGCGGAGGGGTTTCGTAAGGGTACGGATCTGTATTTTGAAAGACACGATGGTCAGGCTGTTACTACGGAAGATTTTATAAAGGCATTAGAAGATGCGAATAGTGGCTCAAACAATATAGATTTTAAACAATTTGCTTTTTGGTACAGTCAAGCAGGCACACCAGAGCTGGATGTAGAGACAGAATACAATGCAGATAAAAAAACCTACACTTTAAAAGTAAAACAAAGTTGTTCGGCCACACCAGGACAAGCATTTAAATCTACATTCTTTATTCCACTTGCCGTAGGGTTGCTCGATAGTAATGGCGATGATATACCTCTTAAAATGGAGGAAGGGGAATTACCCGTTGAGGGAACTCGAATATTAAATGTTACTAAAAATGAAGAAAATTTCACTTTTCTGGACATAGAAAGTGAGCCCGTACCCTCATTGCTTAGAGGTTTTTCGGCACCAGTAAAACTAAATATTGAATTAACTGATTCACGACGTAGTTTTCTCATGTCGCACGACAGCGATGGGTTTAATCGCTGGGAATCGGGTCAACAGCTGTTTACCAAAACCATATTGAATCTCATCAACGATTATAAATTGGGAAAAACATTTCATGTTCCTGATTTAATTATATCAGCCGTCAGAAAAAATATTGAAAATTTTAAAATTGAAAAATCTTTGATTGCCAAGTCTTTGATATTACCCGCGGAAACGTATATAGCGGAATTTATGGACGTGATTGATCCTGTCGCGATCCATCATGCATGTCGATATTTGAGAACGGTATTGGCACAGACGCTAGAAAAATCATTTTATAATGTTTATAAGGCGAATGAAGAAGAGGGTGAATATAAATTTGATCAGCAATCAGTGGGAAAGCGCAATCTTAAGAATGTTTGCTTAAGCTATTTGATGGAGTTGAATGATAATAAAATAACTAAAAAATGTGTTGATCAATTTAATAATTCAAAAAATATGACTGATACAATAGCTGCCCTGATTTCATTAGCGAACAACGAATGTGATGAGCGTAAAGTTGTCATTAGTGATTTCTATGAAAAATGGAAAGAGGATGCGCTGGTTATCGATAAATGGTTTAGTATTCAGGCAACGTCAAGATGTTCTGGCGCGTTGGAAAATGTGAAAAAATTAACGTCACATAACGATTTTTCAATTAAAAATCCAAATAAAATCAGATCGCTTATTGGTGCTTTTTGTCATGGTAATCAATTGCATTTTCATGACGAAAGCGGAAATGCATATTCATTTTTAAGTGATTATGTTATCGAAATAGATAAGATTAACCCGCAGATAGCATCCAGATTGGTGGGCGGATTTAGTTTCTGGAGGCGGTATGATGAAAAAAGACAGGAATTAATGAAATCAGAACTGATTCGAATCAAGGAAAGCGAACATCTTTCTAAAGATGTTTATGAAATAGTAACCAAGAGTTTGAATTAACCATTTCATGGTTCACATTTGATGGTTAGAAATCAATCGCTCGCTTTCATTGATTCGCGTTTTATTAAAGCCATTAGCGCTATGAGTCATTAGCGCCGCATAAGCCATTAGCGCTGCATAAAAGCCATTAGCTAGCATGTTTAGGCTAGATAAATCAGTAGAACTAAAATGATCCTGAAATTGCACTGCCGACTTCTGCAAAAGTATTCGCACGAGGCAAAACATCAATGGAAGTGCCCAGTTGTCGGCTAATTTGAGTAGTGGAAAACAGGCCACAAATATATTCTTTGTGGTTCTCCTTTAATATATCAACGACAAGTATATGCTGGCGACCAAATGCTTTCATTGTTTCTACAATGTCACCTACTTTGGACCTGGAAACATCGAATAGTTGCAACGTTTTTAATTGATTGCACGGTGTCATTAAGTCTTGAATAAGTATGTTTTCTCGTATTCCACCATTATTGTGTAAATGTAAAATGGGCTTTTCACCCAGCAAATCGTCTGCGGTTACAATGCCGATGAATGTGTTATCTGTATTCATCACAAACAGAAGCCGCACACCGCATGCAATCATTTTAGTGATAGTAAATTCCAAAGTATTCGTTGCTTCTATGGTAAAAGTTCTGATTTTATTAAGATCTGTCATTACACTTATGGCGTGGTCTTCTAATAAGACGGTATGTACAGGTTGCGCTAATTGTGTTTCGGCAGAGACTTCAGAATATTTGATCGGTTTGTAGTGACCTTGCATTTTTCATCCCCCTATTGCTTGTGCTGTTAGAGAAGCAGCGCATTAATACGGAATTTCAGAGCCTAAAAGCAGAGCAAGGAATTACGGTTAATATTAATAACCTTGCCCTGGCATTAGATATAAACAACGCTCCTTCTATATAAATAAATGTTTATTAATTTAACGCAGTGGCAGATGTTTATCGTTTTGTGACTCTACGCGATAAATATCGATTGTAAGTACTACCACACCCAGTATCGCAGCGGCTATTACGATGGAAAATGCTAATGTGATTATTGTTTCCATTGTTAAACCTCCTCAGTTTTGTTGAGTAGGTAACTAGAGTGTAAATTCACGTAGGTTTTGTTTATAGTGAGAGGCATGCGAACCCCCTCCCATAAAGTAACAAAACTTATGAGAATTACTTAAGTGACCCTTTGTGACCCTTTGAATTAATACTACTATTCACATTGCAAAGTGAACAATAGATTCTTTTTATATTAGTTTACTAAATTAATGAGGATTAAAAATGATAATGAATACGGTAACATAGTCATTTGTACTTTCTTTATTTTTATAAATATAATGTTTTTTCCTGTTATTTTTATACTTTAATTATCGATTGAATATTCAGGTTCATTAAAAAGTATTATATAACACGTCATATGTTTACTCTATCCAGTACTTTATTCAACACTTTATAAAGGGAATACAATGGGGAAGTTGCTAAGTATAAAAATCAAAATTGTGCAACGTTGTCAGCAAAATACAAACTAACTAAAGAGTGAGTGAGAGGTCACTGACCAGTGCGCCGGGTAAAATAGCACTTGCTGAGGCGCGTTTATGATAACTGGATGGGTCAAATAAGAGCTCTTTATTTTCGCTTAATTCAATCAGATTTTCCCCAAGTAGGTCATACACGGAATCATCAAATCGCATTACATTAATAGGCGCGTGTATTTCGCCATTTTGCACCCAATAACAGGCAAATCGTGTCATGCCCGTTATTTTACAATTGTTGCGGTCAGAAAAATTACAATACCATAAATTATTAATGTAAAGGCCCTTGTCTATTTTTTGTAGAATTTGATCGCTGGCAAGTGTCCCTGCAGAAAGATTAATGGACTGAGGGAATTCATCACTGCAATTGGTTTTTTCACTGTATTCTTTTGCACTTCTGGCATTGGTCAGAGTATTTTTATAAAAACCTTTATCTATTAAACATACTTTCTTGGGCAGGATAAACCCATTATCGGTAAAGTCAGGAATTAATCCACGGTCATTTTCTTCAGTCAGTGTTATCGACGCAGAGAGTGACTTATTTTCAGTGATCATTTTTATTAGCGGTGTTCGAGACGTGCGATGGCTTTTTAATCCAAAACCTCCCCACGACATCATGCTTATTATTTCATTCAGGGCGCCAGGTGCAATATAAGCTCTGTAGCAACCGGGTTTTAAAATAATAGGTGATTTTGACATGGCTTTAAGTTGTGTCCGCGTCTCATCCATATAAGTTGATAATTTTTTGTTATCCCAGATAAATCCGGAGTAATTATTTTTTACCGCTTTATCAGCTTGCAGGTAACAACTCCAATCAAAGTTAAATGTGTTGCTACTGTGCCAGTTGCGTTGGCCCATAGAGTTGGAAAATCCAGTATAAATTTCTCCATTTGCCAGTATTCCAACTAGATCGAGATCAATGGCGGATGTGAGGATTTGATCCACCATCTCTGTTGTTTTTGGCAGGCTATTAGAATGGTTGTGTTCAGTATTATTAATTTTTTCTGCAAAATTCAGATAAGGGTCTTCTGGCAAACATTCTAGCTGTAGACGTATACAATCAAGAAGTCGGTTGGCATTTGCAATGTCACTGTCGAGATGACCGGATAATTCAATACTACCGGAGGATTGTTTACGCTCCCGAATTAGGTTTATGGACAGGCTTTGTTGAACAACATTACCTGCCTGTCTAACCTTATTATGATTAAACCTGACGAAGTCGGAGTTTTCCCCCTCAAAATTACAAAGTAATAATTCTGTGTTTTTTAAATTGGAAAAAAGACGTTCGGAAAGTGTATAGAAGTAATCTTGCATTATGCTGATCCTCCAAATACCTCAACATCTTTAAATACGCAAGCAGGTGAAGCATGGCCAACATGTATAACTTGGTTTGGTTCACCTTTACCACAGTTGGGTGTCCCCGAAATTTCAAAGGTTGATTTATCGCCGACTTTGATCAGGTTTCGCCAGAAATTAGCCGATATGCCGCGGTAATTCGGGTTTTTAACCAAACCTTTAATTTCGCCGTGTTCGATTATTTTTCCTAACTCGCAACCAAATTGAAATTTATTTCGGCTGTCATCTATCGACCAGGATTGATTGGTCTCCATCAAGATGCCGTTTTCGATACTGGACACCAATTCTTTCATGTTACTGTCACCCGTCTCCAGATTAAGATTTGCCATACGATCAATCGTTGGCCTGTTCCAGTCACACGCACGCGAGTTAGCTACCCCGTTAACATCGGTTCTTGCTTGAGAATAGAGTCCACCCAGGGGTGTTTCCAGACGACCATTGCGAATGATGTAGGTATGTTTAGCAGGTGCGCCATCATCGTCAAATCCATAACTGGCAAGTTGTTCCGGGTGGCTTGGATCAAATGTGATATTCAAAAGTTCAGAGCCATATTCATATTCCCCGAACATATCTAAGGTAACAAAACTGGTACCGGCATAATTTCGTTCATCGCCTAGAATTCTGTCCAGTTCCAGTGGATGACCGATACTTTCGTGAATTTGAAGCACCATTTGATCTGGCATCAGTAATAAATCCATTGAATCAGTAGGGCAGGTGGGTGCATCCAGCAATTGAAGCGCTTGCTCCGCTATTTGCGGTGCGGCATCAGGAAAGCCCATTCGATCCAGTTGCTCGAGGCCGCCCTGGGCAGAACTGCCGTTACCACCACCGGTACGTATTTGAGTTTCAGCGCCGCTGTTTGCGACCGCGACAAGGCCGGGTGTGATGTACTGAAAAAATTGTTCAATTCGTCCACCGGCACTGGTCACAAGCAGTGTGTGGTTTTGCTTCGAACTCAATGTTGATTGCCAATCGACAATATTTTCACTGATTTTGAGCGATTGGCAGGCATTTTGGAGGAATGATAATTTGTCCGAAAAACAAGTTGCGCTCCATGGCTTCGCAATAGGTGTGCGATATTGTCCGCTGTAATCTATTTTTGGAAATTTGTTGGCGTCGACCAGCGTATGCGGTGCGCAGGTTTCCGCCCAGTCTTTCGCTTTTAAGGCAGCTTGTTGCAGTCCGCCTTTCGTTATGTTGCTCGTAGCTGCATAACCAATGCTGTTTTTTACAATTATTGTGATAAAAACACCGGTTGAAAAACAGGTATGCGGTGGTTGAAGCACGTTTTGGCGCACAGAGATGTGTTCATACTCTGTATCCACTAGCCTGATTGACCAGTAATCTACCGAAGGGACGACAGATTTAAATACATTTACTATTTGTTCATGTTCTGTTTGTGGCATGGTTGGGTCCCGTATATGAATCTTGGTTTGCAGTATAACATTCAAAATAATGACGCCCGAGAAAATTAAAGTAATTACTCCCATGTAATATCCGCGGGGCGAGTTTATCCTGGTTTTATTTAGGATGAAGATGGAATGAATAATACTGTAGTTGAATTGTCCCGGCGCATCGTATGAGATATTTTTCGACAATCACAAGGCTGTTTGCTTATATGAGCGGCAGTTTTAAGCGAAGTTAACTGATTCAAACAAGCTGAAAATAAATTTGGTTTAGGCGGATAGGAAAGTGATTTTCATCCACTATACTGAAAACATGATGGCTGTATCAAACTGCAATATGATGATCAATCATGTAAAACCAACCTCAAAGATTGTCGGGCATTAAACGTGTTGCGTTGCATTATTTTGTGCGGTTGCATTGTGACACGAGTGAAGTTTAAACAATGTGGTGATTGATGGGGATGAAACAGGCGACGTCTGATTTAGCTGGACGCCGCGTAAATCTGGTTTACCGTGTGGTCGGATAAACAACCGTTAGCGAAAAAATGAAAATCATTAAATGCATAAAAAAATTAAAAGCATAAAAGACAAAAATACTATGATGCAATCGTTTTAAGGAATATGTACGATGTTGATAATCACAAAAAAACAAGCAAACAAGTTTTGACTTGTGTGGTTACTGTAAGTCAATTGGTCGTATTGAAGTTAATCGAAGCGCTAACCAGCACATCAGCCGAGTTAAACAATAATGGAGTTTTTATGAAAAAATATATATCGGTTATTATGGCTTTAGGTTTGTATGGATGTTCTGCTACACAAAATCACATTGAAAAGAAAGACAGCACTGGTAATTTTGAAATTATAGATAATAGCGATGACTTTAAAAATATTTCAACTAACCATCGCATACAGGAGTACCAGGATCAACCTGATACCTCAATTGTAATTAGAAATTCATCCAGTACAGGTGTAGCTGGACTTAAAGTCACTAACAATAAATGGTTATTTAGAAGCGGTTTCGGGAAGATATCGTTACTTGGGACGCACCCTCTAAATAGAAAAGCACCATCACAGTTCACAATAAAAGTAAGCAATAATGAATTGAAATATTCCGTTAGGCCTCATGATCGCGGTGATAGTCTAGTTGAGTTTTGGGTCAAGAACTTGCTGGTTCACAGTGAAATAATATCTGAAAAAAAATGGCACAATAGAAGGTTAAAATTACCAAATAATACTAGTGAAGTCGTTCTTAAACATCATGCTACTGGGTGGGCATTTGAATACTTATATTGGGATATTTTAGAGTAGCCTAATAATATTATAGTATTTTGAAGTGGCCGTTTTAAAGGAAGTGCGCAATATCGAAAATTATAAAAAATACAAGCACAAGTTTTGGCTTATGTGACTACTGTAAGTCAGTTGGTAGTATTGAAGCACATCGAAGCGCTAACAAACA
>CAZZJI010000010.1:53272-68425 GCA_964654485.1 uncultured Gammaproteobacteria bacterium | reverse complement strand
CTGGGTTTAAACATCCAGATTTGACTTACTTTGGCCGGGACTTTGGGTAAAGCAAATGGCGCCAGTGCGATGGCCGAGTCTGCAAGGACAGGTATCGGCGGGATGAGTTTTTCGACAAAGGTTTGTTCGCCTGTAATCATCGATTGTCCTGACATGGGTACGATTTGTTTATCCAGGTATTGAAAAAGCACTACGTTATTCGCGATTTTCATCGATCTGGACATTTGCTCATTTTCTTTGGCGACGCGCTGTTCCTTGAATAAAACATCAAAACCAATGACGCGCGCGCCGCGAGCTGTTAATCTATCAATGAGTGTGGCATGGAGTGTGCGCGGCCATTTTGCTGGTTCTTTTGCGAGATTGAGGTCGCGCGCAGATTCTTTGTCTATACTTATGATGATGACATCGGTAGGAGCGGACCGCTGTCCTCGGAACATAAAAAGTTGATCAAGACCAGCATTTTCTTCCAGCGCCAGACCAAATGGTGTAAAGGAGATGATGATCCCGATTAGCCCGATTACGAGGCCAAGCAGCAGCGCCTTAGTCAGGCGTGCCATGCTGTCTACCTGATATATGAGTATTTAAGCTCATACTAATTAGCCTGTGCCACTGAACTGTGCAAAAGTTAGGACACTGCTGGTGGTTAAGTCATTATCAAAAGACCAGTTGGGGATGGGTATTTTCTGTTGCTTTTCTCTATTTTTTGATAAGTGCACACACATGTGCTGCATCATATCGTAATCGTGTCGTGGATAGGTGTAATAATGAGTTTTGAAGCATTTAAAAATGTTGATTTGTTCAGTGGATTCGAGGACCAGGATATTGATGTCCTTTTAGGTCACGCCATCACCAAAACCTTTACAAAAAATACCATTATTATTAATGAAGGTGACGAATCGGATTCCCTTTACGTCATATTATCGGGCACGGTGAAAATTTTCCTCAGTGATGAAGATGGCAAGGAGATTATTTTAAATACGCAGGGGCCGAATGAATATTTTGGTGAGTTGGCCTTAATCGATGACGCGCCGCGTTCTGCATCGGTGATGACCCTGGATGATTGCAAGGTTTCAATTATATTAAAGCGGGATTTTGAGGAATTTATCTCCAAAAACCCGGAAATCTGTTTTCGTCTGATACGCGGGTTAACCAAGCGCTTGCGGCGCTTGACCGATAATGTCAAAAGTTTGGCTTTGATGGATGTGTATGGGCGTGTCGCCAGGACATTGATCGAGCTGTCTGAAGACCTCGACGGCAAGAAGATTGTGCAACAAAAATTAACCCAGCGTGATATTGCCAATATGGTAGGCGCGTCGCGGGAGATGGTGAGTCGAATATTAAGAGACCTTTCTACCGGTGGATATATTACTGTTGAGAAGAAGCATATTACGATTAATGAGCGTTTGCCGGCCGCGTGGTAAGGGCTAATAAATAGTTTAGACTGCTTGTTTTTCTTTTGTCTATCGGCTTCCTATCGCTTCGTTTTCGGCGTTGCACAAAGTGCGGCATACAATCAGGCGGCAAACAACGAGATTAAATTAGAGAAAGTGGTGGTGCCGGTGAGACGAATCGAACGCCCGACCTACGCATTACGAGTGCGTTGCTCTACCAACTGAGCTACACCGGCCTATTGCACAATTTTAGACAACCTGCAAAACAAGTATCTACAAGCTTGGCGAGTATATAAGAAAGCCATTGTCCAGTACATTCGTTCAGTTAAGATAGCCCCGTCAATATTAGTTCAGCCTGGCGTTGTGCTTGTTCTTCAATCGAATAATCACATCCACTGCTTCGGTCTGGGTGCCTTCAGGTGGTTCCGGTAATTTGCTGATATCGAGTTTATTGACGTTGATGTCTTCCAGTGCACCGGTATCTTCATTGTAGAAATGATAATGTGCCGCTAAGTTGGTATCGTAAAATACTTTGTTGGGATCGATGATCACTTCTCTGACCAAGCCTTTACGTGCAAATAAGCCCAACGTATTGTAAACCGTTGCTTTGGAGGAAACGGTGTGGCCCTCGTTTACCAGTGCAAGTACTTGTTCTGCTGAAACATGTTGTGCTTTGGAGAAAAGAACCTGTGCTATTTCTACGCGTTGGTGGGTGGGGGATATGCCGTACAAATTAAGCTGTTGTATGATGTTTTTCATTTCAGTCAACCTTTGTCCATGTCCATATTATCCTAAATTAATTTAGGATTATTTTTTCCATTTAAACGACTGGGCCGAATTAATCCGCTTTTCTATATATATCGCCCAAGTATATTACTAAGTCATTTGGGCTTCAATCATGGAATTAATAGGTAACTGCTTTCACCATTTTTCAACAGCAAAGAGAAATGACAACACAAGTAGATATATCCGCTCAAGATTGGTCTGTTTTTCACGTTTGTCCAAGCGCATAGGGTTTAGGGTCCAAAATGGTGTGCTTTTTCGTCATTATGTTGGTCAGCAAACGGGCGGAGGCGGGGCCTAATATCACGCCATTACGAAAATGACCGGTATTGATATATAAATTGTTGATAACAGGGTGCGCTGAGATTGTTGGTACACCCATTAATGACCCAGGTCGTAATCCCGCCCAGTGGTGTTCAATTGAAAATTGAGTGATCGCCGGGATCAGTTCGCCCGCTGTTTGCCACAGAGATTGTTTTGCCGCTTCAGTAAGTGATTTGTCAAAACCCACTTCTTCTAATGTGCTGCCTACCAGAATTCGACCATCTCGCCTCGGGATGAGGTATCGGTTGTTATAGAGGATTATATTTGAAATCAGTCCCGGCTCGGCTTTGATGAGAATCATTTGCCCCCGTACAGGTTTTACCTCGATACGGATACCTACTTTTGCCAGCAGTGGGGTGCTCCATGCGCCGCTGGCGACAACTATCTTCTCGGCGCTGTATTTGTCTGTCAGAGTCGTTACATGGCTGATGCGATTATTTTCAATAACAATGTCAGTTACTTCTGAGTTTTCAACAAAGTTTACACCCGCCGTGAGCAGCGATGTTTTTAAGGCTCTAACCAGGCGGGGGTTTCTAATTTGTGCTACATCGGGTAACTCAATGCCTTTAGTAAATTTCTTGCTTAATGCCGTTACGTTGCCATTCGAATCTGAGTTTTTCGACTCTAAGCCTTTCGAATCAGAGTCGAAATAACTGTGTAAATCTTTATTTGCAAGCAACTTAAATCTGCTATTAGCGGTCATCGCCCACTCGCGCGCCGTGTTTTGTTCTTCTAATGAAAGTGTATCCAAAATAAGTAAACCACTTTGTGTCCATTGTGGGTCGATGCCGGTCTCTGTTTGTAACGTTGTTGCGAGTGCGGCGTAACGCTGAGTACTCCAGCTTGCTAATACGTTGACAGATGCTGGATACCGCCAGGGGTAAAGTGGTGATAAGATACCGCCCCCTGCCCAAGATGATTCTTTACCCATTTTATTTTTGTCGATGAGTGTGACTGTTGCACCAGCATGGACAAGTTCACGTGCGCTTAACAATCCGATAATGCCGCCACCAATAATAACAACATCGGTTGACTTTTTCGCTGATAGAACGTGCGCTGACATTAGGTTAAAAAATCCAAACCCAATTGGCCACATTTTTTTCCGGCCAGTTTATTTGCAAAATCCAGTGTCTGGGAGAACGTTAGATTATTTAGTTTGGCATCTATATAACCAGCGTTAAACGTATCGCCTGCCGCGAGAGTGTCGACTATTTTCTCGGGCGGATATGTTTGGCATTGAATGAGTTTTCCCTCTTTGTTTGTGGCGACGCTCTCTTTTCGCCCCCAGGTACAAATCAACTCTTTAGAGGGTATTTTTTTCTGAGTTTGTCTAATAAATGATTCGGCATCATTGAAACCAAGATGAGTGGCATAGGTTTGAGAGAAAAACAATGTGTCAGATAATTCGAATAATGACTCAATATTATTTCTGGGTTTTTCTATTTCCAGAGAAAGAGGGGTTTTCGGGTTGTTTTTTTTTGCATAGGATAGCATTTTGTGTGTTTCCTCTATCGCTCTGCCTTCGAAATGAATCCAGTCAAAATAGGTCAAATCAATATTTAAAAAATCGTTATAGGAAAATTCCGGTAAGTCGCGATAATGCGCTATTGTGCGGCTGCCGTTTTTTTCACTTAAGGTAATATAGGACGTGGGTGTTGAGCCGGTCGTTGAAATTGCACACAGTGATGTATCCACATTGTATTTTTTGAAATCAGTGCGGATAGGGTCGCTGTTATTTGCCGCCCCGTTATTTGTTGACATAGTTGCAAGCAAATCCGTTGCAAGTGTACCAGCAAATGCGCATTGATGACCTAGTTGACTGAGGATAACCAGCGAATTTGCCGCGTTTCCGCCTCGTTTGATACTACGTGAATTTATTCTGAGCTTTTGATCTTCCAGCGGGTATTGGTCCAGGCTGTTAATGATATCGACTGTTGCCACTCCCACCCCCAATATTCGTGCCATGCTATGAGTCTTCGAGTTTTTTACTTTGTTCTGCGCTTATTTCTTTGTTTAGACTGGACGTATGTGTGGGTGGCTGAGCGGGGGGTTGAGCAAATACCAAGTCCGCAGGCTCATCATCTGCGGCGACAGGAGGTTTTTTATTGGGGCTTTTCATTCGCTGTAGCGGAATATAATGGCAAAAATAGTCCAATATCAACCAGAGTACGATAAGTATGCCGACGAAATACCAACTGCGCTCCAGGTAAGCGACGACGCTAAAATAGAAGACATTCCAGACATATAAAAAAGACATTAAAGCCAAAATGATCGGTTGAGCGCAACTTCGCCCTAAACACGCATCACAATGGATATTGAACCATTTGCCTGCGAGGTATTTTTGCTTGAGAGAAATAGTCAATTTATTGCAGTGAGGACATGGAAATTTCGTCATTGTATATTTGTCCGAAAGCCAATTTATCTAAAAGCGCATTGAAGAGTCGATTGTAGAGCAAATCATCGCTAATTATTACATTTTTTAGTGATTTTTTTACAAATTCTAATTGTGTGGGTAGGTACAAAAATGAGTATATAGAGTAGAATTCCGTTGGAGTCGAAAATATTGTCCAGGTACAGCCCAAGTGCAAAAAGGCCTTTAGCGTAATGCAAAAATTTGAAGTGATGCAAGCGTTTTTTATTATACCTATTCTAATGATGCTCATCGGTCTTATAACTGCCTGTGACGGTAATACTGTGCTGATGGAGCAGGTGGTTTCCGGTGAGGTTGAGGAAGTAAAGGGATTGCTGGATGCAGGTGCATCTGTGGACGAGTTGAATAATTATGGCTGGACCGCGCTCATGCATGCGGCGCGCAAAGGTAATACCGATGTCGTTGATTTATTGATAGAGCACGGTGCAAATGTCAATATGCAGGATGAAACCGGTTGGACGCCGTTATTACGTGCGGCGCGTAAAGGTTGGCCTGAAACAGTACAAACACTGATAAATCATGGTGCTAGTGTGGATGCGCGTGACAAAAGCGAGTGGACAGCTCTATTTTGGGCGGTAAATCAGGGGCACCTTGATACTGTTAAAGTATTGGTTGAAAATGGTGCCGATATTAATGCAAAGAGCCTCGATGGGCGTACGCCTTATAAGATCGCGGTGAGTGAAGGTGAAAATGGAATTTTGCAAGTGCTAGAATCCAGAGGGGCGAAATATTAGTTGAAAGCTAATATTAAAACAAAGATTAGCTGTTGTCTGATCCGTCTTTCTTTAGGCAAATGTTTTTTGGTAAATGAATAGAGAACTGAATGGAAAACTAAACGGGGGGCGTGAGGTGAGATCCGATATAACGAAAATAATAGTGGGCTTGTGTGTGGCTGGTGTTGTTATGCTGCTGGTGTCCTGCAATAGCGGTGGACCAAAATCTCAGTCCAGGGCAGCGCAGTATGTGGTGAAAGGGGGTGAGGGGGGGAAGGGTAAGTCCTGGAGAGATAACAGACAGTTCGAGGAAAAACCGATTATTGAATCCTTGGCTGCTGATGGTTTGCATGATCCAGCTAATCCGGCGATTAAGGCGTTACAGGAACCCGCTGCAGCGTTGTCTAGTTTTCCACAAGACCGGCGCGGTGGCATAGATTGGGTAAAGGCACTGGATCAGGGTATCATCAACCCCAGAGAAACGCTGAGCGGTGATGAAGGCATGTTGGTTATGGACATGGATATTTTATTTACTGATACCGGTCAAATGCCGCATGTACGCTTTCCTCATTTAGCGCATACCAAATGGCTGGATTGCAGTAATTGCCATCCAAAAATATTCGTACCTCAAAAAGGATTTAACAATCCATCGATGGATGGCATTCTCGCAGGAGAACACTGTGGCCGATGCCATGATAAAATCGCATTTTCATTGTGGATTTGTGAACGCTGTCATAATGTGCCGCACGAGAATTCACCGGCGAAATGGTGGTAATGTTGTCAGTCATCAGGTGTAGCATTAAACTTTTTTTTGCAAGTTTCGCCTTGTTTTATTTTTTTTTATTTAGCGTCGGCTGCAATAATAAACCGGTTCTGGACGAAAAATATGTCAGCGCACTTCAGGTTAAGCCACCAGTGCCACCACCAGTGCCATCACCAGTGCCACCAGTAGATGAAAATCCTCCCGTTAAGGAAGTGCCTGAAACGCGCCCTGCGGACGTAATAACCGAAGAAAAAAAATTAAGCGTTGTCCATACGCGTTCAATCGAAACATTACAACAGGATGGTATATATGATCTAGAAAATAATGCCGTGTTTACATTACAAGATCCGCACGTTGCGATGGGAGATTTTCCTCTCGATCGGCGCAAGCAAATAAATTGGGTTGAAACGTTGGACGCAGGCTTAATTCAACCGCGCGCTGACTTAAAAGGTGAGCGCGATATGTTGGTGATGGATATGGATATCATCATGAAGAATACCCAGTCTATGCCTTATGTGAAATTTCCACATAAGGCACATACCAAATGGTTAGATTGCAGCAATTGCCATCCAAAGATATTTATACCGCGAAAACGCGCAAACCCGATATCGATGAACAAAGTACTACGAGGGCAATATTGTGGCGTATGTCATGACAAGGTGGCGTTTTCGTTGTTTATTTGCGAACGTTGCCATAGCGTTCCACACGAGGGGTCAGGTAAGAAGTGGTGGTAAGGCAAAAGAAAGCGGCGATTGACATTTATTTTTTCTGTTGCAACATTTTAATAATTTCGTCGTTACCTTGATCTAATGCCATGCTTAGCGGCGTGTAACCATTTGAATCTTTTGTATTCGTTTTAGCGCCGCCTTCGAGTAGCTCTTTCACCGTTTCCGGGTGATCAAAATTAATTGCTGCCATTAAGGGTGTTCTGTCATTATGGCCTATGGCATTCACATTTACGCCCAGTTTCAGCATATCCTTTACTATATCGGTGTTACCTAACCCAGAGGCGAGTAAGAACGCTTCTTCAAGGTCTTCCGTGGATAAGTCTGCTTTTCGTTTCAGCAGTTCTGCGACGGTGTTGCGGTAATTAAAAAATACTGAGTTAATTAGCGCAGTTCCATTATTGTTATCGCGTATATTTAAATTTGCGCCATTGGCCACCAATATTTTAACCGCATCTGTGCGGTCATAGGAGGCTGCAGAGATCAACGCTGTCGTGCCGTTGTCGTCTTGTGCGTCAATTTCGGCGCCTTTTAAAATCAGCGTTTTTACCGTTTCAGCGTGGCCGGTGTTCGCTGCGAGAATAAGTGCTGTTTTACCTTGCCTGCTGCGTTTATTAACATTACCGCCTCGAGCAATAATGCGCAGCACCCCTTCAGAATCTCCCAGTGAAGATGCGCTCATCAATTCTGTGTACTGCTCGGAGGTGCATGACAGTAGATTTAGGCTGAAGATACAAATAGCGATAAGGAAAATGCCCTTTCCTTGGCTACAGGTTCGATAGTTAATGAAACTTTTTTCGCATCTTTTTTCACGTTTTTTTTTGTAATAGTGCAATGATGTTAGTTTTGTTGCAATTGCCATATAAAATCTATTGCCGCTTCATTGAATCAAAAAATTCAGCGTTGGTTTTTGTTGGCCTTAATTTATCCATTAAAAACTCCATTGCAGCAGTGTCTTCCATCGGATGTAAAAGTTTCCGAAGTATCCATATTTTCTGTAAATCGGCAGGTGCTATTAGTCTTTCTTCGCGCCGTGTTCCAGAACGGTTAATATTGATCGCGGGATAGATACGTTTTTCTGCAATTTTTCTATCCAGGTGAATTTCCATGTTGCCGGTGCCTTTGAATTCTTCGAAGATAACTTCATCCATTCGAGACCCGGTTTCTACAAGCGCAGTCGCAATAATCGATAAACTGCCTCCTTCCTCTATGTTTCGGGCAGCCCCGAAGAACCGCTTTGGTCGTTGCAATGCGTTTGCATCAACGCCACCGGTCAGTACTTTGCCTGAAGAGGGCACAACGGTGTTATAAGCACGCGCCAGGCGTGTGATAGAGTCAAGCAATATGACGACATCTAATTTATGTTCAGCAAGCCGTTTGGCTTTTTCAATTACCATTTCAGCGACTTGTACATGTCTGCTTGCGGGCTCGTCGAACGTGCTGGATATGACTTCGCCACGAACTGAGCGAGCCATTTCAGTTACTTCTTCAGGACGCTCATCGATGAGGAGGACGATCAGGTGAACTTCCGGGTAATTTTGTGCGATCGATTGCGCGATCGATTGTAGCATCATGGTCTTACCGGTTTTTGGCGGTGCAACAATAAGGCCGCGTTGTCCCTTACCGATAGGGGATGCCAGATCTATAACCCGGCCAGTGATATCTTCTGTGCTGCCGTTACCAATTTCCATACGCATATGTTCATTGGCAAATAAGGGTGTCAGATTTTCAAAGAGTACCTTGGATTTTGAATTTTCCGGTGCTTCAAAATTTATCTGGTTAACTTTGAGAAGGGCAAAATAACGTTCACCTTCTTTGGGTGGCCGGATTTTGCCAGCAACATTGTCGCCAGTGCGCAGGCTAAATCGTCTTATTTGGCTTGGCGACACATAAATATCGTCAGGACCAGCCAAGTAGGAACAATCGGCTGATCGCAGAAATCCAAATCCATCTTGTAAGATTTCCAGTACACCGTCGCCTGAAATGTCGTCGCCATTACGTGCGTGTGCCTTAAGGATTGAAAAAATAATGTCTTGTTTTCTGGAGCGCGCAGACCCTTCAACTTTCATGGTTTGGGCGATAGACATTAATTCAGATGCGGGTTTTTGTTTCAGTTCTGTTAGGTTCATATATCGATTTTGAGAGATAAAGAGTTAAGGTGAAAAACAGATGTTTTATGGGAAAGAAATTAGATAAAAATCCTGTTGGTTGTGCCTAGATTGGTAATCAGTGTTGGTGGTAACTATTTGGTAGTAAATAATCTGGTAGTAAATATTGGTAAATGTTTATTTAATCTAAGGAGTAGATACTGGATGTGAGCTAAGGTCTTCTACTTCAACGGCTGTGATTATTTCTCTTTTATAGTGGACTGGGTTCTCTGATCTAGCAAATCATCTGATCTAGCAAATGGTCCCTGTACGTTCACGTCTTGTCCACGTCACAATTGAAGGTTAGCATGCCATTTTTAGTCCGTCCAGTTCTTTGTATAGCTAAAATATTGAATATGGCTCTAATGTGTCGTTTAGCTAGTCATTTTTTAGTGAAAATCGGCGTGGGTAGTATCCTGTACCTGTATTATGGGTAAATAGCCCGGCCGATGGTCACTGGGTGTCACTTCAACTAAGAGTTCAATTAAGAGATATTACTGTCAATAAATGCGGTCAATTGCGATTTGGATACAGCGCCCACCTTGGTTGCTTCAACATTGCCGTTTTTAAATAACATTAATGTTGGTATACCTCTTATGCCATATTTGGGCGGTGTTGCTGGGTTTTCATCTATGTTTAATTTGGCTATTTTTATCCGCCCAGAATATTCGTCGGACAACTCGTCTAAAATTGGCGCGATCATTTTACAGGGGCCACACCAATCAGCCCAATAATCGACTAATACCGGTTTATCGGATTTTGTCACTTCTTCTTCAAATGAGTCGTCGGTGATATGAACAATTTGTCCGCTCAAAGCGTTATCTCCATTGGTTACTTAAGTATAATGATCTGTAATTGCGTTGGGTATGAATAGTTAATGACTGAATTTATAGCAAAGTATCAGCTAAACGACAACCATTATACTAACAAATCGTAGTTAATTATTCGGCAACTTTTGTGCCGAGCTTTAGTTTATTTGACGCCTGATGTCTGCGGATGTCGGTGTCGTGCAAGAAAGATGCCTTGTCGGTGTTAACGTGAGTGTATTCAAGTTGCATAACACGAATTTTTGGCAAATATGCACTATTTTACAAGGTTTAATTAACTGTACAGAAAATTAGCAAGGATAACGCGGCTCTGTTGGCAAAACCACGGTTGCTGTAGTGTCATCCGGCGATTGCCGTGTTTAAAAATTGCCGTGTTCAAAATAGTTGGTCTGGTTTCTACCGTTATCTTTGGCTTGGTATAAGGCTTGATCAGCTTGCTCAATAAGGCGATGGCAGATTATATGGTTTGCGTTGTGGTACGCCGTCTCCAATAAATCCGTCATGCCAATAGAGAGTGTCACGCTCAGATTTTCATTATCCGGGCGAGCGAAATTATTTTCTGCCACACTCACACGAATTCGCTCGGCAATATCAAGCGCGTCTGTTTTAGTTGTATTTGTTAAAAGTACTGAAAATTCTTCACCACCGTAGCGTGCCAGTACGTCGGTGTCGCGTAATTGCGACTTGATAATACTCGCGATATCGACAAGTACACGATCGCCCGTCGGATGGCCGTAGGCGTCATTAATTTTTTTGAAATAATCAATATCTAATAAAAGGCAGGTTAGGGGTGCTGAGGTTCTTTTAGAGCGTGAGATTTCTTCATCGAATCGTTGGTCGAAAAAACGTCTGTTGTTGATGCCGGTCAGTGGGTCGGTGAGTCCGACACGTTTTAGTCGCTCATGGTTAGTGGTGTTTTCCAGGCAAATTGCAACAATAGCCGCCAGTCGTTCGAGAAAGTGGGTCGCATCCCGCGATTTAAAGCGTTCTTTATTTGCGCTACCCAGATTGAGACTGCCAATAAGTATGTCTTGTCTGATCAAGGGCAGTGACGCAATGCTGTCCAATTGGATTGAGTGGTCAGGAAAAATAAACCGATGTGTATTTTCTTTAAACGGCCCTAGTCTGGGAAACAACGAAAGTCCAAAAAGTTGATTTAGCGGTTCTTGATTTTGGAAAAACATTAAATTAGGAAAGTTACTCAGCGCCACGCTTTCAGCTTGCAAAATACGTTGTAATTCGTACTGCGGATCTATCAACGCCAGCGTGACAGAATTTAAACCGGATAAGGTTCGGTAGTTTTCGAGAACTTGCTGTATCAGATCAAATAACGAGTTTGTGCCGATAAGGCGAATTTCAAGTGACTGCATACGTTGAAGTTTTTGTTCGTTTCTACGGGCTTGATTAATAAGGATAGATTGACGGCGTTTTAACGATTGATTCTCTTGATACAAGCTTTGGTATAAGCCCTGATTTAAGTCTTGATATGGGAGCAGATGTAAGTCGTTATTCATGTTTAAAATAGAAATAAGCAATGGCGCATCGGCGGGCGTTTAATTTAAGTTAATTAAGTTATAAGTATAGCGTAAAATAAAAAGTGCAAAAAATAATTTGTTACGCTGCAAGTGTATTTGCGATCGCATCGAGTTCAGTTGAGCCATCTATCAAATTTTCCAGGCAGGCCATAAGCTGGTTTTCGTTTAATCCATATTTTTTCATCATAGCGACCGGTAGTTCGCTATTTTCAGCGTCACCGGATTCTTTTGTTTTTAGCAAGCGATCTGCAATGAGGGTCAAATTTGCGTATTGTTCGTCTATACCTGAATAATTTTCATTATGATGTTCACGAATGGTGGTAATTATTTCGGTTGGCATATTCCATGCCTGCATTAACCATGCGCCAATTTCTGTATGGTCCACACCGAGTGCGTCCAGTTCGTGTGCGATCACGGGTACATCAGGTTTGTTTATTATTGCCTGGTTAAGTTTTTTGAATTCATCCTTGAATAAATGGCCAAGCAACAGGAATCCAAAGTTGTGTAATAAGCCGCTAAGATACATGATACCTGCTTGTGGCTGATTATTTTTGGGGAGTAATTTTCCGATCATTTGGGTCAGTGTGGCGCTGTATATGGAGTGTTTCCAAAATGATTCCAGGCCCAATGGACCTTTTTTCGGAATTTTAAATGCGGACGTTGCGGCTAAACCCAGCGCGATATTCATGACCATGTCATACCCTAATACACGTGATACTGCCTCCTGGACGGAACCGATTTTGCCGCGATAGCCAAAAAAGGGTGATTTTGCATAGCGCATAATTTGTGCGGAAAGGCTAGGGTCTAGTTCTATTAACGTGGATAGGTCTTCAGCTCGGGCATAGGGGTTCGCATTTAAATGAATAATTTTTTTTGCCATCTCCGGCATGGGTGGTAATTCTGTAATTCTTTCAATACGCTGCTTAATACTCAATGTGTTTTCTTCACTATCGAGCGTTTGTTTGTCTGAATCAGGCGGTGCAGGCACTTGTGTTTTCTTAAGTGCGGACAAAGGTGTAGAAAACTGATGTCCGAAAATCGACGTTTTATGCAAATTGCGAAATGTATCAAGTGCTAATTTGATAAATTCATTTTTGTTTTCGGTTGGGAAAAAAATGGCGCTGTGTTGGCATAATTGCTCATCTATAATTGTTTTAATTCCATATTCTTCGGCGATGGGCGAGAATATGCCCGGGACCCAATTTTTTACATAGGCAACATAGTCGTGTGCGGGCACGGTTTTTAGTTTACAGTTTAAAAGTGTTTGCAGCACATCCAGGTTCAACGCGTGGTTGTCTGGTATGACTGTCATTATAAAATTGTTACCTTCAAGTGACGTTGTGTTTCGCACAATAATGGGCCTAGCAACACTGGTGGCCGTTATCACCAAGGCCAAATCAGTATTGCTGCCCGGCGTGTCTGAGTTGCGAATTACACCGTCCTTGATAATTTCATAGGGTGTCGCGTGCGATTGCAGATAGCGAGTAAGTGTATCCTTAATGGACGGCATTATTTGGCATATGGGCGGCTAGGCTTATTTAAGGTTGTGAGAAAATCAGTGTAGTGTATTGAATAAAATGAACTTTACATAATTCTATAGCTAACGGCTGCACCAATCCAGTGATTTATGGAAAATCTTTTCATCATAAATAAAATTTATTAGATATTAATACTATTTATTGAATTGTGGTTTTTGAAAGTTGGGTAGTTCAACTGAAATTAAATTGCTTAGTTTTAGAATGGTTTTTTTATTTTTTAGAAGTAATAAATCATAAACCCCCAGTGGCATTTTTTTCGGGATACTGATCGATATTTTTGTCAAACTTGAATTAGTGCTGACTATTTCTGGTAGAAGAGTGAGTGTTGAGAGTAAGTTGTCTCCGGCAAAAAATACACGTTCTTTATCTACGCGGAATTTTTTTATTTTAGTTGTAGCCGGATAGGCGTTACTAAATAGCAATTGTTTGTCGTTATTGATTGTAAAGGTAATTAATCTGGATTGATCGCTCGTCGCATATAGAACGCCGTTCGATATTTTTATATCAATAATAATTTCATTGAGTTGTGTAGATGCTGTTTCTACGTAACCATTTTCGGTTTTAGATAAAGTAAATATACGGCCCGCATTTTTTGTATATACAAATAAATTTTCAGTAAAAAAATTTACTGAATCAATGCTGGTTTTGGCTTTATATTTGTTTGTTAGAATTATATGTCCGTTGTTGTCTATAGTGTAAATTAGCAGTTCATTTTTTTTGTTTGTAGCAACAAGGAGATTGTCGTTAATCCAAATATTTGTGGCGTTAGTTTTTATTGTTGCGATTATTTTAGGATAATCTGCGATTTCAATATTATACGTAATTAAATTGCCTTTTTTGCTTAATACGAAAGCAAAATTGTTATGTAAGTTGAATGCGGAGATATCATCGGGTATCACAATCGTGTTCACTAATTTTTGTTTGAAAGGGGTTTCAATCTCCACCACATATATTTTATTTTTTGAAGTCAGGTACGCATATCGATCGTAAATCGATATTGAATTAACTTCGCCAGGTAGCTCTAAAGCGGTCACCCACATGGGGTTAAGGTTGTTTCTGATGTCAAATACTTGCAGGCCAGATTTTCCGTTTGTTGTGTAAGCGTAGTTTTCTCTAATTTCCAGATCATTGGTCTTGTTTTTTGCGTGATATCGAGATATCAGGTTTGGATTGTGATTGTCGCTAACGTCAATTGATTTTATTCCGCCCCACCAATCCAACGCGTATAAGTGTGTATCCGTTTTCGCGGTTCCCCAGGTGGCGCCATCTGTGTCGTAATAGCTGATAATAGCGGGTGACCTGGTGTTTTCAATATCAACTATTTGTACACCAGCATACCAGGCAGATATGTATGCAATATTGTTTTCCAGCTCTATCCCACGGGCGTTTCCTGGAATGGGAATGTGGCTGAGCAATTTTGGATTGGCCGGTGATTTTATATCAAGTATATATAAGCCTGAATCGAAAAAAGTGACAAAAGCTTTGCCGTCCCTGACTTTTACATCTTCAGCAAATCCACCGGGCTTGAATTGAGCGATGAGTTTCGGGTTTTTATCAGAACTAACATCGAAAATAAGGAGTCCGGATAAATCATCTGCGATAAAGGCGGTATTTTTATCTACATCGATAGCCCATGCTTTTCCAGGTGTGTCGACTGTGCTTAATCTTTTCGGTTGTTTAAAATCTGTGATATCGATAATATGAAATCCGCCACGATGATCGGCGAGATATAATATGTCCCCTATGATTTTCATCGTATAGGCCAGTCCTGTTGTGGCCAATTCAGAAACCCAGAATGGGTTGTAGGGATCTTTTATATTTATAATTTGCAGGCCGTGGTCGTCATCACCAACAAATGCGTGATCATCTTTGATGGCAATGCCTTTTGATGATCCTTTGGTATGGTAGTTTGATAAATGCCTCATGTTGAGCGGATCTGAAATATCATAAATATGTAAACCTGAAAACCAGTCTGC
>CAZZJI010000010.1:31388-53172 GCA_964654485.1 uncultured Gammaproteobacteria bacterium | reverse complement strand
CCGAGTTTGTTATTGCTTCCGAGTAAGGTGATGTTATCCGGTTTGCTGACATCAAGTACCGTTAAGCCGCTTGGGCCATCGGCAATGTAGGCAAGCTTATTTTTTACTACAACGTTTTTAGCAATACCACTTGTCTTAAAATAGCCAGATTCGTGTATTGCATTGATGTTGCTAATGTCCAGCGTTACTAACCCATTTTTAGCGCTCGCCAGATAGCAATAATTTTTATTTACGAATATCGCTAAAGCAGGTGTTTTCAGCTTATGTTGTGCGACCAGTCTTAATTTGCTTGCAGTGTGTGCAGCATAGATGAGTAGTTTGTTATTGTGTTGCAATAAATATAAATATTTACCGTTGTTGGCGATATCGGTAATGTTGCCATCGACTCTTATTTTGTTTTCCACTTTGAAGTCGGGAAGTTTAACACTCACTAAAAATCCAGCCTGAGTGAGCGCGAACAGTCTTGATTGAAAATGGGTGAGTCGCAGGACCGGTGAAGATAAATGGATTTTTTCTAATTTGGCATGTTTTTTATTTTGTAGTGAAAAAATATTACCATTCTTTGTTGCGGCAAAAATACGATTGTTAATCACCAGTGAATCATTGATGACAGATAAAGGGGGTAATGTAGTTTTCAGTGACCTGGCTACGAAGGGGCCGCCAGGTGAGAGGACTGCGCGTGTGACGGACGTCTTTTTTTTGGGGATTAAGTTTTCGGGGATTAAGTTTTCAAAAACCAAGTCGATGTTGGTTTGCTTACCGTATCGGACTATCTTAGGCGAGATAGGTTTAACTACAGTGTCAGTGGTCGTGTCAGCAACTAAATTAGATAAATTGCCCGGTAATACAATTTCTGAAAAAGAACGGCTTGAGTTGCTGAGTAAAATTAAAAAAAATAGAAGTGTACAAAAATACGTAATTCTATAGTTTTTCAATATCTGCATCGCTTGCAATTCCAGATGATTTTAGATCTGAAGTTATTCGCTTGGCAGTCTTTAAGCCGATAAGTTCTGGCAAATAATATATGCCTCTAAACTCTTCATCTACCTGTTTTATGTGGATGAAATAATTTTGTCCAGCATCAAAAGTCATTGTCGCGCTTCGTATCATTTCAATGGGCATTAATTTGTTTGTAAACATTGAATAATTTCTGGTCGTTATTGTTGCTTCCACGGGTTTAATTCGAACCATGGTGTATTCGCCTTTGCCCAATGAAATAATTTCTTTTCTGTTTAATTCAATTTTAACGGGGTTGTCAGCGATGCCGCGTTCACGGTACGTGAATGGCCGAATAAAATACACGTTTGCCGCAGCAATTTCCTTGTCAGCTTCGAGCAAGATGTGTGTGGTGTTTACTGAAGTTGACCCGCAGCCGCTGATTAAGATCGAAAGTATTGCTATGGAAAAAGTTAAAAGGGCAAATTTGTATTTATTTAACTTTTTTTCGTTAACGTTATTGTTGCCAGATTTACTGTGAGAATATTGAATCATCGTTTTCCTCAGGGAATAATTAATAAATGTAAATCTTGTCATCTAAAGTTATCACGCCAGTCCTGCCCAATCCTATCAATTTTAATAGGGGAGATAGCCTTCCGACACAGCGATGTTCCTGCTTGTATATACTATAAATGACTTCTGACAAAATTATAAGGTGAATTCACAGATAAAAAGCCCACATAATCACCTAATTTATGTGGGCAATATCACATTGAAAGAGTACTAGTTGTCAACAGGCCGAGGGTTGCGATTACTGTCTACAGCGACGTAGGTAAGAACTGCTTCTGTGACCTTGACACATTCCTCTTTGACACGTCCTCGTTCAGCGAATACTTCAACCGCAATTGTGACGGATGTGTTTCCTACCTTGGTTACGCTAGCATAACAACTGATAAGGTCACCAACAAAAACAGGTTTCTTAAATGAAAATTCTTTTACAGCCACCGTTGCTACTCTGCCTTTGGCGCGGCGAATGGCGCTGATGCTGCCTGCAATATCAACTTGTGACATGATCCAACCGCCGAATATGTCGCCGCTGGAATTTGTATCTGATGGCATTGCGACTACTCTAATTGTAGGTTGCTTGTCAGTAGGGAGTGTATCTGTTGGTGTGTTTTTCATATTATACCTTTTTTAGACGCTGTTATTTTAGCGACAACGATAATGCTGCTGCCATATTTAATGGGTTTTAGTTTTTTTATTTTATTGATTTCACGGTTGGAAATAAAGTTAATTATTAACTTTGTCATTCCCTGCACCGGTTTATGTTCTTGCTGTCCTTTTTTTGTGTCATGAGATTTTGTTAATCCCAGTTTAAAAGGAATTGCCTTAAGTAAGAAAATTGGTGGTACTAAAAAATGAAAAAGATAATTGGCGTATTCAATTTGGAATCCACTGTTGGTGAGGATTTGTTTTATTTTATTTATTGTATATCGTCGAAAATGTCCTTCGTGAATATCTTTTGCTGACCATAGAAAATCAAAGGCGGGTACAGTAATGTATATACGTCCATTACGTATTAATTTTTTTGACAGGCTAACTAAAAATGCTGAGTCATTTTCTATGTGCTCAACGACATCAAATACCCCAACTGCGGGTAGTGATTTGGGTTGAAATTCCGCTTTTTGGAAAGATGAGCAGACTACGTGTTGGATGCCTCGTCGTTTCGCGTTATATGCACCTGTGGCACCTGGTTCGACCAATACAGTGTCAATGCCGATTTTTTGCAGCCCAAGAGATACATAGCCATTGCCGCCACCGATATCAAACAACACGCCATTAGGTGGGTATTGCTTTATCACTTCCTGTATGCAGCTATTACGATGGTTGAACCAAAACGATTTTTCCTCCAAGGAAGCGCGGCTCTCATGACCGTCTTGCGGATATGAAATATCCTCCATGTTCGCGTTTGGTTTCCAAATGCCTTGGGGTGAGAGGGTTAGTTTTTCGGAAAAATGTTCTAACATACCGCGTGGTTATCCTGTCTGGTGATTTCAGGATAATACTATATAGTTAGTCGACAGCATAGCGGCTTAGATATAAAGCTCTAGTTTAATACATTACACTGGCTGCCGATTAACTGATGCGCTTAACGGGTGTGTTGAGTTAATGCCCTTGATACATTATATCAATTTTATCCTGAAATTTTGCCATGATGCGGTCGCGTTTGAGTTTTAATGTGGGTGTCATTAGTCCATCTTCAATTGTCCAGGGTTGTAAAAAAATAGTCGCTTTATAAATTTGTGTATATCCTGGAAAATCACTCAGTTGCTTTTTAATTTTACTCAGCACTAGGTCTGTTAGTGATTCAGCCTGTAAGGGATCGTCGTCATTACCAGCGAGATCAAGTTTTATTGACAACGCCTCCCATAGCTCTTCGTTTAATACAACAAAGGCGCTCAAAAAAGGTCTGCCTTCACCTATAATTAGCGCTTGGTCAAATAGCGAGTCTGCGCCAATGGCGACTTCCAAATCACCGGGCGGAATTTTCTCGCCATTGGATAGTACAATGATTTCTTTTAATCGCCCAGTAATGTATATGTGGTTTTTTTCATCGATGCGAACTTTATCACCCGTGTGTAACCAGCCTTCTTTATCGATAATCTTTTTTGTGGCGTCTGGGTTGTTCCAGTATCCCAGCATGACTGAGTCACCTTTAACAAGTAATTCATCTTTGTCAGTAAGTTTGATATCGACTCCCTTTAGGGGGAGGCCGACACTGGCTGGAATATTGTCGTTTGGTCTGTTGCCCGCGATGATGGGGCTAAATTCTGTCAAGCCATAGCCTTGCACCAGATTTAAACCGAGGCCGATAAAGGTCTTGGCGATATTGGGTGACAAAGGTGCGCCACCGCATATGGCAACACGCATGCGACCACCCATTTTCGCCATAATTTTTTTTGCGACGAGCTGGTTTAAAATAGGTAGCAATAGAAAAGAAGGTTGCCAAGCGAGTCGTTTTTGATTGTGTTCAAACTGGTCCCAGCCGGTGTTAACGCAACGGTTAAACAATTTGTTGGCTAGAGGGGATTTGGTTTCTAGCTGTGACTGAATTTTAGAGTGTATGCGTTCATAAATGCGAGGCACGGAGATCAATACGGTAGGGCGTATTGTAAGCATATCTTCAGCTAGTTCGCTAACCGAGCGGGCAAATGCAACCGTCGAGCCGGTAATCATGGGTATATAATACCCCAGAGTTCGTTCAAACATATGGGATAGCGGCAAGAACGATAAGAATACATCGTTTTCGGATATTGGCACGGCGTCAATGCCGCCATATGCGTTACACAAAATGTTTTTGTGGCTCAGCATCACACCTTTTGGCCGTCCGGTTGTGCCAGATGTATAGACGATCGTTGCAAGGCTGCCGGGATCCTTTACTTCATCACTTAAGCCAATCGCGTTTTCAGGTAGCCAATCCTGAATTTTTATTAGCCGGGTATACTGAAAATCAGATTCGTAGGCCTCGACGGATAATAATCTAACCAAACCATCCAGTTGCGCATGAATTGACTGTAACTGCTGTAAATGTTCCTGGCCTTCAACGATCAGTAATTTTACACCGGCATCTTGTAATATGTAGGCGACATTATCGGGGCGGTCATTGATAAACAACGGTATGACAACCAACCCCATGCCCAGTGCTGCCTGTTCTATGGTGATCCATTCTTTGCCATTTGGTAACATAATGGCAATTTTGTCACCATGTTGCAGACCTTCATTTTTTAGTGCAGCTTGCCAGCGTGCAACTTCGTTGGACATTTGTGACCAGGTGGATGATGCCCACGCTTGCTTATCTCTATCAAAATAGCGGTACGCGATTCGATCAGGCGTGTTGTTGACCCGTTCTTTGAAGAGACCCGGTAATGTTAGATTTGCATTTTCTTCAATTGTCATATTCATAATGGTTATCTATATTTAAATGTTTTGATAAACGTATGTCTACCTATAATAGTTAAATAGTATAGTTAAATAGGTCTTGTCAGTTTGACCAACCCGCATCGGGTGTAAATCGGCTACCATATTTTTCGGTTAGTTTTGAGAGTTTGTCTTTTAATACCGTTTTGTCTTCTTTTTCAATATAGTTCATTGGCCCACCTCGAAAAGGCGCAAAGCCTGTACCATAAACAATGCCTGCATCAAGTAAATCGGAGTCTTCAACGACTTTTTCACGCAAACAGGCTATTGATTCATTAAGCAGCCTCAATATGAGTCGATCGCAGGCCTCCTGGTTTGTGATATTGCTGCTATCTGCTTTATTTTTCTGTTTTTTACGACCTTTCTTTTTGTCGTAACTATAAAAACCCTTTCCAGATTTTTTACCCAAATTGCCATCTGCCACCAGTTTTTTCAGTCGCTCGGGTATGTCACCGTTATATGCCTTTGAAAGGTTCTCCGCTACGTGCAGACAAATATCCAGGCCAACCGCATCTGCAAGTTCAATGGGGCCCATGGGCATACCATAATTCAATGCTGCGTTGTCTATGGTGCTGGCTGGCACACCTTCGGATTCCATTACCACCGCTTCCATTAGATAGGGCATTAATATTCGATTCACAAGAAAGCCGGGTGTGCTTTTTACAGGTATCGGTAATCTATCGATGTGTCTTGCGAAGGCGCTGGCTTTATCGATGACCTCTTTATCTGTGTTGGGTCCATATACTATTTCTACCAATTGCATTAGGGCAACTGGATTAAAAAAATGCAGGCCTACCAGACGTTGCGGGTTTTTCAGTACCTTTGCCAGATCTTCAATCGGGATGCTTGATGTGTTAGTGGCCAGTAAGGCATCCGGCTTGATTATGGGTTCGATTTCCTTGAATAGAGTATGTTTGGCGTCCATGTTTTCGAAAATAGCTTCGACGATCACATCGGCTTTTTGCAGTCCAATAGAGCCGGTTAAATCGGGGACCAAGCGGTCCATGGCCGCAGTGACCAGTCGCGGCAGTTTTAATTTCTTTTTAAATAACTTGTGCGCGCGTTTCATCACCTTGGCGATTGTTTCGTGTTGGCGGTCTTGTAGGGTGACGCTGAAACCACGCAATGCACACCAAACGGCAATGTCACCGCCCATCACACCGCCGCCAATAACGTGAATGTGTTTGGGATCGATCAAATCCTTATTACCCAGTGATTTCATTCTTTCCTGGAGAAAAAATAGTCGTATCAGGTTTTTCGCCGTTTCGTTATTAACTAATTGTGCTTCTGATGCACGTTCTTCGCTAAGCATGCGCTTCGGTGTATCAGCATATTTTTGCCACAAATTTATAATTGCATAAGGCGCTGGGTAGTGTTTTTCCGGTGCTTTTGCCGCCACTTTTTTACGAAATACTTTCGCTAACCAGGGTCGTACCAGTCGATGGTTCGTCATGCTTTGCCATCGTTTTGCCTTGTGCGGAGGCGGTGGTTTGAGTATGGTGCGTCTGGCCGCTTCTAACAGTTGACGTTTTGGCACCGCATAATCCACTATGCCTATTTTCTTCGCTGCACGCGCACTGATGGCGCGGCCAGTTAACATTAAATCCATCGCGGCGGGTGCGCCGATCAGGGGTGGCAAACGTACTGTGCCGCCAAATGCCGGGTGGATGCCCAGTTTAACTTCGGGTAAGCCCAGTTTTGTTTTTGTATCATCTTCAGCAATTCGATAGCGGCACGCAAGGGCGAGTTCCAAACCGCCGCCCAGGCAGAAACCACTTATCAGTGCTACGCTAGGGCAGCTGAGATTTTCAAGTCGATCAAACACGGATTGTCCCAGTTGGATAAATTCAGCTGCGTCTGCGATTGTTTTCTTGTTGGAGATTTCTTTAACATCAGCACCAGCAATGAAGCCACTTTCTTTAGCGGACAAAATAATCAGACCTTTGGGGGTGTTTTTTGACAACGCGGTCAGTAAATCGTCTAATTCAGTAAGCGCTTCGCTGGAAAGCGTATTTGCACTGCTATCTTTTCTTGAGAAATGTGCCCAGGTGATATTATCCTTGTCGTTTTCCAAGCGCCAATGGTGATAGGATGTTTTTTGTGTCATTTTATGCGCCCTCCCTTTCAATCAACATGGCCCCACCTTGTCCGCCGCCAATGCATAAGCTGGCCATGCCCCTCGATGCGTTATTTCGTTTTAATACATTAAGGAGGTGCAGTACAATTCTGGCGCCGCTGGCTCCCACGGGGTGGCCGAGGCTGATACCGCCGCCATCAACATTAAGACGTTCTGTGTCTATTTCACCGATTGCGCTACGTGTGTTTAATTCTTTTCGACAATATTTCGAGTCTTTCCAGGCGGCCAGACAAGCTAATACCTGAGCAGCAAATGCTTCGTTAATTTCCCAATAATCGATGTCTTCGGGTTTGAATTTCTGGCGTTTTAAAATAGGTGCCATGGCGTGGGTGGGTCCCAAGCCCATTTGACTGGGATCCAAACCCGCCCATTCACTGTCGACGATGCGACCCATAACGGGTAAGTTATGTTTTTCCACTGCTTTTTCACTTGCTAATATTAAGCAAGCTGCGCCATCGGTGATTTGCGCACTGTTGCCTGCGGTGACGTCACCAAAGGGTTTGTCGAATACGGGTTTGAGTTTAGCGAGACCCGCCATATCTGAATCATGTCTGACACCGTCGTCGTGATCAAAAAAATGGCCTTCATGATCGTAAATAACTTCAATTTCATTCATGTGCCCATTTTTGTGGGCTGCTGATAATCGGTGATGACTTTGCATTGCAAACTGATCCATTTCTTGCCGCTTAATATTAAATCGATACGCCAGGTTTTCAGCAGTTTGTCCCATGGATAGACCCACGACAGGATCAGTCAAGCCGCGCATTAAGCCTATAATCGGTTTTAAATGTTTTACTCTCAACTTTGAAAATGCCTGAATTTTTGCGCCGATCGATCGGGCAGCATATAGTTGCCCTAACCAGGCTACCATAGCATCATTATGTAAAACCGGTGCATGGCTCATCGCTTCTACACCTCCGGCGAGTACCAGATCGGAACGGCCGCTTGCGATGTTACTGGCGGCGCAGTCCAGCGCTTGCATCCCCGAAGCGCAGTTTCGTTGTACGGTCCAGGCGGGTACGTTTTTTTCGCAACCCAGGCGCAGTGCAACGACTCGGGCGATGTTTGCTTCATCTGGCCCTGGCATGACGCAACCCAGGATGACTTCGTCTAATTCGGAAGGGTGAAAGTCATGTCTTGCAAGTACCGCGCGACCGGCATATACCGCGAGGTCAGCCGCATGAAACGGACCTGGTTTACCTTTAGCTTTTAAAAACGGTGTGCGACTTCCGTCAACTATGTAAACGGCCTTGTTGTAAGCCGAATTGTTATGTGCGCTTTTGCTGGGACTTTTTTTTTGTGTCATTTATAAACGTTCTCCAGATATTCGTTTAGTAACAACGGAGTCTTCCCGGTTTTCTTTTGTAGACGCTTTTACAGCGGATTCTGTAGCGATGTTTGATAAGTTTTCAGGTAAATTGTTTGATGTTTTGCCAGTTAAATAATCCGCAGAAAAATCATCAACCTTGATGACATCCTTGCGTGCGATGTCTGCCTCAAGCAGGGTTTCGGCTTCGCTTTGGTCGATAATTTCCTTGTTTAGTGCATCTTTTGTAAGTTCAGTTAGATCATAGCCAGTAATATTGCCTTTGCGTTGTGCGCTGGCTATTTTTTTCTCTATGGGTTCTGCTTTTACTATTTTTACTAATGCATCTTCCAGGCGGCCCAATATTTCTGTCGTTGAGTCGGGAAGGTATATTCCCTGTGTAAGTCTATCTCTTGTTGCAGAGGGTTCAAGTAAGATGTTCGCAATTTTATGTCCTAGCTTGTCGCTCGGTGCTGAGTACGTTCTGCCCAGCGGGAAACAGATTCCCTTTAACAACCAGGCAATCGGTCGATTGGGGAAATTATCCAGAAAGGCCATCAAGCTTTGTTGGGATTGGTATAACGCGTCTTCACACGCCCATTGCACTAGTGGAAAATCGGTTGGTTTTCGCCCTTGATCTTTAAAATGTTTTAATGTTGCGGATATTAAATACATTTGACTTAATACATCCGCGAGGCGGCCAGACAGTTTTTCTTTGCGCTTTAACGAACCCCCTAAAATCAATAAGCCAAAGTCAGAGACTAAAGCAAAGGCGCTGCTTAGTCTTGTAGTATGTTGGTAAAAGCGTTTTTCCATGCCGTTTGATGCTTGTACAAAAAATGCACCGGTTAAACCAAGAAAAAGAGTACGAAATACATTGCTGATGGAAAATCCGATGTGTCCAAAAAATGCCTTATCAAATTTTATTGACGCTGTTTCGTTGTCTGTTTCCGCGACCGCCTGTACTTCTTTCAGGATGTAGGGATGGCAACGCATCGCGCCCTGCCCGAAAGTAATTAATGAGCGTGTGAGTATATTGGCGCCTTCTACCGTGATACCAATTGGCACCGCTTGATAGATGCGGGCTAGAATATTACGTGGACCCATACAGATACCACTACCACCTTGTATATCCATTGCATCATTAATAATGCTACGCATGCGGGTTGTTAAATTATATTTTACAATGGCGGAGATAACTGACGGGTGTTCGCCCTGATCGACGGCAGCCGCAGTGACAATGCGTGCTGCTTCCATTTGGTAGGTATAAGCAGCCATTCGCGCCAATGGTTCTTCAATGCCTTCAAAGCGGCCGATAGGTGTTCGAAACTGTTTGCGGATACGCGCATAGGCCCCCGTCGCGCGGCAGGCGAGTTTACCACTGCCGGTACTCAGTGCGGGCAGCGAAATTGAACGGCCCGCCGCGAGAGATTCCATCAGCATGCGCCAACCTTCGCCGGCACGCTGTTCGCCGCCAATGATCCAGTCCACGGGGATAAAAACATCTTTTCCGCTATTGGGTCCGTTTTGAAATGCCAGATTAAGTGGCAAGTGGCGTCGACCAATGTTAATGCCGGGCGTATTGGTTGGAATCAGTGCGAGTGTGATGCCTATATTTTCCGTTTCGCCTAACAAATGGTCCGGGTCGTAAAGCTTGAACGCTAACCCGAGTACTGTCGCCACCGGTCCTAATGTGATATAGCGTTTCTCCCAATTCAGTCGGATTCCAAGCACATCAGGTTTACCTTCAAAGGTTCCTCGGCAGACAATGCCGGTGTCAGGAATAGAGCTTGCGTCACTGCCCGCTTCCGGTCCGGTGAGCGCAAAGCATGGCACATCCTGACCACCCGCAAGGCGAGGCAGGTAATGTGCTTTTTGTTTGTCAGTACCGTAATTAAGTAATAATTCCGCAGGACCCAGTGAGTTAGGCACCATCACCGTCACCGCCGCAGTACCACTGCGACTCGCAATTTTAGTGACCACTGCAGAATGGGCAAGGGCAGAGAAGCCCAGACCACCATATTCCTTCGGAATGATCATGCCAAAAAATTTATTATCTTTTATGTGCTGCCATACCTGTGGTGATAGATCAAAATCCTCATGGTTTGTTTGCCAATCATCAGTTTTATCGCACAGGGTTTGCACTGGCCCATCTAAAAATGCTTGCTCTTCGTTTGTTAACGCGGGTGATTGCTCAGCCAGAAATTTTTTCCAGTTGGGTTTGCCGCTGAACAAATCACCATCCCACCATACTGTGCCGGCTTCCAGCGCGTCTTTTTCAGTTTGCGAGATAGCGGGAATCGCGTTCTTTATTATGGGTAGTACTTTGTCGCTGATAAATCGGCGTCTAAGCGTGGGTATACCAATAGGCGCCATAACCAGTATAAATACTGTCCATGCGAAGAATGATGAGAAAAAAGATGAGGCGGGTGAAAAAGTGTAAATTGCCAGTATTACTGCAATTGTACTTGTCCAAACGAGCAAGGGTGTTCGAAAATAAGCCAGGGTCCAAAGGGCAATAATCGTGAGGATGATATAGTGATAAGTAGTCATAATAGTCAGTCACACAGGTTAGCGGAAAGATTAGAATTTGTTATGTTTAATCAGTATATTTTAGCAAACATACTCTTATATATTTAAGGTTATAACAAGGTGATAAAAAGCTCAATCATAACAAAGCTATGATTTTGTCCGGGGTTCATTGTTTTGTAAGAGAGTCATTGCTCTCGGTCGCACCTACTGTTATCTTCTCATTTGCTGTTTTTTTCGGTAACAGTGTTTCTCCAGGTTTGTCTCTTGACGGCTTCTCTAATACAGGTTCTTCGGTAACAGTTTCACCAGACAGAGTGGCTTTATCATCGTTTTTATCATCGTTGCTGCTGTTCTTGGTCTTCGCTTCAGTCTCGTTTGATTGTGCCAGGTCTTTTTTTGTGTCAATCTGGGGTGTGGGGATATAACAATCGTTCTCATCATTACAAATGACACCATTTTTATCCCAGGGTAGTTGACGGTATATCGCCAAATCGTCAAACCCCATGATGGCATATTTTATTATTTCAAAATAGGGTGAATAGTCGAAATCAGGTGGTATATAAAGTCGTGTATTTCGTTTAAACATACGCAGGCTGCCATCTCTATTTTGATGTACAACGGGCAGTATTGGAAAATGTACTGAGCTAAACGCGGAGGCTATCATTGACGAGCAGACTGTTTGGGTCGTTTCACCAATTTTAACCCGTTCAAAAAGACTGGATCGCCAACGTCGGGGAAGTATGCCGTAAGGTAATAATAGGCGTGCTAAATCAAATAGTTGTCTTACATTGTACTCATCGCCCACATGTTGCAGTGCGTGTGATAACACATTTGTGGCGTCCTGGCGTGCTAGTCCTTTTGGGCGACAAATTCTGATGTGGTCTTTATCGTATTTCTTTAACGGAACGATAATGGTTCCTTCGCCTAACAATGCTTCAACAATCAGTTGTTCGCTAGGGTCACCATTATAATATTTTTCAATAATTTTGCGATCCGCCTCGTTTTCCAGTTCGTGAATGCGGCCAATATAGAGCGCAGAGTGTGTCCAGGGGCTTTGGGTGATATTTTTTATGATGTAGCTTACACGGCTACGTCCTTCGATGAGCATAACGTCGCACGGCCGTATTTCAAATGACAGTCGGTCAAAATCACACAGGGATGAGCCATCCAGTTGTTCTTCATGGATGAGCCATTGAGTCATTTTATTTGTTAACCAGTTATGTAGACCCACATGTATCCTTGTAAATATAGTGGTTATAAGGTATTTGACGTGAAAGGCTTATATTAATAATAATAGTTGCCACTTTAATTTCCGCTAGATAATTTAACAAGCTACTGCCCGAAATAATAAACATGATAAAAATCAAATTCTTACGTACCTACATCGACCTATGACTATAGCGGCATAAATTCATGTTTCTATAGTCTTGCATAATGAGTGGATAAAATTCACATTGCCCATTTTCGGACTTGTTATCTGCATTAGTTCTGAGGAGCTCTGCTGTATACTTGGACATTGAGAATAATTGAACCTAAATTCATCAGTTGGCTATTTCAAAGCAGTACTAAGCCTTTGGTATTATTGGCTTATCGTACTATTAGCCAGTTTACTCCTGCAAGGGCTGAGTACGTTACGGCATGTCATGTATAACATGTTTTTTAGGTCTGCGGGGTTTTCGGGTATTCACAAGGATCAAATGTGTTGGCATCAAAATTCAGATTGTTACAGGATTGTTTATGTTAGTGTCGTTTAGTAAAAAAATAGTTGACTCGCGCTATTTTCAGTTATTTATTGTGTTTGTCATTTTGGCAAACGCCGCGACTATCGGGATGGAAACTTACCCATCTATGATGGCGCAATATGGTAACTTGATCCATGAGCTGGACAATATTTTTCTCGGTATATTTGTAACCGAGATTTTTTTGAAGATGATTTCGTTTGGCAGGCGGCCAATGAAATTTTTTAGTAGCGGCTGGAATACATTTGATTTTATTATCATAGCGGCCGCATTTATGCCTGGTTTAGAGGGGCAGGCAACCCTGTTAAGGCTCATTCGATTACTGCGTGTACTTCGTTTGCTGAGTGCGTTACCCGGTTTACAGATACTCGTTATGGCGCTGATGCACAGTATTCCGCGTATTGGTCAAATGGCTATGCTAGCCGGTTTGCTTTTTTATATTTATGCAGTGATTGGCGTCAGTTTGTTTCGTGAGCATGATCCTGAACATTGGGGTACGTTGCATATTTCATTGCTTAGCTTATTCAGGACATTAACGCTGGAAGACTGGACTGATATTATGTACAAGGCAATGGAGTTATACCCTATGGCCTGGGTTTTTTTCGTCAGTTTTGTTTTATTGGGTACCTTTGTTGTGTTTAATATGTTGATAGGCATCATATTAAACAGTATGGATGAAGCGCGCGCTGCAGTGAAAGCGGAGCATGAAGATGAGGCAACAAAAGATATTATTTTTCAGCTCAAAACTATACAGGATACGATAGCGGCATTACAAATAACTATTGAGAGAAATGCAGAAAAGAATGCATTATTGAATTCAGGGCCAGACAAAATTCCAAAGCGCTGATTGTTAGTTAAAGTGCTTATTAGTTATGAGCGTTGTTTTCAATAATATTATTGATTTTAGAAGAAGTCGAACATTAAAAATGGAAAAATAATATGATAATTAATGGTTTCGTTATTGTCGTTTTGCTAACTTATTTAATTATGTTGGCCGCTTTTTTTGTGCCACATATCAGGCGCATACATATGCCTGTTATGATTTCCATTATTATTTTTGATTTGTGTGTTCCTTTCTACTTGTTTTTAAATGGGGACTGGGGAGTAAGGTTAATAGAGAGCGGAGATATCTTATCTTTTGGTGTCTGGATGCACTTTGGAATGGTATTGACGCTTTATATACTCTATGCAGTACAGGTGCATAGCGCAATACAAATTCTTAAGGGAAACAAAGGTGTTAAAGAAGATCACCGGGGGCAGGCAAAAGCGATACTTGGTTTGCGAGCATTTGTGATACTGACAGGTGTGTCGTTAATTGATCCAGAATTGCCTGGGTCAGGTACTGCCACCGTAGAACCTTAACTTAAATTCATTGGCGGCAGTAAAGCATATTGTTCGCGTATTTGTTTACGTTATTTGTTTAGGTATTGTTTACACGCTATTTACGTTGTTCCATCAATTCGTGAATGATCGGTGTTAGTATAATTTCCATTGCGAATCCCATTTTGCCGCCCGGTATCACCAGTGTATTAGGGCGAGACATAAATGAATCTTGTAACATATTCAGCAGGTAAGGGAAGTCTTGTTTATCAGGGTTTCTAAACCGTATCACAATGAAACTTTCATCTGGTGTTGGAATATCTCTAGCTATAAATGGGTTCGATGTATCGACCGTTGGAACGCGTTGAAAATTTACATGTGTGCGGGAAAATTGCGGTGTAATATGGTGTACGTAATCGTACATTCGTCGAAGAATGGTGTCTGTGACCGCTTCGGCTGAATAACCGCGCTGTGATGTGTCGCGATGAATTTTTTGGATCCATTCCAGGTTGACGATGGGGGTTACACCAATCAAACAATCAACATGTTGGGCCGCATTGACATCACCTTGTACAACGCCACCGTGTAAGCCTTCGTAAAATAGCAAATCATTTTCTTCTGAAATTTCTTCCCATGGCGTAAATGTGCCAGGTTCCTGTTTATAAGGTTCGGCTTCTTCATAACTATGTAAATAATATCGTCGCTTGCCTTTACCCGTTTCCCCGTATGTTTTAAAGAGTTCTTCTATTTTCTCAAAAATATTTCCTTCAGGACCAAAGTGGCTTAGATTACGCCCTTCTTTGTGCGCCGATTTAATTTGTTCTTTCATTTCTTTGCGGTCATATCGGTGGAAGCTGTCACCTTCAATGACAGCAGGCTTTATTTTTCCGCGATAGAAAATATGCTCAAATGCATTCTTAACGGTAGTAGTGCCTGCACCAGAGGAGCCTGTTACGGCTATGATTGGATGTTTAACTGACATGCTTCTCTCCTAAAGTACATTTTGAATGTACTTGTATATAGTTTTTGTTTGATCTTCTTACCAACACGCATGAATATTACGGATATTGTTTTTAGTTTGTGCGTGAAAGTTAGTATCGACTCAATAACCATGCCATAACTATGGTTAAAGTGCTGGTCTGCCGAAGTCCATAATAGTACCGATTTCTTGTAGGTTAAAAAAGACACATGAAAAGATAATTAGGCCACATGGTCTAGTTAGGTTAAAAATTGGCCGTGTGATTGGGTAAAAAACAAAGTTTTTGATGTCTTGCTGTAGTTGCGTTACAGCGATATGCCTTTAATATCATTTTTGGATATTGCGTCTGCAAGTGTGTATTTATCAAGCACGGTTAAAAAGGCGCGGCGTGCTTCATATAGTGTCTTTTTAAGTTTGCAAATGGGTTCAATATTACAAGTTGGGTTGTGGCTATTAAAACATTCGACGATATCGAGATGCGGTTCCATTTTTCTGACCACGTCGCCAATGTGTATATCTGTCGCTGCGTGAGCAAGCCGAATTCCGCCTCCTTTGCCGCGGGTTGTAGTTATAAATCCAGCATTTGATAGGTGATGGACAACTTTTACCAGGTGGTTACGCGATATAGAATAATAATCGGCTATCTCGGTAATTGTGACGGCGTCTTTCCTTTTTAGACAAAGAAACGCCAGAACGCGTAGTGAGTAGTCTGTGTGTCTAGTTAGTTGCATTGGGTCTCGGTGTTCTTTGTATTAGTATTCTTTATATTAGTATTCTTTATTTCAGTATTTCAGTGCTTTATAAATTAGTGTACAGCGTGCGGCGCGGGTTTCTGAATGAGATCTTCAACCCAGATGTTTTTCATCCACAAAGAACTGTCATCCAGGTTAAAAAGAACGAGTAGAATCACCCATTTAAAATGATCGAGGTTAAAATTGTCTGTCTCCAGCGCCATACATCGGTCAATGATCAGCTCGCGCGCGATTTCATTCACGATGTCAACTTGTTCTAGAAGCAGTAAGTAACCGCGGCATTCCAGATTAAGTTTTATTTGCTCTTGTTGGCTAAAGACACGCATGGATAATTTGTTAGGTATTGCATGCGGCAAGGTTTTTTCTTCTAATGAAACCAGGCCTTCCAACCATTCAAACGCTTTGTCGATTTCAGAGTTCAGAAAACCTGCCTGTCGAAGCCTAACCGTCATTGACGCTTGGTCTGTGCAAAATTCGGAATCACTTTCTGCATAACTCTCAAACAGATACATAACTACTTCAAACATATTATCTTTCATGAGTTGTGCCTTTTAATTACCTACTCTGTAGTAGAAACCATTTGAAGAAGAAATTCTACCCCGTAATTCTAATACCATTAGCAACGAAGAGATAGATTCAACTGACATCCCCGTGCGTTGCACCATGCCATCAATGGATATAGGGTCATGGCCTACTTTGTGTAAAAAATCGTGTAAAAAACCCTCTTGTTCATTATTGAGCGCGCCGTCGAATTGAGGTTCGATTAGCGCATTATTGAGAACATCGTTACCGTTTGACACAAGTTCTTGGATATTAGGCAAATTAAACTGACTCAGTGGTGCGAGTTCTTCAAGTATATCTTCTGTTGTTTCTACCAATTTAGCGCCCTCGCGGATTAATTTGTGGCAGCCTTTTGCTGCTGGGTTGCGGATAGAGCCGGGGATGGCAAATACTTCACGGCCTTGTTCGGTTGCCATGCGTGCCGTAATTAACGAGCCGCTTTTCAGTGTTGCCTCTACTACGACGGTGCCGACGCTAAGCCCACTTATAATTCTGTTTCGTTTCGGAAAATTAGCTGCAACGGGTGGCGTGCCCAATGCAAATTCTGATACGAGCGCACTGTTTTCTGATATGTTTACCGCCAGTGAATGGTGGCGTGCCGGGTAAACTTTATCAAGACCGGTCCCCAATACGGCGATGGTTGGACTATTTGCGGCGATTGCGCCTTTATGGCTGGCGCCATCTATGCCCAATGCAAGTCCACTGGTAATAATAAAACCACTGTTCGACAATGCATATGCGAATTCGTGAGCTGTTTCTTTACCTGTATGTGATGGGTTGCGGCTTCCCACCATCGCGATCTGAGTCAGTCGCAATAAATCCGGACACCCTGTTACGTATAATATTGGTGGCGGGTCAGCAATTTGTTTTAATAATGGTGGGTACTTGGGGTCTAATAACGTAACAATATGATTATTGGCCTGGTTTGCCCACTGCAAATCTTTTTCGACAAGTTGCCAATTTGGGTTCTTTAATTGATTGAGGATGCTCTTCCTTAATGACGGGTTTTCTTGTGGCCCCGTTTTTAAGCGATGGTTTCCCTTTTTATCGATTGAGTTATCGAAAGAGTTATCGAAAGAGTTTGATTCGAAAACATTGCGTGGCGAACCAAACTGCTTAACAAGTTTGTGGAAAGTAATTGTTCCTACGCCGGGTGTTCGCTGAAGTGCCAGCCAATAAGCGGTATCATCCATACGTCAGTACTCCGTTAATCAGAGGCTCCTGTATTCCGTCAAGTTAGTATTGATGGGTCCAGGGTCGTCTCAAATCAATGTGAATCGCCGACATATTGTACAGGTTTTTAAAAGATCAGTGAATCTCTGTGAATAAAAGCGGGGGGGATAAAAATTTACCATATGGTAATAACTACCTTGTATATGTAAACGACCTGTTTTCGGCATGACAACAATTTTACTGTGCCATGCTTACTAATAGCATACCCGGATCCCGTTAAGTTATCAGTGTCCGCTAAATCCAGCGAAGATTTGTGCCGGGATTAAGGATTTTTTACCGAATCATTAATACTTAGGTCGCGTGATGCTGTCATTACCAGTGCATAACTAACTCGGTCAAAGGTTCGAAAAACCATGATGGTGCCTGATTTGGATGCAGGTAGCTGAATCTTATCCCTCGGGTCTGGCGAAACGACATCACGGACCATTTTGCCGGAGTGCTCCACTTTTAATACATGTCCGCGTTCCAGCCCATCAAATTCGCCCAGATTAATGACGACGGTTTGATATTGGCCTGCCCGGGTGAGACCATCGATAACTTCGATAATATTTCCAGCGACCGGCGTGTCAGGGGAGTGTGGAATGAAAGATTGGTTTAAATCAGAGTGTTGTTCGGGAAACAGTTTGTCGCCAATTAATCCTTCCCTTACCGAATTAATAATAGTCAATGTTGCTGGATCACCGAATTGTCTTACTTGTGCAGTACCGACGTATATCGCTTCATGTCCGAGGATATCTGCTTGTCTTGCATTTGGGTTGCGGTAAACCCGACCTGTTCTGTAAATGGAATAACGAATGTTTTTACCTCGTGGCACACCACGTGCGTAAATTTGGTCGCCAGCACCCGCTATCAGGTGATTGCCTTGAGTCGAAACAATATAGGGCGAGCTTTCAACTTCTCGTTCGCTAATGATGCGCGGTCTTGATAAGAATGATTTTATCGCGTCTATGGGTATAGTGGGAATAGCTTTGCCTATATTTTTAGTGCGCACTTTTGGTGACAATCTTGTTGTTTTAGTTTCCCCTGTTGCACCCCCTTTGAGTACCTTCAGTACCGGTTTGCCATCTTCATATGTGAGGACGATGACGTCGCCTGGATAAATGAGGTGGGGGTTCTCTATTTGTGGGTTAAATTCCCAAACATCCGGCCAGCGCCATGGGTCGGTTAGAAATTTAGCTGAGATGTCCCAAAGAGTATCGCCCCGGACAACGACGTAACGTTCCGGGTGATTGGGTGCTAAATCAATCGTGTCCGCAAATGCAGGGAATACTATTGAAGTAGAGAGTAAAATTGAAAGGCATAGCCCCAAGGATAAACCTGCAGATTGCCGTACATATTTCCCTAAAATAGTGTTTTTTATTGCGTGCTTTAACATTGATAGCCTCATAAACAATAACCCGCTTTAATCGAGTTTAGTTCAAACAAATCGATCGCTCTAGTGAATCTATTTAAAATTGAATCACTTAACTACGCAAACCGCTCTATACCAGATTGCCTGGTTGCTATAGATACTGATAATAATCTAAAAAACGGCGCTGGAGCGTTTGTGCTTTTTTTTCATCATCCTGCACCTGTATCGACAGTCACAGGTAACATTTGAGTTTTTTGCAATAAAAAGTGAAAACTAATAATGAAAAGCTGGCCTATTACGCTAAATATTTATTATAATCATAATGTTACTAACATCTGTGTGAAATAGGTGTTAAATAAACAAACAGCTGTATTATTGCTTAGATATTAAATTAGATTATGACCATTTTGAATGTGTTGCATTATCCGGACGAGCGTTTGCGTCGTATTGCCTCGCCGCTGGAAACGCTGGACGATAAAATTCGAACGTTGGTGGATGATATGTTTGAAACCATGTATTCGGCACCGGGTATCGGCTTGGCAGCAGTGCAGGTCGATGTGCTTAAGCGATTGATAGTTATAGACATGTCAGAAAATAAAGACCAGCCCTTTTGTTTTATTAATCCCAAAATACTGAGTCGGGAAGGCTCACAAAAGGTGGAAGAAGGCTGTTTATCGGTACCGGGTATTTATGCCGATGTCGTTAGATCGAAATGGATTAATGTTGAAGCACTCGATCGTGATGGTGAGCCGTTTGAGCAGGAATTTGAAGGTTTAATGGCGATTTGTGTGCAACACGAGATAGACCATTTGGATGGAAAACTGTTCGTTGATTATTTGTCGGAAATGAAACGCAGTCGAATACGCAAAAAAATGGAAAAATTACGTCGTGAGACAATGTAGTCCCGGAGTCTATCGGACTTAGGGGATTGTCGCGACGATCATCAACCATCAATCATCAATCATAAAATATGACTAGCCAGACTAAACCACCGTTACGGATCGTATTTGCCGGCACACCGGAATTTGCAACGGTTGCACTTAATGCCTTACTGAAATCGGATTACGAAATATGTGCTGTTTATACCCAGCCGGACAAACCGGCCGGGCGAGGACGTAAATTAACATCGAGTCCGGTAAAAAAGATTGCGCAAGCGCAACAGCTAAATGTAATACAGCCAGCCAGTTTAAAAAGCGCAGAAGCACAAGAAACCTTGCGTTTGCTTAAGCCAGACTTGATGATTGTCGTTGCTTATGGATTGATTCTTCCACCGCAAATACTTGAGACTCCCTGTCTGGGCTGTCTAAATATTCATGCGTCATTGTTACCGCGTTGGCGCGGTGCTGCCCCTATCCAGAGGGCGATACTCGCGGGTGACACTGAAACGGGTATTTCAATTATGCAAATGGATCAGGGCTTGGATACTGGCGACGTGTTGGCAGAAGCACGCTGTATAATCGAGCCGACGGATACTTCATCGACCTTGCACGATCGATTGGCGACGCTGGGAGGAGAGCTACTATTATCCACCATAGACAAGTTACTTTCTGGTAAGACCAATGCGACCAAGCAAGATAACAGTCAAGCTAACTATGCTGCAAAAATTGAAAAATCAGAAGCTTTGATAGACTGGTCTCAATCAGCACAACGGTTGTTTAACAAAGTGCGTGCATTTAACCCCTGGCCAGTGGCATTTGCCAGAATCAAGTTAATGAATTCAGATATGCAAAATATCAAAATCCACGAGGCATGCGTGCTTGCTGCTACTGGTAGTCAGCAGCCAGGTAGGGTTATAGGCAGTTCCAAAGAAGGATTAGATGTTGCGACAGGTGAGGGTATTTTACGATTACAGACGGTGCAGCTACCTGGTGGGCGGGCAATTTCTGCTGCGGATTTTATCAATGCGCACAGTGATGTTAAAAGCGGGTTTATGTTTGAAACAAGGTCGTTAGAGAATGATGCATAATAAATTCAATAATTTGTTCCTTTCTCAATGACTAATGTCAGGATAAGTGTTAGGGCAATAGCTGCTTCCGTTTTAGTTGATGTGGTTGTTGATGGGCGGTCTCTCACACGCTCTTTGTTAAAAGCGACCGGTAAAGTCAAAAATGAAAAAGACCAGAGTTTATTGAAAGAGCTATGCTACGGTACATTGCGATGGTATTTTCAATTAGATGCTCTTGCCGCCAGTTTAATAAGTAAGCCGTTAAAGAATAAGGATCAGGATATCCGGCTTTTGATTCTCGCCGGACTCTATCAACTGGAGCATTTATCGATACCTGCCCATGCGGTGCTTTCAGAGACTGTTGAGGCGACCAAGGATTTAAAAAAAGATTGGGCCAAAGGGTTGGTGAACGCTGTCTTGAGGAGTTTTCAAAGAAAAAAAACTTCGCTAATAGAGCGTTTGTATGCAGACCGTTTGCATGCAGAAAAAGTGGCGTATTATGCCCATCCAAGCTGGTTGCTTGATGAAATTAAATCGGCATGGCCGCAGTCTTGGCAAGCGGTGTTGCAAGCAAACAATTGTCGTCCGCCAATGAGTCTGAGAGTGAACGCATTGAAGTATGACAGGGAGGCCTATTTTAACAAGTTATTGGAATGTGATATAGAGGCGACTAGGTTGCCTTATTCGCAGTCTGGTATTAAATTAAAAAAGCCTTTGTCTGTCGCTGGTCTTCCTGGATTCGCGAATGGTGCAGTATCAGTGCAAGATGAAGCAGCGCAGCTAGCTGCAGAATTATTGCAAGTTGAAGCTGGGTATCGGGTATTGGATGCATGTGCAGCACCAGGAGGGAAAACCTGTCATATTCTGGAACGTACGCCGTCCTTGCATGAATTAATTGTGCTTGATATCGATCAAAGCCGTCTAGGAAAAATTACTGAAAACTTAAAACGATTAACACTGGATGGGCTGCAGTCGGTAAAACTTTTGCAGGGTGACGCTTCTTTACCCGGTGATG
>CAZZJI010000010.1:0-31288 GCA_964654485.1 uncultured Gammaproteobacteria bacterium | reverse complement strand
TTCTTTACCCGGTGATGCCTCTACCGCAGTGAACAAATGGTGGGATGGTGAGTTATTTGATCGTATTTTGTTGGATGTGCCCTGTTCGGCAACTGGTGTAATACGTCGTCATCCAGATATAAAAATTTTGCGTCGTCCGCAGGATATCGGTGAATTGGTAGATATTCAGGCGGCGATGTTGGCGGCGATATGGCCGCTACTCAAAGTAGGTGGAAAATTGCTTTACGCAACATGTTCTGTGTTACCCCAGGAAAATCACCAGCAAATACAGTCATTTTTACAGCAACATGCTGATGCAAAAGAGGATTTAATTAATGCGGATTGGGGGGAGCGACAACCCGCGGGCAGGCAAATTTTGCCTGGAGACAACGATATGGACGGTTTTTATTTTGCCCGCATCGAGAAAAAGAGGTGTAATTAGAGATGTATCGTTGCATCCGGGTATAATGGAATTATGAGTTTAAAGGGATATTTTTGTGAACTAATTGTTGCCTGTGTGACGCTATTTTTTTTCTCCAGCGTCCAGGCCGTTGAATTTTCAGTTGTCAGTACGCAAATGAATAAAGTTGAGAATATTTATCATTTGTCTGTGGAGCTTGGTTACGAATTAAGTGCCGAGGTAAATGAGGCGCTTGAAAATGGAATTCCGGTTACATTAAGACTTGATATTGAAATATTGCATCAGCGAGAGTTTCTCTGGGCGCAGGAAATAATGGCGGTAAGTCGGCGATTTCGAATTCGTTATCACGCGCTATCGGGGCAATATTTGGTGAAAGATTTAAGCACTGATGAGCAAACATTTTATAAAGTATTGGATGATGCTTTATATAATCTGGAACACATAGTGGGATTGCCGATTTTAGACGCTCAACTGCTCGATCCAGGGAAAAAATATTTAGCGCGAGTGCGTACCCGTGTTGATATAAAGGAATTGCCAGTGCCGCTGCGGTATTTCGCCTATTTTTCATCAGGCTGGAATTTAACAAGTGATTGGTTCACATGGGACTTGTCTGTTTGAAACATCGGCTATATTTCTTATTTATAATGCTTATTTACAATAAAAGTGTATGTAATGAATAGACTTGTTGTGAAAATTGTGAGGTTATATCAATGGTAACTATGCAATGGTAAAAACACCTCAGGCACAGCCTGCGGCCCCAAAGGGTTTTCGAGCGGGGATCATACCTGCGGCGTTAGTGCTTGTATTATTGGTTGGTTCGCTTGTGTTAATGAGTAATGCGACACAGGATTCAGCTCAATTTGAAAAAGTTTATCCAACGTTATTTTCCCTGAATCTACTAGTCGTTTTGGTGTTGTTTGTTCTCATAAGCAAGAACGTACTTGGGGTGGTGCGTGAATATCGCAATCAAGCGACTGGCTCAAGATTAACTGTGCGTTTAGTGGCCATATTTGTCGTGTTGGCACTGGTCCCAGTGTCAGTTGTGTATTATTTTTCACTGCAATTTCTGGAAAGGGGCATTGATAGTTGGTTTGATGTTGAGGTCGATACGGCATTACAAGATTCGTTGCGGTTAAGTCAATCTGCGTTAGGGTTGAGAATGAGAGAACTGGTTAAGGAAACGCAATCGGTAGCCGCTGATCTGGTGGATCAGCCGGAAAGCATGGCTGTACTTAATTTAAATTATTTAATAAATGAAAGTGGTGCATCTGAATTAACTTTAATGAGCTTGTCCGGTCGTATTATTGCGTCAAATGCCACAGATACAAAAAATATTATTCCCAATAGGCCGAATGAGAGTATCTTGAATCAATTAAAAAGTGGCCGTACTTATGTTGGTCTCGATCCGGTCAGCGAATCAGGTTTGCATATCAGGGCAGTTGTTTCAGTATTCAGCACCAATCCTTTGCAGGAACCGCGCTTATTACAGGCGTTATATCCGGTGCCAGAGAGAATAAATGAATTAGCAGGTAATGTGCAGCTGGCATTTGAAAAATACAAAGAGTTAAGTTATTTGCGTGCGCCACTTACGCGTAGTTTTACAGTAACACTTTCACTTATTTTATTACTAAGTGTTCTTGTTGCTATTTGGGCGGCGTTTTTATTTGCTCAAAGGCTGGTTGCCCCTATCAGAGTGCTGGCGATAGGAACACGCTCAGTTGCCGCGGGTAATTATGACAAGCGATTGCCCGTATTGAGTAATGACGATTTTGGTTCGTTAGTTGAATCATTTAATGATATGACGGAAAATATTGCATTGGCGCGTGATGAAGTAAAGGGCAGTCAACAGCAAGCGGAAAATGAGCGGGCTTATCTTACTGCCGTGTTAGGTAGTTTATCATCTGGTGTATTAACGTTAGATCAGTCTCAAGTATTAAGAACAGCGAATCTGGCTGCAAACAAGATATTGGGCATGGATTTTGCCAAAATGCTTGGAGCAAGGATAGGAGATGCTAAAAAAAGCTACCCACATTTGGCTATATTCTTCAGCGCGTTGGATTTACACCTTAACAGCAAAAGTGGCGCCTGGCGGGAAGAAATTACACTGTTTGGCGCGGGTGGGCGTCAAGTATTGAGTTGCCGTGGGCAATCATTTGTGGGTACTGGCCAGTTGCAGGCTGGTTTTGTAGTTGTATTTGATGATGTCACAGCGTTGATTCAAGTGGAGCGCGACGCCGCGTGGGGCGAAGTTGCGCGACGTATGGCGCACGAAATTAAAAATCCTTTAACGCCTATTCAATTGTCGGCTGAAAGATTGCGGCACAAGTGCCTGGATAAAATGGATGAGAAGAGTGCAAAAATATTGGAGCGCTCGACACACACGATTATACAGCAGGTATCAGCAATGAAAGAAATGGTTCAGGCATTTTCTGATTATGCTCGCATGCCCAAAATAGAATTAGGCCCCGTAAACATTAATGATTTGATTAATGAAGTGCTTGATTTATACAGTGTGGGAGAAAGTAAATCACAAATTTACCTTAATCTGGATTCTACATTGCCTGTGATTGAAGCAGATGCTTCGAGATTGAGGCAATTGATAATCAATGTGGTAAAAAATGCTTATGAAACAATGGCGGAGCCTTCTTCATCCAGGAAATATTTGTCAGGGAGTGTACCGCCAGAGAAGATCCCGCAAGGTCCTCCCGGCTTTCCCGGACATTCTATAGCTGGGCACTCTACTAGTAAGGCCAACAAAATTCCCGTCAAAAAAGACGCTAAAGACAACGCTATTGTTGTTAATACACGGCAGGTGCAGCAAGCGTCGCGTCTATTTGTCGAGTTGAGTGTGCAGGATTCGGGTCCGGGAATCCCTGAAGAGATGCTTGGTCGGCTTTTTGAGCCCTATGTGACCTCGAAACCAAAGGGCACCGGGCTTGGGTTGGCGATTGTTAAAAAAATAGTTGAAGAGCATGGTGGTGTGGTTTGGGCAGAGAACGTCGGTGGAGGGGGCGCTGCAGTCATTATTCGCTTGCCTGTTCCGAATACAGTGGTTGATATTAGCGAAAATATCAAGCAAGCTGTGTGATAGTTTATAAATTGTGGCGTAACAATAACGTAAACGTAACAAATTGTTGCTACTTTAAGTTGCGAGAAAGTTGCGATAGTAGCAATAAAATAGCCGAGGAAAATTAAAGGTGAAGCCCTATATTCTTGTTGTAGATGATGAACCAGATATCCGGGATTTGGTTCAGGAAATTTTACAGGATGAAAATTATGAAGTGGATGTTGCCGAAGATGGTGGTGCTGCTCGTCTTTGTGTGCAAACACGTCGACCTGATCTAATATTGCTGGATATTTGGATGCCCGATATCGACGGGATATCTTTGTTGAAGGAATTTGTAGAAATGGGGTTAACTTCGCCAGTTATAATGATTTCCGGACACGGGAACGTTGAAACAGCGGTTGAGGCAACACGATTAGGCGCGTTTGATTTTATCGAGAAACCATTGTCTTTGGGTAAGTTATTAATGACAGTGCAAGATGTATTGGACAGTGTTGGGCATTCAAAAGATATGTCATCTACCGGTAAACAGCATTCAGCTGCGACTTATATGCCGATTGGCAAAAGTGTCGTTATGCAAAATTTTCGTGATCAGGTCAAACGAGTAGCGGGGTTTGATAATTGGGTTTTATTTTGTGGAGAATCAGGAACAGGTAAACAGCTGTACGCACGTTTTTTACATAACAATAGTAAAAAAAGCCAGGGTCCATTTGTCAGCGTCAGGGTGTCGTCGATTATTGAAGACAATCCAGAGGAGCTTTTGTTTGGCGTTGAGAAAGATGGGCACATAGAAGCGGGTTTAATTGAGCAAGCCGATGGTGGTGTTTTATTTTTAAATGATATAGCTGATCTTGATTTAACGACGCAAGCAAAGTTGCTCGATGTGTATATAACTCGCTCACTTAAACGTATTGGCGGACAAGAACGAAAAGAGGTTGATGTCAGGATAATTGCAGGTACAAAGGTTGATCTGCAAGAAGCTATAAAAGCGGGCCGTTTCAGGGAAGATTTGTACTATCGAATCAATGAAATTCCATTATACATTGCACCACTTAGAGATCATCGGGAAGATATTCCGGATTTTGTTCATCATTTCGTGGACTTGTTTGTTAATGAAGATAATTTGCCCTATCGAAAATTCAGTATGGCTGCTCAAAATTGGGTAAGAAATTATAATTGGCCGGGTAATGTACTTGAGTTAAGGAGCCTGGTTCAGCGCTTGTTAATGATGGGCGACAGCAGTGAAATTAGTGTGGAGGAAGTGGAGGCAGCGGTAATGTTACAATCACCCGCCCAGGGTTTTGAGATGCCCGCCGATTTTAGTTTACCTTTACGCCAGGCGAGAGAACGATTTGAAAAAACCTATCTTGAGTATCATCTCCAGGAAGCGGGTGGCAATGTAGGGATGGTAGCGAAGCAAGCAGGAATGGAAAGAACGCACTTATATCGCAAGTTTAGGGCATTAGATATTGATCCCAAGAAAACAAAGTAAGTTTGCGATTCTGAGCTATACTTTTAATTATAACAAATAGCTACAATATAGCTATACCAAAGAAAAAAAATAGGTTTAGATACACACACATGAAGATCATCATTCTTGGTGCGGGCCAGGTAGGTGCTTCAGTCGCAGAAAATCTGGCGAGTGAAGCCAATGACATCACAATAGTTGATATTGATGCCAAACGATTGCAGGATCTACAAGACAGGCTAGATTTACGAACCGTTAATGGCTACGCATCACATCCAACTGTATTAGCCCAGGCAGGTGCAGATGATGCAGACATGATCATCGCAGTGACTAATAGCGATGAAATTAATATGATCGCCTGCCAAATTGCTTACACAATTTTCCATACCCCAACCAAAATTGCGCGCGTTCGAGCGGTCGAATATCTCTCTCAAAAACAATTGTTTGCACAAGAAGCTCTGCCAGTAGATGTATTAATCAGCCCTGAGCAATTGATCACAGATTACATATTACGTCTAATAGAAAATCCTGGTGCATTACAGGTGCTTGATTTTGCTGGTGGTAAGGTTAGGTTGGTTGCACTAAAAGCGTTCTATGGCGGGCCATTGGTCGGTAATGAACTAAAAACATTGCGTGAGCATATGCCGGGAATCGAAACTCGTGTCGCGGCGATTTTCCGCAGAGGAAAAGCGATTATTCCAGAAGGCAATACTGTTATCGAAGTGGATGACGAAGTATTTTTTGTAGCGGCAAAAAAACATATACGGTCTGTGATGGGAGAGTTACGACGATTGGATAAGCCCGTAAAGCGGGTGATGATTGTAGGCGGAGGGAATATTGGTCGACGATTGGTGGCAACTTTGGAGCAGGATTATCATGTGAAACTGATTGATCACAACCCTGAACGAACAGAATCTATTTCTGCAGAAGTCGATAATGCGATTGTTCTGCTTGGTGATGCGGCCGATGGTGATTTGTTGCTAGAAGAGAATATTGAACATACAGATGTGTTTTGCGCCGTTACCAATGACGATGAAGCGAATATATTGTCTTCAATGTTGGCAAAAAGACTGGGCGCACGAAAAGTGATGGCACTAATAAATCGTACTGCTTATGTTGATTTAGTACAAAGCGGCATTATTGATATCGCTATATCGCCACAACAGGTAACAATAGGAAGTTTGTTGACACATATACGACGAGGTGATGTGGCCGTTGTCCATTCGTTAAGGCGTGGCGTTGCAGAAGCGATTGAAGCCATTGCACACGGTGATAAAAAGTCATCAAAAGTTGTCGGACGAAGAATTGAAGAAATAAAATTACCTGCTGGGACATCTATAGGCGCCATAGTGCGTGGTAGCGAAGTTATTATTGTGCATCACGATACGATGGTAGAAGCTGACGATCATGTCATATTATTTCTTGTCGATAAGAAAAGAATACCCGAAGTGGAAAAGCTGTTTCAGGTCGGTGTTACCTTTTTGTAGGGCGTAGAGTGAGTGTCGTGTGTAGCATGTGGCTTGTGGTTTAACTACCAGAAAAAATATTATATTCAGAATAAATACCAAAAATAATGAATTTTATCGTTATACAGCGTGTAATAGGCATTTTGTTGATGCTGTTCAGCTTCACTATGTTGCCTCCCTTATTCGTATCCTGGATATACAATGACGGCGTATCGTTCCCCTTTGTTTTTGGTTTTGGACTGGCGTTGATTGCTGGTCTGATTTTCTGGTTTCCCGTTCGATCAAATCGCAAGGACCTCAAATTACGCGATGGTTTTGTTATCGTTGTGATGTTTTGGACTGTATTAAGTTTGTTTGGTTCGTTGCCGTTGGTTCTTTCTGATCATACTGATATTTCGTTTACTGATGCTGTGTTTGAATCGGTTTCCGGTTTAACAACCACAGGCGCGACTGTATTAACTGGCTTGGATAATTTACCCGAATCAATACAATTCTATCGTCAACAGCTGCAGTGGTTGGGTGGTATGGGTATTATTGTTTTAGCGGTTGCTATTCTTCCTATGTTAGGTGTTGGTGGAATGCAGTTATATCGCGCCGAGACACCTGGTCCAATGAAAGACTCAAAAATAATGCCGCGTGTTACCGAAACGGCAAAAGCATTATGGTACGTATATTTAGGATTAACGGTTGTTTGTGCTGTTTCGTATTGGGCTGCGGGCATGTCGGTATTTGATGCGATTGGTCACAGTTTTTCCACAGTGGCGATTGGTGGATTTTCGACTCACGATGCGAGTATTGGGTATTTTAATAGCACGTTAATTGAAATGATTGCGGTTGTTTTTATGCTGATATCAGGGATTAATTTTTCACTGCATTTTATAGCATGGCGGTCACTTAGTGTAAGGCACTATATAAGCGACCCCGAAGTTAAAACCTATTTTCTGATATTGTCCGTCGCAACGGTTATCGTGACGGCCTACTTATATGCGTCCGGTGTATTTACTACTTTATCAGATTCTTTTGTTAGCGGTATTTTTCATGTAGTGTCAATCGGTACGACCACAGGATATGCGACAACAGATTATTATACGTGGCCGGTTTTTGTGCCAGTGCTTCTTATTTTTATTAGTTTTATCGGTGGTTGTGCCGGCTCAACAGGTGGTGGGATGAAAGTAATTCGATTTTTGCTTTTATTTAAGCAAGGGATTAGAGAAATTACCCAATTGATACACCCTAATGCGCAGTTACAGGTCAAGGTGGGTTCCAAGCCCTTGCCCGAAACAGTAATTAAAGCAGTGTGGGGTTTCTTTTCATTATATGTGGCCAGTTTTTGTATAATGATGCTCGCGCTTATGGCGTTAGGGGTCGATCAGGTTACTGCTTTTTCGGCAGTAGCCGCTTGCATTAATAACCTGGGGCCCGGCTTGGGCGAAGTTGCAGAAAATTATGGGAGCCTGGGTTCAGCAGTCAAATGGATACTTTGTTTTGCGATGCTGCTTGGCCGGCTTGAAATTTTTACTTTATTGGTTTTGTTAACTCCTGCATTTTGGCGCAAGTAAGCGACTTAAGTCTCAGTTTGTACTTTTTTACCTGTATTTGATTGTAATAATACTCAAATTTACTAGGTTTTTTTTGTGCTTAATCTTTGATATTGCTAGATAAATTCATATAGTGCCTCAGTATATTGCTATAACGCTATATTATTTCAGATACCAGAATACCTGACGATAAGTAACGCGTCATTGCTTATATCACGTGTTTTCTTTTTGAAACTGCTTTTTGTGACTGTAAGTGCGTAACTTAAATATCTAGCGGCGGTATTGTCGGGAGTAGTCAAAATGGGTCCAGCAAAATCTGTTCTAAATTGTATTTCCAGCGGATTATTATTAATAAGTGTGTCGTTTACTAGTCACGCTGATCCATATGATAATGGATTAATCGCATATCTCAATGAGAATTATTCTCAAGCTGCTGGCTATTTTGCAGAAGGCGCCAAGGGTGGTGATATCGGTTCGATTCAGATGCTTTCTAGACTTTATAGAGAAAAAAAAGGTGTGCAAGAAAATCCCGAAGAGGCGTTCAGATGGACACGAATGGCGGCACAAAGCGGTATTGCGGAGTCGCAGTATGCGCTCGGCAATATGTTTGCCAGTGGCACGGGTGTCGCTCAAGATGATAAAAAAGCCATCGTATGGTATACAAAGGCATCTGAAAATAACTACTACTGGGCGTATTACAAGCTTGCGCAAATACATGAAAATGGCCTTGGAACCAACAAAAATTCTGACAAAGCATTTCGTTTTTACAATATTGCAGCCACTGAGATGGATGTTTTCGCCCAGAAAGGTGATAAAATCGCGCAAAATAGTTTGGCAATGATGTATGAAACTGCGAAAGGTGTAAAAAGAAATTACGCAGAGGCGCACCGATGGTACAAGCTTGCAGCGGCGCAAGGGTTGGCAGAGGCGCAGTATAATTTAGGTAAAATGTATGCATTGGGCCTGGGTGTGGATAGAGATGAAATGAAAGCAACTTTATGGTTGCGTATGTCTGCAGACCAAGGTTACGAAAAAGCGAATAAAGCGTTAGAGAAAATAACTGAAGAAGGTCATAGAAGTATTGCCGCATATTTATAGCTGGATTTCATCGTGCTCAATGTCCCAGCTTACGCCCCTCACCTACATCCATGTAGGTGAAGCTTCCGCTCCTAGCTCACGCCCCTCACCTACGTCCATGTAGGTGAGGCTTCCGTTTTTCGGCGGCTGTTCTTCATCCACGGTCTTCCTGCAAATAGGTTATGGGCGTCGTCTAATGCCCATTAATAGTATATTATGCTTAATAGTAGCGAACCTGATATATTGTATCAGGTGGTAATAGCGTCGTAGTAAACATAATTTACCATTAGTTAGCGAATTAGTTAGCGAATTTTAGTTAGACATTAGCTAGACATTTGTGAGGAAAGAGCCAGAAATGACAGAGAATACAGTAAAAGGAATCAGTCCAAAAGAAGCATTTGAGCTATTACAAGGCAATTCACGTGCTGTTTTCATTGATGTTCGCTCGGCGATGGAGTTTCTGTTTGTAGGCCACCCCAAGGACGCAATTAATATTGCCTGGATTGACGAACCCGATTGGGTTGTAAATCCAAAATTTGCAGCGCACATACGTCAAGTCATGTTGGGTGGTGTCTCATTGCATCATAAAGGCGATGCCCCTGTTGTATTAATATGTCGTAGTGGTAAGAGGTCGGCCGAGGCAGGCGAATTATTAGTGTCGGAAGGGTTTGCTGACGTATATAACGTATTGGAAGGTTTCGAAGGCGATATGGATGAGAATCACCACCGAAGTTCCACAGGTGGTTGGCGCTATCATGGATTGCCCTGGGAGCAATGTTAGAATTGTTGTTATAATCTGTTTTAAAAAACTTCTTGTTATTTCTTACTGTTTCAAAGACTTCTTGTTTCTTAAGTGAATAATATAAATCAATAGTTGGGTTTGGGTGGTTTTAAAAGTATACTATCCGGCCTGTTGGCGTGAACCTAGTTTTTTCCATATATCAACTCATGAATAAAATCGCAGACCGTATTACTTTATTTAAACAACACCTGAGTGAAAGAATTCTTGTTTTGGATGGTGCGATGGGCACCATGATCCAGAGCTATCAACTGGAAGAGCAGGATTATCGGGGTGAGCGTTTTAATAATCATAGTTGTGATTTAAAAGGTAACAACGATTTACTGTCAATTATCAAGCCGGATATTATTGCTGCTATTCATGCTTCATTCTTGGACGCGGGCGCAGATATTCTTGAAACGAATACCTTTAACGCGACCAGTATTTCACAAGCCGATTATCAGTTGGAAGATATCGTTTATGAACTTAATTATGCATCCGCTAAACTGGCAGTAGAAGTTGCTAACGAATATTCAGTCAAAACACCGGAGCGACCGCGCTTTGTTGCCGGTATTTTGGGTCCGACTAATCGTACTGCCTCAATGTCGCCTGATGTAAATAATCCTGCGTTTCGAAATATCAGCTTTGATGAACTCGTCGATGCCTATACTGAAGCAATGAAGGGTTTGCTTGATGGCGGTGTTGATTTTCTCATGGTGGAAACAATATTTGATACGCTAAATGCAAAAGCGGCATTATTTGCTATTGAGCAATACTTTGAACAGCAGCAACTGTGTGTCCCCGTTATGATTTCCGTGACGATAACAGATGCCAGTGGCCGTACCCTTTCGGGTCAAACCCCGGAAGCATTCTGGAATTCTGTGTCTCATGTTAACCCCATTAGTGTCGGGCTAAATTGTTCTTTAGGGGTAGAAGAACTGCGTGAATATGTCAGTGAGTTATCTGCAGTTGCCGATACGCTTGTTAGCGCTCATCCCAATGCAGGGCTACCTAATGAATTTGGCGGCTATGACCAAGCGCCTGAGTTTATGGCGCAACATATAAAAGAGTGGGCAAATAGTGGTTTCCTGAACATCGTTGGAGGATGTTGTGGAACAACGCCTTCGCATATAAAGGCTATTGCCGACGCGGTAAACGGTCTCTCACCACGATCGGTGCCACGCCAGGAAACCAAGTGTCGGTTGAGTGGGTTGGAGCCGTTTAACATTGGTGTGGACAGTTTGTTTGTCAATGTGGGTGAGCGTACTAATGTAACGGGTTCAGCGCGATTCAAACGGCTTATAGTTGAGGGCGATTTCGAAACCGCGATTAATGTTGCATTAGAGCAGGTTAATAACGGTGCTCAGATAATAGATGTAAACATGGATGAAGCGATGCTGGATTCAGAGGAGGCGATGAAAGAATTTTTAAATATTGTCGCAACTGAGCCAGAGATTTGCAAAGTGCCTGTGATGGTGGACTCATCCAAGTGGTCAGTTATTGAAGCGGGACTAAAGTGTATACAAGGTAAAGGTATTGTTAACTCTATTAGTATGAAAGAGGGAGAGCAGGAGTTTTTGCGGCAGGCTCGCTTGGTACGGCGCTATGGTATGGCTGTCATTGTAATGGCATTTGATGAGGCGGGCCAGGCCGATACCAAGGAGCGAAAAATAGAAATCTGTACGCGTGCCTATAATTTGCTGGTAAATGAAGTCGGGTTTCCTCCGCAAGACATAATTTTTGACCCGAATATTTTCGCGATTGCGACCGGTATAGAAGAGCATAATAACTATGCAGTAGATTTTATTGAAGCAACGCAAGAAATAAAGAGGACATTGCCGCATGCTTTAATAAGTGGTGGGGTGAGTAACGTGTCGTTTTCATTTCGCGGAAACAACGCAGTACGTGAAGCGATACATGCGGTATTTCTTTACCACGCTGTTCAAGCAGGTATGGACATGGGTATCGTCAATGCAGGCCAGTTGCAAGTATATGCAGAAGTGCCAGAGCAGTTAAGGCTGCTTGTTGAAGATGTTGTTTTGAACAAGTCAGAGGACGCGACGGACCGTTTGCTGGAGTTGGCCGATACCTACAAAGGAGGTGACGCCCAGGTTAAGGGGCAGGATCTCGCGTGGCGGAAATTGTCAGCTAACGAACGACTTTCTCATGCGTTGGTTAATGGTATTTCTGAGTACATCGAGCAAGATACCGAAGAGGCACGGTTACAATTTGAGAGGCCTTTGCATGTTATCGAAGGACCGCTGATGGATGGTATGAATGTAGTCGGCGATTTGTTTGGTGAAGGGAAAATGTTTTTACCGCAAGTGGTGAAAAGTGCGCGGGTAATGAAAAAAGCCGTCGCTTATCTCAATCCTTTTATAGACGCGGAGAAAACCGAGGGGCAAGGTAGTAACAGTAAAGGGAAAATTTTACTCGCAACCGTAAAGGGTGACGTACACGATATAGGTAAAAATATAGTCGGTGTTGTGTTGGGCTGTAACAATTATGATGTTATTGATTTAGGCGTGATGGTGCCAACACCGAAAATTCTTGAGGCAGCGAAAAAGGAACAGGTCGATATTATTGGTTTAAGTGGTCTGATTACGCCTTCCCTGGAAGAAATGACACATTTTGCTAAAGAAATGCAACGCGCTGATATCAATGTGCCGTTGCTAATTGGTGGGGCGACCACATCGCGTGTACATACTGCCGTAAAAATCGAGCCACATTATGATGGTGTTTCGGTATACGTGAAAGATGCTTCTCGTGCAGTGGGTGTCACATCCAGCCTATTGAGTGATGAATTGCGTGATGAGTATGTCAATAATCTAAAGTCGGAGTATGAAGTTGTACGCGAGCGACACGCAGGTAAACAGGCCAGGGTGCAATGGTTAACGATAGAAGCGGCGCGTAACAATAAATTAGCTATTAATTGGGATGACTACATTCCGCCAGCGCCGAATAATATTGGGTTAACTGTATTAAATAATTTTCGATTGCAGGAGTTGGTAGATTATATCGATTGGACGCCGTTTTTTCATGCGTGGGAATTGGCAGGGAGCTACCCGAAAATATTAACAGATAGTGTTGTGGGTAAAGAAGCACAATCACTTTTCGATGATGCCCAATTGATGTTAAATCGAATTATTGATGAAAAATTGCTTCAGGCTCAGGGTGTTTTCGGCTTGTTTCCGGCTAACAGTATAGGTGATGACATCGAGGTTTACACAGATGAAAACCGCTCATCAGTCAAATTGCTCATCCACACATTAAGACAACAGACCGAAAAGCCGCCCGGGCGGCCCAACATTGCATTGGCTGATTTTATTGCGCCAAAGCAATCGGGTCGTAAAGATTACATAGGCGCATTTTTGGTTACTGCAGGCTTGGGTGTCGATGAACTGGTGTCCGAGTATGAAAAAAATCACGATGATTACAACGCAATTCTAGTCAAAGCATTGGCAGACCGATTGGCTGAGGCGTTTGCCGAACGGTTGCATGAATTGGTCAGAAGGGAAGAGTGGGCATATGCACAAAAAGAGGCACTATCAAACACCGACCTTATTAAAGAGAGCTACTGTGGTATTCGACCGGCACCGGGTTACCCGGCTTGTCCCGACCATACGGAAAAGCAAGGCCTATTTAGCTTAATTGAGGCAACTAGGCATACACAGGTCGGTCTTACTGAGAGTTTCGCCATGTTTCCAACTGCGGCGGTGAGTGGTTATTATTTTTCTCACCCTGATGCCAAGTATTTCGCGGTGGGTAAAATTAACCGGGATCAGGTTGAGGATTATGCGCAACGTAAATCAATTTCAATTACAGACGCAGAGAAATGGTTGGCGCCAAACCTGGGGTATTCAATTGGTGAGCAGTAGAATAATTCTAAGCAGTTGATATTAAATATAATATTAACCAAGCCCCTGTTTAATATATCTACATAATGTATGCGGACTGTTTTCACATGTAATTGAATTTGCTTCATTTTTCCGATTTTCACAAAATAATTTTATTGGCGGATAACTGTATTTTAGTTTGATTTTAAATTATAGATGCATGATAGTCTGATTATTCATCTGAATGAGTGTGAAGGGATATTGAGGGGGTAGCTAAATAAGGATGGCGACTTGCTTATAACAAATGTATAAAAAACTGAACAAAATCATATCAGTATTTTTTGTAAGGAATGAGGAGAGAGCAATGGAAACGAAACATCATCTTTTAATGGCACTGATGGCCGTCGTATTTGTGTCCCTTATGTTGATTAACCCTGTCTTTGCTGGAAAAGATGCAGGCCATGGTCAGGATTACCGTACTTTTCACACCGACGGAAAAGTTGATATGGGAAAAATTGGGGATTCATATACCTCTGACCTTGTGATGTATCTTGCCGGTAACCAATTTATGGTTATGGAAGAACTCATCAACGATTTCCAGAAAAAAAATGGCGATATCAAGACCGTCTATGTTGAAACCATTCCACCTGGACAGATTTTGAAAGGGCAATTGTTAAAACAGGGGTTGATCGAAGGTCAAAAAACTTCAATGGAGCCAGATATTTTTGCCAGTGTTAATCTGAAGCATCTGCAAAAGTTGAAGGAAAAAGGCAAAATGGCGCAATACATGATTTATACTCATAACAAGCTGGAATTAATGGTTAAAAAAGGCAACCCGAAAGGCATAAAAGGCCCTAAAGACTTGGGTCGTGATGATCTGGTACAATCGCATCCAAATCCTAAAACCGAAGGTATTTTCAAGTTTTACGGTTCTGAAATGTTGAAAGATCTTGGCCTTTACAAAAAAGTAACTGGCGGTAAAATTTGCAAGAGCTGCTGGGCTGTAGACGGTAAAACCTGGTTTACTGCACGCCATCATCGTGAAACGCCGCAACGAATTGAAGATGGTATCGCGGATGTTGGTATTGTTTGGACAACTGAAGTAGTGCATGCAAAGAAGGAAGGACGAGGCATCGACGGCGTTGCAATTCCTGCACCTTACAACAAACAGGACAAAGTAGGTTATGCTATTGGAGCGTTGACAGTCGGTCGTAACTCAGTAAATGCAAGTCGTTTCCTGGTATACTTGCAATCCGAAGATGCGCAAGATATCTATGCCAGCTATGGTTTTGTTAAAGCGACTGAGAAAGAACGAAAATTGAAACCATTATAGGCTGTTAAATATTATTGTTGCTAAGATAGTAAGTTGCTAGATATGAGTCGCTAGATTTAGTTAGAATGTAGTTATTGTAAGTAGTAAAGCCGCCGCCTAATATACCTAGGCGGCGGCTTTTTTTAGTTTGTGATTTTTTAGTTTAAGTCTTTTAATTTAAGTAAAGTATTATTTTAATAATGTAGGAAGCAGGAAATTGATAGAGAAATTAAGAAATATTGCCATCATCGCACACGTCGATCATGGGAAAACGACGTTGGTTGACCAATTGCTACGTCAATCTGGCACGATAGCAGAGCGCGATCAGGTCGGTGTTGATCGTATTATGGATTCTAATGATCAGGAAAAAGAACGGGGAATCACTATCACGTCCAAAAACACGGCAGTGACGTGGAAGGACTACCGGATAAATATCGTTGATACACCGGGCCACGCCGATTTTGGTGGAGAGGTAGAGCGTATTTTATCGATGGTGGATTGTGTTTTATTACTCGTTGATGCGGTTGATGGGCCTATGCCGCAAACGCGTTTTGTGACCCAAAAAGCGTTTGAGTTAGGCCTTAAGCCCATTGTTGTTGTAAACAAAGTAGATCGCCCGAGCGCCAGGCCGGATTGGGTGGTTGATCAGACCTTTGATTTATTTGACCGACTTGGTGCAACCGATGAACAGCTTGATTTTCCGATTATTTACGCCTCCGCATTAAAAGGTTTCGCTAGCCTGGATATGAAAGACATTGAGAATGCTACGAATATGGAACCCTTGTTTCAAACTATAATAGATAAGGTGAATCCACCCGATGTAAATCGGGACGGACCATTTCAGATGCAAATTACTGCTCTGGACTACAATACTTATGTTGGTGTCATTGGCATAGGTAAAATAAGTCGTGGTCAGGCCAAAACGAATTTGTCTGTTGCTGTTATTGATAGAGATGGCAACAAAAGGAGCGGACGAATTTTGCAACTGCTTGGTTTTATGGGAATACAACGGAGTGAAGTTGCAGAAGCCTTTGCTGGTGATATTGTGGCGATTACCGGGATTGACAAATTAAAGATATCGGATACCCTGTGTGATCCGAACGAAGTAGCGGCATTACCTGCGGTAGCAGTCGATGAACCTACCGTCACCATGACTTTTCAGGTAAATAAATCACCTTTTTCCGGCCGCGACGGAAAATATCTGACCTCACGGCAGATTCGTGAACGTCTGGAGCAGGAGTTAATCCATAATGTCGCGCTACGAGTTGAAAACACCGAAGACCCGGATAAGTTTAAGGTGTCTGGTCGTGGTGAGCTTCACTTATCCGTGCTAATTGAAACAATGCGGCGCGAAGGTTATGAGTTGGGTGTCTCACGTCCCGAAGTGATTGTAAAAGAAGTGGAGGGCGAGCGCCATGAACCTTATGAGCAACTCACGGTAGATATAGAAGAACAACACCAAGGCGGCGTGATGGAGAAATTAGGTGAGCGTGGCGGCGCCTTACAAAATATGGTGCCAGATGGAAAAGGCAGGGTGCGCATCGATTACATCATACCGGCGCGTGGGCTGATTGGTTTCCGTACTGAATTTATGACAGCGACGTCCGGAACAGGCTTGATGTATAAGGTATTTGATCATTACGGTCTTGTTAAAATGGGTAGCCTGGCAAAACGAGTAAATGGTGTGCTAATCTCAAACGGAATGGGCAAATGTTTATCCTACGCGCTGTTTAATTTGCAGGAGCGTGGGCGACTTTTTGTTGGTCATGGTGACGAAGTATATGAAGGCAGTGTTATTGGTATACATTCTCGTAACAATGATCTTGTCGTTAATCCACTCAAAGCGAAACAGCTTACTAATATTCGCGCTGCGGGAACTGATGAAAATTTGTTGCTTACGCCGCCGATAAAAATGTCTCTCGAACAGGCATTGGAGTTTATAGACGAAGATGAGTTAGTCGAAGTGACACCTGGATTTATCCGCATCAGGAAAAAAGAGCTGAAGGAAAATGAAAGAAAACGATCTGCACGTGCTGCAAAGGGTTAGTACTCCGTCAATATAACCTGGACGGTGTACTAGCCGTATTCTCAAAGATTGATATGTGTTAAAACTATGTGATTCCACAAAGGAGAGTGCTTGTCATGATAGGTAAAAAAAATGTCGTGTTTGGGTTTTTGTATCTTGTGATTACTGCGTCATTGGGGCCATTTATGGTTGTTAACTTGGCGCCTGATATCGAAAAAGCGGTTGTTGAAAAACAGGGTATAGTCGGCGAGATTCAGCAGCTTGAAATAGATGAGTTTGAAAAAGATTTAGATCCAATGGCGGCCGAAGATATTGCTAAAACAAATACCGGTGGCCTGTTAAGCCTGAATAAGGTTTATAATGCCGAGGCCCCGAAAAATATGATAAAAGCAGGGCCGCATGCACATGGTAATTTGGAAGCCTTGCTCAATATCGTCGTCGGAATTGCGCTTTGTTTTATTGCGGTTTCCAGAAAATTTAAGCAAGCCATTAGTTGGATTTTTATATTGGGAACAATTTTACATTCGGGTACACTTTTTTTACTGGTCATGTTTGAACAAACCTGGGTCTTGGCTATCGCGCCAGCGGGCCCGGTATTGCTGTTGTTGGGGTTGTTTCTGGCAGGCATAGCGGCGGCGATGGGTTTTCGGGGAGAAATTGTAAGAGATTATTGACAGCCAATGTACAAACTCTATCCTGCTCTAAAGCCGAATAGTGTCCATCAACTGGAAGTCAGTAGTGTACACACACTGTACGTGGAAGAGTGCGGCAATACTCGTGGTATCCCGGTTCTTTTTGTCCATGGTGGTCCGGGTGCGGGCTGTGAGCTTTACCACCGCTGCTTCTTTGATCCAGAAATTTACCGGATTATCCTATTTGATCAACGTGGTTGTGGCAAGTCTACACCGCATGCTTCATTAGAAGATAATACAACTCAGGCGCTCGTTGCTGACATTGAAAAAATACGAGAGTTTTTCAATATTAAAAAGTGGGTGTTATTTGGTGGTTCCTGGGGTTCGACGCTCAGTCTTGTTTACGCAGAAACTCACCCGGACAGAGTGTTGGGGTTAATTCTTCGTGGTATTTTTTTATGTCGTGAAAAAGAAATTCATTGGTTTTATCAGGAGGGGGCCAGCCGAATTTTCCCTGACTATTGGGAAAATTTTCTTCAGCTTATTCCCAAGACGGAACAAAATGATCTATTGCATGCTTATTATAGTCGTTTAACAGGCAGCAACGAGTTAATCCGTATGCAGGCTGCCAAGGCCTGGTCAATCTGGGAAGGGTGTTGTGCCACTTTGCAACAAAGTAGATCTGTTATCGATCATTATGGTAATTCTCATACAGCGTTAAGCCTTGCGAGAATAGAGTGCCATTATTTCGTTAATAATAGCTTTCTGGAGACGGATCAGATCTTAAAAAATGCCTCCGCGCTTGGTAGCATACCCGGTTTTATTATACATGGTCGATATGATGTTGTTTGTCCGATAGAAAGCGCCTGGGTGTTGAACAAAGCATGGCAACAGTCAACATTAAACATCATTCCCAGTGCGGGTCACTCTGCGTCGGAGCCGGGTATCGTTGATGCGTTGGTGCGGGCCACACATGAAATGAAGGAATTGTTAGCATGATCGCGCTGTTGCAACGTGTTATTTCAGCGAGTGTTATTGTAGAAGCGAAGAGCATCGCTGAGATCAACAAAGGTTTATTGGTTTTTCTTGGTGTTGAACGACAAGACAACGAAGGGCAAGCAGTGCGTTTACTTAATCGCGTGTTAAACTACCGCCTTTTTTCTGATAGTGATGACAAAATGAATTTATCATTGCAGGATATAAAGGGTGAGTTATTGCTCGTACCCCAATTTACGCTGGCGGCGGATACACAAAATGGTTTACGTCCCGGTTTTTCCGCTGCTGCAGCACCGCAGCAAGGTGAATATTTATATAATTATTTCGTAGCACAGGCAGTGCAGAGTTATGATAAAGTGTCGACGGGTGAATTTGCTGCAGATATGAAAATATCACTGATTAATGATGGGCCAGTGACATTTGTGTTAAATTGAGGAATTCGCTACGGGTATAGTATTAAATAAAGGGATAATTAATATACTCTTTTAACTTGTTCTAAACCATTGTTTTAAACGATTGTTCTAAACTATATTAGAACTGCTTCCTGAAAGTGTTTTTCGAACCGCAATTAGTATCGGTACAAATCCAAATGCAGCAATGAACCATTGCCATGTACTTGTAAGATTCAGGTTTTCTGCTCCCAAAGCGTATAGTATGACAAAACCTGCCCAGGTTGGCCCTGCACAATGTGCCAGTACGGTGACATAGGTTCGGGAAAAAATCAGTATAAACAATCCGACGATAGACCAACGGTAGATGGATCCACTGCTATATTTGACAGTGGCCGCATGACTAAATAGCCAGGTACCGATGCCAGAAATCAATGCATAAATAACCAGAGAATTAAAGTCCAGTTCCAGTGTCCACAGATATAAACCGCTTCGCAGGTCGAATTGACCAATTGATATCAACGTTTTGTTCAAGAAGAAATTGATTGTTTCCCAAGCATTTTGTTCGAACATACTGGAAAACAGCGGTAGAGAATTCAAGATTGGGAATTGCATATTGTTCGCTAGCCCCACGTTTATCAGCATCATTATGCTCAACAATAATAAGATGCAAATAAAGAAAAACAACGTACTAACGGCTAACCATTTACCAAAAGTAAGGTTTTGTGTGTTTTTGTATCCTCCTAGCATGGGCCTATAACTACCAGATTTTCACACTGAAATAAACCATAGATTCTTCCTGGCTCTGAACCTATAAACATTAATTTGACGGAGTACATAGAGACTAGTGAAATAATTTAGAAATAGTGGTTTAATTATAAACATCAATAGGATCCAATTATAGTTTTATCGTGTCTCGGGAGGTGTAATGGCGACTTATGCCATTGGTGATGTTCAAGGCTGTTATGCAGAACTTCAGCTATTATTAAAAAAAATGGCTTATAACAAATCGGAAGATGTGCTTTGGTTCGCTGGTGATTTAGTAAATAGAGGCCCTGACTCACTTTCTGTATTACGGTTTGTTAAATCGTTAGGCAGCCGGGCGGTGACTGTATTGGGGAATCATGATTTACATTTGTTAGCTATCGCGGCGGGATGTGCTAAGAATAAATCATCCGATACGTTGGAGTCCATATTAGCCGCACCAGATTGCGATGAATTACTGGACTGGTTACGGTTTCAACCCTTAATGCATCATGACCCGTCTTCAGGTTTCACGTTGCTTCATGCTGGATTACCACCACAATGGGGATTGTGTGAGGCTCAAACATGCGCCCAGGAAGTGGAGGAACTGCTACGTAGCGATGACTATCAAGAATTTTTCAAACATATGTATGGAAACAAGCCCGATATTTGGTGTTCGGATTTATCTGGATGGGGGAGAAAGCGTTTTATCGTAAACTGTTTTTCTCGCTTGCGATACTGTGATGCAAGTGGGAAGTTGTCACTAAATGAAAAAGGCCAGCCTAGTTCTAAGACAAACGCCCATTTGTTGCCCTGGTTCGAGGTGCCAAATCGATTAAGTAAAAAGATGAAAATCATATTTGGTCATTGGTCAACGCTAAAATCGAGTTCTATTTCTGAGCCAGGTATTTTTCCTACGGATACCGGTTGCATATGGGGAGGAGAGCTCACCGCTATTAAACTGCAAGAAAATCCAGAATATATTAATGTGGAATGTAGTCAATTAAAGTCTGTCGGCTAATTAAAGATTGCTATTCAGCGCTCAAGCCCAGGCTCAAAATTTTCTGGATAAATTTTTCATAATCGATACCTGCTTTTTTTGCAGAAAATATAACGTCTTCATCGCGGGCGATGCCTGCGTTGGGATTGGCTTCGAGCACATATAATTTTCCATCATTTGCTAATCGTAAATCTATGCGTGCATAGCTGCTCAAATCGAGTGTACGATAAATACGCTTGGCCAGTCGTTCGATGTATTCAGGCGTGCCTGCGGGTAAATTACGCGCAAACTGGTATTCAATGCCCCAGCGTTTACGGTATTTTTCATTCCATTTAACTTGATAGGTTGCGATGCGCGGCTGATTATCTTCAACTTTATCAAATACTAATTCCCGAATGGGTAAGACTTGTAAGCGTATGTTGCCAATGACGGTGACATACAGTTCCCGGCCATCTATATATTGTTCAGCGATAGCATGATCTCCGGTCATCTCATGTACTTGCGTGACACGTTCACGAAGTTCCTTTTCGTTGTTGACAAATGAAGCTTGGGCGATGGCAACGGAACCCTGTTCCGTGAGCGATTTCACAATCATCGGATACCGCAGGTTTTTGATTTTTTTTGCCTTGATCGGTTTGTTGGTATAGAAAACCCTGAATTCAGGTACTTTGACGCGATGAAAGTGAAGGATTTTTTTTGATAAAGCCTTATCTCTAGAGAGCAACATGCCGCGTGGATTGCAGCCGGTGCAAGGTACGCCAAGCATCTGTAGATAACTTACAACATAAAAATCCCAAGCACCATTATCTGCAAAAGCCTCTAATAAGTTAAACGCGATATGCGGTTTCCATTGTTCCACCGTTTTGCGAATTGGCAAAACTTCATTTGCGACCGCAACAACTCTTACCTCGTGTCCAAGTGAAAGTAGTGCGCTTTTTACATCATATTCAGTGCGATATTTTTCCATGCGTGGATCATTTTTATTGGTAAGATCCTCGGGTGGAACAAGTTCGGAATGTATTAACATCATTACACGTAGCTTTTTCATAATGAAATATGAAATCCGCCACGCTGTATCTTATGCATTACCAGCGTTGTGACATAGCTAATAATTTCGGGTTTGATCTCTTCGTCATTGCGCGTGACCTTGAGTTTCAGTTTATCGCAACGTTTTATCATTTCTTCCAGTACTTCATTGACGCGGTATTTGTATTCAGAAGTCCAACGCGAAACGACGTCATTAATTTCATTACGCGCCCGGCGAATATATTGGGATGCTTTTTCATCATGTTGTTGATCTGCTGTTTCCGGGAACAAGCAGCGTAGTTCCTGATTGAAAAAATTAGGGTTGTCACCTGCGTAACGTTTTAGCTTGTTTTCGTAGTGTGCGCGCAACGTAATGCGTATTTTTTCAACGGGCAGTGTCAGGCGTTTATTGCGTAGTTTTGCTGATTTTTCTTTGATCTGCTGCATCAGTGAGTCGACGTATTCAAGTTTATGCAAAGCGGGCCAGCCTTGATAATGTTGCCTCCAATTGGAGTTTGGTTTCAGCCAGACTGAAAATGTTTCGGCCCAGTCTTCATGTGGGTGGCTTTGAGCATACCAGTGGGGAAGATGGTGTACGTAACGTTTGCTGTATGGTTTGGGTAAGTATGAGTCCGGATAAGGTGAATCAGGCCGTCCAAATTTATTTCGCCAATCACGTTTTTTATCGAGTTGGTAAGCATTCAGTAGCGCATGCGCGGTTTCATGTCGCAGTAATTTCATGCACCAGTCTTTAGTACCTCCTTCTACCTCTAAAATAAAATCCTTTTCAAGTCTTCTTAATCGTGGATTTACAAGATAAAAAGGTATAGCGACGCCGGGCACGCTATCAGGGCTATACCACTCGTCCGATAACCAGAAGTGAGGGCGAAAAATAAATCCCCGGGTTTTGAGTTCTTGTAATAATTGTTTAATACGTGGTTCAACCGGACTGCCTTTGATGCGCAAAGCAAGGTCACAAATGCGCGCATCCAGTAGTTTTTCTTTCGGCCATTTTGCCCAGCCGCGCAGGTATTTGACAGGTGGACTCATAGTTAATATTTTTGGCGTTTGTTATCTCCCTGCGAGAGAAGGCCAGGGAGAGGCGGTCTATTTTTTATTTCTCTCTAATACGACAAAACTATAATCATATCTGTTTTTTTCATCGGCAGCGCAATCGATTCGTTTAATTTCGTGCCAATCTTTTTCATTGTATTCGGGAAACCAGCTATCACCTTCGAATTCATGATGAATATAAGTCATGTAGATGCAATCTGCGCGCGCTAACATTTGTGAATAGAACGACGCGCCACCGATTATCATAATTTCATCGGCGTTGTTTGATACCTTGATTGCATCTTCAATCGAATGAACGACAATACACTCGTTTGTTGCATAGTTTGTGTCACGGGTAATAATGATATTAGTTCTGCCTGGGAGTGGTTTTGCACCGAAAGATTCAAATGTTTTGCGTCCCATTACGATGGGTTTCCCCATGGTTTGTTCACGAAACCATTTCATATCGGCGGGTAGTTTCCAGGGCAAACTATTTTTGATACCGATAACCCGGTTTTTGCCCATTGCGGAGATGAGTGAGATAATCATTTGTGTTTAAAAGAGGTTCCTTAGATTGCAACGTAGATTACAACGGGTGCTTTAAACAGGTGCTTTGCCGCATGGAATTCAGTATGTTTAGTGCATTATAAATCTTTCGAGAAATTGTACAAGATTGCTATTTGTATTCATATGAATTCTTTTTATAATTGCAGGCGTGCCTTTTCCTGTCGTCGAATATTTTTTGCGTACGATTTTTCTCCCCATTTTTGAGTTATTGGTAAAACGGGGCTGTACCAGGGCATCGGCACTGCCCATATTTTGCCGTAACGTTTTGGCGCTGTTGTGGCTTTGTATTTTGGGTCCAGGGTGACTTGGGAAACAATGACACCTTGCTCGTCGTCGAACGCTTTGAGTATTTGACCATTGCTATCACTGATATAGGTACCCCCGAGAAAGCTGCTCTTTAAATACCCCATGTTACCGGGGAGTTTGCCCTCCAATTTCCCCACCCGATTGGCCATGACAATCGGCACGCCGAGTGCTTGGTAATGAACAGTGCGGGCATTACGCAGTACTTTTTCCATGCGCGCCACATCACCGGCAACAAAGGGTTTGGGGCGACCGGCCGCGCTGGGTTGCAGGTATAGATCCACACGGGCCTCATATAGTTCGTTAACACGTTGGTGTAATAAAACTTCATAGCAGATGTTTACGCCGATACGACCCAGTTCGGTGTCAATGACATGGCTATCTTCTCCTTTTCTATAGAAATAGGACTCGACAGCCGGGGCAGGTGATTTACGTACGCGGCCTGCAATATCGCCCTTTGGGTCGGCCAATACAAAGGCGTTGTAAAAGTCTTCACCATCGGTTTCGAGGAAGGTGAAGCCGATGTAGGCAGCGTGTTTTTTGGCTTGTGCAGTAAGCCAGTTTACCGAAGGACCATCCATCGGTTCAGCGTCGTCCCAAACAGACTCGTTCAGCCCGTAGCCATAGGGGAGTAATTCAGGCAACAATATAAGTTGTGCACCCTGATTGGCCGCTTGTTGTATATAAGCTTCGGCTTTGGCCAAATTATGTTGCCGTTGGCCAAATAATGCATCCATTTGTACTGCGGCCACGCTAAGTTTTTTTATGCTCATATCATATCCTTCATTTTCCGCATCTTAGTCGCTCTTGCTACGATTAAACTGATGAGTTTAGGATAATCTCTACAGTTCCTTGATCGCCATCGACGTGTAATCGATCGCCATCGTTGATGACTTTAAAAACCCCGGCGATATTGACCACTGCCGGAATACCATATTCACGGGCGACGATCGCGCCGTGAGAGAGTTGGCCGCCGGTCTCCATGACAATGGCGGTGGCGTTCAAAAACAGCGGCGTCCAGGCGGGGTCGGTGGAAGGTGCTACCAGTACATCACCTGATTTTAGCGCGATCCCTTGTTCTGGCGAGTGGATCAGGCGGGCAGGCCCTTGCGCGTATCCGGCGGCCACCCCCATTCCCGATAGTTTATTGCCTGATCCTTTCGGTGCCGAGTGGGCGTATTGTGGTTGGTCGCCGAGGATGAAGTCAGGGGCGGAGAGTGCTTGCCACTGCGTTTTTTTTAGCTGGCGGGATTGAGTCAGCAGCTTCAAGCCTTTGCCATCCCAGTCGCCATTGAGAATTGACGTGATCTCAATATAGGCGCAATCAAAGATCTCATCACCGGTTTGCAGTAGACCACGGGATTCAAAGCGTCGTCCCGCTTCCAGAAACAAACGGCGCAAGGGTTCAAACAGTCGAATATAAATGGACTTTGCCATCTCCTTTGATGCTGCACCGGCGGCGGCCTGTTTGACCAGTGATTTGATGAATGCTCGCAAATAAAGAGGGGTCTGTTTTTTAACGACTTGCCATGCCTGCGTTGCCTTGTCTTTTTGTTTTGCTTTTAGCAGCGATGATGGCGGACCACCGATGCTCTGTTTAATCACATTCAACAGATAGCCTGGGTCTTCCCGCCAGCGCGGATTGTTGAGATAGACTTCGTATACCGCCCGGTGTCCATATTCATCGATAAATTTCTGAAACGCCTGTTTGAACGCTGAGGATTCCGGCAGGTTCTGCCATCTGTCGGGCGAAAAGGGGTCGGCATTAAAAAATGACTGTGCGGCTGAATCCGTTTCAACGAGGGCGGCCATGTCCTGAAGACGATAGCCGTGATTGGCGCTGGTGATGTCGCCCGCGCCCGCAAGCAGCGCATTGCCGAGGGCCGTTCCCTTGCCGGGCAGGTGTTTGTCCAGCAGATCAAACAGCATTAGCGCTGAGCCAGACCGGGCGGTCAGCATGATAAAGGGTAGTGCGTAAGCTTCGATTTGCTGCTCACACTGTTGTAATTTGTTGGCCAGCGCTTCATCGCTTAACGCTGCCAGGTCCGTGTGAATAAGCGCATCAGAAAAGGCGGCCTCTTTGGCCGCACGCGCTGCAGCCATTTTTTTGTGGCGGTTCATCTTCTGCATCAGTTTCACGGTGCCCCACGCTCTGCGCAATTTTTTCCCCAGACCGCCTCGGGCCTTTGCGTCAATCTCGATCTCGTGTTGATGGCCACCCATGCTGCGGTTAGTCGCGGCGGGCAAAAATCCGATGCTGTCGAAATAGAGCCATTGCATTAGCGACGCATTGCAATAGGCGCGACCCTGGAACGACTTGACGAAACGCAGCCCGGCGGGCAGGGAATAACCGATACTTTCAAAGGGGGCGCGTAGAATGATGTCAACCTGGTGGGGAAACAAACTGGCGCCTAAGGTGCATTGCACCAGCGGTGCCGCATCCCGAAAATTACCGTTACTCCAGATGTCGGCCTGATTTCGCAATGCGTCGCAGGTGAGGCGCGGCAATGCTGTTACCGGGCGCGCCTGCAACAGAAAAAATGCCCGGCCATCAAATGCCCACTCGATATCCTGATGTTGTTCACCGCCGTTTTCGTCCAGTGCCCAGAAGACCCGTTGTACCAGTCGCCCCAGGTGGGTGATTTGCGCCGCCGAGAGCACCTGGTCATGCCGGGCATTGGCGAATTCGGTCAGGTGTGTGCCGCCATTAGCGTTGAGCTGGGTGCGCTTTATTTTGCTTCCTGTTTTCTGGCTGAGCAGCGTCATGTTATGGTTGCTCAGCCGATATTCGTCCGGCTCGATCACACCGCTGACCACCGATTCACCCAAGCCGAAATTGGCGTTGATAACGGTGACATCTTCCCGGCCTGTCGTCGGATCACAGGAAAAGGCGATCCCTGACGATTGGGCATCGACCAAGGCCATGATCACGACGGCGCAGCCGAACGCCTGTTCGTCAATCCCCATTTTTTGGCGATAGGTGACCGCGCGCAGTGTCCACAGTGATGCAAAGCAGTGGAGAACCGCTTGCTCGATAGCTGTTACACCGGTGACGTTGAGATAACTTTCATGGATGCCGGCGAAGGAGGCGCTTTCGCCATCTTCCTGCGTTGCGCTGGAGCGCACCGCCAGTGGCGTGTCGGACAGTTTCTGTTTTTCAAGGAATAGCGTGAGCTGTTGTGCAAACTGTGCGGGCAGTCCCACGGTGACTATCGTTTGGCGAATCGTTTGCAGACGTTGCTCCAGTTTAGGATTGGCGAGTTTGTCATCGGCTCGCTGTGTCAGCATAGTTGCCCGAAGCTGATGGACTAAAGGTTCGAGAGCCGGGTCGGCCATCAACTGTTGATATATATCACTACTGAGCACGCCGCCAACAGGAACGTTGAATCCAAAACGGTGCAGCCGGGCCAGATTCCACCCCTTGCCGCCGCATTGCGTGACACCCGCTTCATAGGCTTGTTGCCATGTAAAGAAGCTTGACGTCATCGTGTAGTTCCCCGTTCCTGAGCACCCTCTAAAAATAGCCACAGCGATCGCTTCAATGTTTTGCCTAATTGACCCGGTTGTGGATTGCGACTCCAGCACAGCACGGCGACCGTGATAAAACCGCCCACCATGCCGGTTAACTCCCAGACATCGGCATCCTGACGGATCGTGCCTTGTTGTTGCCCCACTTGCAGTGCGGCATGGATAAATCCCCGGCTGGAGAGTTGCGGATGATATGTCGCTTTGTCGCCCGTTTTGCTCAGGCTGGAGAGAATCATCGCCTCTGCGAGTTTTTCCCGCGCCTCGAAGTATTCAGCCAATGATTGCAGATATTTTTCCAGGATGGGCAAAACAGGAGCACCTGCCTCAATGGCCGACAATGCCTGCTGCGTTTTGTCACGCCCCGCTTCCCGTTCCAGGGCGATCAATATCTCAAGTTTCGATTCAAAATGTTGATAAAATGTGCCCTTGGCGACGTTCGCCAGCTCGATAATCCGATCAACCGATGTCGCCTCAAAGCCTTGTTCTGCAAAAAGAATGTTTGCTGCACTGAGTAACTTCTGTCGCGTTTGCGCGCGTCGCTCTGCCTGGGTTGCCATAGTGTGGGGTGTCGCCTTTATAATACTGACTTAAGTATAATAATATACCGCAGTCTATAAATAAATCAACTCTGTTGTGGTGTATCCCATTTTCCGAAGTTAAAAGCACAAAATGTCAAAAATAAGGGGCTCACTGGGTACAAAATGCACTTAACCAACTATAGAAGGAGAGCAAGATGAGCAATAATTTCGAAAAAACATGGGAAACATATACCTCTTCGTGGCAAGCGGCGACTTCTGGTGATAAGCGGGCTATCTTTGAAACCTGCCTGGATAGCCAATGCGAATACAGTGATCCGTTGATCCGGGCGAAGGGATGGGACGAACTTGTTGCCTACATGCTTGATTTCTATAAACAAATCCCTGGCGGCCATTTTGTCACAAACTATTTTCTCGCTCATAACAACCAAAGCATCGCCAAGTGGCAAATGAAGAATGGCGAAAATACGGTTCTTGGTGAAGGGATTAGTTATGGCAAATACAATGAAAAGGGAAAACTGGTCACAATGACCGGTTTTTTTGAACCACCTGTTTAAAACACCTGGAAAGTAGCCAAAAAAATGAACTATCTTAAGCAAGTCCAGGTTGGCATCGATTACATTGAAGCTAATCTGGACTTTGATATTAGCTTGTCACAAGTGGCTAAAGCCGCGGGCCTTAGTCAGTGGCATTTTCAGCGAATATTCAAAGCGCTGACTAATGAAACACTAAAAACATACATTCGATCCAGAAGGCTTGCCAATTCACTGGACAAACTTCTGACGACTAACTTAAAAATTATCGATATCGCCGTCTCCGCTGGATATGAATCACAGCAGAGTTTTACGCGCGCTTTTAAAGATGCATTCAATTTGACACCTAATGAATACCGCAAGATAGGCGATAAAAGCTTGTTCCTAAAAAAGATCGAATTCGATTCCGGGTATTTAACGCATATCAATCAGAATATTTCTTTAACCCCGGAAATTTATACACAAAAAACAATGCAGCTAGTCGGTTTGCGAACCTGCTTTTATGGTGTTGATTCAGAGAAAAACAATATTGGTGAAAAATTACCTGCTCTTTGGGCTGATTTTTTGAATCGTATGAGTGAAATTGAAAATGCAGTCATCGGTATTTGTTACGGTGTCGTTCTGCAGATAAAAGAAAACACAGATGAACTTGAATATTATGCCGCCATTGAGGTTAGCGAAATTAATTTGCTGCCAGAAAACATGGCTAGTCTAGAGATACCCCTTGCAAACTATGCGAAGTTTACCCATCGGGGAGAGGTAAAATATATCGATAGCACAGTTAATTATATTTATTCAAGTTGGCTGCTTAAATCAGGTAAGCGGCATACATCTGGCCCTGATTTAGAGATTTATGGTCCGCGATATCACTCTACATCTGAAAAATCGGTTATGCACTATGCTATACCCATTGGCGATCCGCCGACTCTCTAGTGCGATACAAATGCAAACCAAGGGAAAGCATGACACCAACAATGATTGCCTGTTCGAATATGGATTATTTTGCTGAACTTTAACCAGACACCAATATCAGGCGGCCAGAGCAGCCTTGATCAATTTTATTAGTCGGATATTATCATGAACCAGAGCGGCCTTGTCTTTTGCTTTATTATGTAACATTAGGGATAGTTGCGAGATTTTGATTAAGCAAGAATCAAGATCTGATCCATTCTTCGCTCAAATATTTCTTGATCATAAATTTTTATATGAATAGCATTTTGAGAAGATTGGTTGTTCGTTGTATGATGAATTAACTAGATTAAAAGGAAGATACGATGTCAATTAAGGTTACTTCATCATTGCCGAACCAAGGCTTAGATGTTACTGGTAAAGTCCCGTGGCAGATGGTCTCGGTTTTCGGCTCAAGATCGTTAACGGTTTCAGGTACTTCGGGGCTAACACCTCGCGCCCGTGATCCAAAAATATTGAAAATTATTGTATCAGGATCAACGTTAAAACTGGAAGGACTTGCAGAGGGGTTAACCCATGTTGATTGGGTATCCTCAGCAACTGCAATTGTCCAAGTTGGTTTTACATTGGAAGTAAGTGTTAAAAAGAAAAAAATTGTACGAACGGTATTTCATTATGTAGACGATGGCAGGAAACAAATAACAGCTCGAAAACAAATCAACATCCAAGCACTTATCAACGTGGCTAATAATATATTAACGCCACAAACGAATGTTTCAATTGTCAGTAAAAGTGCCAAAGCTTTAAAAATAAAACAAAATCTTGGTGGTGTCGTACGATTTTCTTCTCATCTTAAAGGTGTAGCAAAAAAAGAACATGAGTGGGATGATCTAAGGGCTTTTCGCGATATAACAGCGGATTTTAATGTGTTTTTTGTCGTTGCCTACGAACAAGACGCTACACCTCTCAAGGATAATGCAAATGCAGGTACTATTGCTTCGCATAAAATGTGTGTAATGGAGGATAATCCTGTTGTCGCAAGTTCAGGCCGAACGCTGGCGCATGAGACAGTTCATCTATTAAGCACAACACCTCATACCAGGAAAGGCATGATGGGACCTGCAGGTGCCGGTACGAAGCTTGATAGAAAACAGGCTAATGCTATCAATCCATCAGGCGCAAAATGACCGTGCACAAATGTATTTTCTGCGCACTATTAATCATTTTATCTGCGTGCAGTCATGAGGACAAAAATATGAGTAAATCAGTGAATATAGAAGCTGAAGTAAATGAGGCGTTTCTGGCCGTTAAAAAAGGTGATCTTTCATTAACTGCCGGACTGGTTCGTCATGAAGATGCTATTGTCGAATATATTGCACCTTTGCTCATCGATGGTAATGAAGCCGTTAAAATCGAGGTGGTTGCGCTATTAGATGCTGTAGGAAGTGAAGCTGCAGCCATTGCTTTAGTAGATGCTTTGTCTGATCAATCTGAAGAAGTTCGTGATCGAAGTTCTCGCTCACTTTATAAATTTCTGAATAATACAACAAAACAAATCAACTTTGAATCTAAACTCGTTAAGGGTATTGAGCTTGGTAATCCTGGTGCCGCAGCATTGCTTCTACTAGGATACACTACTGCTGGTGAAGAACTTTTAAAGAAGCACCTGCCAGAAGAGCGCCTTGTCAAATTAGTTCAATATGGACCGGTGATTCCAGCCAGGTTACCCGCGATGATAGCATTGTCACGTCTTGGCAATGAGCAAGCTCGATTGAGCCTGAATACAGAAATTATTAGCGGAGATATCAATACTCTTGAATTATTACTCCAGGCCATTGACAGTATTGATTCTCCTGGTTTGCTGCATGCGTTGGCAAACAAAACGTTTGCAGATGAACGAGAAATTAGTGATGGTGTTCCTGCAGGTGCGCAGCCAGCACGGCGAGTTGCAGATCTGGCCGTCGACGTTTTCGTTAACCGATTGCAACTTGAAATATCTTTCGAGCTTGCACCAAGTCGTCGCTATAATTCTGATGATATCAATAGTGTGCGTGGCTTAATTCGAGATGCTATTCCTCAATAAATTTGTAACGCGAAATGAAGGGGT
>CAZZJI010000009.1:49600-70104 GCA_964654485.1 uncultured Gammaproteobacteria bacterium | reverse complement strand
GTTGTTATGCTTCGCTGGCCTGCGGCCATTGCCTACCTCTAATCGGATCAGAAAGCAATTGTTCACTGATATTAGAAACAATTGTGCTCTGGAACCTATTATTGGAACCTATTATTGACACAACGGGGGGGCCCTTGCAGTGCATACAAAATCAATTTTACTGTCAATTTTCATGATTATTCAAACAGGAATACTTATGGCTGAAAATTTACCGGAGGGGGCATTACGGGCAGGTTCATTATGCAATCAAAAACTTATTAATGATGCGATGATGGGCGTAGTGGGTAAAGTTGCAGTAAAGGGATGCGAGGAGGCACCCGAATCATTTTTAGCCTATGTTACCCAAATGCCAACGGGGATTGTTGGCAGTCAAACGTGGAATGAAACATGGATTGTAACGGGTTGCGGTAATGAATACGCAATAAAGATAGTTTTTAGAGAAGATGGTGCCGGTGGGGCAATGTGGACTATTGAGTAAAATGTACGGCACGGAGTTAAAATGGGTACCAAAGCCAATGCCAGTAAGTTAAGCGTTAAACAATTGAATATGCTAGGGCGTGTCGTCAATTAAGCCAGATAACTGAGGCAGCCAGATGGATAGCCCCAAGAAAATTTCTGGCCGTTTTGTCGACCCTGTAAATTTTGAAGATTTAGCTATGTTAACTTCAGTACTAACACCCAAACGTCTGGCATTATTAAAATCATTGCGTCTGTCTTTTATCTAACCTGCCCTGCCCCGACTCCAAATTGTGTACTTAATGCTTTTGCCATTCCAACACCTAATCTATCAACCAGGCGATTAACAAAATTTGGTCGTTGGGTGAAATCAACAACGGAGTCCACACCAATAATTTCTCTGGCAACAAAACTGGTGCTACCAAGTGCATCGACTAGCCCTAATTCAATCCCCTGTTCACCCGTCCAGATTAAACCGCTGAATAAGTCGGGTGACTCTTTTAGACGATCACCCCTGCCTTGTTTTACAGTGTCGATAAATTGCTTATGAATATTAGCCAACATACCTTTTACATGCTTGACGTCTTCTTGTTTTGCTGCGGAGAATGGATCAAGAAATCCCTTATGTTCTCCAGCGGTGATTAATCGTCTTTCTACGCCTAATTTTTTCATCGCATCGACAAAACCAAAACTATCCATGAGTACACCTATCGAACCCACCAGGCTGGCTTTATCAGCATAAATTTCGTCAGCGGCAGCGGCAATGTAATAACCACCCGATGCACATATATCGGTGATGACCGCGTAGAGAGGAATATCCGGGTATTTTTTTCTAAGTCGAATAATCTCATCATTGATATAACCAGATTGTACCGGACTACCCCCAGGGCTGTTTATTTCAAGAATAACGCCGGAAGTGTTTTTGTCTTTGAATGCGGATTTTAATCCACTTATCACAGTGACGGCATTAGCCACGGAATCATCTGCAATGACACCCTTGATTTCAATAAGTGCGGCATGTTTGCCACCTTTTTTCCCATTTGCAATGTCTACGTCATCACCCCAGTCATTGAGTAACATAATTAATAAAATACCCAGGTAAACAAACGTCAGTGATTTAAAAAAGATACCCCAACGACGCGCTTTGCGCTGTTCATCCAATGCGGTCGTCGCCAGCTTGCTAATGACGTCACGTTGCCAATTTTCATCGTTTTGATTCTTTTCTTTATCAGACAGCATATCAGCGTGTTTTATTTCTTTTGCTTCAGTCCATGCATTATCTGCATTGCCATTACTATTCCCAGCATTTTCATCATGCGCACTACCCGTGCTGCCTTCCGAGTTGTCTACCGGGGAAGTCTTTTTATCTTCATTGTCTGACATTCTATTGACCCTTAATTCTTCAGATGAAAGTCTTTCAGTGTAAACCCTGTTATCAATTTTTCTCTTATTGCTCTTTTTATCCTAAAGACTCTATATATACGAGGACACTATATACTAGTATTAACGACCATGTTCAAAATACATTAATCGACATCATTCAACCAATCCAGCATTTCGCCAATATGGGCAATACAACCGACTGGATCATGGCGCAATAAGCGTTCGCGTTCATGTACACCGGTACTGACTGCGAGTGAAGCAACACCCGCATTACTCGCCATTTCCAGGTCGTATTCCGTATCACCGACCATCAGGGTTTCATCAGGCTGTGCGTCCAGTTCTTCCATTATTTCCTGTAGCATTTGTGGATGTGGTTTGGACGTGGTTTCATCCGCACAGCGTGTACTATGAAAATAATGATCTAAACCCGTTTCTTTTAATACTCGTTTCAGTCCGCTTTGACCTTTTCCTGTTGCGACGGCCAAAAAGTGGCCCAGTTGGGTGAGTTTTTCAAGTACCTCTAGTGTCCCCGGAAAAAGTTCGGAGCGGGATTGACTATCTATTAGAAAGTGATAACGATAGCGTTCTACAAATTGCGGGTGAAACGAATCGTCCATTTCGGGAAAAACGGCCTTTATCGCCTCCTTCATTCCCAGGCCGATGATATTCTTAACGTCTTCATCTGACCGAGAGGGTAATGCAAGATCACGTATTGATGATTGAAAACTACCGACAATATGTGCCTGTGAATCCATCAACGTGCCATCCCAATCAAACACAACTAGCTTGTACTTCATGACTATTTTGCCTTCGTCTGTGTATTGTTAGAACGTAAATTGATAGAAATTTGATCAACAATTTTCTGTAATTCAGTGGGTAATTCAGCGCTAAATTCCCTGCTTTCCCCATCGGGCATTTTGAACTTGATAAAATGAGCGTGCAAAAAAAGGCGTTTTAAGCCTGACGAACGCATTTTCCTATTAAAGTCGCTATCACCATACTTGTCATCACCGGCAATGGGATGCTCGACAAAGGCGGCGTGTACGCGTAACTGATGGGTACGCCCGGTCACGGGAACAAGCTCGACTAAACTGGCTTCGCTAGTAGAAATTTTCCCGCGAAAAATACTGATCGACGTTTTTCCCTCTGGATTCACCCTGACAACTCTTTCGCCCGATTGCAGTACGTTTTTGTGCAATGGCGCGTCGATGCGACGTTCTTCATCGCCCCAATTTCCTCTGACTAACGCCAGGTAACGTTTTTCAGTCTGTTTGCACCGTAATTGTGCGTGCAGCGAGCGTAAAAAGGGGCGTTTTTTCGCGATAAGCAAGCAGCCCGATGTCTCGCGGTCAAGTCGATGCACTAATTCGAGATATTTTTCTTCTGGTTTAAGCGCCCTTAATCCTTCAATAACACCGTATGCCACTCCGCTGCCACCGTGCACGGCAATACCGGACGGTTTATTGAGCATCAACATTGATTTATCTTCGTACAATATAGCGTGTTCAAGGCAAGTTAGAACGTGATCATTAGGAATGGTTTCATCTGATTTTTCACGTTGCCTGACCGGCGGAATACGCACAATATCGCCGGCTTGAAGCTTGTATAGTGGCTTGGAACGGCCTTTATTTACTCTAACCTCGCCTTTTCTTATTAAACGATAGACACGACTTTTCGGTACACCTTTCAACTTAGCGAGCAAAAAGTTGTCTATTCTTTGTCCTGCCAGGTCATCATCAATCTCAACAAACTCAACTGTCGATTTTTGCACTTTCGCTTGCACGCTCGTACTTTTCTCCATAAAAACGCGTTATATTATTAGTCAGACAAATATTTTATCACTATTTTGAACGAGGCTTTTATATATAAATTAATAACTTATGGGAATTATGTTATTGAATTGATGTAATATACATTTATTACGGCTATACTATGTCTCACGGGCAACGTAAAGAGAGGTTATTATCCACAAGCCGTATGAAAAACCGTCAGCGAATATTAAACGTTTTCGAGTTTCATGGGCTTTATACCGATGATTTAAAGCTTAGTTAATAACAAATTTATCAAGCTTTTTGTCAAATTCTTTTGAAGCCTGAACGGATTCGTGTATTACCCAAATCAGACGACGGACACAGTTAATAAGATGTAGTTAATAACTTGTTAATTGAGTATTGATTAATTTGTTAGATTTAAGGTGTCATTGGCATACGGCCATTGTGGCAAATAAATTAAAGGATGTTTTAGAAAGAAGACAACAACAGATATATTAACCTGGGTGAAAAACTAATGAGACAAAAAAACCGGGTTATGTATAAAAGATATATGAGCGGGATTGGAATCGAAAGCACATTGGCAACTGAATGACACTTTTGTTGATTACAGGCATTTTTATCAGCAATATTACTAGCAACTAATGGTAGCAAGTAGCCCAATCAATAAACAACAATTAAGACGACGAGCGCTCCCCCGCATTCCAGACGGAAAGCGAACGATATTTGAACAAATTGATTTAGCGATAACTAAAACATTTGATTGAAATAGAATTCCACACACCTTATTTACTCGTGTGATGTCCGCTTAGGAAGCGAAATGAAGTAGGTTGAGCGCCTGTTGTAAGAGCAGGTAAAATGAAAAGAATGTTAATAAACGCGGCTCAAAAGGAAGAGCAGCGTGTTGCTATGGTGGATGGCCAACAACTTTATGACTTAGATATAGAATCAGCAAGTCGCGAAAAGAAAAAAGCCAACATATACAAAGGAAAAATCACTCGCATCGAACCGAGTCTGGAAGCCGCATTTGTGGATTTTGGCTCAGAGCGTCACGGGTTCCTCTCCTTAAAAGAAATCTCTAAAATCTACTTTGACCCCTCCGTCAATCTCAGATCTGGCCGCGTTAACATCAAAGACGTACTCAAAGAAGGCCAGGAACTCATCGTTCAAGTTGATAAAGCTGAACGGGGTAACAAAGGTGCTGCTTTAACCACCTTTATTAGTCTGGCGGGTCGCTGTATGGTCTTGATGCCAAATAATCCGCGTGCAGGCGGTGTTTCAAGACGCATTATGGGTGATGACCGGACTGAGGCACGCGAAGCAATGAGTTCACTCACCGCACCCGAGGGTATGGGACTCATTTTACGCACTGCTGGCGTGGGAAAAAGTGCAGAAGAACTACAGTGGGATCTGGATTATTTGCTCAGCTTATGGGGCGCGATCGAAAAAGCATCAAAAGAAAAACCAGCACCATTTCTTATCTACCAGGAAAGTAACCTCATTATTCGTGCTATACGCGATTATTTACGCACTGATATTAGTGAAATTCTTATAGATTCTGAAGAAGTCTACAATCAGGCGTGTGACTTTATGAAAATGGTCATGCCGCAAAATTTGCACAAAATAAAACACTACAAAGACCCGGTTTCACTTTTCACTCGGTATCAAATAGAAAGTCAAATAGAAACCGCGTTTAACAGAGACGTTCGGCTGCCATCGGGTGGCTCAATTGTCATCGATCACACAGAAGCACTGACATCGATTGATATCAACTCTGCCCAATCCACATCGGGTGGTGACATTGAAGAAACCGCATTACACACTAACCTCGAAGCGGCTGCTGAAATTTCCAGACAACTGCGTCTACGTGATTTGGGTGGCTTACTGGTCATTGATTTTATCGATATGACGTCATCGCGCAATCAACGTGAAGTCGAAAATAAATTGAGAGAATCTCTCAAGGCGGACCGCGCCAGAGTCCAAATTGGCCGAATTTCAAGATTTGGTTTGCTGGAAATGTCACGTCAACGGTTACGCCCCTCTCTGGGCGAGGCAAGTCAAATAGTATGCCCACGCTGCACCGGACAAGGCACAATACGTACAACAGAATCACTTTCGCTGTCTATTTTAAGATTAATAGAAGAAGAAGCGTTAAAAGACGGTTCAGCTAAAATCGTAGTACAACTGCCCGTCAACGTATCAACATTTTTGTTAAATGAGAAAAGAAGCATAATCAATAATATTGAAGAACGTCACCAAATTTCGGTGGTGCTGGTTCCAAACCCAAATTTGACAACACCCCACTATGAAGTACAGCGTGTCAAAACAAATGAACCGCATAAATTAAATAAATCAAGCTATCGGCTAGCAAACCAAATTGAAACACCGACAAATGTGAGCGATAAAACGGTTGTCTCACCTGAAGAACCAATGGTTAAATCAGTCACGCCGCCTACGCCAGCACCAGATCTGGCTAAAAAGAAAAATGGCGAAAGCATTATCAAACGATTATGGTCGAGTCTTACTGGCAGTGTGGAAGAACCGAAACAAGTGGAAGAAAAACCGAAGCCACAAAAAACACAACATGCAAGACCTCGAAATACGTCATCCAGAAATACGCGTCCAAGAGACCAAGCTCGTCGTCGCCCGGATACGCGTAACCAAAGCGCTAACCACAACACTGGAAAAAACAGAAACACCCCAAGGTCCGGAGTGCAAGATGCAAAAACCAAGAACGCACAAAAGACAAACGGCAATATTGCGGAAAAAACTGAACAACATAAGCAACAAACGCCGCCTACTGCTACTGGTGCACAGCAACAGAGCAAAACACAACCTCAAGCTGAGGAACAAACTCAACAACGTAATAATGTGGGTCAACGACGCGGTAAACGCGGTGGTAGACGAAGAGCTCCACGCGAAAACCGTGGTTCTACAGCGAATGGCTCTACTCAAACTGATTCTCAAAGCCGCGACGCGACGCAGCAGGTCACCAGTGCTGAGAATGTTCAGTCAAATGTAACCGCGAACACGAATACGCGTGTTGACAAACAACCTACTGAATCATCAACGCCAGTTGCAGCGGTTTCTCAATCTCAACCAAATAACGTAAATGTAACTCGCTCACCATTACCTAATGCATCGCCAGCCGCACCTGTTGCAAACAATATTATGCCATTTAAAGATAAATCAGTTAGCAATACGCAGGAAACCAGGACGGAGGAAGTAAAGAGGGAATCCTTGCAAGTTGAAACCAAAGTGGATCGCAAACCTGTACCCTCTACAGCAACTAATACGGGTTCAGATGAAGTCAAACAACATACAAACACTGCTCCTTTACAAGAAAAAAATAATGCACCCACGTTTGATTCAAAACCAAATAATGGGCCAACAAAGAGGCCGGCTGAGAAAAAAATTCAACAAATTGAAACAAAGTCTTCAGCTAAAAATAATGAGAACGCAGCATCCTATACTATAAAACCTGCGCAGATGTCATCTGAAAATGCTAGTGGTCTAGCTCAGACAACAAAAAATGAGCAAGCCAGTGGTTTTCAAACGCCCGCAAACCAGACGTATGCACCACCCACGTCAACAACGATAAACACCCAAAGTGATAACAAAAAATCGGATGGTCAACAATCTTCGAAAGAATCGTCATCGTAAATAAGTAAGTAGTTAAGTAGTATTGTTTGTGCAATTCAATAGCATTCGTTATTTCATAGTGAAAATACACGAATGATCGGGCTAATGTACTGTTCTATTGATAAGCCCAGTGCTTAACAACAAAGCCTCATTCAATCAGCTTGAACCCCTTAGGATAATGATTTTTTTATCTCTTCCAATAATCCTTTAGACGCTTCTTCAACCATATCAAATACGCACTCAAATCCATTTACACCACCATAATAGGGGTCAGGCACTTCTTTGATTTTCAATTGCGGCGCGTAGTCCATAAATAATTTGAGCTTATGATCCAATCCTTCAGGACAAAGATCTTCCAGGTTGCGGTAGTTATCCAGATCCATTGCAATCACATAATCAAATTTCCGAAAATCATCTTTAATAACACACCTTGCGCGCAGATGACTAAGATCAATGCCTCTCCTTAGTGCACATTCCTGTGATCTTGAATCAGGTGAATTGCCAACATGATAAGCATGTGTTCCGGCGGAATCAATTTTTATAACATCGTGTAAATCCGCTGATTCAACGATTTTATTAAACACACCATCGGCAGTCGGTGATCGACAAATATTGCCCATACAGACGAAAACGACTTTTACCGCTGTTGTTCCCGCCATTACACTTCCTCATCTGCAGGCAGTTGACGCGCTTCTTCTTGCAACATCACCGGAATATCATCTCTAATCGGAAAAGCCAATCGATCGGCTTTACAAATGAGTTCATTTACATCCTTTTTGTATACAAGCGGACTTTTACATAAAGGACAAACCAATATATCTAACAATTTACTATCCACGCTTCGTTTTCCTCCCAATGTTCTTATCAATGGTCCTATCAATAGTCTTTACAAGCAGTGCCAACAAACGTTGACCGAATCTATTATCTAATTTCGCATCCACCGGCACAAACCAATGATGCGGTTGCGCAAAAGACTTGCATTTTACAGCATCCTTTTCAGTCATCAAAACAGCTTTTCCATCATTGTAACTGATATCTTCAGGTTTGAAAAAATAGTGATCCCGAAAGGGATGCTCTATCACTTTTAATCCTGATTTTGTTAAATCACTAAAAAATCGTTTCGGATGGCCAATTGCCGCCACTCCGTGTACTTCCTGTTGATTAAAATCACCCAAGTCGCAGCATATAGAACTGTCTTTACAGTTTTGGACTTTATCGCTAACGAGCTTCATTTGATACTCTTTGGGACCCGCAGTACCATTTACAACGACCAAATCAACATCATTCAGCCTTTTTCTGGATTCGCGCAACGGGCCAGCAGGTAAAAAATGGCCATTACCGAATCGCCTAATGCCATCAATAACGACAATTTCTATGTCACGCCCCAGTGAATAATGTTGTAATCCATCATCTGAAATAATGACATCACAATCAGTGTATTTTAAAAGTGATCGTGCCGCAGCAACTCGATCTGGACCCACGGCCATCGGACACTTGCTACGTTGCGAGATCATCACGGCCTCGTCTCCCACCGCTTCCGCACTACTGCCTTCGAGCACCTGTTGCGGCCAGATATCAGACTTACCACCATAACCCCGACTGATAATGCCGGGCAGATAACCCGCCTCTATTAAAAATTGCGCCAACCAGATAACCAATGGGGATTTCCCGGTACCCCCTACATTAATGTTTCCTACCACAATGACGGGCACAGGTATTCGATGGGTTTTCAGCAACCCGAGTTGATATAAGCAACGGCGAAAAATAGTGATTAATCGAAATAACCAGGATAGGGGTAATAGTAATAAAACAATAAAACTTCTGCTATACCAATACGTGTCGAGTTGTTTCACAATCGATGAACCTGCTATTCTGGTGCTTAGTGCTTGGTAATAATAGCGTACTGGCAAAGCATTGCTCAATTTCTACCCGTTGCTTTCAACCTATTCGGCGTCTTTCCTGAATTGCAATTGATACAAACTCTCATACACACCCTTCTGGCTAAGCAGATCAGTATGTGTGCCTTGTTCTACAATCTTCCCCTGATCCAGCACAATGATTAAATCTGCCTTTTCAATAGTCGATAAGCGATGGGCTATCACCAACGTGGTGCGATCAGTCATTAACTGTTCCAATGCTGCTTGAATATGCCGCTCAGATTCATTATCAAGCGCCGACGTAGCTTCATCTAATATTAAAATAGGCGCATTTTTTAACAACGCTCTTGCGATTGCGATTCGTTGTCGCTGCCCGCCGGACAACATAACACCATCAGCGCCTACTCGTGTGTCTAATCCATCAGGCAGTTCCTTGATAAACTCCATTGCGTGAGCAGCTTCGGCAGCCTTGATGATGTCCTCTTTGCTAAAATTTTCCAGGTTGCCGTAGGCGATATTATTCGCTATTGAGTCATCAAACAAAATGACATTCTGGCTGACTAATGCGATCTGATTACGTAAACAATCCAAATTCAGTTTCTGAATATCATGACCACCTAACAAAATCTGGCCGGAAGTGACATCATAAAACCGGGGTAGCAGTCCGACCAGAGATGTTTTCCCGCTTCCCGATCGACCCACGAATGCAATTGTCTGTCCGTAACTGGCGCTAAAAGAAATATTATGCAATACGTTGCCATTTTCTTCATTGTAGGAAAAGGAAACATTTTGATAATTTATTTCACCGTTTACTCTTTCTACCTGCTCGCCACCCAAATTTTTTTCAATTTCAGAATCAAGCAAACTAAAAACGCTTTGGGCAGCAGCGATACCTTTTTGAAACACGGCATTAACGCTTGATAATCGTTTTAGCGGCGCAAACAATAACGTCAACGCCAATAGAAATGACATAAAAACGCCCACAGACACCGTTTCCAGATTCGGCTCGAGCGTCGCCACGTATAAGATAGCAGTAAATGCTATCCCGGCCATAAGTTGTATTACCGTAACAGACAGCGATGTAGTGACCACCATTTTCATGTTCTGACGAAAATTCAGTATATTCGATTCAGCAAACCGCGCTAATTCATACTTTTGCCCGCCAAACGCTTTAACGACGCGATGACTATCGACTGCTTCTTGTGTAACACCAGTTACTGCACCCATGGTTCCCTGAATATTTTTGCTGATTTTTCGGAAACGCTTGCTGACATAGCTAACAATTAAAACAAGTATAGGTCCCATCACCAGAATAAAGATCGAAAGCATCCAATTGATATAAACCAGATAGACAATTAAAAACGTGATGGTGAGACTATCGCGAATAATAACGGTTACCGCACGTGTCGCAGCCAGCGCAATTTGTTCAACGTCGTATATTAATTTTGATGTCAGCTGTCCGGATGGCAAGGAATCATAATAGGATGTGGGCAATTGTAACAAATGAATGAACATCTGTTCCCGCAAATCGCGCACGATGCTACGACCAATCCAGGCCATATAATAGTTTTCAATGAACGTACCAACACCACGAAAAATAAAAATGCCAATCGCAACAAAGGGGATTAATTGGATAATGTCCGGGTCTTTATCAACGAAACCGCCATCTAACACTGGTTTAATCAGCCAAGCAAAACCTGTGTCAGTTACCGCCACCATCACCATACCGATAATTGCGACCATAAATACGCGCCAATAAGGCGTAACATAACGAAAAAAGCGGCGGTAAATTTCTTTAACCGCTTTGGGATCTTCTATATCTGACATTATTCCTCAGTAGATCGATTTTGTTTCGTCGCGATACTTAAGTTTATAAAACCCAGTTGCCGCGCTGCGTCCATTGCAACTATAACCGATTGGTGAGGCGTTTGTGCATCTGCACTGATAAGAATGGTGGGAGATTTGCGATCACCCGCTATTTTCTCCAAAGCGAGCTTAACTGTTTTTAGCTCTGTATTCACGACCTGACGCTTATCAATATAATAGGTACCTTTGGCGTCGATTGCGATCTCGATAATATTATTTTCTTTCGGAAGCGATTTTGACGATGATTCCGGGAGACTAATGGTAATTTCATTTTCATGTTTAAACGTGGTCGATACCATGAAAAAAATTAATAATAAAAACACCACATCGATAAGTGGCGTAATATTGACGTCTAAATCTTCTTTCTTTACGGGACGAATATTCATTTACTGGCTGCTTTTGACTTTTTTTCCGATTTCGCCGCCCCGTTAATTGTACTTCTTTCCCGATCACCGGACATGATCTCCACCATTTTTAAGGCTTCTTTTTCCATATCAATCACCAATTCATCAACACGGCCCCGAAAAAAGCGATGAAACATTAGGCTGGGAATGGCGACCGATAAACCCGACGCGGTTGTGATCAATGCTTCTGAGATACCACCCGCAAGCACCGCCGGATCACCAATGCCTTGCACCGTAATGGCCGTAAACACCTTTATCATACCGATTACGGTGCCAAGCAGCCCTAACAGCGGTGTCACTGAAGCGACCGTACCCAGCGAATTTAAAAACTTTTCCAGATCTTGCGCGACGTGCCTTCCGGTATCTTCAATCGCTTCTTTCATGATTTCCCTGCTGTGGTGGCGATTGACAAGACCTGCTGCGAGAACTCGACCCAGTGGCGTGCTGGATTGAAGATATTTGATGTTTTCTAGATTGAGCTCGTCATTTTTGTGCCAATGCCAAATTTGTGCGACCAGATGTTTCGGCGCTACTTTCTTTTTCTGTAATGACCAAATACGTTCTCCGATAATCGCTATTGCTGCAATTGAGCATAGAATAATCGGAAACATCAACCAGCCACCCGCTTGTACAATTTCAAACACTGTATTTTTCCTTCTTAATATGCATTAACAAGATTACTTAATACCCTGTAACATAACTTTTTTCTGCGCCTATGATATTGCTATCGCATCGTTATGGCAACGTTGCGGCACAAAGCAAAGACACTTTTTGATAAAAACCAATATTCAGTGGTTCTTTTCATTATTGATTAAAAAATCTTCTGTTTTCGTTTCTGTACAGGATGGGTGAATTTTTATACACGCCCTGATGCCGATTCTGAAAAAATGCGAACTCAATGGCGCCATTGCTCGCAGTATCAATCACTACAGCACCCTTCGCTTTATATCGATCGATCACTTCAGCGCGCGGCAAATTAAACCGATTTCTATAACCTACTGGTACTAAGGCAAATTTTGGTCCCACTGCCGCCACAAATGGCACTGTAGACGATGTCTTACTGCCATGGTGCGGGACAACCAGCACATCTGCAAGCAGCGTGTCAGTGGAATGCCCACCCTCTTCTATATAGTCGCCTTTTTTATAAGCTCTAAGTAGATAGTTTTCGGCAGATTTCTCGATATCTCCAGTTAACAACACACTGCCTTCGGAGTTGCTTATTTTTAGTACACACGAAGCATTGTTGCCACTGTATTGATTTCTTAATTTCTTATCAAGCGGCGGGGAAATAATTTCAAACTTAACCTTATCCCATTGCCATGATTGTGAGTCTGCGCACTCGATTATACTTCTATTATGCCGTATTTTTTGCGGCACACTGGTCAAAATCATTTTCACATCCATCTCATCAACAACTGAATCCATTCCACCTATATGATCACTATCACCGTGGCTAATTAATAGCGTGTCGATGACATTAATTCCATTGTAATATAAGAATGGCACAATCACCGCACTACCAGTGTTAAACCGGTCACTAAATCGGGGTCCCGTATCATAAACAAGAACATGGTGACGCGTTTGTACTACAGCCGATAAACCCTGGCCAACATCCAGCAATGTAAATAAAAAATCACCCTCCTTAGGCACCCCTGGTTTAACAAGGACCATCGGCAAAAGCCCTAACGCACCTAACCATCGCGCGGGTACACCGCGCGGCGTAAGTAACCAGAATATACCGATCAATCCTGGAACAATTGTCCATCCAACAAGGTTGTGCTGTTGCCAGCTTGCAAACGGTATATTCGCTAACCGGTTAAGGACAATCCAGAGCAGATCAAATGAGCGTGCAGCTAAATTTAAAAATAGTGCTCCTACATCATCGGAGAGAAAAACAACCACACTGCCTATTAATGTTAACGGTACGGTAATTACACTCACCCATGGAACGGCAACTAAATTTGCCAATGGTGAAATCAACGATATTTTCTGAAAAAAAAGTAATGTAAGTGGCAATAACCCAATAGCAACGACCCATTGAACGCGCCCCCATTTCCACCACAGGTTTCTTTGGTACAAACGTGCCGACATGCCAAATAAAATAATCGCGACGGCACTAAATGAAAGCCAAAATCCAGTATCTAATACAGAAAAGGGGTCGATTATCAATATTACCACTAGCGCAACCGCTAATATGACACCCGGCCTAAACTCACATTGCAAAAATACGGAAAACATCAGCAGTGCAACCATCACCAATGCACGCTGTGTCGGGATGGAAAACCCAGCAAGCATGGCGTAAAATGTTGCCGCTAAAAGTGCAAATATAGCGGCGAATTTACTTGCTGGCAGGATTAAACACACACGGGACAATACACCTTGTCCGCGAACAGAACCAATTAAACGCCAACTCCACTTCATCAAAAAAAATACAAACCCGGCCACAAGCCCGATATGTAATCCGGAAATCGCCATTAAATGATTTGTGCCGGTACGCGTGAGCACGTCCCACTGTACTTGCGTAATATCCTGTCTGTCACCAATGGCGAGTGCTTTTATCAGCCCCTTACTCGGATGAGACATCAATAGCGTAGATATTTTTCCAAATAACCGCTGCCTGAACCGGTCGATTAACGACGCCTGTTCGATACCGGAAAGTCGTTTATTTATATTGCCTGTTATATCTGGATAAAATTTTTTATTTTTTGTAGAAAGTTCTTTTTTAATATAACCTGTCGCATGAATACCTTTTTGAAATAGCCAACCTTCATAGTCGAAACCGCCCGGGTTCATGAACCCATGTGGCCGTTTTAGTTTAACAATGAAACGCCATTGCTCACCCAGATTTACCTGTTGAAATCCGCTGTACCAGCTCAATTGTACACGCCCCGTCGGCTTAATTTGCTGACCTTGATAACGTAAGGATTGAATTTCAAATTGAAATTTGCGTTTGCGGTTAGTTACCGTCGGTAGTGAAACAATCACTCCTTGCGCCAGCAAACTTTCGCCTTCCAAATCAGCTGTGATGCCACCTGAATCGAAAAATAGATTGGCCCTAAACAACGCCCATAACAACCCAGTTATACAATATAATATAGATACAATGAATAAAACGTGTGGTGAAGATTGTCGGCTTGTATAATAAACAAGCGGGAGAATAATCCCTAACGCCAGTGCCCAGCGGCTGTCCGGTAAAAAAGGAAATTGCAGAAAAAGAATAATTCCAGTTAAAAACGCAATGGCGAATAAACGCATTATTAGTAAACCGTTTTTGACACAATATGATGGAAATAGGCATAATTAACCCGTATAAAGGTCGCATAATTTCTTATACAAATAACTTACAGTAATGCCTAAAAGACTCATAAAACGTTATTTGCCTGATCAAAAAACAATACAAAACCACAAAATGTTACGTTGGTTAGGTAAATTGCTGGAAGATCCGAATCTGTTACATTTAAATAAGTATTCGGTCTCCGGGGCGGTGAGCGTTGGAATATTTGTCGCACTAATACCCGTACCATTTCAAATGGTGATCGCGGCATTGATGGCACTGCTAATCAGGGCGAATTTACCCATATCGGTGGTGTTGGTGTGGATAAGTAACCCAATCACTGTGCCACCTATTTTCTACTTCACTTATTTAGTGGGTGCGCAGATATTGCAAATGCCGCTACCCGATATCAAATTTGAATTCACCGCAGAATGGTTTATGCAGGAATTTGACGCGATCTGGCAACCATTGTTGTTCGGGTCGTTGCTGGTTGGGCTAATCTGTGCGGTCGTTGGAAATGTTATCGTCAGAATTTTATGGCGCATGCATGTCATCAAAAACTGGAAATTACGCAAGGAAAGAAAACGAATGAAGCGCGAAAATGCCAAGAACATCGATATTTAAGTTAACCCGTTGTTATCAGTACACCATCTTCAATAGTTAATATCCTGTCCATACGCGCTGCCAGTGTTTGATCATGTGTCACGACAACAAAACTGGTGCCTAACTCCTTATGTAACTCTAACATCAACTCGTAAACACGTTCTGCTGTTTTATGGTCGAGGTTACCAGTAGGTTCGTCGGCTAAAATACAACGCGGGTTCGTCACCAATGCCCGGGCAACAGCGGTACGCTGTCGTTCACCGCCGGATAACTCGCTGGGTTTATGTCCTAATCGCTGACTCAATTCAACACGACTCAACACTTCAGCTGCTTTTTTACTTGCTTCACCGGGAGACACGCCACGGATCAGTAATGGCATGCAAACATTTTCCAGTGCTGTAAATTCCGGTAACAAGTGATGGAACTGATAAACAAAACCCAGGACTTTGTTACGAACAATACCACGCTCTGCTTCACCCATAGCAGAAAATGCCTGACCATTGACTTCAACTGTGCCACTACTGGGTAAATCAAGCCCACCTAACAAATGCAACAACGTCGATTTTCCAGAACCCGAACTGCCTACTACCGCCACACGTTCACCGGGACTGATTTCCAGACTAATATTTTTTAATACATTGACGTTCAAACCACCTTCATCAAACGTTTTCGTCAACGCGTTACATTTCAGTACTGGAGTTGAGGGCGGCGTTGTAAGTGGCGCAGGGTTACTCATATCGCAATGCCTCAGCCGGTTGTGTTTTAGACGCACGCCAGGCAGGATAGATTGTGGCAAATATGCTTATTAAGAATGAAACACTACTAATCAAAATAACGTCATCCCAATGTAAGTCTGACGGAAAATCACTGATGTAATAAACATCGCCGGGTAAAAATTTAGTGCCAAACATGCGTTCAATAAAAGGAACAACCGTATCGACATTCAGCGCCAGAGCAACCCCTCCCGCCATACCCATAAGCGTTCCTAGCGTGCCAATCACGGTTCCCTGAATCATAAATATGCCCATCACACTCTTTGGTGAAGCACCCAAAGTACGTAATATCGCGATTTCTGTCAGTTTGTCTGTCACTAACATCACTATCGTTGATACAATATTAAACGCGGCAACTGCAACAATTAGCATCAGAATCAAAAACATCATGCGTTTTTCAATTTTTAACGCGCGAAAAAAATTCGCGTGTTGCCGCGTCCAGTCACTGATCAGGTATTCCCCTGGTAAATCTTTTACCAAATCACGCGCGACGTAGGGTGCATCAAAAATATCGACTAATTTTAAGCGTATGCCTGATACCGAATCGCCCATACGAAACAAGCGCGCCGCATCATCGATATGCAATAGCGCCAATGCATTATCATATTCATACATGCCCACCTCAAAAACACCCACTACAGTAAAACGTTTTAACCGTGGCAGAATACCCGCTGGTGTAATATTAGCTTGCGGCGCGACTAACGTGACTTTATCTCCCCGCAATACACCAAGAGAACGGGCTAAATCCTTACCCAGGATGATGCCAAATTCACCTGGTATCAGATCATTAATTGAACCAAATAACATTTTGTTACCTACTTCAGAGACATCAGGTTCTTTTTCTGGTGATATACCGCGGATCAATGTACCCTTTACTTGTTGACCAGTGGTCAACATGCCCTCTGCCTTGATATACGGTGCGACACCTAATACATCTTCACGTTTTAGCGCAATATCAGCTAACTCTTTCCAATTATACAATTTTCCATCATAGCCAAGGACCATTGCGTGTGACGCCATACCCAAAATGCGTTCACGCAGCTCTTTTTCAAAGCCATTCATTACCGATAACACGGTAATAAGTGCAGTCACACCCAGCGCGATACCCATCATGGAAATCAGGGAAATAAATGAAATAAAATGATTTCGGCGTTTGGCGCGGGTATAGCGCAAGCCAATAAAAAGAGATAATGGTTTAAACATGAATAGTTATTAAAAGATCAGTCCAGAACACCAGTAAACTTACAAACAGAAAATGTACACGCCAGTTTAGAGTGCGAAATAGTAACATGAAAACCAACAACACACACTACCCTACCTACTTTAATGTTGACTATGTAGTCGGCATCCCCACTGGCTGATCCTGGTGTTGCGTTTGTACAACCTGCTGATTTACCTCAATCGATTTTTGAATTATACCCGCGAGGTCATTGTTGCTAACCTGAAGTGACACAGCCTGATTCATATTTTGTTGCATGAATTGAATGAGGTGAGGATGCATCGCAATAGCGGCATCGAGATCTGGATTTGTTCCCGGCACGTAAGCGCCGACACTGATTAAATCCCGGTTTTGTTGATAGAGTGAATACTGTTGTTTAAAATGACGTGCAGCAATCTGTTGATCTTCCGATACAATATCAGTCATCACTCGACTGATTGATGCCTCAATATCTATCGAAGGATAGATGCCGCCTTCTGCAAGTTGTCTGGACAAAACAATATGGCCATCAAGTATCGCACGTGATGCATCGGCTATCGGGTCTTGTTGGTCATCACCTTCTGTTAATACTGTATAAAACGCAGTAATCGTCCCCCCTTTATCACCCGTGCCCGCACGTTCTACCAGTTGTGGCATTTTGGCAAAAACGGAGGGGGGATATCCTTTTGTTACAGGCGGTTCACCAATCGCCAGGGCCACTTCGCGTTGCGCTTGTGCATAGCGGGTCAACGAATCCATTAACAGTAATACATTCATGCCCTGATCACGAAAGTATTCGGCAATACTGGTCGCCATTGCCGCGCCATGCAAACGCATTACTGGTGGACTATCCGCAGGTGCTGCGACGACAACAGCACGCGCCATGCCTTCTGGCCCAAGATTTTTTTCAATAAATTCTTTTACTTCACGACCACGTTCACCGATCAAACCAACGATGACCACATCCGCGTTAGTGTATTTAGTCATCATACCCAACAACACACTCTTACCAACACCACTACCGGCAAACAAACCTAATCTTTGCCCACGGCCCACACTAAACAATGTATTTATTGTTCGAATACCAACGTCAAGTTGTTCGCTGATTGGGGTGCGTAAAAGTGGATTGATCTGACGCCCCATCAAAGACATTCGTGCAGTCGTTTTCAATGGTCCTGCACCATCTAGCGGGCGACCAGCACCATCAATCACCCTGCCCAATAATGACTCACCCACTGCTGCTTCGTAGACCCTGCCTGTAGGAATCACTCGAGAATTGGGTACAATGCCTCGAATATCAGCGGTCGGCATCAAAAATAACCGATCTCCGGAAAAACCAACAACTTCGGCTTCAATAAATGAACCATTAGACACTTCTACATTGCACAATTCGCCAATGGCCGCTTTGCAACCGATAGCTTCCAGTGTTAAACCCACCATTCTGGTGAGCTGTCCTTCGACAACAAGTGAAGTAGTTGACGACAAGCTGGAACGATGAAGCGCTAGCTGTTCTGCCCAAAGCTTATTTCGATTTGCGTCAGGTGATTGGTTTATCTTGTTCACGCTCACCCCCTAGAATTTGTGCAAATATCGCGGCAAGTCTGCTTTCAATAGACGCATCTATCTGCGATGTGTCCGTCGTTACCTTACAACCGCCACGCATTAATGTAGCATCTTCGACCAACAACCATTGTTGATTTTCGCTGCTTATAGTATTCAATTGATTTACCACCGAAGCATCTTCCGGATGAAGTGAAATTTTGATATTACGCGACGCGCTAGGCAGTACTTCCAAGGCTTCACGTATAACCGCCATTATTTGATCGGGGTTTATTTTGATCTCGCGCCGGATAATCTGTTGTGCGATTGCAATAGCCAGAGTAACCAGTTCTTGTTCTACCTGCCGATCCAGTTCATCAAAGGGTTCATTGAGAGTACACAGAAGTTGCTCAAGATGCCTGACGGTTTGTCGTTGTTTATTCACCACTTTAGCGGCTTCCGCCATTCCATTTTGATAGCCTTTTTCATAGCCCTCATCCTGTTTTTGCTGGTCCAGGCGTGCACGCAAATTTCCTGAAACAGAGCCACTTTCGCCCGTTCCCCGATTAACGATATGCGAACTCTGCACAGCAGGTATTGCCCACGCGCTGTATTTGTTTTCGCCCTGCTTAATGATTTTAGACATATTCTTCAGCACTCGATCCACCGAGCATTATATCGCCCGCTTCCGCCATGCGACGCGCAATAGTTAATATTTCTTTTTGGGCACCTTCAACTTCGCTCAGTTTGACCGGTCCTTTTGCCTCCAGGTCTTCGCGAAGCATTTCCCCCGCACGTTTAGACATATTTTTAAAGAATTTTTCTTGCAACCTTTCATCAGACCCTTTTAGTGCTAAAATAAGCGCATCAGACGAAACTTCGCGTAATAATGTTTGTATGCCGCGATCATCCAGGTCGGCAAGGTTATCAAAAACAAACATCAAATCCTGAATCTTATCGCCAAGATCAGCATCCGTCTCTTTGAGATTATCCATAATCCCCGCTTCAATTGAGCTATCCATTGTATTTAAAATATTGGCAGCAGATTTTAGACCGCCGACGCTGGCTGATTTTATATTAGTCTGCCCTTCAAAGTGCTTTTCCATTATGGCATTTAATTCACTTAACGCACTGGGCATAATGCCATCCAGTGTAGCAATTCGCATAATCACATCCACGCGCGTCTTCTCTGGCAACAGCACTAACACTTCAGCTGCTTGATCAGCATCAAGATACGCTAAAACAATGGCGATAATTTGAGGATGTTCGAGTCGTATAAGTTCTGAAACAGCACGCGGGTCCATCCACTTCAAGGTTTCAAGTCCTTTAGTATTACCACCCAAAAGTATTCTATCGATGACTTTACCTGCTTTATTTTCACCCAAAGCAGACACCAGCATATTACGAATATAATCATCCTTACCCAAGCCAATGGAGGTGTGTTTTTCTGCGGTTCTTAAAAAATCCGTTACAACGTTATCGACCTGATCTTTTGAAATATTATTTACTTCGGACATGGCAATGCCCACTTTTTGGACTTCTTTGGGGTCCATATGCCGCAAAATTTCAGCGGCGGTTTGCTCCCCCAAACTCAACAGCAATATAGCGGCACGTTCTACACCATTCATTTCAACACCAACAACGATCCATATTCAACTGATATCTGCTGATTGCATACCTATTGATTTGAGCACCATTTATTATAGAGCTATTCATTAGA
>CAZZJI010000009.1:0-49500 GCA_964654485.1 uncultured Gammaproteobacteria bacterium | reverse complement strand
CTATTCATTAGAAACCCAGGTTTTGACAACTTGCGCCACCAGTTTTGGGTCTTGTTCAGCAGCAGCCTGAACGACTTGCAGCGTATCATTCGCTGGCGCAGCTAATGTAGGTGTTGTTGAAGCATCTGACGAGGCACCCGCAGCAGCGGTCGCGGCAGGATACTGTTGTCTTGGCCCCTCCTTACCAATTTGTGCAAGTGAACGCATAACAGGGCGCAGTACGCCAAATAATAATGCCAGCCCCAGAATACCGCCTATAGCATTTTTAACAATATCGATAAACCATGCTTGTTCCCAAATAGCCAGTTCTGGTAATGGCTCAGGTTCAACAGCGTCGAAAAAAGCGGCGTTAATAATATTTACACTGTCACCGCGCTGTAAATTATATCCAACAGCTTCTTTGACCAGTTGCGAAAAGCGATTTATCTCCTCAGGGGAATAAGATGTCTTTGTCACTATGCCAGTGTTACTCACCAATTTTTTATCATCAATGACTACTGCCACCGATAAACGTTTAATTCTGCCCATGCCCAATCTTGTATGGCTTATTGTTTTATCCAATTCATAATTTTGGGTTTTTCGACTTCGACTGTTCGATGGTCGGGCAGCAAACGAGCCGGAATTTGCAAAATTCGCCGCATCTTGTTCTGCGTTGTTTGCATCAGGTTGATTTGATGCCGCACCCGGCACACCGCTTGCAGATGCATTTACGGATTTTTCTTCCACCACTTGCTCACTTCGCAGCGCGGGTGTGTCTGGATTATATGACTCCTGTGTTTGCTCGGTAAAGGTAAAATCAACATCCGCCGTTACCTGCGCGCTCACTGCACCTGGGCCAACGATAGGCGTCAAAATACCTTCGATACGTTCAATATAATTTTTCTCCAGTTTACGCGCGTAATTTAACTGGGACGCAGACAGTGCCATGTTACGGGAACTATCTTTTGTCGTTAGCAAACGGCCATTTTGATCGACCACAGTCACATTACCTGCTGTTAAATTGGGTACACTGGATGAAACAATATGTGCTATCGCCATAACTTGTTCTTCTTCCAGCACGCGACCGGAATAAAGACTGATCAAAACCGATGCGCTGGGTTTCCTTTTATCTCGCAGGAATGCCGATTGTTTTGGTAACGCGAGATGAACCCGCGCGGTTTGAACATTCTTCAACGCCATTATCGATCGTGAAAGCTCAACTTCCAATGACCGCTGATAGCGAGCTGTTTCCATAAATTGACTAACACCAAAACCCTGATCTTGATTGAGAGTCTCAAAACCTATGGCGGTGCCCTGGGGCAAACCTTGTGCAGCAAGACTCATACGAACATCATGAACTTCCGACGATGGAACAAGTATTGAACTTGTTCCACCAAGTTGATAGCGTACAGAACTTTTTTGTAAAGCGTCTATAACTAATCCAGCGTCTTTTTCAGAAAGCTCACTATATAACATCGTCATATTCGGTGTGGATGACCACATTACAATATATACACCGGCTGCAACGCTTGCAGCTAATGCAATCAGTAAACCGAGCTGACGCAATGCGTTAAGATTTGAAAAACCATCAAATTGTGTTGTTAAAGATTTTTTTTCTGCAGCTGCCATATATTAGAACCTGGTGTTAAACTTTGAGTTAACTTTTAGTCAAGAGTCAAACCTTAAGTTAAATTACCTAATACGAATTTAAGTAAACACTGTAATAAATCGAATATTTTCCCCGACAATTACCTGTCCTACTAAACCTGCATTGACATTATCTCCTGATAAGCGGAGACCATTTTGTTGCGAACTTGCAACATGGCCTGAAATGAAACGCTGGCTTTCTGACTCGCAATCATTACCTGTTCCAGACTAACGTTCGTGTCACCACTATCCAGAGCTGTGCCCAGTGCCCGTGATGCTTTTTGATTTTCATTAACAGCATCAACCGATTTTTTTAACAAAGAGGAAAACTCCGTCGTTGTTTGATTATTCGCACCTGCGACACCTGCCGTTGCGCCAACATCGCCTTGTACAGCGGCGGCAGTAGCACGGAGTTGGGAGAGCAATGCACCCATATCAATACTATTAATTTTATCCATATTTTTACCTCTTTAATTAATATTTACAATCAAGGTACTTCAATTCCAAGATCACGCATTTTTGCCAATTTGTAACGCAGCGTTCTTTGGCTAACACCCAATTTTTCAGCTGCTAACTTGCGACTACCGGCCGTTTCTTTCAATGTTTGTACAATCAAATTATATTCATGTGATTTCACATCATGATGCAGGTCACCTTCTTGCGGGACCGATACCATTTCTTCTGTCCCGGATGAATCTAATTTATTTTTGTGTTCACTTTTACTTTTAATAGGGCTGCTTTCTATATAATCAAATCGCACATCATCAGGCACGATGTCCTTTCCTGTATGTAATACCAGCGCACGTTGCATAACGTTATCCAATTCGCGCACGTTTCCTGGCCAGGAATAGCCCACTAATTTATGTGCGGCTGATTTTGACAATTTTGGTATTGGTCTGGCATAACTGTTTGCGCTGCGCGAAAGAAAATTCAACGCCAAAGGCACAATGTCATCCCTGCGTTTACTTAATCCAGGTAGTTTAATTGGTAAAACATTAAGCCTATAGTACAAATCCTCTCTGAACTTACCGACAGATACCAACTCTTTCATGTCTCTATTCGATGTTGCAAGGATACGCACATCCAATGGAATTAATTTATTTCCACCCAATCTTTCCACTTCCTTTTCCTGCAAAACGCGCAGCAATTTGGCCTGCAAACTAATATCCATTTCGGAAATTTCATCCAACAACAAAGTTCCTTGCTGCGCCAGTTCAAATTTCCCTACACATGCTTTGTAAGCACCAGTAAAAGCGCCCTTTTCATAGCCAAACAAAGTTGCTTCCAACATATTATCCGGTATCGCCGCACAATTTATTGCAACAAAAGGTTTGTTTGCCCGAGGTGATTTATTGTGTATAAATCTTGCGAGCACTTCCTTACCAACACCACTTTCACCGTTTATCATTACAGTGGCGTTACTTTTTGCAACACGTTGAGCCAATCCAAGTATTTCTTTCGATGTATTGTCTATGGCGATAAATTCACTGTCATTAGAAAAACTTTGGCTTACTATCTGGCTTACAAGATTAACCAAAACTTCAGCCTCAAATGGCTTAACCAAATAGTCAACGGCACCGTCGCGCATTGCTTCCACTGCTTTTTGTACCGACCCATACGCCGTCATCAGCAAAACCGGCAAATCAGGACGTTGCGCTTTAATACGTTTTAATAATGCGTGGCCATCCAATTCTTCCATTTGCACATCACTGACGACCATGTCATAGTTGGTTTTCTTCAACATATCCATTGCAAATGCCGCATTGGATGCTGCCTCTGCCTTAAATCCCGCGAGCGCTAACGTATCACATAATGCAGCTTGCAGTGACAAATCATCTTCTACAACAAGTATGGTTGATTGGGTCATTTTTCTGCCCCCTCTTCAGCAGACTTTTTATTTGACTCTTTATTCGACTCTCTATTAGACTCTTTATTAGAGAAGGGCAATCGCAAAGCGAAAGTGCTGCCTTCTCCTTCGGCCGATTCAAACCAAAGATAGCCGTTATATGTTTTTGCAATGGTATCTACAACGGATAAACCCAGCCCGGTGCCTTGTGAACGAGTAGTAAAAAACGGTTCCAGAATTCTATCTTGCCGTTCTTTTGAAATACCCTTTCCGTTATCGCAGACCAGTATGTCAACCATATTCGCCTCAGCCTGGTTTACACGAATAATAATTTTCCGCGACTCCTCATTCCCATGAAAATAGTCAGCACCGTGAAAACTTTGTATTGCATTGCTAATTATATTTTGTAAACCACTTAACAATACTTCCTTACTTCCGACCATCATCACCTTTTTGTCGGCCATTTCATTGTTAATATATAAATTAACATTGTTATCTTTAATTTCGCTTTGCGTTAATATTTGCAAATCATTGATCAGCGCGGACAATAAAAACGGTTGATTATCAGTTACATCTCCGCGCGCAAACATCAACATGTCGTTGACTAGTTTTTCGATATGACGCATTTGTGATTGAACCTTGTCAACCAATTCGAGACGATTTTCCGTTTCTAATTCCGTTTGTTTAAGATGAGAGGCATAAAGCATTGATGTCGCTAACGGTGTTCGTATCTGATGGGCAAGCCCAGCTGCCATTTCACTCATTGCCGTCATTTTCTGAAAACGGTTTAATTGCTCGGTGAGTTCTCTGGATTGGGTTACATCTTTGATTAATAATATTTGCCCGGTATCTGCTTCTAAAGCGTTGGTAGTAATATTTACGCGACGTCCATCCTTCAACGAAATATCATGTCCGTCGTCTGATCGAGGTGCAAAAGCACATTTAATCACTTCAACCCAAGGTAAACCGACAAGTTTCTGATCGGCAACACAATCACGAAACAATTGATCTGCGGAAGGATTGGTTTCCTGAATACAACCGAAACGATCTAAAACAACAATTGCGGCGGGTAGCGCATTGAGAATGGTAGAGAGTCGACCGGCAATTCGTTCCTTCTCTGCCAGCTCATACATTTTTTCTCTGCGCGTATCAGCAAGCTCACTATTTAGCTCGGCTACGCGTGACTGCAGCACGGCATACGAGGAGATAAGCTCTTCGGATAGCTGGTTAAACGTATGAAACGCGTTTTGTAAATCTTGCGCGCCTATTGAATTACTGTGAGAGCTACTATTGTGAGAGCTATTATGTAAGTTACTGTGTGAAGTACGGTGACCCATTGAAAACATTGCTCCCACTTATTGCCTGTGATTATTTGAAAATCACTAAACAAAGAGCAATATCTGTGCCGAAAAAAAATATCTATTAAATTCAATAACTTAGAAAGCTAAACAATTACCGGAAGGGCAATCAGTCAAACTCTTGTCATACTTTCATTGCGCTGGATACCATGCTTACGCAGTTTTTCAACAAGGGTCGTACGTCGCATATTCAAACGTTTTGCCGCATGGGCAACAACACCACCGGCTTCATCCAGAGCCTGTTTGATGAGGGTAAATTCCATATCATTTAGATGTTCTTTCAAATTTAACCCATCGCGGGGTAAGCGTGGTGAATTATTAAGCTCGACTGGCGCAATGACCTGTTCAAATTCAACAGGTGCAGTTCCCTTACTTTCAGCAAGCGCTTGAAATTTATCCGGCAAATCAGACACATCGACAATACCATACGGATGCATGATTATAAGTCTTTCAATTAGATTAGAAAGTTCTCTCACATTTCCGGGCCAACGATATTGACATAAGGCCATCATCGCTGCGGGTGTAAAACGAATTGAGCTGCGTTTTTCATGCTCAATGCGAGCAACCAATTCATTCACCAGCAAAGGAATATCATCAATACGATCCTTTAATGCAGGCATATCAATGGGGAACACGTTTAATCTATAAAACAAATCTTCTCTGAATTTATCTTCTTTTATCTGTTTTTCCAGATTTCGATGCGTCGCAGCGATGATTCTGACATCAACCTGAATCGTTTTATTACTGCCGACACGTTCGAATGTGCGCTCTTGTAATACTCGAAGCAACTTAACTTGCATCGGCATACTCATATCGCCGATTTCGTCTAAAAATAAGGTACCGCCATTGGCTAATTCAAAACGCCCCTGCCGAGCACTAATTGCACCGGTAAATGCACCCTTTTCATGACCAAATAATTCACTTTCAAGTAATTCAGCCGGAATTGCACCACAATTTACCGGTACAAACGGGCCATTTCTTCGTTCTGAATGATAATGTAGATTACGAGAAACAACTTCTTTTCCTGTGCCCGATTCACCCAGGATTAAAACCGTGGCGCTTGAATTTGCCACCTGCTCCATTAATTTGCGCACGCCTCGGATGGCACGGCTGTTGCCGACCAAACTGCGGAATAGCTCCAGGTTCCTGCCACTAGCGGGCGATTGGTCTGATATGCGGAAAATATGAGATTGCTGCAACGCATCCGTTAATTGTATATAGGTCAGCGGCAAATCAAGTAATTGAAACGCCTCAGAAATGGTGTCAGACGACACTTTCGCCTTACGTTTGTTATCAATGAGCAATAATAAGGGAATATTAGCATTCCACTGGTGCATGTCATGACATAAGTGGTTTTGCACCTCTTCTGATGCGCACTGACCTAATAATATTGAATCCAGGTCTTCTATTTTTTCAGCTTCTGCACGCCATGAATCACTTTGTGCCACCACTACATCGGAATAACCGACAAATTCAAGAATTGACAGGATTTTTTGTCGGTACTTCAAATCATCCTCAACGAGAAAAATCGTCGCAGACTCAGTCATTTTCAATGCCTCTTCTCCCAAAAAATGTCAGTTAATCAAACTATTGCAATAATTTTTTATATATAATCTAACACATTACGGCACTATTTCCAGCTAACGTCAAATATTGGTCGTTCAGATAACTTAGATTTAGTTAAGCACGCTTCTGATCCTATGTCAAAAATACGGCACAGATTTAACTAAAATGTAACCAAAGTCAAACCAAGCAATCATTAGTTTATTACTAATTTCTTATGTTTTATCTTAGTCCGAAAACCGAATACAGCAGGCAAGCAACACAAATGGGGCCAATTTATAGCAAGTGGACCCTAACGACGAGTGAGGGCGATAAGGCGTCGGTGGTGGCGAAAAATCAGTTTTTCTATGCATTCTTCCACTGATGTGGTCAGTTTTTCAAAGCTCACGGTAATATTAAATTCTTCGGCTGACTTCTTTTCTACTGAATTGACCACAGCGGGTAAAATGACAGGTTTCGGATAATTTATTTTCAGGTACAACTGAACGTGTAAATAGGCGTTAACTTCTGGCGCGTGCTTATCTTCCCACTGCATCCCCGTCGATGACAACGAAATATTATGTCGACCAGGGATGATCAGTGACTCCGATAATAATTGCCCCACCATGCTCATCAAAAAATTTATTTTTGCGTCCATGCGCGTCACCTGTTGAGCAAGTGTATCATGGGGGTCTTCGCTATCCGCATAGGTATCATCCAGCGCATATATCGCTTTCAATATCTCTTCATTTGAATTGTGAATCAGGATTATTTCTGATGGATCCGGCCTCGATTTGAAGATTTTCCAAACCAACGGTATGCAGTCTTGGTAAACTGGCTCGCCGTCGTTTAAATGAGTAGTATTCTTGTCCATCAATAGAGTCTAGACCATTCATACAATCAAACAACTATTTGAGCTATTGAGATGTTGCAAATGCTGTGTTGCAAAAGAATGTTTGAACTCAACACTATTCTGAGCTTGTTATTCCAATTGTACTCCACGTAATTGATCAGCCGCTTCTTCCGGGCTAATGGTATTTACAAACAAGCCGGAACCTAACTCAAACCCGGCAGGGATACTGGTACGCGGGCATATTTCCAGATGCCAATGATAGCTATTTTTACAGCCTGAATCTGCTGTGGTATGTGGCAACGAGTGAAGAAAATAATTATATTGCGCCCCCCCTATTACAGTATCAAGGCGCTGCATGGTGCGACGTAATACCCTTGCAAAATCCAGAGCGTCATCCGGGTTCAACGTCAAAAAATCCGCTTGGTGAACCAAAGGTAAAATGTGTACCTCCCACTCATAACGACTGGCAAACGGTTTGATAGCGATAAATTTTTCGCTTCTTTCAATAATATATTGCCCAACATCTATTTTACGTTTAATTTCACCCGAATATTTATCATAAATCGTCGCATCAAACGTCAAGGCTTCATCAATCAACGTACAAAAAATACAATGTGCATTTTTTTTGTAAAATGCATGGCTGTTTTCCACCTCAGATTGAACATTGTTTGGTACCACCGGCGTTGCAATAATTTGGCTATGTGTATGTGCCATACTGGCCCCCGCAGCGGGTCCATAGTTCTTAAATACCAACACATAACGAAGCCGACTATCTGTGTCATATAACAACTTCATCCTGTTTCTATACGCAGTAAATAAATTAGCAATGTGTTTTTCACTCATTTCATGCAATGCAATACCATGGTGATTATGATCAACTATAACTTCATGCCTACCATAACCATCAATTGCCTGCTGTAATCCAAATACATAATTTTGTCCCTGAACCTCACTGCCTAATACGGGATAGAGGTTTTCTACAATACGAATTTCCCAATTTTTTTCTTCAGGGAAAGTATCGATAGCAGGCGGCGTCATATGCTCGTTACCTGTACAAAAGGGACAGCGATCAACGTGTTTACGTGTATCCCGGGGTGCCAATTCTTCCTCTTTCTTTGGCCGCATACTTCTGGCTGTAGCAACCAACACCGATTCGGTTGGTATAACCGGATTTATACGAATTTCACGCACATCTTTTTTTTCGTCAACCATCACACTTCTCCTAAACATCTTTTAAAAAGCGCCTTTTAATCAAAGTGCTCCCAAAAAGAGGTACTTACAAGTAGCAATTGCTTGATATCATATAACATTATCGAAGTGAACGAACATTCGAAATATTGATGATCCCAAAAAATCGACGTACCGGAAAACATGCATTTTGCACACAGTATCACCTAGCTACAAAATATCGCACAACAGACGGGTTTAAGTTAGAATTGCTATCTCTAATAACCCGCGAATGCAGCTACGCTAAAGCGCAACCCGTGCTAATGGTTGTATTAACGATAGAAGTATAAATAAAGAAACATAAATAAATAGTTACGACAAACCAGTAAACAGGATAATAAGACATGAGCGAGTTACAACTATCAGACCAACTTATAAGGTCAGTGCAGGAGACACTGAAGAAACACGATCAGCGCAGCGAAGATGAGCTCATCGCGGTACAATATTTGGCCGCCATTATCGGCTTAGTCATAGGAAAACAATCTCTCCCTGCACAGGAAAAAAAGGAATTTTTAGAGCATCTATATGCATTTTCCAATCAAGTATTAGACGACACAACCCAAGATATGCAACAACCAACACCCCAAGAAGCGTTTGGGATCTGGAAGCCAGACGGCAATTTATCATGACTAGCGGCCCATTCACTGGCGCAAATTATTTTTTTCGCGGACTGAAATTATTAAATAAACCGGGTGTACGACTATACGTCGTCATTCCATTTCTAATAAACATTATTCTGTTTTCTGTGTTAATCAGCCTCGGGATTCAGTATTTCGGTCTGCTAACGAAAGAAATCATGCCGCAACTACCAGACTGGTTACAGTGGTTAGACTGGTTATTGTGGATCCTGTTTTTGCTCGCTACAACGCTGATTTCGTTTTACACCTTCTCTTTACTTGCCAATTTGGTAAGCGCGCCTTTTAACGGATTACTCGCCGAAGCGGTGGAACATTATCTGACGGGTGAAAAACCACCCGAAAGCGGCTTTAAAAAAATGATTGAAGAATTTGTCCCTGATATGATCAACGAACTGAAAAAAATCGCTTATTTTATCGCATGGGCGATACCCTTTTTGCTTCTCTTTCTTGTGCCCATATTGCAACTAGCCGCACCTTTTCTTTGGATGTTATTTACCGCCTGGATGCTGGCAATGCAATATGCCGATTATCCGATGGCGAATTATAAAATCAGGCTTAAGGATGTTCGCAAACGTTTATCTAAACACCGTATGCAATCCCTTGGATTTGGCGGAATAACAATGCTAGCAACAATGATTCCCATTGGTAATTTTATTGTCATGCCTGCTGCCGTAGCAGGTGCAACAATATTTTGGGTTGAAAATCTGAAGGATAAACCTGATAACAGCAAAGAAAGCTGAATCTTTCTCAACTAAAGGGCCAACGTTATGGCACTCACTGTTTTACTTGGATTTGCTTGTATTACCGTCATTGCGTTAAATATACTGGGTTCAACTACGGTATTAAAATCAAATTTATACACAAATAATAAAAAGTACCTTTATTTATTACTGATTTGGCTAATACCTATTTTTGGCGTTATGTCGGCAATACTCCTGGTGAGCCACGATATGAAAAATATTAAAAATAAAAGTGACAAAGAATTACTCACCGCACTGAATGACTTTACTAAACGAGTCAATATGATCAGTGACGGAATAAAAAAAAAGCGAAAAGATAATTCGTTGCATTGATACCTGTTTGCCCTAATATTTAATTTTACCGTATTATATAGATACCCTATTCGTAACTACCTTCCATTTTTAGTTTTTTATATTTATTCATTGCCTCAACCGCCACCTGGCGTGGAATGAACGGGCCTATTACACCTTCACGGCACACGACATACCAACCAAAATTGACAGCGTGTCTAATCCGACTGACCATTATCCGGTTCTTTTCACTGCCTACCCTTTTCATGTTGAAACCTCGCTATTCTTTCTGCCGCTTAACTATATCTTTCTACAATACAGATCGACTTTCTATAATTTTTGGCACAATAAATATGTAAAAAATTCACAATAATCGACAAAATAAATTTCAGGCAATCAGCCCTCCATCAAGATCCCTGGTAGAAATATATTCAAACCCTATTATCGCGTTTTCTGTACAAACACAATAAATATGATGACAAAGCAAACAACTCGGGCCAACTCTACATCAAACTGATACCTGGTGGCTTATTGACCATAAAAATCAAAATATCAGATAAAAATCACGTTTATGCCATAATTTTTGGCTGCTTGACTGACAATTATTGCGGGGTGCGTCTAAAATTGTACACAATAGATTTACCTTAATGCTTGGAGAGTCTTTATTATGAAAACGCTCATTAAAATTCTGATCCCTTTGTACCTAATTCTCACACCACTATCGTATGCCGATGAGCAACCGATGATGATCAATATAAAACGACTGTCGATGGAAACCGCGTTACGTATTGCACAAGCAGCAATAACACAATGTCGTAAGGAAGGCGTACAAATAGCTGTCACCGTCGTTGACCGCGGTGGGCATCCACAAGTTGTATTACGTGACGTGCTGGCGATGGATATTACCGGGCCTATCAGCAAACAAAAAGCACACACTGCAATGGCTTTTAATACCGCGCTGTCAGAACTAGAAGATAGATTCACTAAACCATTCCAGGTACCCAAACTGGATGGATTAATGGTGACTGCTGGCGGACTGCCAATAAATATAGGCGGTAGCATTCTCGGCGGTGTCGGTGTGAGTGGCGCACCATCAGGTAAAATAGACGAAAAGTGCGCCATGGCCGGCATAGACGCCGTTAGAGATGATTTGGAAATGGCAGACTAATTGATGTAGATGCGATCTTACCGTCCCTTATTATTTTCTATCCATTCTATAACATTATCCGCATTTTTATCTGGCGGAAAAACTGGATAGAATATTTTTTTTATAATTCCATCGGTGGCGATAATAGTAATGCGTTTAATATATGTTGAGGAAGCATATTCGAATGTAGGGAGGTTCAAAGCATGTGTTAGATTGAACGAGGAATCATTCAGTAAATAAAACGGAAGATGGAGCCGCTCATGTGCTTCCTTTTGACTAAATAAACAATTTTAATCCTGACCAAATAGCCTAATATCGTTTAACCCCATGTAAAATATCACAGTACATAAGCGTTGCAGATAAAGGACAAAGTTCTTTGAACTGCTTAGTCTCCATTATCAATTCCGGGGCATCAGCGCGATCCATAATTCGAAACCCCAAATTAGCGAAATATTCTATACTGGACTCCGTTAATAAGTAGAGCCTGTTGATACCTAAACCGTGCGCTCTGACCTTTAATAATTCATATATTTTCTTGGCGATCCCTTTCCCTCGATGTTCTGATGCAACCGCGATTGAACGAAGCAAACCAAAAGCACCACAAATTTCAAGGCCACCTACCGCAACGATATTATGATTCTCTACATATACGATAAAATTCTTTATATGTGCTACAAAATCATCATTAGGCAATTTACTGCGGCTCAGTAATTCCTGGATACCCGGAAAATCCGCAATCGCTGCGTCGCGACAGGTCACTTTCTAGTTCGCAGTACATTTAATAAATACATGCATCAAACACGCTTATTCGACCATTTTCGTCGTCCAAATACATTTGCCAAAGTAGCTCGCCCTTTTTCTTTGTTGTATTCTGTTTGTATACTACAGTGACCCCTGATTCACGTCGAACACAACCTATGTTATGTTGAGTACTTAGCTCGCCTAGTTCCAGGATATTTTTTCCGGTTTGCTCTAAAAATTTCATTTCACCGACCAGCTCAAGCATTTTTGTCGAAAAATAACTTGAAAACAACTTATAATTTTTTCTATTGGCACCGTCTTTCATGCTATCAATAATAGGTTTTGCAATAGAAAATATCTCGTCATCGGAAAATTTAAAGAAGTCCATTTCCATTCCTCTTATTTACAGTTAATTATCTGGTATTTAATTGTGTGCTAATAGTTTTTTTTCAACGGCACCCCTAATTTAATCACTTATTATTTGTTCAAAATAGGCTTTTCTAAATCATAGATCGTATCTGCCATCAAATCCATTTGTTTTTCAAGCAATGCGTGAACATCTGTTAATGCCTGATTATAGAAATAGTGTCCTATTTCTTTCACAAAAAAATCCAGTAAAAACTCCGCATCAAATCCGCCAATCTCTTGATTGAGTTCATCACGAAAGTGAGTCTTTATTTTTAAAATTATTTCTTCTTTATTCTCTTTTGAAAATTCAATCATATTTGAACTCTTTATTAAATTTTAGTAAATTAATTTTTCTAATTAACCTGGTACTGCGTCAAGATGATATTTTTTTTCCCAAAATAACGCCTGCCCCATGCCTGGATCCAATTCATATCCTTTAAAACCAAATTTATGATAGGCCGCCTTTGCTACTTCATTTCTTTCCAATACCTCTAATGTGAGTTTGCAGCAATTTTTTTCCAACGCCAGCCTTTCACACGCTTCGAGTAACCTCGTCGATAGCCCCTTACCTCTGTATTCTGGGCTAACGATGATGTCATGGATATTCAATAATGGCTTACATAAAAAAGTCGAAAAACCTTCTATACAAATTAACAAACCAACCGCGTTGCCATTAACCAACGCTAGAAATGCATGAATATGCCGTCTATCTCGCAAAGCGGGGATAAGATTTGACTTTGCGTAATCCGTAAGACCTTCGGAACCACCCGTTGGATCTTTAGCGTATAAATCAAGAAGGGCAACAATCGATTCATTGTGGTGAGTATTTGCTAGATCTGCCTTTATAATTTCTGGATTTTCTACCTCAGCCATTTCGATATTTCTCTCTTGGGTAGTCTAAAATATTCACATCGGGTTTCTGAAGCTCTCTCAATGCATCCTTCGCTATCCAATTAGCCGACTTAGTATTCATTTTTAAAATCTGGCACGCCACCTTAATCGCCTTTTTATTCAAATCAATATTACGCTTACCAATATTTCTTAAAGCCCAGTTAACCGCTTTTTTCACGTAAAGCCGTTCATCAATCGCTTCTCTCTTTATTATTGGAAAAAACTGCTCAAATACTTTATTTGCTGCGGATTTGTTTGCAAATCCATAGCAAGCCATCAGCACAAATCCTGCTCGTTTTTCAAATTCGTTTTTTCTTGTTGACCATTCAATAGCTTTTGGCAGCGCGTAATCAGATCGAGCGAAAAATCCCATACAAAACGAATCACATACTTCCCAGTTTTCAAATGTTATTACCCACTTTTCCATTAATTCTTCAGTAATAGAGTCAGATTTAAACAGTTTACTGCATAATATCCTGGCTTCATAAATACCCGTATCGAATAGCTGCAGTGCAAGCTCATCATTTTGATCGATGGTCTTTGCTAACACTTTGAGTTCTTTTTGGTAAATTCCGAGTGAATTTTTGGCGACGATTCCGAATTTCGCTTCTTTTAGCTTAACTTTGTCAGGGTTTGCTAATCGCCGCAGCTCTGTCAGTATGTCGTTCACGTCCATATTGGTACTCATTTTAACCCAGTCTGCGACCTCACCCTATCAGTCAATTTTGTACGAAAATAAAGCATGCAAAATCGCACATAAACCGTTACACTACGCAGCCCTCTGATTTTGAATCGAATTTTATACACAAATTTATACGCTATTTTATACACAGAGGTAATCAGGACACTCCAGCTAACCCTTGGTGTTCCACACATTCACTCAATATTTACTCTATTTAGGTACTATACATGACACTCGACCCAGTCACTGCCTTTGATCAACTGGCGCTGAATAAATCAATTCTAAAAGCATTGGATGACGTGGGTTATGAAACCCCTTCGCCCATTCAGGCTCAAACAATCCCAATATTACTCGATGGCAATGATGTGCTGGGTCAGGCACAAACGGGCACAGGTAAAACAGCTGCCTTTGCGCTACCAATATTATCCAGTCTTGAATTAAAACAAAAAGATCCACAAGTGTTAGTACTGGCACCTACCCGTGAATTAGCTATCCAGGTAGCAGAAGCTTTTCAAAAATATGCCAAACACATGAGAAATTTTCATGTGTTGCCTATATATGGCGGCCAGGAATACGGTGGACAAATCCGCGCATTAAAGCGCGGTGTGCATGTTGTCGTGGGCACACCTGGACGCGTAATGGATCATATGCGCCGTGGCACTTTAAAGTTGGATAAACTTACTACGCTGGTATTAGATGAAGCAGATGAAATGTTACGCATGGGTTTTATCGATGATGTGGAATGGGTGCTTGAACAGACACCGTCGAACAGACAGATTGCTCTGTTCTCTGCCACTATGCCACAACAAATACGTCGTATTGCCAAAAAATATTTAAGTAAACCAAAAGAAATTACCATAAAACAAAAAACCGCCACGGCCGACACCATTCGACAACGTTACTGGCCAGTCAGTGGTATGCACAAACTGGATGCCTTAACCCGTATCCTTGAAGCGGAACCTTTTGATGGCATGCTCGTTTTTGTGCGCACTAAAACCGCAACTATAGAGTTAGCCGAAAAATTAGCTGCCCGCGGTTATGCCTCAACAGCACTTAATGGCGATATACCACAAAAACAACGTGAACGTACTATTGAACAAATAAAGAAAGGCAAACTGGATATTCTGGTTGCCACCGATGTCGCTGCGCGTGGTCTCGATGTAGAACGCATCAGTCATGTAGTGAATTTCGATATACCGCATGACACCGAAGCTTATATACATCGTATTGGCCGAACAGGTCGTGCAGGCCGACAAGGTGACGCCATTCTGTTTGTCGCGCCGCGAGAAAAACGCCTGCTAAACGCCATTGAAAAGGCCACCAGGAAAAAAATCGACATAATGGATTTGCCGTCGACCGAATTTATAAATGACAAACGTATTGCTAAATTTAAACAACGTATTACAGACACACTGGCGACGGAAGAATTAGGTTTATTTTATCAGCTCATTGAGCAATACCAAAAGGAACATAATATTCCTGCACTGGAGATTGCTGCCGCACTCGCGCAACTTCTACAAGGTGACACCCCGCTACTGTTAAAGAATAAACCGCAACAGCGGCCAGATAACAGTTGGGAAAGAGATAAAAATCCGAAAGGTAAAAAACCAGCAGTGAAAGAACGCAATCATTCTCCCAGAAAAGAGACACCACCTGAAGAAGGTATGGCACGATACCGCATAGAAGTAGGTAATAAACACGAAGTTAAGCCCGCAAACATCGTCGGTGCTATAGCCAACGAAGCTGGACTCGACAGTAAATATATTGGGCGTATCAATATCTTTGACGATTACAGCCTGGTTGATTTACCCGAAGGTATGCCCAAGGATATTTTCAATGATTTGAAAAAAACGCGGATTGCTGGCCAACAATCAAAAATCTCCCTTTTAGAAAAAGAAACAAAACCCCAGAAACAAAACAAACGTACTAAAAATAAAGGAAAACCGCGAACTAACGACAAAACTAAATCTAAAACTAAACCCAAAAAAATTCACAAGAAAAAAGTGCGTAAAAATAAACCTGACAACCCATAATGCCCTACATACGCTTTATCTTGAGGAAAACCGCTTACGATATTCAGTCGGCGATAACGTCGTATGCCTTTTGAATAAGCGGCCAAATGATTTACTGTCTGTATAACCAACATCATAGGTGATTTCATCAATATTCAACTGTGTTGTTTCTAATTTTTTCTTTGCGTTTTCAACGCGTATTTTTTGCAAATAGACTAGCGGCGTATCTCCAGTCGCTTTTTGAAAACGTCGGTTTAAATTCTTAGGGCTCATACAAAAATCATCAGCGATAGCGCTAACCGATAATGATTTTGTATAGTTTTTCTCTAACCAATCTTGAATACTTTTTATTTCGACGTCCTGATGCGGCTTTTGAATAGTAGACATTAAATAGGGTGTCTGCATGGAACGGTTTTTATCATGCAATAAAAGTTTAGAGCATTGCAGCGCCACTTCAAGTCCACAATATTTTTCGACCAAATAAATCATCAAATCTAAAAATGCATAGGTCGGCCCTGAAGTAATAATATCGCCTTCGTCAATCAATATCTGATTAAGATCCAGCTCAACCTTAGGGTAGCGCTCCTCTAAAAAAGAGGCTACGAGTGGATTAGTAGTCGCTTTTTTACCATCAAGCAAACCTGACTCTCCAAGAAAGAAAATTCCTGTACATATCGACGCAACAATACTCCCCCTTGAATGTAAATCAATTAACCATGGGAATAAGCTTACATTTTCGCTTATCGCGTGGTTAATTTCACTCATTACTGGTGGAATGATAATAAGATCAGAACTTTTTATCGTTGCCGCAGAGTCTGAGGGATAAATAGGAATTGAAATAAAGCTATTTACAGGCTCACCGTCAACAGTCGCTAATTTTACATTAAAATAATTGAGTTCAGTTTGTTTTTGACTTTTCCAAAAATTATTGCATATTTCAAATACATCTAGGATACCGATTACACTCGAAGTTAAGCAATTATTGAATGCTAAAACGGTCACGTCCATCATTTATTTAAAATTCAATATTGTCTTGTATACCTATCCGCGATGGGTACTATATGACCCATAAAATGTCCAATCTGACCCTTGGTTTGAACACTCAGCAATATTACACTACCCGCATTAGTGTGGAAGTTTAATAAATTACTGAGGATTTCGATGTTAACTAATGTGCCAGACTACGCTTTCGTTACTTTTTTATTGCTCAGTGCCGTCACTTTTATTTTTTTTCTCAGACTACTTGTTATCCCATTGATAAAAACTGCTCGTATAAAAACCGCCTGGGGTATAAGCTTGGGGATCATTATATGGTTAGTTACTCATAGCTTATTAGCGTATAGTGGATTCTATAGCTCATCATTTGATTTACCGCCACGTGGCTTTCTTTTAATCACGCCGCCGCTAGTCGCCATCATCACTTTACTCATTTTTCTGTGGAAAAGTAACTATTTCAAGCAACTTTCACTGGAAACAATGACACATATTCATGTTTTTCGTTTTCCTTTAGAGCTTATTGTTCTTACGGCGCTTGCGTCCTCAGGTAAAATACCTGAAATTATGACTTATAATGGAAGTAATCCGGATATTATCGTCGGTATTACTGCCCCTATCGTTGCTTATTTATATTTTACTAAGAAAAGCATTTCGATAAATATTTTACTTGCTTGGCACATAGTATCTTTACTGCTGCTCATTAATATTTCGTCCATTGCAATCCTTTCGTTGCCCTATCCATTTCAGCAATTCGGCTTAGATCAACCCAATATTGCTGTTTTGCATCTACCGTATATTATTCTACCCAGTCTTCTAGTTGCAGTGTCCTATTTTTGTCATATTATTTCCATTCATAAAATTCTAGTTTTCGAAAATAATATATAACGTCATATTTGCTTTGTGCAAACCCATTATTTAAAGTTATCTCACGTAGCAAAACAATTAGCAAAACTATATGCCACACAAACGGTTAGGCCTTCTCAAGTATGTGTTTTCGATTTATCTCATCGTCAACAGAAACCCTTCCCGTTTTTAACGCTTCAAACATATGCTCAAAAACCGCGCCTATATTACCTTTTCCGTCATCCAGGAAATAGGAATGGCCTTTTGGCAAGTCATATTTATTATTGAAATTATCACAATCAATAGAATAAACATTTGTTTGAATTTTTTTCATATTTTCCGGGCCAGTATGACCGAGCCTTCTTGAGGCCACTTGATTTTTTATATTTGATATTTTGCTCGCTCGAAGCGCAAGGTCATCAGTGGCGCTATAAACTAATACATTCCTGGAAGATTCGCTAATTAGCCGCCCGTTTTCACCTTCTTCCAACGACTCATTAACAATATCTGCCGCCATTAAAATAGTATTTCTGAATAACAACGGCACGCCATTTGCTAAATCATATTTATTCCATTTTGATAGGGTTTGCCTCAATACCCGGCTGCCCATAGAGTGTGCGAGTACGTTGATACGCTTTAGACAGGGTGTATCTTCTGTATCTGCTCGCCACTTCATAAATCTTTCAAGAACCCTAGCAAATGCAAATGCGCTATTATCAGCTGATTTTTGATCATCCCAGTAATCCTTTACGATTCCAAAATCATCGTCACACGGCCATATCAAAGGCACCACTTGCATTAAACCTGATTTCTTGTCGTCAAAATATTTTTGCAATTTTTCTGCATTTGGAAAAATATCGGGCTCTGGCATATTAGAGAAACCATGTATAAATAACAAAATTTGCTCGGCGTTACAGTCTCTTAACTTTGATAGCAACTGAGCCGAGCCTACTTCAATGTAATTATTCTCAGCAACACGTTCACAATAAAACACAGAACTAGACGGTGTATTTTTCTTTAAGTCGAATGTGAATTTGCGTCCTATTTTTGTTCGCACTGATCCCTTTGGTTCTCGATTTGTTATAAACAGCATTATTTCTCTCCTTTTTATTTTATATTTTAGAACTAATACCTAATTTCACGCATATAGCGCAATTCGCACGAAAAATAAGAGATTCTGAGATTTTATATTATGCAGTAATTCACTGTATCGATGGGGTGAATATATAACATCAGGCGTGTGAACTATTACCCTGACGTATTAAGGAAAAAAATTGAGAAAAAACTTACTGGCAGATTATGGAACAGATAATATTTCAACAAAACGTTTTTGGTGACCGATAATCTGACTCCCAACGGCGAATTTTGGGTCAATTGTACCCGGTCGAAAACGATCCAGAACTATTCTAATTTTGCAATTATCACCTGCCGTTACAAATGTACCCGCTGGGATATTTATATTCCCGGTATCCGTTGTTAGCGTATTGTTAAAGCCAACGGTATTACTACCGGGACAAATTAATGACGCAGTCACATTCATTGCAGCAGTATCATCGACGGTATTCCAGCTGACAGCAATATTATCAGCGCTACGCGAAAAATTCATCGCACTTTGTGGTGTAACAATTGAAAACCCCAGTGGCAAAGTCACATTGGAATTGGGTGCATTCTCGCCTACTGGCCGATCCAGTGAAACAGTAAAATTCGTATTGGTATTATTATCTCTGTACAGAGCCCCAGATACTTCATCTGTAAAATTCAATAACGTGGTTGGGAAAGTAGCGTCCGCAAAAGACCCGGTCATTAACTTGATTTGATCCGTAGTTTGACCCAGATTGGCAAATAAGTCTTCAGTAATATTAATGCTATCGACCGGACCTACTGTTGATGAGAACAGCTTATCGCCGTCTTTTAAATCTATAAATGAAGAAGTAGTGGATAACCGCAGCTGTGCTTCTACAGCAGTGATATCACCACCTCCATTGGTAACATGCAAATCAGCAACAAAGCTATTCGTTGATATCTGATCTGAAGTCACATCGTCATCGTCATCGCATCCGATCAATGATATACAAATAAACAAAATGGGCATCAACTGCAAATAGTTCATATTAATTTCCTATTACGCAACTCATATATGGTAATTGATTCCCAGTGATACTAATGAGATGTCAGTCCCCGATATATCAAATAAATACTGTACTTGCGATCTAATACTTATTCTCGGTCTTTTAAAAAAATACGAAACACCAAATCCCAACATTGAACTGATATCTTTATCATCACCAACAGTGCTATTCAACAGCGTTGCATCGGCCTCCCATAATATCGCACCACCATGTACATTCATGTTCAACCCACTATTGATATTGAATTGCTTACCTACCAATAGTGAGAATCCCTTTAAATCAATTTTTGTAGCGGTTAATCGCTTAAGCTTGAAACTGCCAATATTCGTTATACTTGATTCCAGATAGATTGGTGACAATTTATAACCAACATTAAATGAAAAGGAATTGTCGTTTTCATATCCACTTTCCTGAATAGCTGCATTTGCGATGGATGACCCAAAAAATAAATTTGGTTCATCTGCTTTCACATTAACTAATAGGAAAAAGGAAAATATCAAATAGACGATATTTTTAAATAACATGGAATTTGATGGCCGGAAAAGCTTCTTCATATGATTACTGCTAAGTCATTTTAAGTTATAAAAACGCTCGTTTTATAACAATTAGTCTTAATTATTGTACTACTTTTTTCAACTATTAACTTAACCGAATCTAATAATCAAAATAATTATTATTTACTACATAATTTATAATAAATATTATACAATTTCACATTTGAGCTGATGTTGTTTTGAAATTGTAATAGTAGCACTCTATCACATCCACATTGGAAACATACCAATACTATTTATTTATATACTTACTATTTTACTATTCTATTTTTTTCAATACTGAGGAGATAAATGATGGCCCTTTCTTTTAAAAAAATTACCCTATTTATGTTGTTAAGTGTAGCTATCATATTAACAGGCTGTGGCGGTGGTGGTGGCGGCGGCGGCGCTGGCACGGCAACTTACAGTGGCGTAACAAGCGCCGCGACAATCGACGATACCAGTGCTGAAACACTCGGAACAACTGCGACTGAAGCAATGTCTGAAGCAGTCACAAATGACAGTGCAAATGATGGTAATCCCTTTTCTTTAGCCGCTTCGATAACGAATACCCCTAACACTTCGTCGCTGTCAAGCATTGTGACAAATATCGCAAGAAACGCTGCAACACAAATGGTGCCACTAAATTTACCCGTGGGACTTACGATCACATCTGCTGAACTCGGCGCCGGTTTCTGTGGGGGCAGTATTACAGTACCTGATGACTTTGGTCAAAATGACACATTAAATGGCTCAATTGTATTTAATAACCTGTGTTTCGACGGTGATGAAGATGGCCAAGTAACGTTGAATGGCCAGATCACTTTTACTGAAACAGCCACATTGATCACAATTTCTTATGTTAATTTCACAGTCGTATTCAATGGTCAAACTCAAACTGTCAACGCAACTATTACTTGCACAAGCAATTTCTCTAGTTGCACTTTTTCATCGGATTATGTCGGGGAAGATGGTAAGGTTTACCGGGTATCTGATTTTACTGTAAGCGGTAATGCTACGGCTGGTTACACAATTAGTGCTACGTTCTTCCACCCGGATCTTGGTTCCGTGACCATACAAACCACGACACCCATTACATTCGCCGCAAATGGTAATCCAAATGGTGGTGTGCTTGAATTTATCAGCGGCTCGGCAACGGCTACGATCACGTTTAACGCTGATGGACTCACTTATTCAGGTAGTTGGTCAAATACAAGCGCGGGAACCAGTGGAACATTTACTGGTACTTGGTAGCACTTAGCTGGTAGAACTATTGGGGTATTAAACCCCCAAATAGCAAAGATCGCATTAGCGCGGGCGAGATTCCCGCGCTTTTTTTATGATCGAATTTGATAATTCAGAATAACGCTGACAGACCCGATATAATAACCGCCGATTTAATCCTGTTTACGCATTAACGGAGTCAGAAGCCAGCATCATTGGATTGATTCCTTGCTTTTATGAGTTTACTTTGGCAATAAAATTTCGACAAACAAACCATTTTGTAAATTATTTTTTAATTCAATGGTGCCGCGATGCGCCTGAATAAATGTGCGCGCGACACTAAGACCTAGTCCCACTCCGCCCGTTCTACGATTACGGGATTTTTCAACGCGATAAAAAGGAATAAAGACATTTTTTAGCTCCGCCTCAGGAATACCCGGACCTTGGTCTGAAATTGTAATTTTAATCCTGTCGTTTTGTTCTGTTAGCTCAACCTCCGCCCGAATACCATATTTAACGGCGTTTTCAACCAGGTTAGTGATTGCGCGTTTAATCGCAATCGGTCTACATACTAATACACAATAATCTAGCCCCGTATACTGGGCTGGGCCAAAAACATCAGAAGTATCATCGCAAATACTGCGTATAAGCGTAGCGATATCTGTTTTTACTGCCGTTTCTTTTATAGAATCTTCCCTGATAAAAGAAAGTGTAGATTGAATCATTGCACTCATATCATCAATGTCGTTCAATGCTTTATTTTTCTGCTGTTCATCAGAGAATGACTCAACACGCAAACGCAGGCGAGTCAACGGTGTACGCAAGTCATGCGAAATAGCTGCAACCAGTTGCATGCGTTCTTCCACAAAACGCTGAATGTGTTCTTGCATTTTATTAAAACTCTGCGCAGCTTCGCGAACTTCTTCTGGCCCTGTTACGGGTAAAGCAATGGTATGCATATCGGTGCTAAAACGTCTGGCCCCTTGAGATAACTGCTTAAGGGGGGCGATAAGTTGATGGGAAATCACATAGCCAATCATAAACAGGCAAAATAACACCACACTTAAAACAATAACCCAATCAAATAGTGTTTGTTCTTCACTGAGTATCAACGTGTAAATTAATGCCAGGTCGGAAACAATGATGAGTGTACCGACTATAAGAATAAGCATGGTACGTCCAATAAGCGTATTCGGGATTATTTGCATGCAGTGACCTCAACCAACGCAGTAAATACATAACCACCATTACGAACCGTTTTGATCAACGTTGGCTGTTTCGGTATTTTTTCGATCTTATGTCTTAATCTACTCAATTGAACATCAATACTGCGATCAAATGCGCCACCATCTCTTCCTTTGGTTAAATCCAATAGTTGATCTCGATTCAGTATCACCTGAGGTCGCTCAACGAAGGTGACTAACAAATCATATTCACCGGAAGTGAGAGAAACCAGTACCTGATCAGCATCAAGTAACTCTCTCTTGGAGGGCTTTAATACCCAACCCTCGAAACGATAACACCGATTTTTCGCGTTAATAGTATCGAAAACCGCCGTTTGATTGGCACGGGATAAGTCATGTCGCCTGAGCACCGCTCGTATACGAGCCAATAACTCACGTGGATTAAAAGGTTTGATTAAATAATCATCCGCACCTAGCTCTAGGCCAACGATACGATCGGTCTCGTCGCCCATGGCCGTCAGCATTAACACCGGTATTGAGGATTGACTGCGCAAACGTCGACAATACGATAAACCATCTTCCCCAGGCATCATCAGATCCAACACAATCAGATCATATTGCCCTCGCTTTAGTTGTTTTTCAGCTTCAACAGTATCGGCAGCAACATCGACTCGTATTTGGTGATCGCATAAAAATCGACTCAACAGGTCTCTTATTTCACTGTCGTCATCAACAATAAGTATATGTGGTTGTTTATTCATACCAATGTAATATAAGCCGAATAATGTCTAACTTCATCTATAAAGTGTAACAGTTCATTGCAGTCATGTGGCTTGAAATATTTTGTTACATTTCGAAAGATCAGTGAAACAACGCTCCGTTGAACATCTGCTAATGTCCATTATAGCAATTATGCTAAGTAATTTTAAAACTACATTTTAAAACTATGGAGGTAGTATGTTAGAAAATAATATGATGAGTTTTGCATTCGTTGATTTTATTGTGGGCTTTTTGATGATGGCTTCAATGTCGCATATTGTTATGTCCCGCGCAAATATAAGCTTTCCGAGTGTTTTCGGTTACAACTCAAAAGCAAATTTAATTCACGGCCTATTAGCTGCGTTCATAGCCGTAGGCATTTATTTCTTCAGTTATGGCTTTAGTGCAATAATTAACAACGGCTTGTTGTTAGGCGCATTTGATCTTTTGTTAGCATACGCGTTATTTGGTCGAATACTCCATAATAAAATACAGAAAAGAGTTTCGGCAATTCAACAAGCTTAGTTCATCCGTTTACAGGATGGCGTGCGACTTGCCATCCTGGCCCTTTTACTATTGCAGTAACTGGAAATACTGTTTATTGATTTTTATCGAGTTTCATTAAAGCTAACTCGGTTTATTATGCTTAATACTCGTATAAGCTCGCTTACATTCAATTAAAGAAAATACTGCTGCCGGATATTTAACTGCTGTAATCTCATCTGTCTGTGTGGCATAATGCGCTTCAATTTAAACCATACTCTTTTATCCGCACTCTACCCATGGAAGTCCCCCTTTGATTACAACAGCAAATATCACCATGCAGTTTGGGTCTAAGCCCTTGTTTGAAAACATTTCTGTGAAATTTGGCAATGGCAAACGCTACGGCTTGATTGGCGCCAATGGTTGCGGTAAATCCACCTTTATGAAAATACTGGGCGGCGACCTGGAGCCCACTTCCGGCAATGTCTCAGTAGATTTAAATGAACACGTCGGCAAACTTGGTCAGGATCAGTTTGCATTTGAAAGCCACACCGTGTTGGATACAGTCATCATGGGGCATGCGCGTCTTTGGCAAATAAAAGAGCAACGTGACCGTATTTATTCGCTTGCTGAAATGAGCGAAGAAGATGGCATGAAGGTAGCTGAACTTGAAGTGGAATTTGCCGAGTTGGATGGTTATACCGCAGAATCCCGCGCGGGTGAATTATTACTGGGGCTTGAAATCCCATTGCGACAGCATAACGGCTTGATGAGCACCGTCGCACCGGGTTGGAAGTTGCGCGTATTGCTCGCCCAGGCCTTATTTGCCGATCCAGACATTATGCTTCTCGATGAACCAACCAATAACCTGGATATCAACACCATTCGCTGGCTGGAAAAAATTCTTAATGAACGCAACAGCACGATGGTAATCATCTCGCATGATCGTCACTTCCTCAACAGCATATGCACACACATGGCTGACCTGGACTACGGTGAGCTGCGCGTATACCCCGGTAACTACGATGACTACATGATGGCCTCCACTCAGGCCCGAGAACAGCTTTTGGCCGAAAACGACAAGAAAAAAACGCAGATAGCCGAACTGCAAACGTTCGTCAGCCGCTTTTCCGCCAATGCATCAAAGGCCAAGCAAGCAACCTCACGTGCCAGGCAAATTGACAAAATTCAGCTCGAAGAAGTCAAACCATCCAGCCGTAAAAACCCTTTTATCCGTTTTGAGCAAGATAAAAAACTCTATCGTATCGCACTGGAAGTGGAAAATTTGAGCAAAGGGTACGATGATCAACCATTATTCAGCGACATGAATCTATTAGCAAAAGTAGGTGAACGTATCGCAATGATCGGACCCAATGGAATCGGCAAAACAACTTTATTACGTACTCTGGTAAACGACCTTGATGCAGACAGTGGTAAAATCAAATGGTCAGAAAACGTCAACATTGGCTACTACGCACAAGATCACTCTGCCGATTTTAGCAAAGACATGTCCGTGTTTGACTGGATGAGTCAGTGGAAAAAACCCAGTGATGACGAACAAGCTGTGCGCGCAATTCTGGGCCGGATGTTATTCTCGCAAGATGAAATAAAAAAATCAGTGACGAAAATTTCCGGTGGTGAACAAGGGCGCATGATATTCGGAAAACTCATGTTACAAAAACCAAACGTGCTATTAATGGATGAACCAACAAATCACCTGGATATGGAATCGATTGAATCGTTGAATCTGGCCCTGGAAAATTATCCTGGCACATTGATTTTTGTCAGCCACGACAGAGAATTTGTTTCATCGCTTGCAACACGTATTATTGAATTATCACCCAGCGGTATCACCAATTTCAATGACAACTACGAAGAATACTTACGACGCCAAAGTGCCGCGTAAAAAAATACTGAATTGTAGATTATTATTTTCAATAGCTTAACTGCAGCCCCTAGCCTGCCTCGCTACCATTTTTTCCCGGAAAACACGGATATCTAAGTATTCCTTAAGTATCTTTAGGTAGTTTCTGTACTGCGAAAACTATACACTCAAAAGCAGCAGGGGAATTTTTATGAAAGGAAAATATCTGATCTATCTGATGGTGTTTACTGCGATTTGTTTGCCGCTGATATCAGCTTGTACTGGTGATATTACCATTGAGACTGACGAAAACAAAACTTCCGGCTCAACATTAACCGGGGTAGTCAGTGCCTCCACCGACACAACTTTAACAGTAAGTGATGTAGAATTCGTCACATCCAATGCCACTTTTATTAGTGATGGTTCAACAGACTTTGGCCCAGGTGCAGTGGTGACCATTGAAGGGGCATACTCCAATCGCCGTGGGGTTGCACACAGAATAAAATATGATTCCGAGTTGGAAGGTGTGGTAATCAGTTCCGATATCACAGCAGTCCCCGCGGTCCCAAATACTGAATCAACAGACCCAATGACCTATGAAGGAAGCATGAATGTCATGGGACAATCCATCATCATTGACTCAATGACCACATTTAAAAATCTGGATGATCCCACAACGATCCTCAAGGGTAACACAGTAGAAATCAGTGGTATGTTTGCTGCCAACGGTGTCATTCGAGCCAAACGCGTTGAATATAAAACAGATGTATTAGATGCTAATGAAGAAATTGAACTCAAGGGGTATGTTAGCGCATACGACGAAACAGCGAGTACCTTTATGATAGGTGAATGCGTAGTCGTTATTACACCGGAAACCATTTTTACTGATATCGATATACTCGAAGACGACATGAAAGTCGAAGTCGAATCTATTGGTGAAAATATCCAGGTCGATTCAATTTGCAGTATCACTGCACTGGAAATTCACAACGAAGACCACAATGGTTTCCGCAACATGGCCATGACCAAAGGCTTGGTTGTCGCTGAATTGCTCGATAACATATTCATGCTGCAACAGGGTGACAACGATCCCATTAAAGCAATGATTGATAATAACACTCATTTCGTAAACGGCACTGCGGATGATATCGTCGAAGGAACCCGCTTAAAGAGCATTGGTCAATATAACGAAAACGATGTATTCATGGCCAGACTCATTAAATTTGATAACGTAGACCCACCCGTGATTGTATACGGTGGAAGTGTTGAATCAATTGTACTAGCTGAGCCAACAAGCGGCGCCTCAAGAAACGCTCGCTCCGGCGGTGAGATAACTGTACTAGGACAAACAATATCGGTAACAGCAGATACCAACATCTTCCTATCCGCGATACTTGATCCAATGCCAATACCCATGCCGCAACCTGGAAACACTGGCGGAATAACCACTATTGCAACACACCCAGAAATAAGGCTCACCCTGGCAGACATTAACCTGGAAGATTATGTAATGATCATCGCTTACTTTGACGATATAGGTGTTCTTACTGCTCGAGTTATTGGTGTACGCGAATTAAATACCCTCATGTAGCGTATGAGAGGATGTTAAAGCTCTAATAAACGCAATTGAAGTTACTCATTTTCAGTTGCGTTTACATTTACATATTGTAGCCTTGCCTAGCCCGGCCCACCTTCTCTTTCTCAACTTGATATTTTTGTTTGATTTCTTCTGTGTCAGCATACTTTGAAAATTGCACCGGCTTATATTCCGTTTTTTGTTCAGGATAATTATAAGGATTAGGTATTACCGACTGCATTCGTTCAATAACACTGGTATGTAAAACACTTCCCTCTGCTATTTTTCGGATTTTTTTTCTATCAATTTTTTTATAAATCGTGCCGTCCCTACTTTCATGAATCTGACCTGCTACATTTTCATAAACGCGATAATTTGTAGAAGTAATTAAATTGTGTTTTTCCAGATTGTGCAACATCCAGTTGAGAGTTAAACCAGGTAGTGCCTTAGAATCTCTGTAACCACCGCCAATATCCGAATGCACACCAGGAAACCATACTTCTTTTAACAAAAGCCCGTCAGGAACAGGGTTTTTTTTGCTACAAGTCGATCTATACAACACCGGCCAGAATACCTGTCTTGTTTCATCAACAGAAACAGCGTGATAAATGTATTTAATATTTTCGTGTAAACCAACTTTATAGTGATGATTCTGGTGTTTTCTGCAGTTTCGACTCCTGGTTTGCCTTCCTGTCGCATCTACTGTATCCCAAACTCCAATAACATTTATATCAACTGGCTTGGTTGGAAATTTCATCTTAAAGGCTTTTAATTTTTTATTGAAAATTTCATCATTCTCACTGTATTTATAAATTTTATATAAATCGTAAATCGCTGTGCTTAATTTTAATTCGTTAAATTCTCTTATTTTAATGATTTCACCGGTTTCATTTATTCTTTCTAAATCGTAAAGCGAATCGGATTCAAGATCAATTAATCCACTTGTATAGATCAAGCCACTTAAAACACGTGCAGTATAGGCACCACGACTAAATCCAAATAAATAAATTTCATCTTTGTTACTTTTATGTGTTTTTAATAAATAAGAATAAGCCTGTTTAACATTCTCTGACAAACCAACACCAAACATGTTACCTGTAATTTTATGCAAGTCAGTACCCACCCCAGGATCATAGTAAGCTGCAATATCTTCACGATCCTGATTCGAAACAATTTCGAACAATCGCCTTACATTTGTTCTTGTGTCCCTGTCATTATTAGTGCCATCAGTAAAAATGGCGATCTTTTTTGGCCCTTCATAGTGTTTATAAAAAACTGACTCAGGTTTTCCAGCTAATTTTGAGCAACCCGTGATAAATACGAAAACAAGAATAACGATAATATTTTTATTTTTCATTTTTTTATATCCCGAATAGTTTTCATGCCAAGCATCAGAATTCGCAATCAGGAAATCGACCGTCTAACCTCATCTCTTGAATGGGAATAGAGGATCCAGATTATTTTTATTTAAAAATTAACTGTAGGCGCAGAAACTGAATTTATCAAACAGATTTGTAGAAAAAAATTAGGTAATATTACCGGAATTATTTTGAATGGCATTTAGCATAACCAGACCATGTGGAGGTAAATCAATACGAACAAACGCACGTCCATTAATTTCGTCAACCTGGTAAAAAGTACCCGGCGATAAAAGATCTTCCATCGTTTGTCCAGGAGCACTTAAATTGTAATCCACCGTGACATAATCATTACGTGGCTGATTCTCCAAATTCATTGCCACAAGTATCTCTTCTGTGTCTAAAATACGTGAATACGCCAAAGTACTACGCCCGTCCTCTGGGTAACCAAAGTTAACACCATCAGCGGAAATCTCACGAAAATACTGCCGCCCATAGCGTAGCGCTACTTGTTGACGCCGGACAGCACAAATCGCAGCAATACTCTGGTAAATTTCATGTTGCTTATCAAAAAAATGCTTGCCGCTACTATTAAACGCACCCCATGTGCCACCAAACATACATTCCCTAACAAAACTGTCGTCTGGCCCAGCACCATCAAACCCCTGTTCAGTTCCATAATAAATACAGGGTACACCCTGACTTGTTAACAGGTATCCTATAGCCAATACCGCCTGTCTTGGAAAGGGATTGTTATGCATAAACCGCCGGTAGGGTCGGGCCATTTGGTCGTGGTTATCAACAAACGTAACAAAATACCGACCAGCTTCGCCATGATCAGCGTACAGATCACGAAATGCGTCATATCGGCCACGTAAAAAAGCCGGACTGGCAAACCCCTTGATGACATCTTCAAGAATAAAATACAAAGGAAAATCCAGCGCTGCATCCAGCGAGGGAAAACGTTCATTGGTGTTTTCGATACGACTATTGCGGCCAATATATTTTTGTATTGTATAGTCATCATCAACAATCTCACCATATAAAAAGAAGTTATGTTTTCCTATGCGTTGCGCATATTCTCTAATGGCATTACAAAAAATGGCGGTGGCGCTTTGCTCCATGTGTTTGACTGTATCGATACGAAATCCATCTATATCCGCATTGGCAATCCAGTACTTATAAACCTTGATCAACGTATCCAGTACATTCGGCCGCGGTAAATCAAGTTCTTTGAGACTCAAAAAATCCCCATTACGAGATTCAACAGGATCATACCAGTTGCGAATTTCGCCTCGTCGCTTAAACGCATCCGGCGATTGTAGCTCTAACGGCCAAACGGCATCATCTGCCTGATACCCAGGATCTGGATTGGCTTCACGCCATTGTCCGAACGGATACATCTGGTCCTGATAATAAAAATAAGCATGGCCACCCGGATAGTGCCATACATCACCCGCATGATTTAGCACTACATCAAGAATCACATACATGCCACGTTGATGTGCAGCCTGGGTAAGTGTTTGTAAGTCGGCAAGTGTTCCAAACCGGGGATCAACACCAAGAAAGTCCTGAATACCGTATCCATGATAAGAATCATTCAGATCCTGGCGGTTTTTCAGAACGGGGCTTAGCCAAATGGTGGTACAACCCAGTTCCTTGAGATAATCCAGTCTGCGTACAATACCTTTGAGGTTTCCACCCTGAAAATAATGACCGGCACCCGGTGTGTTTTGCTGTACATCACCACCGGCAACATATGCTGGCGTATTTGTGTCATTATTATCAAAGCGATCGACCAATAAAAAATAGATGACTTGGTCACGCCAGTCTGCTGGTGAGGGAAAAGGAGACGGTCCGGGTTGAAAAGCTAAATTTGAAACAGAGTCTAGAAATGTCATATTGCCCTCCTCTTGCCAACTTTCATATTTTAATAAATGCCTGATTCCTTACAATCAATAATATAGACGAATTTGATTTGGCTATCACTAGCGACGCAATTTTAGCCGGTATGGAATTAAAAACCAGGGTAACAGGCATTTTACAGATGCACCTCACAACGTTTTTCTCCCCATTTACGCACCATCTTCGTGCTTAGTGGCATATCCCATATTGCTAAAATCCCCCTCATTTCTTTTAAAAACATAATGTTACGTAGTTGGCATACAAAATGCCATTGCACGCTACTGAGTAAAATTTTTTAAAAAGTGGAGTTGCTACACATGTCTGCATCCAACCTGAATTTATTTTCCTTTAGCGGAAAAATGCGCATATTGCATATTTCCTGGGTCGCATTTTTGATCAGTTTTATGGTGTGGTTTAACCATGCGCCTTTGTTAGCCTCCATTCGAGAAACACTGGATCTAACAGATCAACAGATCAAAATGCTAATGATTCTGAATGTCGCGCTTACCATTCCTGCACGTATCGTCGTGGGGATGTTAGTCGATAAATACGGGCCACGTATCATTTATTCACTGGTGTTAGCCATCTCCAGTTTCTTATGCTTTGGTTTTGCTTTTGCTGACAGCTTTGAAGAAATGGCTATTTTTCGTTTCTTACTAGGCTTTGTTGGTGCCGGATTTGTAATTGGTATTCGCTTGATTGCAGAATGGTTTCCGGCAAAACACATGGGCATGGCTGAAGGGATATATGGAGGCTGGGGCAATTTTGGTTCCGCAGCGGCAGCGATCTCCTTGCCGACGATTGCCTTGATGTTTGGTGGTGAAGAGGGGTGGCGATATGCGGTTGCGTTAACCGGAATTCTTGCATTGATTTATTCGGTCGTGTTTTATATTACCGTCAGGAACACACCCAAAGGCTCCACCTATTTTAAACCAAAGAAAACGGGGGCAATGGAAATAACCAGTAAAAGTGACTTTTTTCTCTACTTTATTATGAACATCCCGATGTTCGCCGCACTGGCGGTACTCACCTGGAAATTGGGGCCTGAAAATTTGCATATGCTCAATGCCAGCGTAACCAACACTATCTATATCACATTAGCCGCACTGTTTGCCTATCAAGGTTTTCATATATATAAGATTAACAAACATGTGTTCGTGAAACCCGTTCCTGAAATGGAACGTTATAAATTTAAACAAGTGGCGGTACTTAATCTATCGTATTTTGTGACATTTGGGTCGGAGTTGGCGATTGTTTCGATGTTGCCCCTGTTTTTTATGGATACATTTAATCTCTCTGCAATACAGGCAGGCCTAATTGCGTCTATCTTCGCAGGATTAAATCTGATTATGCGCCCCGCAGGCGGTTGGATTAGCGACAGATTTAAACGCAAGCTTACCTTAACTGTGATTATGATCGGACTTTGCGTTGGTTATATATTACTGAGTTTTATCGATAACAGTTGGTCTATCTATGGTGCGATCGCGGCAACGATATTTTGTTCTCTGTTTGTTAATGCCGGCAATGGCGCCGTGTTCGCTGCGGTGCCGTTGATTAAACGCCGTATGACCGGGCAAATTGCAGGTATGGTTGGCGCGTATGGTAGTGTCGGTGCAGTAACATTTTTAACCGTACTGTCATTCGTTTCACCGCAGATCTTCTTTTTGACTATTGCTGGCGCGGCGGCGTTTACGTTAGCCGCAATTGCGCTGTTTTTGGAAGAGCCACGGGGGCACATGGTTGAGACCTTGCCAGATGGAACCGTACAGATGATTGAGTTAAATTAGAGGTATTATCCAATACGTCGCATTTTTTAGGCGCATCTTAAAAGCGTGTTGCGGCCTCATCGGAACTTTTTGAGAATTCAAGCATGTCTAAACTAACAATCAGTGCAGGTCAATGTAACGAAACCGGGAATAAAGCAAAAAATGATGATGCTTGCGGGATTCTTGTACCTGAAGAACCATTATTAACGAATAAAGGCGTTGCGGCGGTTATAGCCGATGGCGTAAGTAGCAGCGAAGGTGGACGCGAAGCCAGCCAAGCGTGTGTAAAAGGCTTTTTGGCGGATTATTTTAGTACACCCGATTCCTGGACAGTAAAAACATCCGGTCAACGCGTATTGGGGGCGTTAAATCGATGGCTGCACGGCAAAGGACAACATACCTTCGGCAATGAGCACGGTATGATCACTACCTTTAGCGCCGTAGTGATCAAGTCGGCCACGGCACATTTGTTTCATGTAGGAGACACCCGCATTTATCGCCTGCAAAATAACGATCTTGAGTGTTTAACGCGTGATCACCAAACTTGGTCTTCTGGTAATAAATCCTTTCTCAGTCGTGCGATGGGCGCAGACATCAGCCTGGAAATAGACTATCGCAGTGTCCCTGTTGAAGCCAATGATGTGTTTTTGCTGAGCACGGATGGCGTACACGAATTCATTGATATCGGCGAAATAAAATCGATACTCGCTGAGCATACATCCAATCATGAACGTGCCGCAAAGCAGCTAGTCGCCAAAGCACTCGCAAACGGCAGCAATGATAATGTCACCTGTCTGATTATTAAAATAGACCAGTTGCCACTGCAAAATGAAGAAGAATTCTATTCGCAACTCACCGAACTGCCTTTCCCCCCCCCTCTGGAAGAAGGCATGATTCTTGATGGTTATAAAATTCTGCACGAAATACACAGCAGCAAACGCACTGAAGTTTACCTCGCTGTGGATACGGACAGTGACGAAAAAGTAGTACTCAAAATACCGTCCATTAATTTTGAAGATGATGCTGAATACATAGACCAGTTTTTACACGAGGAATGGGTAGGCAGACGCATTAATCGCACAAATGTATTGAAGGTGATCGTACCGCAACGCCGACGGCGTTTTTTATATTATGTGACTGAATACATTGAAGGACAATCTTTACGTCAATGGATGAATGACAACCCGAAACCCGCGCTGAATGACGTACGTAATATCATAGAACAAGTTGCTATGGGCATTCGCGCTTTTCATCGGCTTGAAATGTTGCACCAGGATATCAAGCCAGAAAATATTATGTTTGACGCAAAAGGCACCGTCAAGCTTATCGATTTTGGCTCGACCAAGATTGCAGGAATTCAGGAAATTAACATACCCATTGAGCAAAGTCGTGTTTTGGGCACATTAGATTTTGCAGCGCCTGAATATTTTATTGACGAACCCACGAGTAATCGATCTGATATGTATTCACTCGGCGTGATTACATATCAAATGTTGACCGGTGGATTACCATATGGCGGACCACTTACCGCGCGCACAATAAAACGCGTGCGTTATATCCCTAGCAAGTCTCTTAATGCTAAAATACCAAATTGGGTAGACAGTGCGATCGAAAAAGCAGTCAATATTAATCCTCAACGCCGTTACTCATTGCTTTCGGAATTTATACACGACCTAAATCACCCCAACCAGGACCTGGTCTCCTCTGACTTTAATCCTTTGATCAAACGAAACCCGGTTGCTTTCTGGCAGGGGTTTTCTATCTTGCTTGCATTACTTAATATTTATTTTATTTATTTGCTATCAAAATAAATTGCGTCCCCGAAATCATCAGCCATATCCAAGCGGGCATATTCTGATTTGTTTAAGTTTACCTAGATCCCGACCCGCTACTATGTCCAGCGCCGGAATATGTTATTTATTTCTTCTTTTTCTATTAAGGATAATTTTCGTGCATCAATATGTATAACAAACTTTTCTTTTTTAAACCATCTGCGGCCTGAAATTTCTAAGGAACGAATATCTTTAGATATTAATATTATGCCTTTTCTTATCGATTCATATTCTTTTATGAATTCGTAAATCGCCGTTGTAGTCGCCCAAAAATTAAAACTAACGGAAAGCTCAACCAACCAACTACCACGGCGAACATTTAGAATATTTAAAATATTTACTTTTAGACCGTAGTCAGAATCGTATTTATTCCAAATTTTTTTTTCAATATTACTTGCAATAATTTCAGCAGACTTAAAAGCAAACTTTTTCAGTATTTTTTGTGAGTCACTACCAGCGAGTAAAAAACGAAGCTTGCCAATATTTACCGTGTATTCTTCTATCATTTTAATCCTAAACGGGCAGACGCAGTAAAAACGCCGCACAAGCGGATGCGCAAATTTCTGCCACTCGTCCCGCAAAGATCCCCCATATGAAGTTTTCCCTCACGGGAGGGACTTCCTCAGTTGTGCTCGCTTTCACAGTCAACCTTTCACAGTCAACAAAGACTTCATCAAACGGTAATTCGGCAGCACAGCAAGCCACGCATTTAATTATTAAAACAATCTTTCAAAATAATAATAGCCTCTTTTGAGTCTTAACCAGACTTTTTTGATATCAAAAAAGGGCAGTTAAAGCGGGATAGGAGCTGTTTTCCACCATTTTCTATGTTATTTCTAATAATTTGGTTCGGTCCGAGTCTATTCATTGTTCATTTCTTGTGCCGTTCACTGCCTGTGAAGCCGAATGAAGGAAATGCGTGATAACAAGCCGTCTTTTTTCCGCAGCTCTGACCCTGCATAAATTGCCATAAAGTTAAAAAGTCATTATCCTGTTCGAGTCAAAACAACAAGGAGGCCGATTTGGTTAATTATAGATAACCGAATTCACCGAAAAGCCCAGACCAGACCAACACACTCTCAAGGAGCTACTATGAAAATTGGCATACTTATTACCACTATTATTCTTCCTTTAATGCTTTTGTCCGCCTGTGTATCCAGCGGTAAATTTGAGACCGCGCTAGCAGAGAAAGATGCTATGCGTGAATCTTTGGAAAGCGCCCAGGATGAAATTAGCCGCAATAAAGCACAAATTAAAAAAACAGAGCAGGAATTAAAGACAGCCAACAAGCAAATTGCAGCGGCACAAGAAGAGCTGAGCAAACTTGAAGCAAAAAAACAGGCTCTTCAAAAAGATCTTTCTGAATCTCAGGCACAAATGGCCACACTGAGTGATATTGAGGCCGAAACCAAACGCCGCAATGAAATATATGCACAATTTGTTAATCGACTACAAACCATGATCGATGGTGGCCAATTAACCGTCAGTATTGAACAAGGTCGAATTGTTATTAATCTTCCTAACAATGTCCTGTTCAAAAGTGGGAGCGCTAGTTTAAACCCCGAAGGTAAAGAAGCCCTGGCTCAAATCGCCGCGGTACTGAGTCAGTTCTCAGACAGGCGTTTTCAGATTGAAGGACATACTGACAACAAACCAATTAAAAGTGCACGGTTTCCCAGTAACTGGGAACTATCCACTTCTCGAGCACTGACAGTTATCCATCTACTGACAGAAATGGATGTTGCTCCTGAAAATATTTCTGCTGCTGGTTTTGGTGAATTTCGCCCAAGAGCTGATAATGAAACAGAAGAAGGCCTAAAACTCAATCGCCGCATAGAAATTGTTATGTTGCCAAACCTTGATATTCTTTCTAGTGAGTTACCTAAAGTAACGCCTTAATTAATTGCCTTCTCAGAAAAATCTGCAATTGAATTAGTGTAAATTGAAGGGAACTCGAATTCTATTTAATTCGAACATATCGCTGTCAGGTCTCCCAATTCCCATTCTTTAAATATTATTTATGGGAAATGGGGGACTTGACACCATTTGTGCACATGAATTCTAATAACGGCCTAAATTGACCGGTTACGTAATGACGGCACAATAATTTCAATATTTCTTTTTTATTCGCATTCGATTCCCTTCCCGCTCGACTGATACTCGACTTAAAAATGACATACCCAGTAAAACTTCTTTGGGATAACCACCGTCAATAACCATCGCTCTCACATTTTGCAACTCAATTTCCCCTATTTTCACTTTGTTTAAATTAATTGTAAAAGCCTTCGCAATACCAGAGGCGGTGCTGACCAACGCTTGATCTCCAATTAACTTGTAGTCGATACCCAATCGATCAGCCTGTGCTGAATTCATCGCAATCGTGGTTGCGCCAGTATCAATCAAAAATTTGATCGGATAACCATTTGCACTACCTTGTACATAGTACATGCCCATCCTGTCGGGAAATGCGTGAACAACGCGCTCAGCCGGTTTGCTGAACTGCGTGCCTATGGAAACTGCATTACCTACATTATACGTTTTTTTCCGCCCGTTAACTTCCAGGATTGCGTTTTCACTGTCAGCAGAAATTAATTTCACACCTTCTGGGCTGCTCTCACCAACAGAAAGTATGTGCCGAGAGTTATCAATTTTTACCACCGCCTTACCATTAAATAGCGCCACTACCTGAATAGTGTTAACCGCAGCTACCGGCGACGTAAAACCCAATTGGATTAGCAATAAAACAACTAATGTTCTTATTCGATTATTCATCATCACTGTGTTTAAGATAATTATTTACTTGTGGTACAGCTAAATTAACTATGCCACTACAACGCGACATTATGGCCTGTATCGACCAATATGATCCAATACCTGAATACAACTCAGGTGGGGTCAGCATAATAAGTAGGGGGACTTTTTAAGGGGTACTTCTTAGAGGTACGTGATTAGAGGTACGTGAATGTACAGCGGGAACGAGATGAATAATAAATTACAGGCATTAGAGCGGATTGACAACTGCCGAATTTGAGATTAATTTACTCACCACCTTTATCGATGACTGAGAATAAAACAAGGTTTACTTCCCGATAGTTTTTTGATTCGCCTTAGCGTTTATTTTCATCCACGCGTGGTGATAGACTGCTTGGCTTTCAACCTTGTTTGCAGCAGCAGATTGCGCATCCGCTTGTGCTTTCATTGTAACAACAACACCAATACCCACAAGTACGGCTAATATCAGTAAATAGTCTGGCTTCCTTTTGTTGATTCTCACAATTTGCCACTCTAATAGTCATGTTCTTGCTGCAGCCTGTTTTGTAACAAGTTTGTAGCAAGAAGGGTTAACATCAAAGACCACATACAGCGAAGGTCTGTCCTCAATATCTATTTATTTCCCAGCAGCTTACTTAATACTGATTAATCCATCACATCATTATGTGATGTACGACACATTTTGGTCATATCTTATACTAAAAAATGTGAACCAGTGCCCATTATTGATTTGTGACGATAAACATAGGGGATCCACAATATTTTGACGCTTGCAGCCATAATTCAATGGATTACATAGATAAGTTAATGGAATAATATCAAATTGAGAATTAACGCTATAAGATAGCAAAACACAACGGACATGAAAAAATACACTAGTAAAATTAATTTATTCTATTTAGTTAATTGTTTATTGCGGGTTTGGCGGCACCTTCAATCCAATGATTAAATCCATCACATTGGTTCCAGTCGGTCCGGTCTGTACCAATGAACCGACGGCATGCAGATACGTGCCGGCATCAGCACAGCGTAAATAGTCCCTGGCATCCATTTTTTTGTTTAATCCATTTAGTACAGTCTGACCATCGACAATAGCACCCACATCCTCTGTCGGCCCATCCGAACCATCCGTAGCAGCAACAAGTATCGAAATAGTCAGATCACCCGCAATCTCGCAGGCGACCGCCAGTGCAAGTTGTTGATTGCGCCCCCCACGGCCCACTTGCGTAGGCAGAATGACCGTTGCTTCTCCACCCCAAATATAAACACCTGGCTGCCCGCCGATAACCGTATCACTAATTTTCTTCGCGACATCATCGACGTCTCCCCAAATAAGCTCATCCTCCAGGTAAACATCATACCCCAGGTATTTTGCTTCATTACTCGCGGCCTTTTGTGCCCGCCAATTATCCGCAATAATCTGAACGTTAATGCGTTTAAAGCAGTCATCCGACATTGTTGGTTTCGGTGTCGAATTATTTACTATATTTTCCAGCCAGTGTGGTAATTTGAGTGTCGCGAGTATTTCGCTTGAATCTGAATCAGCGACGAGTAAACCGGAGCCAATAATCCCTGGATCGTTTTCAGGGACATCAGATATCATCAACGCCGTTGTTTTTCTGTTTCCCAGCATCGTTGCCAGACGCCCACCTTTAATACAAGACATCGCCTTTCTCACGGCATTGATTTGACCTATATTTAAACCACTGGCCAATAACCATTGATTGGTTTTTTGCAAATCTTCTGCGCTGATCCCCTCTGGCAGAACTTCGACCAAAGATGAAGCTCCCCCTGATATCAGAAATATTAGCTGGCTGTCTGCTGGAGATCGGTGTATGAACTCGATGAGTAAACGTCCCGCGTGTAAACTTCGCTCATCAGGAATCGGATGACTCGCTTCCAGCACAGTGACACGGCGAGAATCAAATTCATTTGAGACTGAATAGTTATTTTTATTAATCACCAGGCACTGATAGTCGTGTTGCCCGAAAACATCAACTACACCCAACGCCATCGCCTCAGCCGCCTTCCCTATCGAAACAATGCGCATTGGTTTTTCAAATGCTATATTTGATATATAGTAGCGGACGACGCTGCGACCATTAACTGAAAGCAGCGCGGCTTTATAAATTTGCAAAACAGGGGATTGTCGTTGATCCATTTCCATTTTTCCGGCATAACATCCCTGATTAATAACATCCTAATGTGGTCGATAATATACATTAGACTATAAACATCACATTTTCCTCAAGATATTCAGGTTAGTTTTTAGGGGATTTTGAATATGGTTAGTACGCAATCAATAAATAAACAAACGTCCATCAAACGAGCTTCTGGTACACAAGCTTCTAGTACACAAAAAGTACTCAAACTGTTCGGTGCCGCTTCTTGCATGGGTGCACAAGATACACGCTGTGATATGGGTCCATCAGCGATTCATGCCAGTAACTTGCAGTCACGGCTCCATCAAGCCGGTATCGACGCTGTATGGGAAAATATATTACATCCCAAAGTCAATAAATCTGAAGAAGATGCGATCGTGGATTTGTGCAATCAATTGGCAATAAACATTAGTAAAACTATTGAGAATAAACATCAATTCGCCGTCATCGGCGGCGATCATTCCTGCGCGGTGGGTACCTGGAGTGGTGCTGCCACTGCGCTTAAGGCGATCCATCCACAGAGAAAAAATTATTTAGGGTTGATCTGGGTTGACGCACATATGGATAGCCACACGCCTCAAACCAGTGTTAGCGGCGCCTATCATGGCATGCCATTGGCCTGTTTGTTAGATAAAGGCTTACCAGCGCTGCGCAATATTGGCACAAAAGGTGCGAAATTATTACCCGAACATGTTTGCCTTGTGGGTGTGCGCAGTTACGAAGCAGCCGAATCCTCATTATTAAAGCAACTGGGTGTGCGCGTCTTTTTTATGGAGGAAATAAAACAACGGGGGCTATCTGCAATAATGGATGAAGCAGTATCTATTGTGAAAAATACCGCGGGTTTTGGAATATCTATCGATCTCGATGCGATTGATCCGGTCGATGCCCCCGGCGTCGGATCACCAACACAAAATGGATTGCAAGCAGAGCAATTAATAAAAAACCTGACTCACATAACTAAACAAGGAAACTATATCGGCACAGAAATAACTGAATACAATCCTTTCCGGGATGTGAATAACAAAACCGCTAATCTGATAATCGACTTAGTCTGTGCGACTAGTACTCCGTCAAAATGATAATTACAGTAAGACGAGCTAATTATAACAATGAACAAAACGATTGAACTGGAAAATAACTATTGCGCATATAACTACAAACCTTTGCCAGTTGTTCTGGTTAAAGGTGAAGGTGTTTACGTTTGGGATGATAAAGGCAATAAATACCTGGATATGATGAGTGCGTATTCCGCTGTTAGCCATGGCCATTGTCATCCTCAACTTATAAATGCACTGATAAAACAAGCCAATCAATTAAACATTGTCTCGCGTGCGTTCTACACGGACAAACTGGCACCTTTGCTCGAAAAGGTCTGCCAACTGACAGCACAAGACAAAGCGCTGCCAATGAATACCGGTGCAGAAGCGGTAGAAACAGCACTTAAGGCTGCGCGTAAATGGGGTTACCAAATAAAAGGCATTAAGCCCGGCCAAGCCGAAATAATTGTTTGTGAAAACAATTTTCACGGCCGCACCATCACCATTGTGGGCATGTCATCCGAACAACAATATAAGCGGGGATTTGGTCCATTCCCCGCGGGATTCAAACGCATCGAATTTGGCAACGCCGACGCATTAACAGCTACAATCACTGCGAATACTGCTGCATTTCTGGTTGAGCCCATACAGGGAGAAGGCGGCATCATTGTCCCTGCAGCAGGTTACCTCGCCGAATGTGCGCGCATTTGTAAAGAAAATAACGTACTGCTTATTTGTGATGAAATACAAACCGGATTGGGCCGTACCGGAAAATTACTTGCAAGTGACTACGATCAAGTTAAACCAGATGGTTTGATTTTAGGAAAAGCCCTTGGTGGAGGACTGCTACCTGTTTCAATGTTCCTGGCTCGCAAAGACATAATGGATGTATTTACCCCCGGCGACCACGGCAGCACTTTCGGTGGAAACCCGCTGGCATCTGCCGTTGCATTAGAAGCACTTAATATTATCGAAAAAGACCAGCTCGCCGAACGCGCCTTTGAACTGGGTAATTATTTTATGCAAGCTCTCCGCGCAATTAACAGTGACCTGATAACAGAAGTAAGAGGAAAAGGTTTGTTAATTGGCATGGAAATAGACCCAACAAAAACAACCGCCCGATCCATTTGCGAAAAATTAATGGAAAAAGGTGTCCTCAGTAAAGAAACCCACGAAACAATCGTTCGCTTCGCGCCACCACTGGTTATAACAAAAGAGCAAATCGACAGTGCAATCAAGGCTATTAGAGAAGTAATGTAATGCTCGCGGTTGACTCTCCCCAACCCCTAATTCAAAAACACCCACTTTGAATATCACCGGAAAAATTCAAGCAATGATCAACGCGTTGACGTTGTACCGGATTCAGTTCATCAAGAGCAAAGTATCGAAATTCAGAATGCTCTTCGCTCAAAATAATTTTTGCGTCTTCAGAAAGAGTACATCGAAAAATAAATGCGTGGGAATTTAATGTGCTGTGGTAATAACTTCCTGTCAAAGATATAAGCGTGACTTTCACGCCGATTTCTTCAAAGCATTCCCTGTGCAGCGCCTCGAAAATAGATTCACCAGGGTCAAGCGCACCGCCTGGCAAGCCCCATCCCAAGCTCCCATATGTCGCCTTTAATTGAAGTAATTCATTTTTATGATTAGTAATTACAGCATGTGAACTCATACGAAATGTATCATTAAATCCCATACTGTTTTCCTCTGTGTAGTGTATCGAACAAAACAACCCTATTATTCGCCACACTAGTGGTGTTTATCATCAACACTGTACCGCTATACTGTACAAATCACACAACTTAACATCTTGATTTTACACCTAAGTACATCACTTATCATACACACTAATTAACTTTCTATTATTATATAATTGTCAATCACTTACGTTTGCTCGGCAAGCTATTATGGAAATTAATTGTCGAGACTATGTAGAGTAGAGGTAGAGATACTGTGTAGAATAACAACGACGCAATAAATCAGGAGAATTCAAATTGATATTGAATGTCATTATCGATGATAGAACCTACCCTATTGAAATGTCAGAAGAAACCATTAAGTCCGATGAAAAGTTCTTCCAGAAAATGGACAATGATATGGATAAAGGCTGGCAAATAAGCCGCGACTGGGTTGAAAATCCTGACTCGAAACAACGTTGCCAAATCGCTGCCGATAAATTGCTAACGGCGATCAACAGGGAAAATGAAACTCTGGTGACACTGATGGCAGGTTATATAATTTCACGCATGCCCGGAGTGAAAACTGTCAACATTGATACTAGCGGCGAAATATTGGAAACAGAGTTAATCATAAGCAACTAGTACTCTTTCAATATGATATTATCTATTTTATATGTGAAATAATTTGCTATGATTTCACGTAGTTAAGTACAGCTAAGTTAAATACAGTTAAGAATACGAGGTCATCAATGAAGTTAGACGGTCACGCAAAACTTACAAATGCAGCTATTCATTCTTTTTCAGCGAACTGTGCCAAGGCAGTGGAAATTCTAAAAAAGGATACCATGTGCCGATTGCCTCAATTCATCAATCGAAAACCTTAACCGGTTGGAATGATTTTAAAGAAAAATGGATTAAACTGAGTCCCAAAGTTACATGATAAAAATATCCCGGGCGTATTGTTTTGGGCAATAACTATTCTCATTTTTTTCATCATTAAAAAGAAATCGGCTTAAGTTTCCAGCTTTTTACCCATTAGACGCCATTCAACCATTGAGTTTCCCTATTGAACACTAGCCACCAAACTATCCTTCTACGTAAAAAGTTAGTAAAAATAACATGCGAACATTGACACTTTTCTTAATATTTATAGCAACGCCGTCTTATGCTGTATTCAGCATTGATGATGTTTTCTTCGACTACGCTGCGAAAAACTCAGAATGCAGTATTACATCTCAAGAATTCTTTATATCTATCCAGGCAAGCACGTTCTATCATCAATATGATATTGAACAATTTCTCGGAGAAAAACCGCAACAACGACGACTACATTCATACCTGTGCAATAATCAAGGTGTAAGCATTTATTACTACGAATATAAAGATAAGACGCAAGCTAACAATTCCTTTATCAATATAACTTCATTCATTTGGAACAATTACAACACTCCCTCACAAGAGCATCCAGAAGTAATAATTGTCATTGAAAATATAGTTGTTGTTATTTCCGGCGAAAACATCTCAACCTTAGAGAACCGTTTTCTGGATGCAATCAAAACCAAAAATATTAAAGCCATCTCTATAGGCAGACAAATAGAGATGGGACGGCTACATCTTCAAAATCAACATTACGAAAAAGCGGTATCGGCGCTTAAACCCGTTGCAGCGTTAAACCACACCGGGGCGCAAAACGGTTTGTGTGAGATATTTTTAGTGGCGCTTAAATCCAATGAAGCAGTAAAATGGTGTACCAAAGCAGCGAACTCCGGAAGCTCCGAGGCTCAGATACATCTGGCGAAAATGTATCTAACAAACAAATGGCTAAAACCAAACCTCGATAAAGCCATTGCACTACTGCGAAACGCCAGTGCTGCAGGCAATATCAAAGCTGATTCGTTGTTAAAAAATTACGCTCAATATAAAACCACAGACATTACCGAAGACACCCTTAACACACTTGAGAATCACCTCCGTTGTGCAAACGCCAAGAACCAAAATATAATTTTTGCATGTAGCAGCTTGGAACTATTTCGCAAGGGAATTGCAATCAATAGCGATACCTTGAATGGTATGCGGCTTGTAGGAGTCGGCGTCGCTTTTAATAATAGTGGCAACAAACCACCCATATTCGAATTAGCCGGCCTGGAATTTCAGAAAAACGATGCAGTAAGCGACAAATTTTTCTCATTCCGTGCGACCGCTACGGAACCGGGTGAGACAGAAATGATTAATGATGCCATAAATGCGTTATTAAACGGTAACGTTCCCAACGACAATTTTGCCTATCAATTTGTAGCATCCAGTCCTATCTCTTCAAATCCAAGCCTTGCTTGGAAAGATTCAACCAACAAATCCACAGGGAGTATAGTCGACGGTTTTCGAATGCTATTCCGCAAATACAAAAATACCATCACGGCATTAAAAATACATCCGCAGGATCCACAGATATTGGCAAATCGATTTTATATAATTCAGTATAAAATCAAACATCTATAGTTTCTTCTATTGCAAAAACAAAACAACAGGTCAACACTTGTATTATGCCTTTTCTGCTTTAACGTAGATGGAGAAACTTGCCCTTCCTAATCTTACTCCTCGATGACCATTCAAAACCCGCTGCGACTAGTTCGGGTTAATGTAGTGGTGTAGACAATTCCAGCAACACTTTTCCACTGCTTTGATACTCGCGGTACGATCCTGGGCGGGTTTATTATCGCGCTCCTTTCCGGGATAATCCCTAAGAGGCTGTCCCCCTGAAAACAAAAAACCTAGGAATGTTATGGCTGCAATGACTGCAAAAAAGAAAACGAAGAAACGATCCAACAAGAAGCGAACTACCCCCTCTTTCCAGGGCTGGCGCACCAGTGATCAGGACGAAATCGAACGCCGCCGCCAACGCGGTGCGGTTGAGCCTTACCGCATCGAAACACTGGTCAATGAATATCCGTTTTACGGTGACTATCGGGTTCATTCCAGCAACGGCGGCGGCTATGAAGTTGAAATCCGTTCGCTTGCCGAACCGCTCAACGCCTGCGGCTGCCCCGACCACGCAGTCAACCGCCTGGGTACCTGCAAACATATCGAAGCGGTATTACATAAACTGGCAAAGGGGAAAAAACGCCTTTTCCAAACGGCCACGGTACAAAACAGCCCGCTGGTTGAGATCTTTCTCGACCGGCGCGATCAGAAAATAAAAATACTCTGGCCACAGCGCAGTCGTCCCCGCTCCAAACTCCGCCAGCATCTGGGTCCCTTTTTCTCGACTGATGGGTCATTGCTCGATGACGCTGCTGTCGCTTTTCCTCTACTTCGCCGTAAAATCACCGATGCACCCAAGGTGTTACGCGACAAGGTAAGAATCTCGCAACAGATCGAACCCTGGCTGGATCGGGTTACGAATTTGAACCAACGGCACAAAGCACGGCAGATTTTCGACAAGGATGTCGCCGCGGGTAAGCGCAGCCCGGAGATGATCAATGTGCCACTCTACCCCTACCAGCAACAAGGCGTGTACCACCTCGCATTCACCGAGCGAGCGCTGTTAGCCGATGAAATGGGACTAGGCAAAACGGTACAGGCAATTGCCGCCAGCGAACTGTTACGCCGTCTGCGCGGTGTGCAGCGGGTATTAGTCATCAGCCCCGCATCCCTCAAAGCGGAATGGGAAGAACAGATCGAAAAGTTCACCAATTTTAGTTCGCTGATCATTCAAGGACCGCGCGCCACGCGTCTGAAGCAGTATCGCCAGCAGAGCTTCTTTTATCTCAGCAACTATGAACAGATTATGTCCGACGCCGAAGAGATTCAATCCATTCTGGCACCCGACATCATTATTCTCGACGAAGCACAGCGCATCAAGAACTGGCAGACCAAAACCGCTAACGCCGTCAAACGGCTCAAGAGCCGCTACGCCTTCGTGCTCACTGGCACGCCGCTGGAAAACCGAATCGACGAGATTTACTCTATCGTCCAGTTCCTTGATCCACATCTGTTCGGTCCGCTATTCCGCTTTAACCGTGATTTCTATGAACTGGATGAAAAGGGCCAGCCCTGTGGCTATAAAAATCTCGACGAACTGCACCGCCGCTTGCGTCCGGTGATGTTACGCCGGCGCAAAGAAGAAGTCGAAGGCGACCTGCCGGAGCGCACTATCAACAACTACTTCGTCTCGATGACTGACGAACAAGCGCTACGTTATGACGAATACAACAGCCGTGTTGCCCGCCTGATGGCGATGGCACAACGCCGTCCGCTGCGCAAGGAGGAGTGGGAAAAACTGCAAAAATGGCTTGCCTGCATGCGCATGCTCTGCGATACACCCTATATCCTCGACCAGGAATGTAAAGACTCCCCCAAACTTGAAGAGTTGGAAAAAATCCTCAGTGATCTGCTGGACGAAGGCGACCACAAGATCATCATCTTCTCGGAGTGGACCCGCATGCTCGATCTGGTTTGTGGCTTGGCGGATAGGCTGAATATCGGCTACGCCCTACACACCGGCAAGATCCATCAAAGCAAACGACGCCAGCAGATCCGCCGCTTCAAAGATGAACCCGACTGCCGCCTGTTTCTCTCCAGCGACTCCGGCAGCACCGGCCTCAACCTGCAAATCGCCGATGTGGTGATTAACCTTGACCTGCCGTGGAACCCGGCCAAGCTGGAGCAACGCATCGCCCGTGCGTGGCGTAAACACCAAACACGCTCAGTGCAAGTCATCAACCTGGTGTGCGAACACTCCATCGAACACCGTATGTTACACCTGCTGGATCAGAAACAGAACCTGGCGCAGGAAGTCGTCGACGGTGCCGGCGAACTGACATCGATGAAAATGCCGTCAGGCCGCGCTGCATTTATGGAGCGCATGGAGGCGCTGATGGGGCAAGCCGCTACGCCGCCACCGTTGCCAAAAGAGGAACCAGTGGCAACAAAACATAAAGATCCGTTGCAACGTTTGCGCGAAGAGAGCGTGTCTCAGTGGGGTAAACGGCTTGATTTGCTACAGGTACACAATCACGACGACCCCATGTTAGAAACAAAGCAGACCGTTGTTGCCGTAGTCGATCACCTTGATGCCCCCCTTTGCAACACCCTGCAACAGAACGTCGCCGACAATCTACCGGGGCAATCTCTGGAGATATTGGACCGAGCCACCTATGAGACCATCCAACGGCTGATCGAGAACGGCGTATTGAGCCTGAACCAGGAAGCCCAAACCTTGCACCAATCCATCACCATGGAGAAACCACAAAAACAAATACAACGGCAACGCCTGCACCGGGCACGCCAACGACTGACGCAAGCAGAACGTAAACACAGCATGGCGCAAGTCCTCGCCAGTGGCGGTTTTCAGATCGAAGCACTGCCCGCGTTGAGCGATGCAGTGGAAGCAGGATTAGCGTCCGTGGCTCTACTGGATACCCACGTACCGTCACCGCTCAGCATCACCTTTATCGAATCTCACCTGGTCAACAACGACAAGGTACCCGCAAACACCGCGACCCTTATAGCGCAATTACGTGAAGCCAATAAAGGTAGTGAAAACAGCGCAGAAGTCAGTCAAAAAGAGGCCACTGTATTACTTAAACGCGGCGCCGCGTTGATGCAACACGTCGCTGAAACGCTTAACAAAGCGGCCTTACAATGAAGACAGAAGTAAAAACAAAAATCGAAAAACTGGTCGTCGATGAGTCCGTCTCCACTGCACAACTCAGCGCCTGCCAAAAATGGTTGAAAAATCACAGCGCACATTATCAACAACTTTATTTTATCGCCGATCATCACCCCGGCATGCCGGACAGCCGAATTTTGAAATCAGCGCTCAACAAACACGATGCCATGCTCACGACCGATCGCCCTTTTCATAACCGGCTGTTGGAAGAAGGTATCACTTCCTTTTATATCAACAATACGTTGACAATTACCCAGCATGCGATTCAAGGCATCCGTCCCGCGTTTCTGCCCGAACCCAACGGCGATGACGATAAGCAGCCGGAGATGAGTTCACTGCACAACCTGATCATGCCCGACTCGGACAAGGTACTGAAAAAGCTGCGCACAAAACGCCGCCGTATCCGTAGTCATTTTGGTGGATACGATCAGCTCAATCAGTTGAGCATCACGCTCGCAACGCATGAAGAACTGATCGGTATCCGCTTACACGTAGCAGGCGGCTCCGCCAAAGGAATCGTGGCCACCGAGAGTTATATCGCACAGCCAGATAAAGAAACGGGTAAAGCAGCCCTGTGCCACGCATTGGTTTTGGCGCTGCAGCTGATGCTGCAGCGGTTGCCTGTTTCTCTCTTTTACGATCCTGCTACTATCCCCGACCCCTACTCGCTGGATGATCAATTTTTCAATCGCTTGAAGAATGAGTTTCCCACAGTGAAATTCATCGCTTGCTCAAAAGGACAGCACATGAATGCGCTGTGGGAGAAACTAAGCACACTTAAATCAACGAACAACAACGAAATCGTAGGGTCCCGTTTGCTCCTTATCAAACAAAGAGTCGAACAAAGAATCGAACAAAGAACCGACCAGTTTCTAAGAACACCCGCAGAACACAAAGGCATGGCAACCGCACCCACATCACTGCCAAGCAGCAATACCGACCGCGGCGCGTTACTGCTGGCGGCGAAGTGGTTTTTCGATAAAGCAATCAAACTTCAAAGCATTACTCGCATCGCCTTGATCGGCTCGATTTGCACTGAGAAAAAACATCCCAAGGATATCGACATATTGCTCACAATTGCGCCCGGTGCCGACATCGCACCGATATCCAAACTAAAACGGCAAATGTGCGGGCGTATCCAAAGAGGCTTGCTGGGCAGCGACATCTTTCTAATGGAAGAAGAACGCTATATTGGCCGACCATGCCGCTTTCGCGAGCCGCACCCCAGAGTCGCATGCGCCCAGGACGGATTACGCTGCGATTTTGACAAACCGTTCCTGTGCGACACCTCATGTTCGTTCGAGTTGAAAAACGATCTAATCAACTCGCCCCCCATCACACTCTATCCCAAGTTTCAGGCACGGGTTAACGTCCCGGCAGATGTGCAAATCGTATTCGATTTAATACAGGATAATAAAGAGGTGGAAGAGGTAGGGACACCGATAACTTAATGACTTAAGGTGATATCCGAAGGCTAACAGATTTGGGTCGCCCAAGCTAAGTAATTAATTACAAAAACCTTCTACTAAAATAATAGCCGATTTTAAGCCTTAATCAGTCTTTTTTGATAGCATAAAGGGTAGGTTAAAATTATTGCGAATGAACAATTTACTTTGTTTCTTAAATGCCTCTTTTTAGCATCAAAAAGGGGTGTTTAAGACGTATTTTAAACGGTTTTTTGACATATTTTTATTTCAAATCAATGTCTTGGCTTGGTCAAACCCG
>CAZZJI010000008.1:25303-74744 GCA_964654485.1 uncultured Gammaproteobacteria bacterium | reverse complement strand
CTGTGGTCGAGGGCAAGGCATACCCGCGTATTGCCGGGGTCTCTTCGTTTGGTGCGGGCGGTTCCAATGCTCACGTGTTGATCGAAGAATTTATACTCAAAACTAGAGAATTTCCGACTGCCACAACGACTACGCCAATAAATACGCAGAATCCTGTAATCATTGTGTTGTCTGCAAGCAATGAAAACAGTCTGAAAACCTATGCGCGTAACCTTATTGATTATATAAATAAAATAAAAGAATCTTTATCAGAAACTGAACCTAGTCTTTCTGATTTAGCTTATACATTGCAAGTTGGTCGAGAAGTATTTGAATATCGGTTGGCGATAATTGTAGGTTCTTTCCAGGAACTTGAATTAAAATTATCATATTTTGTAAATGACAAAAACAATATTGAAAAATCGTATTTTGGGCATAGCAAAAATTATAGAGAGGTATTTTCTTTATTTAAATCGGATAAAGAGATAACTAATGTTATAGATATTTGGATGAAAACAAGGAAGTTTGAAAAACTAGTTAGTTTGTGGGTAAAAGGACTAAATGTAGAGTGGGGTAAATTATATAAAGATGAGAAAATACGGCGCATCAGCCTTCCCACATATCCATTTATCAAAGCTCGTTATTGGGCGCCACAAACGAATATACAAAAAATATCACAAAAACATATTAACCAAGTCGAAGTAGCGGTAAAAAAAATTAAAATTAAAAATAAAAATAAAGATCGTTTTGTTAATAAACTGATTACTCTTATAAACCCCTTGTCCGTTCTTCAAGATTATTCTAACTCTCCAGTGTTGGATAAAAAAGACTTGCCAAAGGTTAAGTTATCAAATATTGCCGAATCACAAAGTGAGTGCAATTACGATAATGGTGATATTTCAACAGTAAAATATTTTGAAATAAAACCAGGTGTGACAGAAATTAACATATCGAATCAAGAAAATAGCAATGCATTTTCAGAATACGTTATCAATGACTTAAAAAATTGTTTGGAAAATATTGCTAGCCAGAATAAAACTAAAGTAATTTTGCTAACGGGAAATGATCAGTATTTTTTAACGGGGGGCATAAAAGAAAGAGAAGTGTTTAATAGTAAAAAAGCAGAGCAAATGTTTTTACAGTGCGATATTCCAATTATCGCAGTAATGAAAGGGGATTGTCGCGGTACAGGTTGGTTGGTTGGTGAACTGTGTGACTTCATAATTTGTAGCGAAGAGAGTAATTATCAATATATACATGCAGACCCGGACTGGTTGCCTGAGTCAATTGATTGGCAACTCGCGTATAAATATTTTGGGAAAAATTTTGGTACTGAGCTATTAACGCTAATGAAATGTTACAAGGGTAAGGATTTAAAATCAAAAGGTTTAGGAATAACTATTTTACCTAAATCTAAAGTTGACTCCTATGCGGTTAACTTGGCAATTAACTTCGCTGAAATGCAACGCGGTGCCATTTTACTGTTAAAAAGGCATCTTTCAGAATTAGGTGAAAAAAGTTGTTCAGCTAGTATGGAAATAATTTCAATGTAAATATTGATCAGGAGTCCCGTAAAGCTGCGCGAGCACTCTGCATCGTAATTAAATGACTAACAGAAAAATTATAACATTATGAATTACCTTACTAAAATATCATATCCTAAATTCGATTTGGCTACAGAGGTCGTCGATATAAAAACAGATGATAGTGGCGTAACCGTTATCAGTTTTGCCGATCGAATTACTAAAAATGTATTAACAGAAAAATTACTATTGGAATTAAAGGACATATTTAAATTTATAAATAGTAGAGACACAAATAAAGCTATTATTATTACAGGGTATGATTCGTATTTTTTGACTGATGATGATTATGAAGATTCAGCTAATCTTGTCTCATTAGTTCAGTTAGAAATTGCGTCTTGTAAAGTGCCAGTAATTGGAGCGATGTGTGGCAATGCAAGTGGGTTCGGTTGGCTGTTAGGGCTTTGTTGTGATGTTGTTATATGTAGTGAAGAACATGACTATTACTTGAATACCACTCCATCAAGTCGTTGTCTCGGGGCGGCGCCTTCATTGATATTGCCTGCTAAATTAGGCAATTATTTGGCGGGCGAAGTTTTACTGGCTGGAAGAATATATAAAGGAAAAGAGTTTAAAAATTCCTCTGAAATCATTTCTGTGCCGTGCGGTGAAGTTGAGTCGTATGCGAAAGAAATAGCTAAGAAATGGTCATTATTTTCTAATGAAAAGTTAGATCAATTAAAATATAAATTGTCCAAGTATATTCGAGATAATTTGGAAAATACCTTTATCAAAGAACGAAAAATTAAAGATAAAATTAGTCAGTCACTGGAAGCCCCAGTAAATAATTTCCCAATACTACCTCCAGAAATAATTGAGTTAAGTTCAAATATAATCACCCTAAAAGTATTTGAAAATGGCACAGCATTAATCACTATGCGCGATCGTATTGATAAAAATACGTTTAATGATTTATTAGCTAATACGCTAAAAGAAGCATTTTCTCATATAAATAATAATAATCGTTATAAGGTCGTTGTTCTTACTGGTTATGATAATTATTTTGCGAGTGGTGGCAGTAAAAAAAGTTTATTGGCAATTCAAAGCGGATCGATGAAGTTTACCGATGTAAAAATATTCGATATCGCATTGCAATGTAAAGTGCCAGTAATTGCTGCGATGCAAGGCCATGCTATTGGGGCAGGATGGGCCATGGGTATGTTTTGCGATTTTGCGATATTCAGCTCTGAAAGTGTTTATGTCAGTAATTATATGCAGTTTGGGTTTACGCCAGGTGCAGGCGCAACGCTCATATTTTCGGAAAAATTCACAAGTAAAATAGCACAGGAGATTTTATTAACTGCAAGAGAATTTAAAGGTAACGAATTAAAGGAACGCGGTATTTGTATGCCGGTTGTTTCGCGGGCTGAAACAGTAAATTATGCTATGGAGCTTGCTAATAAAGTTGCAACTTGCTCACGCAATACTTTAATACAATTAAAATCCTTATTGAGTCATGATCTTCGTAGCCGAATTGAGGATACTTATCGTCAAGAAGTAGAAATGCATGAAAAGACATTTGTTGGTAATCAAGACGTGTTAAATAATATTGAAGCGTCATTTAATGACGTAACAAATTCAAGTGATATTGCTGATTATTCTACTAATTCAAGTACTTCTGCACTGGATGTTATACGTATTTATCTCTGTGAAAGTTTAGCGAAAGAGTTATTTATGGATATCAACAGTGTCGATGACGATAAACCATTCATTGATATGGGGTTAGACTCAGTTACCGGTGTAACCTGGATAAAAACTATCAGTGCCGAATATGGGTGTGTTATCGAGGCTACGAAAGTATATGACTATCCAACTATAAATCAATTGGCACAGTACGTCTCAAGCATAGTACCCGGTCAGGCTAGTTATTCTTCTGATGGTTCATCTGAACCGGTTAAAGATAATCACCTAAAATATAAAAGTCCGCAACCCACTATAATTACCAATGACACCGAAACGATTATTTCCTATCTGCGAAAAAGTTTTGCTCATGAGTTATTTATGGAAGAAGAAGTTGTCGATACCGATTTGCCCTTTATCGATATGGGACTAGATTCTGTTACCGGTGTATCCTGGATTAATAAAGTAAATGCTAAATTGGGATTAGCGATTGAGGCAACGAAAATCTATGATTATCCAACAATCGATATTTTCGCCAGATATATTTCGAAAAAAATTAAGACACTAGGCATTCAAATACCGCCATTACAAGTGGTAAAAGAACAAATTTTTGATAAAAAAACAAAAATTGCGGTTACAAAATCATATACAAATTTCTCCAAATCCGAAATTAGACCTGGTATCGAAAATAAATCTAATAAGGACTCAAGCGAGATATTATCAACAGACGCCGATTTAAACATACAAAACAAATGCGTTAAGAAAAAAAACTATCAATCTAATGGTGATAAATCTGAAGCAATTGCGATCATTGGGATGTCAGGACAGTTTCCAATGTCCACCAGCTTGCAAAAATTTTGGGATAATTTAGCGAGTGGAAAAGATTGTATTTCGGATATACCTATTGAACGATGGTCTATGGATGAATATTACGATTCTGATCCCGAAGCGGTGGGTAAAACCTATTCCAAACAAATGGGTGTATTACAAGATGTTGATAAATTTGATCCAATGTTTTTCAATATTACGCCTGCTGAGGCGGTATCAATTGAGCCTCAACAACGTTTATTTTTAGAAAATTGTTGGAGCAGTATAGAAAATGCTGGAATGAATCCTAAAGAACTATCCGGGACTAAAAGCGGTGTATTTGTAGGTTGTAGTATTAGCGACTATGGTCAGGGTTTAAGCGCGCAGGATCTGATGGGGGGGGCGGCCTCTATACTGAGTGCACGAATTTCATATTTTTTAAATTTAAAGGGTCCATCGCTCGCAATTGATACAGCATGTTCTGCATCTTTGGTGGCTATTGCCGAAGCATGTAACAGTTTGATATTAGGAAATTGCGAATTGGCGTTAGCGGGTGGAGTGTGTGTATTATCCGGGCCATCTGTACATATTATGACTAGCAAAGCAGGTATGTTGTCCAGTGATAATCGTTGTTTTACGTTTGATTCTCGCGCCAATGGATTTGTACCCAGTGAGGGCGTTGGGGTTTTAGTTTTAAAAAGATATTCGGAGGCAGTTCGTGATAACGACCCTATTACGGGGATAATAAGGGGGTGGGGCGTTAATCAGGATGGAAAAACAAATGGAATAACCGCACCTAGCGTGAACTCACAAATTGAATTGGAAAAGGAAGTTTATTCACGATTTAATATTAATCCGGATACCATATCGTTGGTTGAAGCCCATGGTACAGGGACAAAACTCGGTGACCCGATTGAAGTAGAAGCTCTCACAAAATCATTTAAATGCTATACAAGTAAAAAACAATATTGTGCTTTAGGCTCTGTGAAAAGTAACATCGGTCACTCAATGACTGCCGCTGGTGTTGCTGGTGTTATTAAAGTGTTGCTCGCGTTTCAGCATAAATTATTACCGCCTACAATTAATTTTGAGTCGTTAAATGAACATATTTCTTTAAGTGACAGTCCGTTTTATATTAATACTGAATTACAACCCTGGAAATCAATATCTAATTTACCTAGACGAGCAGCAGTCAGTTCTTTCGGATTTAGCGGCACGAATGCACATATTGTGTTAGAGGAATATCCTTTTTCCGATACTGTCAATAATCGATCGCAGTGCGCTGATAACAACAAGTTTACAATTTTCGCGTTATCTGCAAAAAGTGAAAAAAGTCTGATCGAATATGCGCAACGAATTCTGGAGTATATAAAAGAAACCGATATCGATATTGCAGATATCGCTTATACACTACAAATTGGTAGGGAATCGATGAATTATCGTTTGGCAGTAGTTACCGATTCAATCCAGGATCTTGTAGAAAATCTCAATTCATATATTAACAACTCAAAAACTGTAAAATTTCTAACAGGCGTTATTAAGAAAAATAGAAAAAGTGCGATTTCTCCACTTGACGACGATGTGGATGTTAAATATCTAATTAATGCATGGATTGAAAAGCGTAACTTTAAAAAACTTGCTCAATTATGGATAGATGGTTTCTCTATAGATTGGAATTTATTGTACGGAGAAAATAAGCCAAACAAAATTAATTTACCTACGCATCCATTTGCAGATGAGCGTTATTGGCGCAATAAGCCAGATTTAGTTATTAAAAGTATCCCCATCGAAAATAATTCAATAGGTACTACCTCGCAAGATGCTTTAACGATAGTCCTAAATGATGTTGCTGAAATAACAAATATTCCATTAGAAAAAATTGACGTTGATGCTGATTTTGAAGAACTTGGATTAGACTCTATTTTAATTACAACACTTAACAAAAAACTCGAAAGTAGATTTGGAAATATAGATACCACCTTATTTTTTAAATATAAAACGTTAACGGATTTAGCGGCTTATCTGGAAAAAAACTATCTTAAGGTTATTATAAAAGGGCAAACAAATGTAGTGAATAAGTCAATTACTACGAATATTCCAGATCCCCAGTCTCAACAAGTAATTAATTATACCGACGCTAGTGATAGAGCTGAACCTGATATTGCAATTATCGGGATGAATGGTATGTACCCAGCTGCGAGTAACATTGATGAATTTTGGGAAAATTTATGTATCGGGAAGGACTGTATTACTGAAATTCCTACTGATCGATTTGATTATGAATCGCTGCTAAATAATTCAAGAGGTGAAAAGGAATCCTTTTATTGCAAATGGGGCGGTTTTATCGACGGTGTCGATATGTTTGATGCGATGTTTTTTAACGTATCTCCAACTGATGCTCGTAATATGGACCCCCATGAAAGATTATTTCTTGAGTCAGTATGGAATTGTATGGAAAGTGCTGGGTATATAAATCCAAATTGGCAAAAATTAAATCGCAATGTTGGTGTGTTTGTTGGTACAACTTTTAATAACTACCAACTTCTTGCGGCTGATGCAGTTGGAGACAAATTACTCTCGCCAATTAATTCCCAAATATTCTCAATTGCAAATCACGTATCCTACTATTTCAATTTTAGTGGCCCTAGTATTGCGATTGATACTGCGTGTTCAGCCTCGTTAAATGCGATTCACTTAGCCTGCGAAAGCATAATACGAGGCGAATCTGATATGGCTGTCGCAGGTGGAGTCAATCTGACTCTTCATCTGAGCAAGTACTATACAATATGCTCCAGAGGCTTTGCGGCAAGTGATGGTCGCTGTCACGCGTTTACCGAAGGAGGCGATGGTTATGTTCCAAGTGAAGGCGTCGGTGCTGTGTTGTTAAAACCGTATAAACAGGCATTGGCAGATAATGACAATATACTTGCTGTTATTAAGGGCACGGGTGTCAGTCATGATGGTAAAACTCAAAATTATACTGTTCCAAATCCTATTGCCCAAACGAAGGCAATAGAGGCGTCTTTAATAAAATCAAATATTAATCCAGAAACCATAAGTTTCGTTGAAGCACACGGTACCGGAACTGCATTGGGTGATCCAATTGAAATAACCGGTTTAATGGATGCTTATTCAAAATATACAAAAAAGAAACAGTACTGCGCTATAGGCTCTGTTAAATCCAATATCGGGCATGGGGAAGCTGCTGCCGGGATTGCTCAATTAACAAAAACAGTATTACAACTTCAGAATAAAATAATTGTTCCATCATTATTACATGGCAATATAAATCCAAATATTGATTTTAAAAATTCAGCATTTTATGTTCAGGAAAAAATTGGCGAATGGGTTCAACCTACGATAAATGATAAATTAATACCTAGACGTGCAGGTATTAGTTCATTTGGTGCGGGTGGAGTTAACGTTCACATAATTGTTGAGGAATTTCAAAATGATTATTTTTTAACAGACAATGATGTATCTACATCTAATGCGTTTTTTGTATTTCCCTTTTCTGCACATGTTCAATCACTAATTCCGCAAATAATCGAGAATTTAATATTGTGGTTTGAAAAGAAAGATAATAATTATCGCCTTGAGGATATCGCTTATACACTGCAAACAAAGCGTGCATCATTGAGGTACCGGATAGCTTTCATAGCAAAAAATAAGCTTGAATTGATCGAAAAATTAAATAATTACATGGCTAACAAAAATGATATTTCAGCGCAGAAAAATTATTTTGAAGCTGATTCTAAACGAAAAATAGCGGGTGAAGTAAACGATATCTTAGTGGACACTGACTCCCCTAGTATTAATGATTCTAATAAAAAAGAGCAGGAAGTTGAACTGGCTAAACGCTGGGTCAATGGTGAAGCGATAAATTGGCTGAAATATTTTGGCGATAATAATCGAAATTGCTGTTTACCATTACCTAATTATCCATTTGATAAAAAACGATATTGGATTACCGATGAATATAATAAAAATTTTAATACAACTAAGAAGCAATATAATAACGAACCTGCCATCGTCGTTGACGATTCTATAGATAGTGCAAATTTTTCTATGGATAATCTTATTGCCAAAGATGTTCAAGATAACTTAGTAATTGAAGTTACACATTCGAAATTTTTAGAAAATCTCATTGATTTATCGGACTATGAAAGAAAAGATGAGCTAGAAAAATTACTTGAATTAGAAATTAAGTCAGTTATGGGGTTTGAACAGAGCGATAACATAGATTCAGAGCAAGGGTTTTTTGAACTCGGGATGGAGTCTATGCAGGCCTTGAAATTAAAACAAGTATTAGAAGAAAAATTGGTGATGAGTTTGTCAGATACAATTCTGTTTGATTATCCAACTATAAACGGATTAAGCGATGAAATTTTAAATAATATTTCTTGGGATGCGTTATTAGAGGCGGAGGAAACATTTTCAAAAGCGAAAACTGATAATTTAACAACAGATGCGGAAATTAATATAGATGCATTAATAAATATATCAAGTAACGACGTCGAACCGTTTTTTGATACTGAAATCGCAGATATGGCGGAAGAAGCTGTAATTGAGGAACTCATGAAAGAATTAAATTTATAATCCCGTTAACCATATTCGAGATAAAATATAATTAGGGAATTTATATGAATAAAGAAGAGATATTAGAAGTTATTGCGAATCACAGCAGTGAAGTTGTTCAGGATCTCATGGGACATAATTTTAAAAATAGCGATCGTTTAAGTGATCTTGGCGCGCACTCTGTTGATCGTGCTGACATTATTCAAATGACAATGGAATCCTTATCTTTGCAATTACCGCGTATTGAGTTTCATGGTGCAAATAATATAGGTGAACTAGTGGATATATTTTATGAAAAATTGCAAGCCGCTAGACAATAATTTGATTTTTACGGGAATTGGTATTACTTCTTCGATTGGGCAAGGAAAAGAAGTATTTAAAAAATCATTATTACAAGGTGATCATGCATTTTCTCTGATGACACGTGCGGGACGGCAAAAAGATCATTCATTTATTGGAGCTGAATTATCTACATTAAATATTCCCGATAATTTGTCAAAAAATATTAAACGCAATGTATCTTTTACTGCACAAGTGGCTGCAGTCACTATATATGAAGCGTGGAATGAAGCGAAACTGGGAGATGTGGAACCAGATCGAATCGGCTTAATAATTGGAGGTTCAAACATCCAACAAAGAGAATTGAATCAGTTTCATGAAAAGTATAGAGAAAACCCGTTTTATTTGCGACCCTCATATGGTTTTTCCTTTCTGGATAGTGATATTTGCGGGTTATGTACAGAATTGTTAAATATTCGGGGGTTTGCATACACAGTAGGGGGGGCGTCAGCCAGTGGTCAGCTTGCAATAATACAAGCTTTACAAGCAGTTCAATCTGGCCAGGTAGATGTATGTATTGCTTTGGGGGCATTAATGGATCTTTCATATTGGGAATGTTACGGATTGAAATCATTAGGAGCAATGGGATCAGATCGATTTTATGACGATCCAGCTAAGGCGAGTCGACCTTTCGATAAAGATAGAGATGGGTTTATTTTTGGAGAATCCTGCGCCGCGGTTGTGGTAGAGCGGGCAGACAGTTGTCAAAGAAGAGATGTCAATTCATATGCAAAATTAGCAGGTTGGTCAATAGTCATGGATGGGAATCGTAATCCTAATCCTTCTTACGAAGGCGAAGTAAAAGTGATAACTAATGCAATTAAAAATGCAAATTTATCCGCTGAGCATATCGATTATATTAATCCACACGGAACTGGTTCTTTAATAGGAGATGAGATAGAAATTCGCGCAATTAAAGATTGTGGGCTTTCACATGCATATATTAATACAACTAAGTCTATTATTGGCCATGGTTTGAGTGCCGCAGGTGCTTCTGAATTGGTCGCTATTTTGCTGCAGATGGAATCTTCGATGCTCCACCCAAACAGAAATTTAGACAATCCTATTGATAGTTCCTGTAATTGGGTAGGGGAACAACAACGGCCGCACGCTATAAACAATGCATTAAATCTCAGCATTGGGTTTGGAGGAATGAACACATGTATCTGTCTGCAATCCATCAACTAAGGACCGTTAACATAAAATATTTAATTTACTGGATATTTTTTCTATTTAATTAAAAGCAATATATTCTTTAAAGGAGAAAAATCGGATGGTTGTTGGTATTGAAATGCTTAATGTCTTTGGTGGTTCAGCATATTTAGACGTGATGGAATTGGCAAAACATAGAAATTTGGATAGCCAAAGGTTTGATAATTTATTAATGAAAGAAAAAACCGTTGCACTACCGTATGAAGACACAATCACATTTGCTGTAAATTCCGCTAAACCAATACTCGATGTTCTTTCCGAGGTCGAAAAAGAACGTATTGAATTATTAATTACGTGTACAGAATCTGGAATAGATTTTGGTAAATCTGCAAGTACATATATACATCATTATCTCAATTTGAGCCGTAATTGTCGTATTTTTGAGATTAAACAGGCCTGTTATTCGGGTACAGCAGGGTTACATATGGCGATAAATTTTATTTTATCCAGGACTTCTATCGGAGCGAAGGCATTGGTTATCGCTAGTGATATTTCTCGATTTACCGTGACTGGTACAAATAGTGAAGAAGCCGAAGATTCGTACTTTTCTGAACCCAGCTCCGGAGCTGGAGCAGTCGCGTTACTGATTGGCGAGCAACCGAATGTATTGCAAATAGATATAGGCGCTAGCGGTTATTACGGATATGAAGTTATGGATACATGTAGACCAAATGCGGAAATTGAGGCTGGTGACCCTGATTTATCACTAATGTCATATTTGGATTGTTCTGAACAGGCATACATCGAATATCAAAAACGCGTTGAAGGTATAAACTATCGGGATACATTTCAGTATCTAAGTTTTCACACCCCTTTCGGAGGAATGGTTAAAGGTGCGCACCGTAATATGATGCGTAAGAATCTAAAAGCAAACCCGACAGACATTGAAGAAGATTTTCAAGAGCGCGTATTACCTGGTTTGAATTATTGCCAACGTGTTGGGAACATAATGGGAGCTACCGTTTTCTTGTCACTCGCCAGTAGTATTGATCATGGTAGTTATGATGTTCCTAAGCGTATTGGAATTTTCTCTTACGGATCTGGTTGCTGCTCCGAGTTTTATAGCGGGATCGTTACAAAAAAGGGGCAAGATATACAGCAACAATTTGACGTTGAGAAAAATCTTAATGATCGTTACCAGTTGTCAATAGAAGAGTATGAAAAAATTTTGGTAGATAGTAAAAATATAATATTTGGAACTCGAAATGCGAATTTGAACAATCAATTGATACCTGAAATAAATAAATTTAACCAAGGCAAACAACGACTAATTTTAGATAAAATTAATGAATTTCACCGGGAATATGTATGGGCGGCATAGCTTATCAAACTATAAAAGTACGATTCAGCGGGTCAATTTGTTATCTGAAATTGTCACGAGAAGATTCAGGTAATAAAATTAATGCACAACTAGTGGAAGAATGCCGCCACGTAATACACCTAATACAAGAGTGTGACGCCGCTACAACTGTATTGGTATTAGAGGGATCACCTAAAGTATTTTGTTTGGGAGCAGATTTCGATTCCATCCTTGCCGAATCAGAAAACAAAAAAAATATGAGTGCGGAACCACTTTACGATTTATGGAAAAGTTTAGCTGTTGGCCCGTTTATAAGCGTTGCACATGTTAAAGGTAAGGTGAGCGCTGGAGGAATTGGGTTTGTGTCCGCATGTGATGTTGTACTTGCCGACAATACTGCGAATTTTTGCTTATCTGAGATGTTATTCAATATCTATCCAGCTTTAGTAATGCCATTTTTAATTAGGAAAATAGGAAATCAAAGAGCCCATTATCTTACATTATTAACTAAACCAGTTTTAGTGTCTCAAGCGAACACCTGGGGCTTGGTCGACGCATATGCCGATAACAGCGAAGGCTTGCTTCATCAGCATCTTCAACGATTTTGCTGTTTTTCCAAACAGGGTATTGTTCGTTATAAAAATTATGTGAATAAAATACACAACGCCATAGACAATTGCGAGGAAGTAGCAGTAAAAGCAAACCAAGAATTATTTACCGATTCGAAAATTCTTGAAGGAATATGTAACTATGTTGAAACAGGACAATTTCCATGGCAAAACTAGCTTGCCTCTGTCTTTTAAAGTTAACGTTCAATAATGTAAGTGTCAAATTAATATTTTAATCGACTAAAATTACAGAAAATGTAGGGGACAATAAATTGAAGACATTTGTATTTCCAGGACAAGGTTCACAAATAAAGGGAATGGGGAGATCACTATTTGATAGATTTGAAAATTTAACTAAAATTGCTGATGAAATACTCGGTTATTCCATTAAGCAATTGTGTCTCGAGAACCCATCTGGGAATTTAAATAAAACACAATACACTCAGCCTGCATTGTATTTTGTAAACGCACTCAGCTATTACAGTGAATTGGCAAAAAATGATGAGTTACCGGATTTTGTAGCGGGGCATAGTTTAGGTGAATACAATGCGCTAATGGCATCGGGTGTATTTAGTTTTGATATCGGATTAAAGTTAGTTAAACAACGCGGGTTGTTAATGAGTCGTGTCAGTGGTGGCGCAATGGCTGCTGTATTAGGTATAAGTGATGTAGAAGTAAAAAACATTATAGTTAAAAATAACTTAACGACCATTGACATTGCTAATTTAAATGAACCAACTCAAACGGTTATATCTGGAATGGAGGGGGACATTGCTAATGCAGAGAAGTATTTTAATTCTGATAAAATTAGATTTATTCCATTAAACACCAGCGGAGCCTTTCACTCCCGATATATGCAAAATATTAGGGAAGAATTTGGTGAGTATTTGAAGGAGTTTAATTTTACTAAATTAAATATTCCTGTTATATCAAACACCCATGCTCGGCCTTATATTCAGGAGAATATTGTTGAATCACTTACAAGGCAAATCACCAGCCCGGTTAAATGGACCGAAACTATACAGTATTTAATGGGCAAAGGAGACATGGAGTTTGTAGAGATTGGTAACGGAGTTATATTAAGTGGTTTAATAAAAAAAATAAAAAATTCAACGACATCTCTGTCTTCAAAAATAGAGAGTGATAATATTCAACCCTTCAAAAAAATCTATCATACTGATAAGAATATTTCTGTGAATTCTCATAATACGACAGAACGTCGCAATATTAGAAACGAAAGAGTTAGTAAAAAGATATTTATGTATGGTGGGCAAGGTTCGCATTATTTTAAAATGGGTAAGGAGCTCTACAAGGACAATAAAGTATTTCAAAGTAGTATGAATCAATGCAGCGAAATATTGGACAACCATTTAAATAGATCAATTGTTGATGAAATTTATTTAAATACGCAAAACTCAAATAATTTCGACAATATTTTGGTAACTCATGCTGCAATATTTTGTGTTGAATACAGCTTGACTCAAGTACTCCTGAGTCAAAGGATACGACCTGATGCTGTAATTGGTTACAGTATAGGAGAGTACGTGGCCGCGGTAGTAGCAGGAATGATGTCTTTGAAAGATGCATTAAAATTAACGGCGCTTCAGGCGATCTTACTTAATAGAAATAATGACAAAGGTTCCATGTTAGTCGTGTTATCTGACGTTTCTAGTTTTCAGGGCGATTTGTATAGTGGCTGTACACTTGCTGGGATTAATTATGAAAATAATTTTGTGGTAAGTGGGAAAAAAACCAATCTTGCGGAACTGCAAATAAAATTAAATGAAGTTGGAGTAGTATCTGAATTTTTAGAGGTAAAGCATGCATTTCATTCTTCATTAATTGACCCAATAAAGGAAGAATTTAATAAGGTGGCTAAACATATAGAATTAACGACACCTAAAATACCAGTCTATTCATCTCAAGAAGAAATTCAGGTCGTTGCTCCAGAACCAGGACACTTATGGAGGGCAATACGAAGTAAAGTCAATTTTAAAAAAACAATTATTGAAATACAAAAAATACATGATTTTATTTATATTGATTTAAGTCCAACGGCTACTTTATCAAATATTATTAAATACGGTTTTAGTGGGTCAGTTCAATCTTATTTTGCTGTTAACAGATTTAGTCAAAATAGTAATTCTGTAAATTCATTAATATCGCGCTTAAAAGAGATTGATGCTGAGGGGCATGATTGTTTAGTGACAGCTACTTATAATGTTTGAAATGAAAATAGGATATCTATGTAGATGTATACCTGTGAATAGATAATTGGAATTTAAAAAGCACCTAAGTAATTTTTTGTTACGTATTTAATACCAGTGTGGAACGGAGTGCATTAACATGATCGAACAAAAAAACACTACGCATTTGTTAAAAAAGTCACTGTACGAGATTAAACGTTTAAAGCGGGAAATAGAAGCCAATGAAAATGGTAGCCGCGAACCAGTTGCTATTATAGGTATGGCATGCCGATTCCCCGGAGGAAGTAATTCACCTGAAAAATACTGGGAGCTACTTAAAAATGGTAAAGAAGGATTATGTGATGTGCCATCAAGTCGCTGGAATTCAGAGGAATACTTCGATGAAGAGCCAGGTAAACCATTTAAAATTTATACAAATAAGTTAAATTTTTTAGCGGAAGATGTGTCGTTGTTTGATCCTAGATTATTCATGATTTCTCCTAGAGAAGCCGAAGAGATGGACCCTCAACAACGCTTGTTGCTTGAATTAACATGGGAGGCTCTGGAGCGTGCTGGATATGCACCGAAAGCACTTAAAGGTCAGGCCATCGCTGTGTTTATGGGCATCATCACTTCAGAATATGGCCTATTAGATCGGGATATGGAAAAAACGGGGCCATATACGATGACTGGACTTTTAAATAGCATGGCTGCGGGTCGTATTGCTCACACATTTGGTTTACATGGGCCTGCATTATCAATTGATACTGCGTGTTCATCATCGATGGTGTCTATACATCAAGCTTGTAAGAGTATTCAAGATAATGAGTGCCACACAGCTATTGCAGGCGGTGCCGGACTTATGTTGTCGACTTTGCCAATGATTAATCTGTGTAAATTGCATGCATTGGCCAAAGATGGTCGTTGTAAGAGCTTCTCAGCAAGTGGTGATGGTTATGGTCGCGGAGAGGGTGCGGGTGTCGTTATTTTGAAAAGACTTGATTTGGCAAAACGAGATGGTGATCCCGTGCTTGCTGTAATTGAAGCTTCCAATTTAAATCACGATGGGGCAAGCAGCGGACTTACTGTACCGAACGGCAAAGCCCAACTTAAGTTGTTAGAAGAAACACTGAGTAGGGAAAATATTCAGCCTCGCGATATCGGCTATATTGAAATGCATGGGACTGGCACTTCGTTAGGTGATCCAATTGAGTTTCAATCTCTGGTTGGTGTATTTGGAAAAGATCGCGATCAAAATAGTCCATTAATGTTGGGAACCTGTAAAGCAAATATAGGCCACCTAGAAGCTGCAGCCGGTATTGCCAGTGTAATTAAAACTATATTGTGTTTACAAAACAAAGCGGTGCCACCCCATATTAATTGCGATGAAGTAAATCCACGTATACAACTAAAACGTATTCCCGCGGTGTTGCCAGGTAAATACAAAAATTGGGAGACTGGTGATGGTAAAATACGGCGAGTTGGTATTAGCTCTTTTGGATTTAGCGGTACTAACGCTTTTATGATAATTAAGGAAGCGCCTGAAAGTAAAACACACACACTTGAAAGAACCCAAGATAGACCAAAACACATTCTGGCAATATCAGCCCAGAGTAAATCTGCATTAAATGAGCTGGTGGGACGTTATCAGGATTATGTGTCGGCTCCATCTGTTACGGACCTTCCGTCATTTGCAAATACTATTAATGTAGGTAGGTCCCATTTTAGCTGGCGGGCAGCATGTGTTTGGAGTAACAAAGAAGAACTATTGTCTTGCCTATCTGATATCGTTGACGAAAAGGACCATAGCGCCACTACATATTATCAGGGTTGTTCGATTGATTCGGAGAAACGAATTTCCATAATATTTTCAGGAAAATTAACTGGAGCCACAAGCGAGTTAGCCTCACTTATTGACTCGTGTTCAAGTTTTTCAAATACATGGAAAGAGTGCGAGCAGCTGTTTTCTTCATATGCCAATTGCAAATTAACAGACTTAATTACGAAACAACACGAATATTTTTCTGACTTTCCAATTGACAAAGCAGCGATTGTATTCAGCATCTCTTATTCAATGTTTTCTTTATTTAAATATGTTGGAATCAAGACAAGCGCCGTTTACGCGGAAGGGGAGGGTATCTTTTCCATGGCGGCTGCAACTGGAATGTTACCACTTGAACAAGCGATAAGTGGTTTGGTGCAGCGTTATAGCAGCGATCAAACAAGTAAACTTAGTCCACCAGAATATAAGTTTAGTATGCCGCAGTTTCGTGTGATTTTACCGGGGCACAAAGACGCCCTTAAACGTTCCCAACTTTCCGATTCAAGTCTTTTTGACTGTGCATTCACTGAGTCCAAAGTAACAGAGAATATACAGGAAGTTCTTGGTGGAGATGAAGCCTTGCTGATAGAGTTAGATACACGCCCTGATGTGCTCAGTAAAATATATGGCGGTGATGTGTCTGATCGCGCATCCTTATGTTTAACGAATTTTTCCTGGGATGGTGTTATTAATATATTGGCGGAGTGTTATAGCCTGGGTCATTCGATCAACTGGAGTCGATTTGATGAGGGGTTTCAAAGAGAGAAATTAATTTGTCCCACATACCCATTTCAACGGCGCTCTTATTGGATAGATACGTCACCAGGTTTATTATCAAAAGAAAATAACGTAACACAAATGAACGTCGATTCTATCATAGGTAATCCGTTAGAAGGTCGTGTTCAATCATCCCCTCTTAAAACATCACAAGTGCTCTTCAAGTTCGGTCCGAAAAAATTACCAATGTTAAAGGATACGCATAATATTGTGCATATAGGGCATTTTTTTGAAATGTTAGTATCAGGAATAAAGCAGTTAGAACTGGATAGTGCTGGTATTCGTTTTTTAACATTTGATTTGGGACTCATTATTCCAGAAGGCGAAGAAAAAGAGATTCAGCTAATTCTTGATGCGTCATTAGACGATATTATAAATTTTACTTTTCATGCCTCCGGAAAACATACTGGTGATTGGAATCAACATGTACATGGGGCATTGGGTAAGGTGTCATTATCACATGACGAACTCATAAAGCAGGACTTTACATCTATCAAGTCTAGATGTTCTTTTGAGATGTCGGGGGAAAAATTTTATCAGGATATGGAGGAACGGGGCGTTGTATTGGGGACATCAGTTCAATGGGTTGATCAGGTATGGTATCGCGTTGGCGAAGCGTTTGCCAAATTTCGAATTGCGACGTCTAAGGAGTGTTCATTATCTACTGAGCTAAGTGTTCACCCTGGTGTATGGGCATCGTGCTTTCAATTGCTGCATGCGACTATTGATGAAACAAAATGTCAAGATGTTCGCTTTGTACTGGTAGGAATTGGGGAGATAGAATTTTTTCAAGCTAATATTAGCTCAACCCTCTGGTGTCACGTCATATCTTTGGGTCAACCAAATGAAAAAGGCGTGCTGGATGGAACATTTACCCTTTATTCAGATTCGGGCGAGATAGTCGCACATTGCCATGGGTGCGAAATGAAAGAGCAGGCGGTGAATAAAGAGGACGAAAATAAACGCCACGACGGTAATTCTGAAGTGATTAGTGCTCTTATCGATACAAGCTCTGCTGATCATCAGTTGGAGGTGATAGTACGCTATGTAAAGACAATATTAAGCGAACTGTTAAAAATTCCTGAAGATGAAATAAGCGTATCCGATTCTATTAACCAGCTTGGTATGGATTCATTAGTGGGGTTCGAACTACGTGACAAAATTAACAAGGAATTTGGTGTGCCCGTTCCAATTGCTACACTCCTTACGGGACCTACACCTAAAGAATTAGCTCATGCAGTTCAACAAGATTTTATTGAAAACCATAATGTTGAGAATGCTGATTTTAAGAGTGATTTAGTAATACCTGGGTATTCGGAAATATCGCTAAAAAAATTCAAGTGGGTACAAGGAAATAGTAATGAACGAGCTGAAATAAGGCTGTATTGTCTCCCGTATGGAGGAGGTGGTGCTTCGTTATATCGAAATTGGGACGCAGCGTTTCCTGATGAAATTAATGTTCTACCGATTCAGCTTCCCGGTCGACAAGACCGCATACTCGAGCGCCCCATTGAGTCGGTATCGGAATTAGTAAAAATACTGACAGAAGTATTAGGTAAAGATCTAAATCAACCATATGCGATATACGGCCATAGCGCCGGAGCACTCGTCGCCTATACCTGGGCAAGATATCTGGAAGAATCAAATTTGCCAAGGCCTGAATATCTTATTGTTGGTGGATTTACAGCACCATATATTTCGAGTCCCTATTTAGGAGTTATAAAAAATATTTTTTGCGAGTGTGGATTTAATGGAATTCCGTCTGTTGATGACTTCATACAACATGCAAAACAAGATCCGGGAAAAATCAAGAAATGTATGGCCAGGGTCGCTGAAATTACGGGTATCGATCTTCATCAAGGGTTTGATAGTAAGGAGTTTTCAGATGCAATGATGCCGCAATTGGTTGCCGATAGTAAGTTGGTTGAGAGTTTTGAATATCATAATGCAGGACGCTTAAGTATTCCGATAGCGGTACTTCATGGAACGGATGATGACAGAGTTAGCCTTTTGGGAGCGCGTGCCTGGAAGTCGCTTACGACTGACTCATTTACTGTAGAAACCTATCCCGGGGACCATTTTTTTCTACATGCTGATCAATGTGAAAAAGCAGTTATAAAATATATTTACGATCTTCTTATAACCCATAACCAGGAGGTGGTCCTTGAATTGAACTGAATTGTTTAGTTTTGATTTAAGCATTTCACCAAAAATATATTAAAAATTATCTGCAAAAACCAAATGGCCAAGACTCATACAACAAAGAGGAAAATAGTATATGTCAATGGAAACATTGGAAATCAATCAAGAAAGTGCATCACCTCCACCACTGGAGAAAATACTTCAATTAATTTCTAATCAATGGATTGCTAGATCGCTGTATGTCGTTGCAAAGTTAGAGATAGCAGATTTAATTGCAGAGGGACATCACTCAGTTTTTCAGTTAGCGGAAAAAACGCAAACGCACGCAAATTCTCTGTATCGAGTAATTCGAGCGCTTGCTAGTATTGGATATTTTACGGAAGTAAGTTCCAAGGAGTTCGAATTGACTCCACTTGGAGAGTTACTTAAAAAGGACGCGCCGAATACAGTGCGTTCTACCATTCTAACATTAACTGGGCAATTACAGTGGGAGAGCTGGGCTGAAACTCTTTACAGCGTGCAGACGGGAGAGACTGGAATAAAGAAGGCGTTTGGTAAAAATCTATTCGAATATCTCGGAGAGAATCCCGATGAAGCTGGCTGGTTCAATGACACGATGCTCAGCTCCCATATTGCCGAAGCGCCAGAAATCGCTCAAGCTTATGATTTTTCGCATTCAGAAAAAATTGTAGATTTAGGTGGTGGCAGTGGAATCCTGTTAACTACTATTCTTAATGCCTACCCAGAAGTTAAAGGTGAACTATTAGATCTTGCGCACGTTGCCGCACAGGCTAAGGATAGGATCAACCAAATGAATCTAGCCGATCGCTGTGTATTTGTGGAAGGTAGTTTTTTCAAGTCGGTTCCAAAGGCAGATATTTATATTCTTTCGCACGTAATTCATGACTGGACTGATAAGCAATGCGTTTCTATTCTTGAAAATTGCAAGAAGGCTAACCCGCAAGCCAAAGTACTCTTTATCGAAATGGTAATTCCTCCGGGCGATACTTTTCACCCCGCAAAACTTATTGACCTGCAAATGTTGACATTACTGGGCGGACAGGAGCGAACTGAGGAGGAATACTCCAACTTGTTTAACAAGGCCGGCTATAAACTTGCGCAAATATTACCCCTACAATGTCGTGCTAGCATACTTGAAGGCATACCCACATCCAAAACTAAAATAGGAGGAAAATCATAAAGGAAAGTATTCCATTGCTGAGTCCGACTGACTCCAGCGCAAATGATGCTATTTATGGCTCGAACGCTGGGGTTTGGAGGGCAGGCCCTCGATCTCATCATCAAAAAAATAGCGAACAAGGATCGCAAGCCCGAGGTCATTTCCGGTTACAAGCCCGACGCTCATGATGTGTTCGTGACTTGTTTTTCAAAGTCAGGCAGGTCTTCGGAATTTCTGTCGGCCACGCAACGCGACGAGATAGATGCTTGCATGCTTATCACGCTTAGTGAGTTAGGTTCGGACTTCCCTTATAAGGATTTGTTTATGTCTACGTGAGCGATTCTTTGATTGGGACCCCCCATACTGTATTGGCTTCGTATCATTAATAGTCACTGCAGTCACTGCGTTTTTTTACGTGGAAAGCGATACGTAAGTAGAAATACACTGGTGAGTCCGTTATGTTTTATGCTATATAAAATTTAATCCAGATAGCTGGAATTGGAGGCTGTACCAGCAAAGAATATGGATTAACGGTAAATGATTCGATTCGAAGAGAGCTAGTGCGGCAGGGATTGATTGTGTGTTGGTCGGCAGAGCGATATAGCTGTCAGTTGTTAGCGTACTTTCTTTACTCCCACCCAACGTGTATTACCCTTGTGGAATTTTTCTGCATGTCTGTCTGCGTGTTCTTGAGCTTCTTTTTCGGTTGCATAACATTGACCGGTCCATCCTGCGAGGCTATGTCGGCTACTGATACATATGGCGTAGTGGGGTTTTTCCGCTGCACAGGTTGATGATTCCGGGTAGTTTCCGGCAGCAAAAGTATAAAGAGGAAGTATTAGCCCTATTAAAAAGATAAGGCAGCGGTGTAAAAGTCTGTTGATTTTATTCATATGACTGCGGCATGCATCATGTTCATATATTCAGGTGTAAATCATAGGTCATCAGTGTTCCTTCCGCCACCCATAGATCGCTTTTTTTTAGCGGGCGGCGGCGCGCTGTGGCAAACATCGTTTCTTGATTCGAATTCGTGCTTGTTTGATTTCGACACCGCCAGTTGGGGTGTTGACGTTGGTGTAGTGGCCCCTTGATGTTGCGGCTATCTCAGGTAAGACCTACTAGGACTGTTCTCTTGACGGAGTACTAGATTAAAAATTCCCAATTTCTACTTGACTTCAAAATAGTCAAAACATAAGATGTATCTAAAATACACCTTACGTCATTGCATTTCCATCTGCTATCACGTTGATTTTTCTAAAAGCGATAGCGGGATATTGTAAAAATGTATGTGTAATTCATTTATTAACTAAGTTTTCAAGTCGGATATTTCGGGGTGCTGGGATAATGAAGAAAATTTGTTTTCAGTGTTTGTTTTTGCTCGGCGTTAGCGTGTTTATTATTAATCCAGTGTTTGCTGCAAAAAGGGAGATGTCGCTGACCATTGATGAAATGACCATTGATGTCGCCGCGGACTTGAAATACAAGGTATTTGCTTTTAACGGCCAGGTACCCGGTCCGCTGATACACGTACAGGAAGATGACGATGTCATCGTTCACGTGACCAATAACACGACGTTAACGCATACGATTCACTGGCATGGGGTATTGCAAACAAACAGTTGGCGTAACGACGGTGTGCCAGGGGTCACGCAGCAGCCCATAAAACCCGGCGATACCTATACCTACAAATTTAAAGCAGACCGTATTGGCACCCTCTGGTACCACTGCCATGTCAATGTCAACGAGCATGTCGGGATTCGTGGCATGTGGGGACCCCTCATTGTTGATCCAAAAAATCCGCTACCGATCGAGAAACGCGTCACCAAAGAAGCCATCATGATGATGTCCACCTGGGAAAGTGCTCATGCTGACAAGTTCGGTGAAGGGTCCACACCCTATGACATAGAAGATTATTTTTCGGTGAATGGTAAATCCTTTCCTCTGACTCAGCCGTTACGCATTGAAACCGGTGATGTGGTGCGCGTGCGTTTCATCGGAGCGGGCGGGGGCACACATGCCATGCATTCCCACGGCCACGATATGCTTATTACTCACAAAGACGGTTTACCCCTGCCACAACCTTATTACGTCGACACCATTCTTCTCGGGCCCGGTGAGCGTTACGACGCCATCATCGAGGCTAATCATAAAGAAGGTCGGTTTATTTTTCATGATCATGTAGATAGACAGGTGACGGCTCGCGGTAAATTTCCCGGTGGCCCGATCACCGTCATGGAATATGCCAACACACCGATGGATGATTGGTATGTTTGGAAGGACAAGGATTATGATGCGGATTTCTTTTTTACCCAGGCCATGCAAGCCGGTTACGGATTGATAGAGAACCCGCGCTTCAAGGGTAAACCAATAAAATCAGAGCGACGCCGTAATCGGGAGTAAGTTGGATTACTGGTTATTATTATGAAAAATATATTAATTATTTTCTCCCTATTACTTTTTGTCAGTCCGGTTCTGGCTGATAAGGCCTTTGTGGAAAAATATTGCGGAGCTTGCCATGACCTCAGTGGTCCGGCTGCGAAAACAGTTAAAGAGTTATGGCAGCGCAAAGGGCCAGATCTGTTCTACGCCGGTGCCAAGTACAAGCGTGACTGGTTGGCTAAATGGCTGGCTACGCCACGTCGTTTACGTCCAGCGGGTTATTTTTATTTCCAGAACATCAAAGCGGGTAAAAAACGCGATGTAGCTGACAAAATGTTATTAAAACCACATATGTCACTTCAGCCGGATGAGATCAATAAGGTGGTGGATTATTTAATGTCCCTGCAGGCCAAACCAACGAGTTTAAAGGCAGGCGAGTTCAAAAACGGCAGTATCTCAATCAGTTTCGGCGAAATGGTGTTTGAAAAATTCAATGGTTGTTCTGCCTGTCATGAGATCGAACCCGGGTACGGTGGATTGTCCGGCCCGGAGATGTACAGTGCTGCAAAACGTATGCAGGAAGATTACCTGGTTAATTATATACGTAATCCCCAGGCGTGGAACCCGAAAACATTGATGCCTAACAATCACGTCGCTGAAGCCAATATTCAAAAAATTGTGCAGTACCTGATTGCCTTGTCCGAGGAGAACTGGGATGAAAAGAAATAGACAGCGCGTGTTACTCGTTAATTTTCTACTCTTCGTGCTGGTCGCGCCAACCTGGGCTACCAGCGCTGAAGATAATTACAAAACGTATTGTTGGCAATGCCATGGAATGCAGGGTGACGGTAATGGCCTGAATGTGCGCGATATGTCAGTTCAACCACGTGACCATACCAGTGCAAAGGCCATGGGGGGGCGTAGCGATGCCGACCTGTTTAAAGTGATTAAGGAAGGCGGACTGGCCATCGACAAGTCCGTGCTCATGCCGCAATGGAGCGATACCTTGAGCGACGATGAAATCCACAGTCTGGTCAAGTATCTGAGGAAACTATGTCAGTGCAGCTAAACCAGTGCAGTTAAAAACCGTAGTAAAAAATCGTAATTAAAAACTATAGTTAAAAACTGTAACTAAAAACTGCAGTTAAAAAGTTATCTGTTTGCCCTTTGTCAGTAAAGGAAATAACAGGTTTTCGTTTAGGGAGAGCGGAATTAATAACACAGGAAATTAATGTAAATCACGAGGAGAGAGAGTATGTACAAAAAACTATCTATAAGTGCTGTGGCCCTGACTATTGGGCTGTCCGGCGCACAAGTGGCTTTGGCCAAGACGGTACAAGTCACCATGACGGCCAAAGAGACCACCGTTGTAATCGACAATAAGGGCACAAAATATAAAGCCTGGACTTTCGATGGCGCAATTCCTGGCAAAACGGTGCGTGTTACTGAAGGTGATATCATCGATTTTAAACTCATCAACCCGAAGACCAACAAGGAATCCCATTCCATGGATTTTCATGCCGCTGAGGTCGATGTGTTGGATGAGTTCGCGCCGGTCAAGCCGGGTGAAACCAAGCACTTTAAATTCAAGGCCAAGCGTGCCGGTGTCTGGATGTATCATTGTGGCTCCAGTGTTATGGCGCAACATATTGCGCGGGGTATGTATGGCGTGATCATTGTTGATCCAAAAGAGGGTTACAGCAAGGACTTCCCTAAACCGGATCGTGAATATGTTTTGGTACAAGGGCAGTATTTTCCAAAGGCTGATAACTACAAGGCGATGTTGAAAAACGAAGGTTCAGAAGGTTCGTTGATTAATGGCAAGATGTTTCATTATGATCCGGTGCATGATCCGGATGCCAGCCTGGTGTTGCAATCCAAACCGGGTGAACGTGTACGTATCCACTTTGTTAATGCCAATATTAATAATCCGGTCGCATTGCACCCGATTGCGGGTATCTGGGACCGTATCTATATCAATGGCAGCCCCAAGAACGTGCTTTATGATATAGCGACCTACGGTGTTGCTGTTTCCGAAGCAGTCAGTGCAGACATCGTTTCACCTGCTGACAAATCGACTAACGTCGCGATTGTGGATCACACCATGAGTGCTGCGTTACGTGGTGCTATCACCGTATTGATGAACAAGCCGGATGCCGATCCCAAAGCGGGTAAGGCTGGTAACCTGATTGTGCGTTAATTGGAAAATATTAAGTAGTAACTTTAAGCGTTAAAACTTTTAGTATAAAGAAGTAGTAAAAAGCAGTAGTAAAAAGAAGGGGTATATATATGCATATATGCCCCCTTCTTTTATACTGTAAATGCCGTGTTAATTGGAGTCGGTCTAACTTTTTTTTTCAGGTACGATGTTTTTCCTGCCACTGCAAAACCCAGCCATAGATTACCGGTAACACTAACAAACATAACAGCGTTGTCGTAATCATACCACCCACCATCGGTGCAGCAATTCGTTGCATGACTTCTGAGCCGGTGCCACTGCCGAACATGATGGGCAACAAGCCTGATATTACGGCAACGGCGGTCATCGCAATTGGCCGCACCCGTCCTGAAGTACCTTCGTGTACCGCTGCTTGAATTTCCGCTGCAGTTAATCGTGCCGCAGTCGGTACGGCCAGATGGTGCCGTGGATGAGGCATATCTTCTGTTGCGCCCGCCGCTTCAGCCAGACCTTTGGCATGCCGGTGTTTTTCCACGGCCTGGTTGATAAACGTCAACACCAGCACACCGATTTCAGCTGCTACACCGGCCAACGCGATAAAACCCACCGCGACTGCCACGGAGATGTTGAATCCATACCAATATACAACCCAGATACCCCCGATCAGCGCAAAAGGAATAGTCAGCATCACTGCCAGTGGCGCCAATACATTACGAAAATTAAAAAACAGCAACAAAAAGATAATCAACAATGTAAGCGGTATCACGATACGCAATCGTTTGGCGGCGCGTTCCATGTATTCAAACTGGCCGGACCAGGTCACTGTATATCCAGGGGGGATTTTGACTCGTTCTTCCAGCACCTGCTTGGCCTTGGTCACGTAACCGCCTATATCCGAGGTTTTGATATCGACATAGATTCAGGCATTGGGCCGTGCATTTTCACTTTTGATTACTGGGGCGCCACGACGTAACTGAATGTCAGCCACCATAGATAGTGGAATCTGTGAACCCGTCGGTGTTGGGATAAGCACACGCTTTAATGATTCAGGATTATCCCTGAAGTCACGCGGATAACGCAGGTTTACCGGATAACGTTCCAGGCCTTCCACTGTCTGGGTGATATTCATGCCGCCCACTGCTGATTTTATGACATCCTGAATGTCGCCTACCAGTAAGCCATAACGAGAGGCCGCTTCCCGGTCTATGTCGAAATCCAGGAAATAGCCACCTACGACCCGGTCACCAAAAGCAGACAGAGTTTCAGGTATGGTTTTCATAGCACGTTCAATTTCCTCGGACAAACGACCTAATTCTGATAAATCAGATCCACTTACTTTAATGCCGATGGGGGTCTTAATGCCAGTGGACAACATGTCGATACGGGTTTTTATCGGCATGGTCCAGGCATTGGCTAATCCCGGAAATTTTATCGCCTGGTCCATCTCTTTCATCAGGTCCTGAGTGGTCTTTGTTGGATCCGGCCATTGCTCTTGGGGTTTGAGGCGAATGATGGTTTCTATCATCGCAAGGGGTGCGGAGTCAGTTGCTGTTTCCGCGCGACCTACTTTTCCGAACACCGATACCACTTCAGGAAAAGTTTTGAGGATTTTATCTGTCTGCTGCAACAATTCTTTGGCCTTGGTAATGGAGATGCCCGGAAAGGTGGTTGGCATATACAATATATCACCTTCATTCAATGGCGGCATGAATTCTGACCCAACACGGGATAATGGATACAGCGTAGTGGCCAATAATACAATGGCCAATAATACGGTTAACTTGCGCCAGTGCAGGGTTTTAGCCAGTACAGGCGAATGCAGAAAATGCAATACCCGGTTTACCGGGTTTTTGGCCTCCGGCAAAATTTTGCCACGAATAAAATAACCCATTAATAACGGCACCAGAGTAATGGCCAGAATAGCCGCCGCGCCCATCGCATAGGTACTGGTAAATGCCAGCGGTTTGAATAACCGGCCTTCCTGAGCTTGCAGTGTAAAGATAGCCAGGTACGAGACCGTGATAATGAGCAGGGAAAAGAACAATGCCGGCCCGACCTCCTTTGACGCATCCAGTATTGCCCGCCAACGTTCATCCGAATTGAGCGGGGAACCTTTATCTCGTTCGCCATGTTCCAGATGCTTATGGGCATTTTCAATCATCACAATGGCCCCATCGACCATTGCACCAATAGTGATGGCAATACCGCCCAGAGACATGATATTGGCATTAATACCCTGCAAATTCATGACGATAAACGCCATTAAAATACCGACAGGTATAGTGATAATCGCCACGAATGCGGATCTGGCGTGCAACAGGAACACGATGCAAACCAGGCTCACGACAATGAATTCCTCAAACAATTTTTCTGTGAGGTTTTCTACCGCTCTTTCAATCAGGTCACCACGATCATAGACGGGAACGATTTCCACGCCTTCTGGCAAACCCTTGGCCAGTTCTTTTAATTTTTCGCGAACGCCTTCGATAGTGGCAAGCGCGTTCTCGCCATAACGCATAATAACGATACCGCCAGCGACTTCGCCCTCACCATTTAATTCCGCTACACCGCGCCGCAGCTCCGGACCGAGCTGCACATTGGCAATATCACGTAAACGAATAGGCGTGCCGCGTCCATCCACACTGACCGGGATGCTATTGAGATCTTCGATGGAACTGATGTAACCTTTCGCGCGCACCATGTATTCGGTCTCAGACATTTCGATCAGTTTGCCGCCGACATCATTGTTGGAACGCATTATGGCGTGACGTACTTTCTGCAACGGAATATTGTAGGTCGCCAGTGCGTTGGGATCGACTTCCACCTGGTATTGCTTGACGTACCCCCCTACGGACGCAACTTCGGAGACCCCGGGTACGGTTTGCAACGGATAACGCAAGTACCAATCTTGCAACGAGCGCAGTTTCGCCAAATCATGTTTACCGGATTTATCGACCAGGGCATATTCATAGATCCAACCCACGCCGGTTGCATCCGGGCCAAGGGAAGGCGTCACATTCTTGGGTAAGCGGCCACTAACGTAATTAATGTATTCCAACACCCGCGAGCGTGCCCAATACATATCGGTGCCATCCTCAAAAATAATATAAACGAACGACAAGCCGAAAAAAGAATAACCACGCACGACTTTAGCAAACGGTACTGCCAGCATTGCAGTGGTGAGCGGATAAGTGACCTGGTCTTCCACGACTTGTGGTGCCTGGCCAGGGTACTCGGTAAATACAATAACCTGTACATCCGATAGATCGGGAATCGCATCCAGAGGGGTATTTTTTAGTGCCCAGACACCCGTTACGATTATTATAAATGTAGCAATAAACACTAAAAATTTGTTGCGTAAAGAGCCTTCGATAATCGCTTTAATCATGACTACGATCCTCTTTTTCAGCCTTGTTTCCTTTGCTCTTATTGATTGAGTCCATGTTCATTGAGTCATTGTTCATTGAATCATTGTCAGTCACGCTCTCTGTCGAAGCCGGAGCACTAACGGCCTCCAACATTTTGGCCGTCGCTTCGCGCAGCTTGGATTCAGAATCGATCAGGAACAGTGCCGAAGCGACAACCTCTTCACCGACTTTCACGCCTTCTAGCACTTGAATCATGCCGTCGGCAGAAATGCCCAACTTGACTTCGCGGGGTTCAAATTTCCCCGGTCCCCGGACAACGAACACTTGTTCCCTGTTGCCGGAACGTACTACCGCTTGCGAAGGTATAACAATCGCATCCACCTGGCGGCTGGCATGAATGGTCACCTCGGCGAACATGTCTGGTTTTAGCAATAATTCTGAATTATCGAATTCCAGACGCACCTTGACGGTACGCGTCTTGGCTTCGGCATAAGGATAAATGAAACCAATTCGACCATTGAACGTTCTGCCGGTGACACCCGTTAGTTTCATCTCAACGCGATCATCCACTTTCACCCAGGGCAATTCGTATTCATAAACATCGACGTATACCCATACTTTGGAAAGATCGGCCAGCATATATAACTCGGTTTTAGGTGTAACGTATTGCCCCTCTCTAATACCTATTTTCATTACAATGCCATCGTACGGTGAATGAATATGGATATATTTTTTGATTTTCTTATTTTGTTCGAGTTCGCGAATCTGGTGCTCTGGCACATCTAACAACTGCAAACGTTCATATGATGTTTTCGCCAAATCTATAGCGCCCTGGCGAATCTCTTTAAACGGGCTATCAGCCAACACTTGCTTGTTTTTCAATGCCAGAAGATATTCTTCCTGACTGGAAACTAATTGTGGAGAATAAATACTGAGTAAAATGTCATCCTTTTTTACCGCTGAACCGGTTTTATCCGTGTGTAATTTTTCAATCCAGCCTTGAGTTTTAGGATGCAGGCGTGTTAAACGTTCCTCATTGAACTCCACTCTGCCCACCGCACGAATTGATCGGCTCAAAACGCGTTGTTCTACTTTTGTTGTACGTACTCCGATATTTTGTACAGTTACCGGATCGATTTTCACCGTACCCGCTACGTCACTGCCATTTTCGCTGTCTGCGTAGACCGGAACGTAGTCCATACCCATTTCATCTTTGGCGGGTACCGGTGATGTCACAGACGGGTTCATGGGATTGCGGTAGAATAATGGTTTGCGTGCAGATGCAACATTGGATTTTGGGTCCATCGTTTGCGACACTTTGCCCGAGCCTAACCAGTACCCACTAGCAACGCCGATCGCTAATGCTATAAAAACTGTGATTATCGTAATCTGTTTGCTCATTAGATCCACCTCGATATATATTTTATTAATTTCTGTCAGCTAAATGGGAACTCGTTTCGTCATCGCCGCTGCTCCGTGACATAGTCATTTCTTCCCCTCCTGCCGCAGCAACCAACCTCGCCAACGCCTGGTTGCCCTGAGAAAATAGTTTCCAATAGCGTGTCTCATAGTTAAACAAGGTAATTTGTGCACGCACCAGATTAAGAAAATCTACCTTGCTGACCTGGTAGGCAGATAGCATGGACGCAACTGTTTGGTTGGCCTGGGGGATAATGCCGGTTTTTAACAAGGAGACTTGTTTGCGGGTCTGTTGATAGTCGGTTAGGGCTTGTGATACAGCCGCCGCAACTTTTCCTCGTTCATCTTCCAGCCCATATTGTGTTTGGCGTAACTGACTGGTACGTTCATCCACTCTCTTATCTTGTCGTGAACCGGCATACAGAGGTATATTTATGCTCAGCATTACAGATAGAAAATCTGCGCGTGAACTGCCATTCATATTATTTCCGTTGCGAAAGCCATATACAGCACCTAATTTAAAATCAGGATAATATTCTTTTTTTGCAAGTTTAAGACGTGCCTGTGCCGCATCAACCTTGTTTTGCAGGGCTGACAACAAAGGTCGTGCGTGTGCTCGCGTTTGCAATAGTTGCTCGCTATTTATTTCAGCTAATGTATCTGCCACTTGTGCTGGTAACTTTACCTGATTTCGCATAGGCTGATTTAGCAATACATTCAGCCGCGCTTCTTGGTTGCGGCGCGCGCCTCGTAGATTAATGGTTTTGTCTTCCAGTTTTGAAAGTTCAAGCTGGGCCAGCAGCACATCCTGTTGCAATCCCTTTCCCACCCTGTACTTGGTTTGTGCAATATCAACTAGCTGCTGCAACAATTGCCGGTTTCTGGCGATAATTTCCAGCGCCCTATCCAGAAAATGGAGATTCCACCACACTGTTTTAACATCGCGTACCAGTTTCAAGCGCAGCTCATCTACATTCCAACGTGCGGCAAGTTGCTCGTGTTCGGCAATCTCCTCATGCAATGCAAGTTTTCCTGGGTAAGGAAGCATCTGCGAAAACCCGATCTGTAACTGGGTCATGGCCTCCTGTTGTAAATCAAAACTGTCCACCGGTACATTCATCGCATTGAACATCAACATTGGATCAGGTAGTGAACTTTTTTGCGAGGGTACTGCTGCTAACGCATCGGCTTTTGCCTGAATCGCTGCGAGGCCGGGGTTCTCTGTAATCAAGATATCTATTGCGTCCTGCAGTTTCAGCTCGTCGGGCATAATGGTTTCGATAGCTTCAGTTTGATTTGTAGCCAGGTAATACGTGTCACTCGACTCACCCCAAGCAAACTGGCTCGAACTGATTATTAACAGTACAGTAAGTCCAAATTGAGAAAATTGCTGTTGTATTCTTTTTTGCATAAATACTCTCCTAAAGCACAACCTAAATTACATTGTGGCAGATAGAAATCCACAAAGATTACTCTGGGGTTAATCCTCGAATATACGTAAAAAAACTTTAACTAATTAGGACAAATGCGTAGCTGTAACAATAATTACGCTATCACGAAGGACTTAAGATAGAACTACAATGGGGGGTCTTATCTCTGCAGGCAATGTAATGTTGTAAAATGAAGTTTGTAGAACGTGTTGAAACACGTTTTGACCAGGAGGTGTTTTTCCGAAAGTAAAGCCGATGATTGAAGCAGGGCAACAGCCACCGCCACTATGACAAACTTCACCGTGGCTTATTGCCAAACAGTGGTCTGTGTTTTGATCTGAGTTTTGATAGGTATCTTGAGCGAATGGTTTTTCCGTCCTGGAAAGAGTCTTACCGGTAACCTTTGAACCTTCATCGGTTGAGGAATGGAATAAAACACGTTGATCGGATTCAGCGACCGCCGCATACACTTCCGATGAATGAATACCTATAACCATAAGCACCACCAAGGAAATGCTTAGCCATAGACCGGAATTAAAAATAGTACGTTCAGTTAACATTACATTATTATTATATGTAAATAAACCTCTGCGTCAAGCTGATACTAATATTGAAGTATGTACATATGACTGCCGTAATAGGTTCTATAATGCAGTAGGCAATAAAAGCAGCAGGCAATAAAAAACCGGAATGCACGGGATGGGAATGTGCAGTCCGGTATAAAAGAGGATTGCGGAATGACAATGCATATGGGGAAGTGGGAGGGAGCAACGTCATAAATGCAATCCTTGTATGTTTTATACAGGCTCCATTGGGACCAGACTGCCAACTACGTCACAAAAAGAAGTGCTTATTTTGTGGTCAAGTACTTATCGTTTAGGTATCAATGGCTTGTGCATTGGCGTTACCTATATAATTTCGAGGTTCGAGCTGTTTTAAATGCTCTTTCACATCGTTTGGTAATTCAAGCTGATCGATAAATTGGTGCATTATCTCTTTATTAACCCGTTGACCGCGGGTTAATTCTTTAAGTTTTTCGTAAGGCTTTTCGATACCATAGCGTCGCATGATGGTCTGAATGGGTTCAGCGAGTACTTCCCAGTTATCGTTCAGATCCTGGTCCAACTTGGTGGCGTCGATCTCAAGTTTGCTAATGCCTTTGAGTGCCGATTGGTAAGCAATGACAGAATGTGCGAGGCCAACACCGATATTGCGTAATACAGTCGAGTCAGTGAGATCGCGTTGCCAACGAGAAATGGGTAATTTTGCAGCCAGGTGTTCAAACAGGGCATTTGCCAGCCCGAGATTGCCTTCTGAATTTTCAAAATCAATGGGATTGACTTTATGTGGCATGGTAGATGAGCCGATTTCGCCTGCGATGGTTTTTTGTTTGAAGTAACCGACCGAGATATATCCCCATATGTCTCGATTGAAATCCAGTAACACCGTGTTGAACCTTGTCATCGCATGAAACAGCTCAGCGATATAATCATGCGGTTCGATCTGAGTTGTATAGGGATTGAAATTGAGGCCGAGTTCTTCCACGAAATTTTTAGCCACACTCTGCCAGTCGATTTCCGGGTAGGTAGCCAGATGCGCATTGTAATTGCCGACAGCACCGTTTATTTTTCCCAGTATTTTCGTGTTGGCTATCTGTTGGCGTTGGTTTTTCAGGCGTTGAACGGTGTTTGCCATTTCTTTACCGACGGTTGTCGGCGAGGCTGGCTGGCCGTGTGTTCTCGATAACATGGGTTGTTGCGCAGTTTGATGCGCAAATTGTCTGATTGACTGTATTACGTTATCTAGAAGAGGTAGTACCACCTGGGAAACCGCGGTGTGCAGCATAAGTGCATAAGCGAGATTATTGATATCTTCAGAGGTACACGCGAAATGAATAAATTCACTGACTTTATTTAGCTCATCCTGGTCAGCAATTTTTTCCTTCAGAAAATATTCGACTGCTTTGACGTCGTGATTGGTGGTACTTTCTATCTCTTTAATGCGTCGTGCGTCTTGCAGATTAAAATTATCCACGATTTTGAGCAAAGTTTGTGTGGCCTGATCGCTAAATGCGGGTACTTCACCAATGGATGCGTTCGCAGCAAGCGTTTGCAACCAGCGAACTTCAACCAGGACGCGGTGCTTAATTAAACCAAATTCGCTAAATATTGGGCGTAGCGCCGCTGTTTTGCCTGCGTATCGACCATCTATAGGCGATATTGCAGTGAGTGAGTCTAATTCCATTCGTTATCCCGTTGTTGAAATTGAGGGTTACTTTTATTCTCTGCATGTCGAGCGCGTATTATCGCACAAAATAACCCTATTGGTGTTTTCCATAGTAAAAAACGGTTTAAAAACACCCTATGTGATTTTAACTGACAAAAAATCGCTAAAATAAGCTATTCTAGGCTCACTTGAAGATCAACCAGATATAAAGGAATACACGTACATGCTTGATGAGTATAAAAAGCATATCGACGAGCGTCGCAAACAGGGTTTACCGCCCCTACCGTTAACCGCAGAGCAAACCGCTGCTGTGGTCGATGGCTTGAAAAGTGCTTCAACATCCGAAGCTGAGTTTCTGCTGGACTTATTAAGTCAGAATGTGCCACCTGGAGTAGATCAGTCGGCCTATGTGAAAGCGGGTTTCTTATCTGCAGTGGCGAAGGGGTCTGAAACGTGTTCAGTGTTGAATAGAATACAAGCGACGGATTTACTGACAACCATGCTTGGCGGTTATAACGTACAACCTTTGATTGATTTGTTGGACGATGATCAGGTAGCCCCTGCCGCCGCAAAGGGGTTGTCGCAGACATTACTTATCTTTGATGCATTCCACGATGTTTTAAAACTATCAAAAAGCAACAAATGGGCGAAGCAGGTTATTGATTCCTGGGCGGCGGCCGAGTGGTTTACTGGACGCGATGCATTGCCAGAAGAAATAACGCTGCGTGTGTTTAAAGTGCCGGGTGAAATCAATACCGATGATTTATCCCCCGCGTCGGAAGCCTGGAGTCGCCCCGATATTCCGCTGCATGCCAAAGCAATGTTAGTGAGTAAAATGCCGGATGCGTTGGATAAAATTAAAGAGCTTGTAGCTCAGGGATATCCATTGGCTTTTGTGGGCGACGTAGTGGGTACCGGCTCTTCAAGAAAGTCAGCGATAAATTCTGTATTGTGGTACATCGGTTCAAAAATCCCCTTTGTTCCCAATAAAAAACAAGGCGGCGTTATTCTCGGTGAAAAAATTGCACCGATTTTTTATAATACCGCTGAAGACTCAGGTGCATTGCCCATAGAGTGCGACGTCAGCAAACTTAATATGGGGGATGTTATAAAGATAAAACCGTATGAAGGACGGATAACGGACGAGCAGGGCGAAACCTTGTCAGAGTTTGAACTTCGTCCATTTACACTCTCTGATGAAGTGCGTGCAGGGGGTAGAATTCCGCTTATTATTGGTCGGGGGTTAACCGACAAGACGCGCAGTGCACTTTCTCTGCAAGCGTCGAACGTCTTTTTACGCCCGCAGGCAAAACCGGATAAGGACAGCAGTGGGTTTACTTTGGCACAAAAAATTGTGGGTAAGGCCTGTGGTGTAAGCGGTGTTCGACCGGGTACGTACTGTGAACCGCATATGACAACCGTGGGTTCGCAGGATACCACCGGTGCGATGACACGCGATGAGCTTAAAGAACTTGCCTGTTTGGGGTTTTCAGCTGATCTGGTGATGCAAAGTTTTTGTCATACGGCGGCCTATCCAAAACCTGTCGATATCCAGTTGCAACACGATTTACCTGAATTTATTCGATCGCGAGCGGGTGTTTCTTTACGACCCGGTGACGGTATTATTCATTCGTGGTTAAACCGCATGTTGTTACCTGATACTGTGGGTACGGGTGGTGATTCTCACACACGCTTTCCTATGGGAATCAGTTTTCCAGCGGGCTCCGGTCTGGTGGCGTTTGCCGCTGCGATGGGGGTTATGCCATTAGATATGCCTGAGTCAGTATTAGTGCGCTTTAAAGGGGAGATACAACCTGGCATTACCTTGCGTGATCTAGTGAACGCGATTCCTTATGTTGCCATTCAAAAGGGCCTATTGACTATCGCGAAACAGGGTAAGAAAAATGTATATTCAGGCCGCATTCTGGAAATTGAAGGTTTGCCTGATCTTAAAATCGAACAAGCATTTGAGCTGGCTGATGCTTCTGCTGAGCGTTCTGCGAATGGCTGTACGGTGAAATTAAGCAAACAACCGATCACTGAATACCTGCAATCCAATATGACATTATTAAAGTGGATGATCAGTGATGGTTATGGCGAGAAGCGCACGATTCAACGACGCATTGATGCCATGCAGACGTGGATTGATAATCCAGATTTGTTGCAAGCAGATAAAGATGCAAAATATGCCGAAGTCATTGAAATTGATTTAAACAAGATAACCGAGCCGTTGTTAGCGTGCCCGAATGATCCTGATGATATTAAACGCTTATCGGAAGTGGCAGGCGAAAAAATTGATGAAGTTTTTATCGGTTCGTGTATGACAAATATCGGTCATTACCGCGCAGCCGGTGCAGTACTGGAAAAAGCCGGTAGAGTACCGACAACACTGTGGATTGCACCGCCGACGAAAATGGATAAACATCAATTAACCGAAGAAGGTTATTACGCTATATTCGGAAAAGTCGGCGCGCGTATCGAAGTGCCGGGGTGTTCACTTTGTATGGGCAACCAGGCGCGGGTTGCAGATGGTGCGACAGTCGTGTCAACATCAACCAGAAATTTTCCCAATCGATTAGGTAAGGGTGCAAAGGTATTTCTCTCATCCGCTGAGTTAGCAGCAGTGACGGCAAAGTTAGGACATCTACCCAGCGTGCACGAATATCAGGAAAACATAAAAATGTTGGAACCCATGGCGGCTGATATTTATCGTTACCTGAATTTTCATGAAATAAAAGAATATAAAGACGCGGCAGAGACCGGCGTATCGGTGAGTTTCAATTAGTCGCTTTTTTTTCGTTTATAGGTTGTTTTGTCAGAACGGGAAAGTAGCCGATAGCGAACACCATGAAAGCGAGGGTCCACAGAAGCTGTGAAATCATAATCCACATGCCGTAATACTGCGCCGCCAGAAGGGGCAATAAAACACGCACGATACTGCCGACAAGCACCAGCAGGAAGGTGGGCCACAGAAAAAAGGGCGGGTTAAACACATTACGTCCGGTGTGTCCGAGCGATACGCGGGCCATCATGCCAATGGTAACCATGCCGATACAACCATAAGCGAAAGCATGTACCGCCAGCATGGCGTTGATATTCAAAAAATAGGCGGATGCGTACAAAATAAATCCGACAATAATCCAGCCATAACCAATATAGAGAATCCATAACAGCGGCTTTTTCCAAATGCCAGCAGTGTGCCAACTAAGCAGACGAAATGCATGTATACCGGCTAACAGGATTGCGGTACTGGCGGCATACATCGGTAACGGATAGAAGACTTCTATCACCAGAAACACCAGCATCAGTAGCAGGCTTGCGATGCTAATCCATGGATGATTGCGAAGTTTGACAGGATAACCGACTCCCTTTTCTATAAAGAACGGAATTACCCTGGACCCCATCAGCATGATCAGTGAAATAATGGTGTACAGTCCTGTATAGAGTCCCATGCGGATGCCGTTGTCCAGAAAATTGAACAATCCAAGGTAGAACAAAATGTTTCCGGCGAACAGCAAGCCCAATTTAGACCAGACACCTATTTGTTTCCATTGTCTTACTTTGATTATGGGTAGTAATACCAGTACACAAACCAACAGATTAAAGAGTAGGTCGAGAACCGCCATGATTAGCAGGGTGCTGTTAAACGGCAGGTAGGGCATCAGCCGGGCCAATCCCCATATCGCAGTGAGAACAAACAAGGGAAAACCGTGAATGGTCTGAACACCGGTCCAGTTTTTAACGGCGGTTAACAAAAAGCCCGCGATAACGGCCATGCCATATCCGTAGATCATTTCATGAGCGTGCCAATGGACACTTGTAAGTCGGGGGTCGGGTAAAATTGTCTGCTGGTATTGGTAAACCTGTATCCAAAGAATGGCTGAAACAATGGCAAACAAACTGCCTAGTAGGAAAAATGGCCTGAAACCCAGGTTAAACAAGGCGTAGCGTGATGTTTGTAACTTGGTTATTTGCATAGACCATTGAATCTAACAGATTGACCGCAAGGGGAAAAGCACCAGGACAGGCGTCTATATTGGCCATTGATGCAGCTCAAGATGATTTCCCCTCATACGCATTCCCGGAAAACATCACCACGACCGGTATATTGTAAAGGTTCCGCCCCCTGGGCCGACATCAGATATTGATGGGTTGGCAAGCCTGCGGGCGGCGGCGTACGGATCTGGCCCTGTTTCTCCACACAACGAATGACCGGGATACAGACATGAAGCTTGATCAAGCATATTGGACTCAGACAACCGGGTGGCTGCCCGACAACACACTGAATACACCGGACCACCGCGCCGATTGGGTATTGGTGTTCGGGTCAACAGAAAACATCGGTAATCTGCAAAGGTTGGCTGAGATACGCGCGGCCTATCCCAATGCCATACTCAGTGGCTGCTCCACAGCGGGTGAAATCTACGACACCACCGTGTGGGACGATACCCTGACGCTCACGGCCATCAATTTTCGTGACACACAGGTAAAATCGGTTTACGAACACATTAACAATGCCGACGACAGCTTTCAATGTGGTGCACGACTTGCCCAGGCCATCCCCCATGAAGGTTTGCGACATGTGTTCGTGTTGTCCGATGGACTGCAGGTCAATGGCAGCGAACTGGTGGTGGGGCTTACGGCTCATCTACCGTCGGACATCACTATTACCGGTGGACTGTCCGGGGATGCCGGGCGATTCGAGAAAACTCTGGTGATTCACGACGATCAGGCCCGTTGCAACGAGGTCGCGTTGATCGGACTTTACGGCGAGTCACTTAAAATTGGTTACGGCTCGCTAGGTGGGTGGGACTCTTTTGGTCCGGAGCGACTTATTACCCGCTCCGACGGTAACGTGTTGTATGAAATGGATGGCAAGTCCGCATTAGAGTTATACAAGCATTATCTGGGTGAGCATGCTGAAGGCCTGCCTGCCACTGGTCTGTTATTTCCCCTCAGTCTGCGTTCTGGTGACAGCGATGACGGTGTGGTACGCACCATCCTGGCGGTAGATGAGAAAAATCAGAGCATGACCTTTGCCGGGGAGATGCGCGAAGGCAGTTACGCGCGATTGATGAAGGCCAATTTCAATCGTTTGGTGGACGGCGCCATGGGTGCGGCCGAAACCAGTCTGCAGGCCATTAACGGAGCAAATCCCGAATTGGCGATACTCATCAGCTGCGTAGGCCGCAAGATGGTGCTCAAACAACGCATCGAGGAAGAGGTCGAGGCGGTACGTGAGACCCTCGGACCACAGTCGACGCTCACCGGGTTCTATTCCTACGGCGAAATATCACCGTTCACGCCCGGTGCCAAATGTGAGCTACATAACCAAACCATGACTATAACCACACTCAGCGAGGCATAGGTTGGGCGCTCGTACGTACGCGGTGTGCCAGCATCATGCCCAAAAGACATAGCCTGCTACAACGGCAGTTACGCAAGCAATTTGGCGGCGAAATTCCGTCGTACCTCGCAGCGTTCATCGGCATGGTGGACGCTGCCTATCATGAATTTGATGCCGATCGAGCGATGGTGGAGCGATCGCTGGAATTGAGTTCGCGGGAATTATTACAGGCCAATAGTAACATTCGTGCAGTGTTGGCTGCGTTGCCCGACTTGTACGTGTTGGTGAATGAAAATGACATTATTGTCGACTACCAAGCAGGTGACAATGTCGACATCGCCGCCCGGGCTGAGCAGGTGATCGGCGACCCTATCCAGGCGATGGCCCTGGTGGCTAACAATCCGCAATTGCTGAACGCAATACAACGTACCCGTATTGACGCCGGACCCGTCAATATGGATTTTCAACACCGGCAGAAGGGGCGGTTGCTTTACCTGGAAGCGCGGCTGTTCCCGGTGCTGGGCCACCAAATCGCCATCCTGTTTCGCGACATAACCGATCGTAAGCTTGCCGAAACAAAACTGTTTGTCAGTGAGCGGCGACTGCGCGAACAGAATCGCTTGATAATGGACACCGCGAAAAGCGACTATCTTAATGAAGGCGAGCTTGAACGGGTCTACGATGAGATCACCGTCACGGTAGCGCATGGCATACATGTGCAACGCGTGGGAGTATGGCTCTATAATGACGACCAGACCGAGTTGGTATGCGCCAAACTCTATGAGGAGCGTGACGAGAAACGCCATTCTTCCGGGATGGTGTTGTCGGCTGGCGATTATCCGCTCTACTTTGAGGCTTTGCGTTCGGACCGCAGCATCGCCGCAAACAATGCCCACACCCATTACGCCACCAGAGAATTCTCCGGGTCCTATCTAACTCCGCTGGGTATCAGTTCCATGCTGGATGCCGCGATTAATATTGGCGGCCGTGTTGTCGGGGTATTATGCAGCGAAAACGTGGGACCAGTACGTCAGTGGGCACCCGAAGAAATTGCCTTCGTTAACTCCATGGCCGACTTCCTGTCGTTGGCCATGGAAACCAGGGAACGTCAGAAGGCGCAGGCGGCATTGTCAGAAAGCGAGGACAAGTTTCACATTCTTTCCGAAACGACCGACAGCATCATCGTGGTGTTTCGTGATCAGTTCCTCTATACCAATCCCGCATTTCAACGCATTAGCGGATACAGTCATGAGGAATTGGGGCGGCGTGGTCTGGTTGATCTGATACACCCGGATTCGCAGCAGATAGTCGAGCATTTGGTTGCGCAATACCAGCAGGGGATAGATGAGAACATACGCGAGGAGATTCGCATACGCGATAAACAAGGCAAAGAGCATTGGCTGTTTCTCACCTCTGGACTGATTCAGTTTGAGGGCAAGCTCGCGGGTTTGGCTACCGCCTTTGATATTACCGAACGAAAGCAGATCGAGGATCAATTGCGCCACCAAGCCTTTCACGACAAGCTGACCGGGCTTCCCAACCGAGCCCTGTTTGTTGATCGTCTGGAACACGCCGTCACTCGTGCGAACCGTTACGAACACCTGTTCGCCGTACTGTTTATAGATATTGATCGATTCAAACCCATCAACGACAGTCTCGGACATCTGGTGGGTGACAAACTGTTACAGGAAATCGCCGTCCGGCTGCAACACCGCCTGCGTGCCGAAGACACTATTACGCGCCTCGGTGGCGATGAATTTACCGTCTTGCTGGAAGGGTTGCAGACGCCGGACTACGCCATCCTGGTAGCAGAAAAGGTTCAGCAGATCATCGCTCAGCCTTTCGTTATCAGTGGAAACGAGGTGAATGTGACGGCCAGCATCGGTATCGCTCTGGGCGACAACCGCTATCAGCGTGCCGAAAATATACTGCGCGACGCCGACATTGCCATGTATCGCGCCAAGTGTGCTGGCAAGGGGCGCTACGCCATATTTGATAGCGCCATGCACGAGCGTGCGTTGACTCTGTTGCAACTGGAAGGCGACCTGCGCCATGCCATCGAACACCACGAATTGGAATTGTATTATCAACCTATCATCGAGCTGCAGACAGGTAGAATACACGGCTTCGAGGCACTCATCCGCTGGAATCACCCGCAACGGGGTCTGGTACCGCCGGTTGAATTTATCCCCGTAGCGGAAGAAACTGGACTCATCACCGATATCGGCGACTGGGTTCTGCAGGACGCCTGTCGATGCATCCGTGATTGGCAGGAAAAGCTTGGCAATCAGCCTGCTCCTGTTATCAATGTCAACGTGTCCGGCAAACAACTGGTTTTTGGTGATCTGGTGGCTAAGGTGGCCGCCATATTGAAGGAAAACAGCGTTGATGGCCGCAGCCTGAAACTGGAACTCACCGAAAGCATGGTGATGGAGAACCCGGCCAAGGCCTGCGAAATGATCCGCCAGCTCAAACGATTCCAGGTGCGCGTCGCCATCGACGACTTTGGCACAGGCTATTCGTCGCTCAGTTATCTGCGTCAGTTTCCCATCGATACCCTGAAAATCGATCGCTCGTTTGTCAATGAAATCCAGCCGGACGGCAGCCAAACCGAAATTGTCAACACCATTGTCATGCTGGCCCACAATCTGGGCCAGGATGTGGTGGCCGAGGGGATAGAGGAAGAACACCAGCTAAAGTATCTGAGGTCTATCGGCTGTGACTATGCGCAGGGCTACTATTTTTCCAAACCGCTGCCCGCAAGCGAAGCCTGGGAGCTATTGTTACAGAATATGTAATAACAGTTCTGATTTTCTGGCGCGGGAATTGAGAAGCCTGGCACCAAATAAGACAGCAGCCTCCTAGAAAATCATGTGGACTCGACGTTATTTTTTTAACAAATATTTTGCCACAGTTTTCTGATTGAGTTTTTTTGTTTTTTGGAAATCCTGTTGGGGTGTGACATATTTCTTAAGTGAGAATTTTATGCGGGTTTCCCCGACTCGAATTATGTCTCCGTCTTTTAATTTATGCTTAGTAATGACCTTTCCGTTGACGAATGTCTTGTTGGTGCTTTCAAGGTCTTCAATTATATACTCGTTATTTTTCTTTTTGCTTGAAGAACACGGCACCGTAGTGATCAAGGCGTGATAGGCGCTAACGGATTCATCGTCTATTGCAATTTCGTTATCATAGGTACGTCCAATACCAATTTGACTCAATTCTATCGGAAAATGGGTGTCTTCACCGATTATTTGCAATGTGGCCATTAAGAAATCCTGCTATCTATAGAAAGAGTTACTATCATTACAGCTTCAATCCATGATTACAATGGAATCATGCTGGCATCATCGGGGGTATGTTCGGGTAGAAATACGCAGATTGTTGCGAATATTTAGGTTACTGTCTTAATCCATCAAGTAATCGTTGTGCCTCGGAATGAAATGCCTTGCGTTTGAACAGAATTTGCCAGCGCGAACCACCGCATTGCCGCCATAATACCGCAGAACGGATACCCGCCAATAAAAGGGCACGCACCTTATTTGCATTATCCGGTGTATGTAGATAACCATGATCACCCTGCACCATGATTTGTGGTTTTATAGTGCTGAGTGTATCTTTGTAGATATCTGCCAGATTCGCCAAAATATTTTCGTGCGTAATGTGAAAATGTTCAGTTTGTAACGTTGCGTTACCGATGCGGTCGCCTACTTGTTTCAGCATCGCTTTGTTGTTATTTAATTTATTTTCCAAATGCAAAACACCCAGCACATAACGGGTGATCTGCATGTTAATATCTTTTTTATTAGCACTGAGTTGTTTGGTTAACACGGACAAGCCCGTTGCGACTCCTTCAATACCGCCATAAACATCGGCAATATCATCTGCATCTACTTTTAATATACTGGTAATGCTGGATTCTAATGCGGAACTGTCATAAAGGCCTTTGGTCGCGATCTGGTCAACCAGATAAGCGACCTGGAATATTCCGGCGAGTGCGTAGGTTCTGTCTGTGATTGATCTACTCATGTTTTCGATTCTTGATGTTGTGCATATCTATTATGTTAATGTACTCGTAATGATGCCACCACCTAAACATTCGTCATCCTGATAAAAAACGATGGATTGTCCCGGCGTGATTGCCCGCTGCGCGGATTCAAACGTAACTTCACATTCTGATTCCAGTAGGTGAGTGATTATACAATTTTGATCAGCTTGTTGGTATCGCGTTTTGGCGACACACCGATAAGGCGCAACAGGTGCTTCACCGCGAATCCAGTGTAACTGAGTGGCGACAAGTTTGTTGGCAAAAAGCATCGGGTGATTTTGGCCTTGTGCAACAATCAGCGTATTGGTTTGCAATTCTTTTTTCACCACATACCAGGGTTCACCGGTATTTTTACTTTGTTTTAGTTTGTGACCACCAATTTCCAGACCTTTGCGTTGCCCAATTGTGTGAAACATCAATCCATCGTGTTGCCCTATTAACTCACCGTCAGTTGTGCGGATGTCGCCGGGTTTTTCATCAATAAATCGCTTCAGAAATTGCTTAAAATTACGTTCGCCAATAAAACAAATGCCGGTACTGTCTTTTTTATCATGTGTCACAAGATTCTGTTTTTTGGCAATATCTCTCACGCAGTCTTTAGTCATCGTACCTAGCGGAAAAAGTGAATTGGCAAGCTGATGTTGATTTAGTGCATAGAGGAAATATGTCTGATCTTTATTCGTATCGATGGCCTTGTAGAGGCGATATTGATTATCGATATATTTGATTTGCGCATAATGACCTGTGGCGATAACATCGGCGCCAAGATTAACTGCGTGTTCAAGAAAAACGCTAAATTTAATTTCTTTGTTGCAAAGTATGTCTGGATTGGGTGTGCGGCCAGCACGAAATTCGCTTAAGCAATCTTCGAAAACATTGTCCCAGTATTCAGAAGAAAAATTCCGTTCATGCAAGGGGATAGCGAGTTGTTTGCAAATAGACAGCGCATCATTGTGATCTTCTACAGCATTGCACACACCGTTTTCATCGTCTTCTTCCCAATTTTTCATGAATAACGCTTCGACATGATGGCCCTGATCTTTAAGCATATAGGCCGCAATCGACGAGTCTACGCCACCGGATAAACCAACGATAATACGTTTAGCGTGTGTGGTTGGTTTATTTAACTTTCTATTATTTAACACGGGATTATTCACAAGAATCGGTTTTGCGGCTGTGATATTTGTTTTAAGCTGTGATATTTGTTCTAAATAGTTTAAGTCTGGACTCTACGTATTATACATGAATCTATGTATAACCTGAGTTTTCTAATCATATTAGACAATATCCTGGATCAAGCTCAAAGGATATTTGTAACCCGCAAGGTAGTCGTCAATACACTGAAGTACCATTGGACTGCGCAAGGGCAAGTTCTGATTAAGCAATTCATCGCGAGACAGCCAACAAGTTCTGATTATGCCGTCATCGAGTGGTGCTGTGGGGTCAAAATGAGTGTGTTCACCATAAAAGCTGATACGTAAATAGGTTTCTTTATTCTCTGGGTGTTGCCATTGATAGATACCGGTGATGTATTCGGGGGAAAATTCGTATGCCGTTTCTTCTTGTGCCTCTCTTTTTACTGCACTTACCAGGCTTTCGTTATCGTCCAGGTGGCCGGCCGGTTGATTTATAACGACGCAGCCATTTACCTTTTCTTCGATTAACAGGAATCGATCATTTTCTTCGATAACAGCGGCGACGGTGACGTGTGGTTTCCAGATCATAGAGAAAATCTAACATATACCGCTACTGCTGTTTTGTCTAACTGAGCCTCCTGGATTACCAGCTGAAGTAGATGATTTTGCGCCACTATTGCGGTAGATAACAAAGGGAAGGAAGATAAAGTATCGGCATAAAAACAATGCTTTACAGGTATAAGGGAAGCTCGGAATGATTTAATAAGCTAGTCTTTAACTTAATTATTGCTATTAGAGTAGGTTTTATATTATACTTTGGATCGGTCCTATTATTTATATTTAGTAAAGTATTATTTAGTAAAGTGGATGGGATTAAACGGACTTAAGTAAGTGCTAAATAGGGACAGACAATAAAAAGCCCCGGTTTCGGGGTTTTTTATTGTCCATTTGTTATGTTGTGGCATAAAGTGAAATGCGGGTCTATACTGCGTTACGAGACATGTCGAAGATACAGGCGATATGAGTCAAAGCGCAGAATGGCTAGGGTGACACTCTGCGGCAACACAAGCATGGCAACACAATGAGTCACGATACACAGATGTATATTATTTATGCACGGTGAATTAGTATAAGCGGCCAATTAGGGATCTTAATCTGGTCGTAGAGGGAAGTGTAGAAGATGTGGGCCATTGGCCCATTTTTTTTTATTTAATGGTAGGCCAAATTACGTGGGACAGATGTTACAAAATGTACAGGGCATGATAGAACCTGTAATTGTCTCAATGGGTTATGAGCTTTTAGGCTTGCACTACATTCCTGGAAAGCAAAGTGCAACATTACGTTTATATATCGATAGTGATGCGGGCATAACATTGGATGATTGTTCTGTAGTCAGTCATCAGGTGAGTGGTTTATTGGACGTTGAAGGCCCTTTGGTCGGTAAATATACATTAGAGGTGTCGTCGCCGGGATTAGATCGACCCTTGTTTAAATTGGCTCATTACGAAGCATTTTTAGGTCACTCAGTAAAATTAAGACTGCGTGTGCCGTTGAATAACAGACGAAAGTTTAGTGGTGTTATTAAAGCGGTTGAAGGAAGCGACATTATTGTGGTGACTGAAAGCGAAGAATTTCATTTGAATTTTGATTCAATTGAAAAAGCAAATTTGATTCCAGGACTATAAACTAATAGTTAGTGAATTAAGGTTGATAAATATATTCATGGAAATACGTATTGTTAGAGAGATTTCGTTATGATGAATAAAGACATATTAATGGTAGTAGATGTCGTGTCTAATGAAAAAGGCCTTGAAAAAGAAGTTATTTTTGACGCGATTGAAGCTGCACTTGCGACAGCGACGCGTAAAAAGCATGCGCTAGATATCGATGTGCGCGTTGCAGTGGACCGGGAATCCGGCGAGAGCGCCACCTTTCGCCGCTGGGAAGTGATCGATGATACTGTGGACGAGGTGGAAATCGAGTTTCCGGACAAACAGTTGAACCTGGAAGAAGCAAAAAAAATCGATAAAGCACTGGAGGCCGGTGATTTTGTCGAAGAAAGTATGGAGTCTGTTCCCTTTGGGCGTATCGCGGCACAAACAGCCAAACAAGTACTCGTACAAAAGGTGCGTGAAGCTGAAAGAGAACAAGTCGTGGCGGCCTATACTGATCGCATTGGCGAGTTGCTCAATGGTGTGGTTAAACGTGTTGATAAAGGCAATGTTTTCATCGATTTAGGCGGAAATGTTGAAGCGTTTATTGGACGCGAAGACCTTATTCCCAGAGAACCGGTTCGTTCTGGTGATCGGTTACGGTGTTATTTGAGAGAAGTCAAAAGCGAGCCGAGAGGACCACAACTGTACGCGAGTCGAACTGCGCCTGAATTATTAATAGAATTATTTAAATTAGAAGTACCTGAGGTGGGCGAAGGTCTGATTGATGTGATGGGTGCCGCCCGTGATCCGGGTTCACGCGCCAAGGTGGCGGTAAGAACGAATGACTCCAGAGTCGATCCGGTGGGTGCTTGTGTGGGTATGCGAGGCTCCCGTGTGAGAACTATTTCCAATGAATTGGCCGGGGAGCGCGTTGATATTGTTCTTTGGGACGAAAATCCTGCGCAGTACGTGATGAATGCGATGGCGCCGGCTGAAGTGGCCTCGATATTGGTAGATGAAGAATCAAACAGCATGGACATCGCCGTTGTGGATGACCATTTGTCTCAGGCGATTGGGCGTGGCGGTCAAAATGTGCGTATGGCGAGTCAATTAACGGGTTGGGAAATTAACGTCATGACGGATTCCCAAGCCGCAGAAAAAGGCGAAGCTGAAGCGCAACAGTCGCAGGAATTATTTATGACGCATTTACAGGTCGATGAAGAGGTCGCGGTGATTCTTGTGCAAGAAGGATTTACCAGCATGGAAGAAGTCGCGTATGTACCTACAGCCGAAATGCTTGATATAGAAGAATTCGACGAAGATATTGTTGAAGAGTTGCGTAATCGTGCCAAAGATTATTTATTAACCAAAGCAATTATCCAGGAAGAAAAGACGGGTGCGTCTAAAGAGCCAGCAAAAGATTTGCTGGAAATGGAAGGCATGAATGAGGAGACCGCGTATGCGCTTGCAGGAAAAGGCGTTATTACGATGGAAGATCTTGCAGAACAATCTGTTGATGAATTACTAGAAGTTGAAGGTTTAGATTCAGAATTTGCTGCCAAGCTGATCATGACGGCAAGGGAGCCATGGTTTGCAGAAATGAATGACAAAGGTGCGGAGTAATAAAGTATGTCTGACGTGACCGTTAGAAGATTTGCAGACGTAGTGGGTATACCCGTAGAGCGTTTATTAGTGCAACTCGGTGATGTAGGTGCGTCAATTAAGGACGCCGACGACACAATTGGTGTTGAGGATAAAATGCGCCTGCTTGAATATTTACGAGGCAAGCACAGTGAAACTAAATTACCGGATGTAGATTCAAATTCAGGCTCAGGTTCAGGCTCAGGTTCAGATATGGAGAGCTTGACTGAACCGAAGAAAATAACTTTACGTCGTAAATCTGTAGGTGAATTAAAACAAGTTAATGCCCAGGGCCGAAGTAAAACAGTCAATGTTGAAATCCGAAAAAAACGCACTTACGTAAAACGCAGTGAAACCGCAGAAGCAAAAGAAGCGGCTCGTCTGGCAGAGGAAAAACTGCAAGCTCAAAAAGAAGAAGAATTAGCGCAAGCAGAAAAACAAGCACAAGAAGAACAACAGGCTTTAGTAGAGGCAGAGAAAAAGGCGTCTGAGAAAAAGGAAGCAGTGAGTGTCACTGACGAGAAAAAAACAACTCAAGTGGATGGCAATGTTGTGGGTGGTGCGGTTGAATCACCCACAGCAGATTTATCCAAAGCTGGTTCATCCACAAAAGGACCTAGCGTAAATTCAGAAACACGCCCAGCTAAAGTTGCTGATGCCACAACAAATGCGCCCAAAAGGGAAGATAAAAAAGGCAAACGTAATAAGCGCGGTAAAAATGAACAAGGTTCAAAGCGTGAATTACATATTTCTGCAGACAAATCAGGTCGACGCAAAAAGAATACCGGTGGTAAACGGAACCGGTCCGCCTTCGTGAACACGCAAAATGAACATGCGTTTGAAATGCCGACTGCGCCGATGGTGCGAAAAGTATCTATTCCAGAAACCATTACTGTTTCAGAGCTAGCACAAAAAATGTCAGTCAAAGCGGCTGAAGTGATCAAGGTCATGATGGGCATGGGCAGCATGGTTACCATTAATCAGGTGCTTGATCAGGATACAGCGACGATTGTAGTCGAAGAAATTGGCCATGAAGTTGTTTTGATTAAAGACGATGTGCTTGAATCAACATTGGTCCTGGATGAACACGAAGATGCTACTGTTGAAAAGGTATCGCGCGCGCCAGTGGTCACTATTATGGGGCACGTCGATCATGGTAAAACATCATTACTGGATTACATTCGTTCGTCTAAGGTTACTGATGGTGAGGCTGGCGGAATTACCCAGCACATTGGTGCTTATCACGTAGAAACAAATAAAGGCATGATTACTTTTCTGGATACACCGGGACACGCCGCGTTTACCGCCATGCGCGCTCGTGGATCTAAAGTCACCGATATTGTTGTTCTGGTCGTCGCGGCAGATGACGGTGTGATGCCACAGACAAAGGAAGCGATTCAACATGCCAAGGCGGCGCAAGTGCCATTAATTGTTGCAATCAACAAAATTGATAAGCAAGAAGCACAACCCGATCGCGTAAAACAGGAGTTAGGTCAGGAGGATGTTATTCCTGAAGATTGGGGTGGTGACACCATCTTTGTTGAAGTTTCAGCATTGAGCGGTAAAGGCGTTGATGATTTGCTCGATTCGATTTTACTTCAGGCAGAAGTACTGGAATTAAAGGCGGTGGATAGTGGCAATGCGCGTGGTGTCGTTATTGAATCTAGATTAGATAAAGGTCGTGGACCGGTTGCATCCTTGCTGGTACAAAGCGGCAGTCTTGCCAAAGGGGATATCGTGCTGGCCGGCCAGGAATACGGGCGTGTCAGAGCACTCATCAATGAAAATGGCAAGGAAACACCGGCAGCAGGTCCTTCTATGCCCGTGGAAATTCTCGGTTTATCTGGTGTACCCAGTGCCGGTGACGATATGACCGTTGTTGCTGACGAGAAAAAGGCACGTGAAATTGCCTTGTTTCGCCAAGGCAAATACAGGGATATAAAATTAGCACGCCAACAAGCTTCCAAACTGGAAAATATGTTTTCGCAGATGGAAGAAGGGGAAGTCAAAAATCTCAATATCGTATTAAAAGCCGATGTTCATGGGTCGATGGAAGCAATTATAGAGGCATTTGCGAATATCTCTACAGACGAAGCGCGCGTTAAAATTGTATCAAGTGGTATTGGTGGTATTAATGAGTCAGATGCAAATCTTGCACTTGCTTCCAATGCGGTCATGATTGGTTTTAATGTACGTGCGGATGCGTCAGCCAAACGTGTCATCGAAGAAGAAGGCGTTGATTTGCATTATTACAGTGTTATATACGATGCAATCGAAGAAGTGAAGTCATCATTGAGCGGCTTGTTGCCACCTGAGTTCAAGGAAGAGATCGTTGGTCTTGCCGAAGTGAGGGATGTTTTCAAGTCACCCAAAATTGGTGCGATCGCGGGTTGTATGGTGACGGAAGGCGTTATCAAACGCAGTAATCCTATTCGTGTGTTGAGAGACAATGTCGTTATTTATGAAGGCGAGCTGGAATC
>CAZZJI010000008.1:0-25203 GCA_964654485.1 uncultured Gammaproteobacteria bacterium | reverse complement strand
CAAGCGCGTGGGCGATCAAATCCAGCGTGATTTGGCCCAGTTGATACAACAGGAAATAAAGGATCCCCGCGTTGGTATGGTCACTGTCACGGCGGTTGAGGTGTCTAAAGAATATGAGCGCGCACGCGTTTTTGTGACTACTTTTGGTAACAGTGAAGCGACCAAAGAAACGGTGGATACACTTAACCAGGCCTCAGGTTACTTGCGCCGACAACTAGGTAGCCGTCTTACTGTTCGGCGTGTTCCTCAGCTAAGTTTTGTACACGATACCTCTGTTGAACAGGGAAATAATTTGTCTGACCTGATTAATAAAGCGGTTGCTTCTGACAAGCCAGACAGCCAATCTTAATTCCTATTTTCCTATTTTATATAAGCCATAGAGAGAATTAAGTGGGTCAGCGAAAACGAAGAGGCAGAAATGTGCATGGGGTTATTCTACTGGACAAACCCTATAATATTTCTTCAAATGGCGCACTGCAGTCCGTAAAAAAAATATTTAATGCCCGTAAGGCGGGACATACTGGCAGCCTGGATCCATTGGCAACGGGTATGTTACCCATTTGTTTTGGCGAAGCTACTAAAGTCTCTGCGTTTTTACTCGATGCCAATAAAAAATACCGTACCACGATAAAATTGGGTGTGCGTACCACGACGGGTGATGCAGAGGGTGATATTATCGATACCCGGCCGGTAAGTGGTATCACATTTAGACAACTAGAAAATGCGCTGCGCGAGTTTACTGGCCGTATTGAACAAATACCACCTATGCATTCCGCGATCAAAGTCAATGGTGTGCCGCTCTATACACTGGCACGTCAAGGCATCGAGATAGCGCGTGACACACGTTATGTAAATATCTTTGACTTAAGCATATTGGGTTTTGAGGGTGATGAGCTTAGTCTTGATATTCATTGCTCAAAAGGCACGTATATACGTGTTTTAGCTGAAGATATCGGCGAAGTGCTGGGTTGTGGTGGGCATGTTCAATCCTTACATCGCTATAATGTAGGCCCTTTTGTGCAAGAAAAAATGGTTTCCCTGGATTTTTTGCGCTCATTGGCCACGCAGGGCATACAACGACTCGACGATGCGTTATTGCCGGTTGAATGCGCCATTTCCGACTGGCCAGAAGTGAATCTAAGTGATGATCTGGCTTATTATATACGCCGTGGGCAGGCCGTTTTTGTGCCGCAGACAGTCACCGAAGGTTGGGTAAAATTGATGTCCGGTGAGAACAGGTTTCTCGGCATTGGACAAATTTTGGACGACGGCAAAGTGGCGCCCAGAAAGTTGATAAATGCCAATTAATAGCCAATTATCCGTCAATTAGTTACCCCTAAAACACCGATTGACGTTATTTAATCCCGTTTGCCTGCAAGAACACGTGTGCATGAGTACCCTGATCATTCCTGAAAATGGCCCTATTTTGGCTACTTATGGGTGCAAGTGTCGTATTGGACTAACTGCGCTTTTTAGTGGGAGATTATCGAGGAAATTCGGCATTTTCTCAGTGTTTTTAGAGATTTATCTTGTCCCTGATGGGCTTGAAAGGTAATATACGCGATCCAGCGAAAGAGATAATCAGGAGTGCTGCATGGCATTAGATAGACTAGCAAAAGAAAAAATAATGAAAGACTTTCAAAAGTCTGCTGACGACACCGGATCAGCAGAGGTGCAGGTTGCGCTTTTGTCTGCTCGGGTAGACGATTTATCCAATCATTTTAAAGATCATATTCATGATCATCATTCTCGCCAAGGGTTATTGCGTGTAATTAACAAGCGACGCAAGCTGCTTGATTACCTTAAAGGTAAAAATGTAGATCGCTACAGAGATCTTATTTCACGCCTTGGTTTACGTAGGTAGACTTGGTTTACCACGTAGTACGTAGGATAGTACGTAGATAGAGGATAGGTAGATAGTTTACGTAAACAACTTATCACTAAACTATCTACCTACGTAAAGAATTTGTTTTAGTTACACATCTTTTTATAGAAAATTATAGCAAACTATTAATTACAATTATTAATTACAACTATTAATTAAAAAAGAATGCATGGTGCACGTGTTTAACGATTTCCAATCATCTTTAAGTTCGACTTCAAGTCCAACTTTCTAGTCCAACTTTTAGTCCAATAAGGAATTTACTGTGGCTCAGATAACAAAAGAAATTCAATTTGGTGATCAAATTGTAAAATTAGAAACTGGCGAGATCGCTCGCCAATCAAGCGCCGTGATGGCAAGTATAGGTGACACAGTTGTTCTGGTAACGGCTGTCGCGAAAACGCAAGCGGATCCAGGTAGAGATTTTTTTCCTCTCACGGTGAACTACCAGGAGAAAACCTACGCGGCGGGTAAGATACCCGGCGGTTTTTTTAAACGGGAAGGCCGGCCCAGTGAAAAAGAAACCTTAACCTGCCGCCTGATTGATCGCCCCATCCGACCCTTGTTCCCAAAAGAATTCATTAACGAAATCCAAATTATCGCCACTGTTGTGTCTATTGACCCGGAAATTGATCCTGATATTCCCGCAATGATTGGCGCTTCAGCAGCATTGTCGTTAACAGGTTGCCCGTTTAAAGGGCCAATTGCTGCTGCTCGCGTGGGTTATAAAGATGGAAATTATATACTCAACCCAACTAAATCACAGTTAACAGAATCAGATCTGGATTTAGTGGTTGCCGGCACATCAAATGCGGTACTTATGGTTGAATCAGAAGCTAAAGAATTGGCTGAAGATGTTATGTTAGCCGCCGTCGTGTATGGACACGAGCAAATGCAAACCGTTATTACCGGTATCAACGAATTCATTGCCGAAGCGGGCGTGACCTCGTGGGATTGGCAGGCGCCGGAAAAAGACAGTTCTCTGGTTGCAAAAGTAGCTGAACTGGCTGAAAGCCAAATCAATGAAGGCTATCAAATCAGTGAAAAACAAGCGCGTTATACCAAGTTGGGCGAAATTCGTGCGAGTGTCGTTGATAAATTAACGGAAGGTGAAGAGCCACAGTGGTCAAAAGACGATATTAGTGGCGCCGTTTCCAGTCTGGAGAAAAAGATCGTACGTGGTCGGGTTATATCGGGAGAACTACGTATAGACGGACGTGATACCCGCACCGTTCGACCCATTAATATTCGTGTCGGTGTATTGCCGCGCACACATGGTTCTGCCTTATTTACCCGTGGTGAAACGCAAGCGTTAGTGGTGACGACATTAGGTACTGGTCGTGATGCACAAATTATCGATGCTATTGAAGGGGAACGTAAAGACCCTTTTATGTTGCACTACAATTTTCCACCTTACTGCGTAGGTGAAACCGGCTTTGTGGGTAGCCCCAAACGTCGTGAAATCGGTCATGGGCGTTTGGCACGACGTGGTATCGCTGCGATACTACCTGATATGGAAGAGTATCCTTATGTATTACGCATTGTATCCGAAATTACTGAGTCCAATGGTTCCAGCTCGATGGCCTCGGTGTGTGGAAGCAGTCTTTCTATGATGGACGCGGGTGTGCCGATTAAAGCGCCGGTAGCCGGTATTGCTATGGGGCTGATCAAGGAAGAAGATAAGTTTGCGGTATTGTCCGATATCCTCGGTGACGAAGATCATCTCGGTGATATGGACTTTAAAGTGGCGGGTACCGCATCAGGTGTGACCGCGTTACAAATGGACATCAAAATTGATGGTATCACAAAGGATATTATGGAATCGGCATTAATTCAGGCTAAAGAAGGTCGGTTGCATATCCTGGAAGAAATGAACAAAGTGATTTCTGAACCCCGCAGTGAAATGTCGGACTACGCACCTAGAATTATCACCATCAAAGTTCATCCAGATAAGATTCGTGATGTTATCGGTAAAGGTGGCGCAACAATCCGGGCTATTACCGAAGAAACTGGCGCCACTATAGATATTTCTGACGATGGCGTAGTGAAAATCGCATCTGTAGATAATGCAGCAGGTCAAGCAGCACTCGACAGAGTCAAACAAGTTACTGCGGATGTTGAAGTCGGTGGTATCTACGAAGGCACGGTGGTTAAATTAATGGATTTCGGTGCGTTCGTTTCGGTACTACCAGGAAAAGATGGTTTGGTTCATATTTCTCAAATATCAGAAGAGCGTGTTGAGAAAGTCAGCGACAAACTGACCGAAGGTGAAATAGTTAAAGTGAAGGTACTCGAAATCGATAAACAAGGCCGTATTCGCTTGAGTATAAAGGCGTTAGTACAGCAATAGCTCAACAACACAACAGCAGTGTCGGCGTTTCTATTTCTTTATTCAGCAGAATAAAATAAAAGGAGCATCTGCTCCTTTTATTTTCTGTGCATTAGGCGTCCGCAGTAGGTTCAACTGATTTATTTAGTGTTAGTGTAAGGTGTAGGCCCTTCCCATTTTTCATTCAGTAAAAATCAATTAGAACGTCCTACGTGCCATCTTTACAGGACTTTATATGGTCAGCGTTTGCCATATCAATCTTCATAATGTGATTAACAAGCCAATCTGTAAGTTTCTCATAAGAAGAATGCGCTAAATCTTCTGATACGCCCGAAATGCGAATTTGTTCTAGCAAGGAATCAATTGTTACCATATAGTGCTTATGTGCTTCTATGTTTTCACCTGCCATCGGGCAATTAAAACACGCTATGGAATTTTCTTCTTTCCCAAAATGCCATTCACCATAATATTTTAAAAAAATAAGTAATTTTCTGAGTTCCTTAGCGCCGTTACCTCGTTCAAGTGCGCCTGCAAAATCGTATAACACAACAAAGAATTGTTTATGCTGCAAGTCAATTGCAGGATCACCCGTTGCTATAGATTCGTCCCATGTATATTTTTTTACCATAACCCCTCATTTTGCCTAACGATGTGCTGCTTGTATTTACACTCTATTAACTTTTGATACTAAGAATCATAAATTAATTCTACCAATGTATAATTAATGGAATATCAGGCCTTAAATTTCCAGTGAAGCCACATTTTTGATTATCGAAGGTTATTTCCATAAGATGCCGTTTTCCATGATCCTAAATAAATCAGTTGAATCTGCTGCACGCTCAGTTGGACGCGTCGTCATGGATTAAGCGTAAGCAAAAAACCAGAATAATAGAGTTTTTCAGTGGCTCCATCCATCTTTACTCTTACAGTTCCGCCCTCACCATTAGCCAGCCCGATTACTACTGCTTCCGTGTCTGAAATGGGAATCAGCGCAATCTTCAGCTTGGTGTTCTTATTCGCTGATTTTGCTTGAACCGTTACATTAAACAGTAAAACACCATCCTCAATCACAAGTTGTAAATTGTTAATAGAGAATAGCTCATCAAGCGTGTTGATTTCATAACTCCCAAGTCGATTTTTCCATGTTTGAGGAATCTTGTAGTGGGTTATTTTTTGAAACGCAAATGGGGCGGGCAGTCCATGTAATAAAGCAATAGACTTATCGTGGACTGCTTTGAACTGGAGCGAATAATTCAATAATGGTATGGAAATAAAGCCAAGTGCTGTTGCCTTTGGCACAAAAGTATCATGGCTAACCGGTATTAAATCAAGCTTATTGCCCTGAAATCCAATTTTCAGATGGCTATCATTACGTTTAATGCTAGTCATATTTCCGAACACGACGTACTGTCCCGCATAGTTATCAAGCGTCTTATTGGGTACAGATACGGGTACAATATCTTTTATCTGCTCTTGTGCAGGAATAGATTTGCCCGTCTTTGCTTGCAAAGCCAATTGCAAACCCTTTATACCCAAATCAGTAATAAAGTGACGAGCTTCGTCGGTATTTGCCAATATAATAACACCGAGTTTTCTATCAGGCAGCAAAGAAATATGGGCTTGATGCGGTGTGCCTGCTCCATTATGCCAAGCGAGGTGATCATCAGTAGGAAACCTTAAACCTCCCAATACCCAGCCAAGTCCAACTTTATGGCCAAAATCTAACTCTAATCCAGCGAATTGTTGACTAAATATTTCTTCCAGTATTTTTGGTTTAACAATCGTTTTATTTCCCAAGTTTCCATCAGAAAAAACAAATTGAATAAAACGCCCCATATCTTCAACATTTGACAACATTGCTCCGGCAGGTAAGTCGCGAAGAGGTGTTCTTTCCGCTTCTTTTCCCTCGCGATATCCTTTTGAATAGAATTTTTCCATCTGTGGCGTCAATGCAAATGAGGAATGTTGCATGCCTAAAGGTTGTAGAAAATTATCACTCATCGCTTTTGAGAAAGGTTTGTTTTCGATGACTTCTATGATTCTTCCAAGGATACTAAAGCCGATGTTTGAATATTTGTACATCGTTTGGGGTGGGCTTGCCAGACTCTCGTCTTTTATGCTATGAACCAATTCTGCTACAGAGATGGGATTTTGAACCCACATACCCGCTATGATATCTGAGGGTAACCCGGAGTGATGAGATAAAAGAGAGCGAAGGGTCACCGGGTGGGTATTTTTAAACCGGCTTCTTACCGAAAAATCCTTGATGTAAGTTGTAACGGGTTGGTCAATGTCAATTTTTCCCGATTGATGCAATCGCATTATTTCTGTTGCAGTAATAACTTTCGATATAGAACCAATTCTATAAATTGTCTGACTTGATGTTGATAAATTTTTTTCCTCATCAGCAAGACCGAATCCTTTTGTCCAAACGATTTTTTGACCGTCAACAATTGCAATACTCAAGCCTTTGACATTGTGCTTTTTCATGTCTTTTAGGATTGACCAACTCAAGTATTCCTTCAAATATTGATAATCTCCTATCTTTAGTATTGTAGGCTTTTGTGGTGCAGTAGTGCATCCGCCAGCTGAAAGAATTACGGCAGCAACTACCGCAATAAGAGATAGGCAGTTAAAAATCACACTACAATTCATTGTTGTAATTCAAACTTGATACTCAGCATCTTGCACCTACCTATGCTTCGACGATATCGCCTTTTAAACTAGTGACGAACGCAGCTACATCTTCACGTTCTTGCTGAGGAACTTGCAAATTCTCCATTGTGGCGCCTGCATGTTCCATAAAAATGGACCAATCATTTTCACTAATTTTCATGCCCTTATGTGATGTCTTCATATCTCGACCAGTGTAGTACATAGGGCCACCGGCACTAGAACATAAATAGTCAATCAATAACTGTTTTTCTCTCGCAATTCCATCATCTCCTCTATTTTTCCAGAAACGGCCTAATTGAGAATCTCCCTGTAACCGTGGCAGCATATCATCTGTAAAAGCTTTAATGCCGTCATAGCTACCTAGACGTTCGTAAAGTGATTTTTGATTCACTGTATTTCTCCTAATTTTTTATAAAGTATAAAGGCATAATATTTACATAACTGGCGTATTTTTCAATGACTGATTGTGTGAATGAAATGAACACAAAACCGTTGAAAAAATGTCCGGTTAATGTTTTTGGCAGCTCAAATTTTAGCACGCACTTTTGATATAAACTGTTTCATGTTTTGAGTAAGTTTTGCTACAAAACCTAATAAATTGCTTTTCACTGCACTTTCTAGCTAGGTTTTTGTTCGCTTAATTCTAAAATTAATGGTGCTGTCTGGAATCGTTACCGTATACCCGTGCTGAGAGTCTAACCAATCGTTCGTTTTGGGGGTAGTTACTTTGAATTACTGAATATGCGTTAGTAAATGTTTACAATTGTGACAATTAAGCATTATATGTTATATCTATATTATAAGTTACAGGTTTAAAGTTGTGTATATGAGAAAATGGCTAATTAGTTAACTAGCTGTAATTAATGAATTTTTAGGATGCTTTGTGCATACTGATTTATCGAGTTTTTTTGATTGGTTTTCTAAATCACGTTAATCCCTAAATATGGTCAGCATTAACAAACAACGCATGGTCCCTGTCATTGAAGAGCCTTTTGTGGTTTTTTTGGTGGGTATGCGCATCAACAAATTCTGGAAAGTGCATAAATGGCTGCCCCTTTATTTAAAGATGAGCAAAATAGTCAAGGAACTCAGCAATATGCCAGATATCGGTTTTATGGGGCATGAATCGTGGATGGGTAATCCCCGATTGATTATTCAGTACTGGCGCTCATATGATGAATTACAGGCCTATGCACGCAGTAAAGACGCGACTCATTTTCCAACCTGGGTTTCGTTTAATGAAACAATCGGTCGTAGTGCGGATATTGGTATTTGGCACGAGGTATATGTAATAGAGCCGGGGCATTGCGAAGCGGTTTACACGCATATGCCCGCATTTGGATTGGGTAAGGCGACCAGACTGGATAGCAATGCAACCTTACGTATACGAAAAAAGCGGATAGTGAAGGAAAAAGATGACGATTCAAGCGAAGACTGAGGATAAGCTGTTTCCTGGTCGTTATTGGCATAGGCTGGATGATGGCCGTATTCAGTGCGATGTTTGTCCCCGCTACTGCAAATTAAAAGAAGGGCAACAAGGATTATGTTTTGTTCGTGCCAATGTAAATAATCAAATCGTTTCGACTACCTATGGTCGCTCCAGTGGTTATTGCATCGACCCGGTTGAGAAAAAACCACTCAATCATTTTTTACCCGGTACCCCAATACTGTCTTTTGGCACAGCAGGTTGTAATCTGGCGTGTAAATTTTGTCAAAACTGGGACATCAGTAAGTCACGTGAAACCGATACTCTGGCGGATCAGGCGTCACCACAACAAATTGCAAGGGCGGCTAAAAAATTAAACTGTAAAAGTGTTGCTTTTACTTATAATGATCCTGTTATTTTTCTTGAATACGCAATTGATGTAGCGAAAGAATGTAAGGCTTTGGGAGTGAAAACAGTTGCGGTCACAGCAGGGTATATATGTGAAGAACCGCGTGCCGAATTCTTTTCTCATATGGATGCCGCAAATGTTGATTTAAAAGCATTTACTGAACGCTTTTATTACAAAATAACTGGCGCCCATTTACAAGACGTGCTCAATACCCTTGTTTATATTAAACAGCATACGGATGTTTGGCTGGAACTCACCACGCTATTAATACCGGGAGAAAACGACAGCGAAAAAGAATTAAATGAGATGACAAACTGGGTAGTGAAAAATCTTGGCACAGATGTCCCAATGCATTTTTCTGCGTTCCACCCTGATTGGAAAATGAAAGATAAACCATCGACACCTCCCTCAACATTAAAAATGGCGCGACAAATTGCGCTGGATAACGGTGTGCACTACGCTTATACAGGTAACGTGCATGACAGTGATGGCGGCAGTACCTACTGTCATCAGTGCGCTAAGAAATTGATTGGCCGAGACTGGTACGTGTTGTCCGATTGGAACTTAACTGCGGAAGGACATTGCAGATTCTGTAATACACGCTGTGCAGGTGTGTTTGAAGAACAGCCAGGAAACTGGGGTGCCAAGCGTATGCCGATACGCTTAGTTGATTTTATAGATTGATTTTACCTTAATGTGCCTTAGAATGCGCTCATGGGAAATTTGTTTCAAGCCGCTGACAAATGTATTAAGGCCTCAAATATTGAGCAGAAAATAGAGCTTACACGGCAAACCTGTGCAGCGCTTAATTCTGGTGAATTAGATATACAATCTCTGTTACCACCTACGCCGATCACAACCCCAGGTCGCCCTGTAAAACCCGAACTGGTTGATTCGCGAAACCTGCCGAGGCGTAGAATGGGTTCTGTCGCTGGCTGTGCTGCCTTACTCCATTCGATTGTCCATATTGAGTTTAATGCGATTAATCTCGCGTGGGATGCTGTTTATCGGTTCAGGGATATGCCCTTGGCGTATTATCAGGATTGGGCCAATGTCGCGCTAGAAGAAGCTTATCATTTTAAATTGTTGCGCAATCACCTGAATACACTGGGTTATGATTACGGTGATTTTGTTGCCCATGATGGATTATGGGACGTCGCGAAAGAAACTGCGCACGATGTATTGGTGCGCATGTCGGTGGTACCGCGTGTCTTAGAGGCTAGGGGGTTGGACGCAACACCGGCAATTATTGATCGTTTTATCAGCATTGGCGATAAAAAAGCGGCTGAAATTTTTGAAATTATTTTGCAAGATGAAATCGGGCATGTTGAAATTGGCACCCGTTGGTTTGCTTATTTATGTCAGCAACGCGGCTTGGATCGCCAGACAACATTTGTCACGATGGTAAATAATCATGTTAAGGAGCGAATCAAAGGCCCCTTGCATGTTGAAGCAAGAATTAAGGCTGGATTTGATAGCAAAGAAATGGCGTATTTGTCTAGCGTCGTGAATAAAAGGCTCTGAATGCGCCTTTTATTCACTACACATGATCAGCTGGTTAATTTATCAATTCAACAGACAAAGTATAACTTAATTCAAAGGTCCCTTAAATCTAAATTAAACAGGTAGGAAGACTCAGGAATGACATTAGTAATCAAACGTACACTCATTTTTTTTTCATGTTTCGCACTATTAAATTGTGCTACCCAGGAAAATATCAAATCGCCGCCTGTTGCGGGTCCGGCGCTCGGAAATTTATTTATTTTTTCAGAAACTGCACCAGGCAGCGTGCCGGCTCAGGTTAGAATATATGTCAATGACGATTTTATGCGAATTGATGATGATAACAATTCCAGCGATTACGTTTTGTTTGATCGTAAAAACAAAATCATTAATAACGTGGTAGCCGAGACGAAAACAATTTTCGTAATTAATCAAAATAAACTCGATATAAAACCACCCATTGAGATTAAATACGAACATGTAAAAAAGGAAAGCGGCGCGGTAACCAAACAACGTGGCGGTATGACGGCGTTTTTCTATAAATTCAGTGCAAATGGGAGTGAGTGTTATAATGTCGTCGTGATTGAAAATTATATGTCAGAAGCATTGCAAGCATTTAAAGAGTTTCGGTTAGTATTGGCAGGGGAACATTCAAAAACCATGGGCCGTATACCGGGTCAAGAGTACGATGCGTGTGACCTGGCGTTTAATATTTTCGAAAGCACACGTCATTTACAATATGGGTTTCCCGTCCGTGAGTGGGATAATAAAGGCTATCAGCGATTTTTGATTGATGTGAAATCTAACGTTGCTACGCCTGATGATTTCTTGGTGTTGCCGGAAGGATACAAATCTTATTCGATAAGCCAGTAAAATTATTTACCTAGTGTTTTAAGATTGTAGCCAATTTTATCAACAACCAATACGCTGCCGTGTTTATACCAGTCACCTAATACGACTCGCTGAGCACTCTTGTTGTTGAGTTTGAATTGGTGTGTAGCGGGTCGATGGGTGTGTCCATGAATTAAATGCAGGATGTTATGTTGCTGCATGATGGTTTCGATTGCTTGTTGGTTTGCATCGACGATTTCTGCTTTTTTTTGTTGCGTTTGTATTTTGCTTTCGCTGCGATATTTAGTTGCTATTTGTTGGCGTTGCTCTGGCGTCATTGCCAGAAACTGAGTCTGCCATGTCTCGCTTCTTACCATGCTGCGGAATTGCTGGTAGGAAGTATCATCCGTGCACAGCGTATCGCCGTGCATAAGGAGGGTCGGTGTTCCATATAAGTCTATGGTGCTAGGATCAGAAATTAATTCACATCCGGTTTGTTCACAAAATAATTCGGCTAAAAGAAAATCCCGATTTCCATGCATGACATAGATGGGAATGCCACTTAGCGTCATATTTTTTAGCGCAGCCAGTATTGTTTGATCTGATGCGGAGACGGCATCATCGCCGATCCAGGCTTCGAATAAATCACCTAATATGTATAGTGCATGGATGCCATTTGTATCGTTTGCTAAAAAATTCAGAAATAATGTATTTATATGTGGTCTGTCTTCGCACAAGTGCAAATCAGAAATGAATAGGGTAGGCATTACAACCCCTGTTGTGCATAAAGTTGTGTATTAAGGGAGCCTCTGATTAAGTAACTACTGCGCGCTGCTAATACCGGTTATTTGTGTTGCTTTGATAATAATAACCGGGCTAGCGGGCACATCTTTACTAAACGGACCGGCTGGGCCTGTCGGAAGTTTTTTAATTTTATCTACGACGTTCATACCCTCGGTGACTTTTCCAAATACGGCGTAGCCCCAGCCGCGCATTGTAGGCCCACTGTAATTGAGAGAATCATTATTGGAGACATTAATGAAAAATTGCGCGGTTGCAGTATGAGGTGCGCTGGTACGCGCCATGGCGATGGAGCCAACGACATTTTTAAGTTTATTGTTCGCCTCATTTTCAATTGGAGGATTTGTCGGTTTTTTCTTGTACTCTTCATTAAACCCGCCGCCCTGGATCATAAACCCATCAATGACACGGTGAAAAACGGTGCTGTCATAAAAACCGGAATTTACATATTTCAAAAAATTTTTAACAGTATTCGGGGCTTTTTCGCTATTAAGTTCTAGTATGATATCACCAAAATTGGTTTCGAGCTTGACTTGCGGGCTTGCTGCTTGACTGTTAAATGGCAGACTCACTAAGAAAAGGACTGAAAAAATGCTGATGAGTAGTTGCTTCCTAATAAAATAGCTAACATCGTTTTTTTTGCTAGTGCTATTTTTAGAAATACAAGTTTTAGAAATACAAATTTTGGAAATAATAGTTTTCATGTTTACAACCCTTGCTTGGACCTGTGTGAGTGAATTTATGTAATAATAGTCTGTTTGCTGGACGAGTAAAGAAGTAGCAATCCACAATTCAAACTTGGACTTTGTTTCGCTTTGTGCTTTCAGTTACTATGCAGTTACTATGCCTATTTTTTATTGAGCATAACGCCTGCTTAAAAAACCAACAGTAATATGAGTATTATCATTTATGCTGCAGATTTACAATACCCTAACCAAGCAAAAAGAAACATTCAAGCCCATTGATCCACAAAATGTACGTTTGTATGTCTGTGGCATGACGGTGTACGACCTTTGTCATATTGGCCATGCGCGCGTGTTGTTGGTATTCGATATTGTTAATCGATACTTACGGGAAATTTTTGGGGACCAGCATGTCACTTATGTACGCAATATTACTGATATTGACGACAATATAATTAATCGGGCCAATGAAAATGGAGAGGCGTTTAGCGCATTGACTGCCCGGTTTATCGATGAAATGAACGCCGACGCACAGGCATTGAATATCAGGCCACCTGATGCTGAACCGTTAGCAACCCACTACATGGATGAAATCATCGCTATGATCAATACACTCATCGAAAATGGTTTCGCTTATCAGTCGCAAAAAAAGACAAAGAACAATGACGTTTTTTATGATATCAACAAATTCGATCATTATGGTGCACTGTCCGGTAAGCGACTTGACGAGCTCCGTGCGGGTGAGCGAGTGGATGTTGATCAGTCAAAACGTAATCCGCTGGATTTTGCCTTGTGGAAATCAGCCAAACCAGATGAACCCAGCTGGGATTCACCGTGGGGAAAAGGGCGGCCAGGTTGGCATATCGAGTGCTCAGCGATGTCGATACACTGTCTGGGTAATCATTTTGATATCCATGGTGGTGGGATGGATTTGCAGTTTCCCCATCATGAAAATGAAATAGCCCAATCTGAAGCCGCCACCGGAGAAAAATTTGTGAATGTCTGGATGCACAATGGCTTTGTGCGTATCGATGATGAAAAAATGTCAAAGTCTTTAGGCAATTTTTTTACCATACGAGAAGTTTTGAATAAATATGATCCGGAAGTAATACGTTATTTTATATTAAGCAGCCATTATCGTAGCCCGTTGAATTATTCAGATAAACATCTGGATAATGCCAAAGCCTCGTTAACTACCTTGTACAATGCGCTACGCGGAGTTGACACTGTATGTGAAGATATCGATGAAAAAGGCGTTGAGATTGTGGAAAGCAAAGCACGCTTTGATCAAGCCATGGACGATGATTTTAATACGCCGATGGCTATCAGTGAGTTATTTAGTTTAAGTACGGCACTAAATACTGCCAAGCAAGATAAAGAGAGCGTTAAAGTCGCTCAGTTTGCGTTTCAGTTGAAAAAATCCGCTCGTGTACTTGGCTTGTTAGAACGTGATCCTGAAGTATTCTTAAAAGGACGACGTGACGACGATAATTTATCCCAGGCGCAAATTGAACAACTAATAATGCAAAGAGATCATGCAAAAAAGAACAAGCAGTGGGCCGATGCAGACCGCATACGCGATGAGTTAAAAGATAAGGGAATCATTCTGGAGGACGGCGCATCCGATACAAAATGGCGGCGTGAGTAAAGGCATACACATTAAAAGACTACCAGTATTAGCCAGCACGCTTGCCGACGCTTTTAGCCAACCGCTTTTAGCCAACAAAGAAGGCTTTAACCTCAGCAAAACTTAAACCACATACTTCAACGGCTTCCTTTTTGCCTTTGACCATTATTTCAGATACTGCGTCGCGCCACAATGTTTCGGGCAAGTATTGATAGGCGCCCTGGCTCAATACGATATCTTTTTTTAGTTCCTTGGTTGCGCTTTCCAGTCTAAATGCAAGATTAACAGCATCACCGATCGCGGTGTTGTCTTGCCCGACACCAACAGCGGCTTGCCCGGTATTGATTCCTACACCGATTTTTAATTGCTGTGGCGGCCCCAGATACTCTCGACTAATATCTTCCGATAGTTTGTTTATCAGGCCCGCCGCTTTTAATGCATTTATTACTGTATTTGATTCGTCTTCATGTGCCTCCCATCGTGCATAAACACAATCACCGATGAATTTGTCGACAGTACCCTCTTTTTCCGCAACGAGGTCGCTTACTTTGCGAAACCATTCGCTCATGATTTTTGAAAGTGTTGAAATGGGTATTTCTTCGGATAGCGTGGTAAAGCCTCGGATGTCAGCGACTAAAATAGTGGTGAGTCGAATATTGACGCGCTGCGTCAACAGGGTTGATTCAGTATCTTCTATTGTATCTTCACATTCTTCGAATTGTTGTTTGTCCTGGATAAAGTGAATGATGGTCGGGCCTATTGTTATCTGATCACCATTTTTTAACAACGTAGGTGTGGAGATTCTTATGTTATTAATACAACTACCGTTTACGCTGCCACTGTCGATTAAGTAATAATCGTCCTCACCCAAACGGCGTATCATGGCATGATTGCGTGATACCAGGCGGTCATTAATTCTGACGTCACTGTTTTTATCCCTGCCAATAGTGAGTATGCTCGCGCAGGATATTTTTTCGGTGCCGTTTTCAATTTCTATTGCTAATAGAGCAGGCATAGTATTTAAGTGAAATCCAGGTCGATAAAAAATCCAGTTTTGCTTTTTATTCTTTGCTTACGAACAGTTTAACAGTGGAACAGTACTTAAGATTATATATTGGCTTAAATCAGGATTTATGAAAATGATCAGCGGCGTAAAGTGTACTTTTCATGAGCGTCGCGACGGTCATCGGACCGACACCGCCTGGTACAGGTGTAATCCAAGCGGCGCGGGTTTTTGCGGTTTCAAAATCCACATCACCCACCAATTTTCCATTTGCGGTGCGGTTCATGCCAACATCAATCACGACAGCGCCGGGTTTGATCCAGTTGCCATTGACGATGCCAGGTTTGCCGACGGCGGCAATCACGATGTCAGCGTTTTTCACATGTGATTCCACGCTTTTGGTAAAGCGATGACAAACTGTCACAGTGCAACCGGCTAATAGTAGTTCGAAAGACATCGGGCGACCGACAATATTAGAGGCGCCGACGATCACGGCGTCCGCACCTCTTAGCTCAATGCCGGTGTGTTCTAACAGCGTCATAATGCCATGCGGTGTACAAGGCCTGAGCAATGGATTGCGCAGTGCGAGCCGACCGACATTATAAGGATGAAAACCATCGACATCTTTTTCCGGTTGAATGCGGTCAATTGTGGCTTCGGATGAAAAGTGAGCAGGCAGCGGCAGTTGCACTAAAATACCATCAATTTGCGGGTCTTCGTTTAATTTATCGATCAGCGAGAGTAATGTTGCCTGATCAGTATCCGCCGGGAGGTCGTACGCATGCGATTTAATGCCGACTTCTTCACAGGCTTTACGCTTGTTTTTGACATAAATTTCTGAGGCGGGGTCGGTCCCCACCAGCACAACCGCTAACCCAGGCGGTCGCTGGTTATTCGCAATTCGCTGATCAATAGCCTGCCTGATGTTTTCTCTTATTTGAGCGGCTATGGCTTTTCCGTCAATAATGTTTGCTGTCATTATCCGGGATTCCCAAAAAGCCGGTATCTTCTCATGGGAGAGGGGGGATCGCCAAGAAATTACTGGGGGGATCCTTGTTTTAAGCCATGATTTTACCGCCTTGGATTGAAATTATCGATGGTTACAGGTAGCATGCGCATACTTCGGGGTATAGCGCAGTCTGGTAGCGCGCCTGCTTTGGGAGCAGGATGTCGGGAGTTCGAATCTCTCTACCCCGACCATTGGTTTACAGTAATCATTGGGTTACAGTAATAATGTGTTGTGTTGAAAATGCAGTAAAAACGATGCGCCCGTAGCTCATTTGGATAGAGCATCGGCCTTTTGCTCGCAGCCAATTGAATCAATGCTGCGGATTGGAGCCTCTACCAGGAAACAAAAACTTGTAGAGTGGACTGCACTATATCGGGGAACCCTTAACAGGTTGTGCTGATGGCAATCCCGAGGAAACCTATGGTATACCCATCCAGCGGTGTGGTAATATGCTGTTTTTACTTTAGTTAAGTAAAGTTGAGAAAGTTGCGAAATTAACTATTGTGATACGCCACCATACCAAGACGAAGGGTGACCTAGGTGTTTTAAAGGCTCAAGTTGACCTTTATGAGCAAGGGTATTTAATACTTCAACCGGTCACGGAACATGCTCCGTTTGATCTGGTCGCTTATAGAGAAGACGTGTTCAAACGGATTCAAGTTAAATACAAATCGTTGGACAAGACCGGTGCACTCACTGTGCATTTTAGATCTTGTTGGGCAGATAAAAATGGTACGCATATGCAAGCCATCAATAAAAACGCCATAGATTTTTATTGTATTTATTGCCCGGATACTAATGAATGTTATTATCTTGATCCAAAGAATTTTGACAAGTCTGTCACCTTGAGGGTAAAAACACCTAAGAATAATCAAAGTAGTAACATCAGATATTGCTGTGATTATCGTAGGGTTCCGTAGAGGCCATACGTGCGGCACCTGAAATGGTGAAGAGATGGTCCAGACCACAAATGTTCTCTTATAGTGTGTTCTATAATAACGAACACCTGCAAGAACAGCAGCGAAAGCTGTAGTTGGTAAGCTAAGCCGAGGGTAGCAGGTTCGAATCCTGCCGGGCGTGCCATTATGTTGCAACGAGTTTGTTAGGAGTCTGTTTCGAAAAGCAAGTTGCAAAGTGATATGTGGTACAAATGAACATACAGAGGGTTCCCAGGTTTTTTGATGGTGGGCGTAGCTCAGTTGGTAGAGTCCCGGATTGTGATTCCGGTTGTCGTGGGTTCAAGCCCCATCGTCCACCCCATTATGTAAATTGTACAAGTGTAAATTGTACAAGTGTAAAACCGTAAAGACCATTGTGTTCATAGGATAAGTAACAGTTTGTGATGGGTCGTTAGCTCAGTTGGTAGAGCAGCGGACTCTTAATCCGCGGGTCGTAGGTTCGATCCCTACACGACCCACCATCTTTAGTTTGGACGTGTTGTTTGGACGTATTGTTTGAACGTGCATTTTTGAATAAATTTTTTTAATTAAAACATAACAATACAATCGAACACCCGCTTGACGTATCACGTCGGGCTTTTGCGAGAGTGGCGGAATTGGTAGACGCGCTGGATTTAGGTTCCAGTGAGGAAACTTGTGAGAGTTCGAGTCTCTCCTCTCGCACCATTTATCATCATCGTGTGTTGTTCCATAACAGTCATGGTCTTAGTCGTATTAATTAAAGAGAAAAGAGTATTAAAGAGGGTAAGTAATGCAAGTATCAGTTGAATCAAAGAATGGACTTGAACGAAAAATAACCGTGTCGGTGCCGGCTGAAAAAATCGAAACTGAAATTCAAAAACGCCTGCAATCCCTTACTGCGAAAGCAAAAATTCAGGGCTTTAGACCGGGGAAAGTACCATTGAGTGTGGTCAAGCGTACTTACGGTGCTCAAGTGCAACAAGAAGTTGAAGGTGAAATTTTACAATCCACATTTTATGAGGCCATTACCCAGGAAAAATTGAAGTTGGCAAATACGCCACAAATGGACCTCAAAGCGAGGGTGCAAGGACAGGCATTTGAATACAGCGCCACATTTGAAGTCTATCCTGAAATTACGCTCGCTTCATTTGAAGGTGTTGAAATTGAAAAATCGATTGCCGAGATCACCGATGCGGATGTAGACAGTGTTATTGAACGTTTACGTACACAGAAAGTGGAATGGAAAGTGGCTGATAGTAGAGCCAGTAAGCATGGCGATAAGCTGACGATTGATTACCAAGGGTTTATGGATGGTAAGCCGTTTGACGGTGGGGAAGGTAAGGCAGTGCCCATTGAACTTGGTTCAAAACGCATGATCAAAGGATTTGAGACCCAGCTAGAGGGCGCCAAATTGGGTGAATCTCGTACTCTGGATCTGACGTTTCCAGAAAATTACCAGAGCATTGAATTGGCGGGTAAACCAGCAAAATTTGAAGTGACGGTGATTACCGTGGAAGAACCGATCTTACCCGAAGTGAATGAAGAATTTATTAAAGGGATTGGGATCGCTGCAGGCACCGAAGAAGCGTTGCGTAAAGATGTCAAAGAGAGCATGGAAAAGGAATTGAATGAAAAGATTAAATTAGCACTAAAACAAGGTGTTATGGACAAGTTGTTAGAAATCAATCAAATTGAAGTTCCTAACTCACTTATAGATAAGGAAATTGAAGTATTGAAGACCCGCAGTGGCTTGACCCCAGAGCAAATGAGTAGCCTGCAAAGTGGACCGGACGTGTTATCTTCGTCTTTAGAGAAAGAGGCGCGTCGGCGTGTGACACTGGGCCTGGTGTTATCTGAGACAGTGAAGCAGAACAACATAAAAGCAGAACCAAAAAAAATAAGGGAATTGGTGGAAAATATCGCGGCAGGTTATGATAAACCACAAGAGGTTGTTCAGTATTACTACAGTGATAACACGCGACTGGCGGAGGTTGAGTCGATTGCCTTGGAGAACGAAACGGTTGAGTGGATTACTGCGCAGCTGACATTAAAGGATGTCAAAACAACATTTGACGCACTTATGAAACCGGGGCAGACTGTTGCCTGACAACGAAGAAGCGAAGGGCGAAGGCAAAATACCTTAGAATAATTACTGAAAACATTGAAATCAATAAACTTTCGAAATCAATAAACACTCGAAATCAATAAACTTTCTGCAAAGCATGTTTAGGCCGCATTTGAATTTTTTTGGTCGAGTTATGGTTGAGGCATAGCCTGGTTTTGGGTGGGCCACAGATAAACATTTAAATGTAAGCAAAACATAGGCAAAAAGATAAACAAAAGATATAAAGGAAGGCGTTTAATGTCCGATATCAAGAGCATGGGTACAGAACAGATTACAGGTCTCAATCTCGTTCCGATGGTGGTTGAGCAGTCTTCCAGGGGCGAGCGGGCTTATGATATTTATTCAAGGTTACTAAAAGAACGTGTGATTTTCCTAGTGGGTCCTGTTGATGACAATGTTGCGAATGTTGTGGTCGCGCAGCTATTGTTTCTGGAATCCGAGAACCCCGATAAAGATATACATTTCTATATCAACTCGCCTGGTGGATCGGTTAGCGCAGGCCTGGCGGTTTATGACACTATGCAGTTTATCAAATCTGATGTCAGCACGATGTGTCTTGGCCAGGCCGCAAGTATGGGTGCGTTGCTGTTAACGGGTGGTGCAGCGGGCAAACGTTTTTGTTTACCACATGCTCGAGTTATGATTCATCAACCCTTGGGCGGCGTTCAGGGTCAAGCATCCGATATCGAAATTCATGCGAAAGAAATATTATTGATTCGAGAGAGATTAAACGCCATATTGTCCAAACACACAGATCAACCTTTGGATAAAATTCAGGAAGACACGGATAGAGACCGGTTCATGAGTGCCCAGGAAGCGGTGGACTACGGGATAATAGATTCGTTGCTAGAGCAACGTGAGTTGAAAAAATAGCAAAACAACAAATTGAAACCCAGCGTGTGGCACAGTGGCACACGCATTTAGCGTACAACAGTTAGCACATAAACACTGTATTATATTGTAAATAGTTAAAGTTAAAATATGTATTTTAGTTTCAAACAGGTGGCATCAGATGAGTGACGACAAAACAACCAAAGGCGATGACGGCGATAAGTTGCTGTATTGTTCATTTTGTGGCAAGAGCCAGCATGAAGTTCGTAAGCTTATTGCAGGGCCTTCCGTATTTGTCTGTGATGAATGTGTTGAGCTGTGTAACGATATTATTCGTGAAGAGGTTCAGGAAAAATCCACTCGATTAACGGGTAGTAAACTACCGAATCCTGAAGAAATTAATGCAATTCTTGATCAGTATGTGATCGGACAGACGCGAGCGAAAAAAGTATTGGCGGTTGCGGTATACAATCATTACAAACGAATGAATGCCTCTGGCCGAAAGGATGAAGTTGAGCTGTCTAAAAGTAATATACTTCTCATTGGCCCGACCGGCAGTGGTAAAACACTGTTGGCTGAAACTCTGGCGCGGTTGTTAAATGTCCCCTTTACCATCGCTGATGCAACAACGCTCACTGAAGCAGGTTATGTGGGCGAAGACGTTGAAAACATAATTCAAAAATTACTGCAAAAATGTGACTACGATGTTGAAAAAGCACAAACGGGTATCGTATACATTGATGAAATAGACAAAATATCAAGAAAGTCGGATAACCCCTCTATCACCCGTGATGTGTCCGGCGAAGGTGTACAACAGGCACTATTAAAGCTGATAGAAGGTACTATCGCGTCCGTGCCCCCTCAAGGTGGCCGTAAACACCCGCAACAGGAATTTTTACAAGTCAATACTGCGAATATCCTGTTTGTTTGTGGTGGTGCATTTGACGGTCTGGATCGAATTATTCGTGATCGATCAGAGAAAAGTGGTATCGGTTTTTCTGCAGAGGTTAGAGGTAAGAATGAGCAGAAAAAGATCGGTGAAGTATTGAATGGTATTGAACCAGAAGATCTCATTAAATACGGGCTGATACCCGAATTTGTTGGCCGTTTGCCCGTTATGGCGACCCTTGAAGAACTGGATGAAAGTGCATTAGTACGTATTCTGACCGAACCGAAGAATGCGATTACCAAGCAATACGCCAAATTGTTCGAAATGGAAGGTTGTGAACTGACTTTCCGGGATGAAGCATTAAATGCTGTTGCGCAAAAAGCGATGGATAGAAAAACCGGCGCACGTGGATTACGTTCCATCATGGAGCAAGCGCTGCTGGAAACCATGTATGAGCTTCCTTCTTTGGATAATGTTAGCAAGGTCATTGTTGACGAAGATTCGATCGGTGGTAAATCTCGACCATTAATGATTTACGAAGGCAACGAATCTAAGAGATCGGCAGCAGAATAACTATCGGGCACCCGATTTTTCGGGTGCCAACACGTCTCAAAATATGCCCTTTTTTTATCTGCGGTTTATACCTCATAGTTCATACTTCATAGAAATGAAAAGTCATTAGCTACTTCTAACAGTTTGTGGTGATGTTATGAGCGTACTTTGGCCACACGTTATATACTTCTTCATCAGATGTCATTTAATGGACAAATGGATTTGTCTATTTTTAGAATAGGTTTAAAATGGTCTTGAATTTCTGCTTGGTTATCCTCATGTTAAGCATATTCATTAAATTTAGTATAAAGTTTGAAAAGTATTGAAAATTAAAGTAAACCATTCTAATGGAAAATGATCGAGAGCCGTTACATTCTATGATTGGTGGTGTTTTTTCACAGATATTTGCACCTCATCAGTTCGCGAGTTTAACGATCGGAGCATAAATAATGACACCAGAAGTAAAAGAAAAGTCAAGCGTTGTACCGGTATTGCCACTGCGGGACGTCGTCGTTTATCCACACATGGTTATTCCGTTGTTTGTTGGCAGAGATAAATCTATTCGTGCACTTGAAGCCGCGATGGACAATAACAAACAAATATTGTTATGTGCACAAAAGAGTGCAGTGCAGGATGACCCGAATGTGGAAGATGTTTATGAAATTGGCACACTTGCAAATATTTTGCAATTGCTGAAGCTACCTGACGATACGATTAAAGTCCTGGTCGAAGGTAGCGAGCGCGCACGTATTATTAGCGTACTGGATACGGATAAGTATTTTAATGCTCAGGTTTCGACCTTTGATCCTATACAATTAGAAGAACGCGAATCTGAAGTATTGTTGCGTTCGGTACTCGCGCAGTTTGATCAATATGTTAAATTAAACAAAAAAGTGCCACCGGAAATTTTATCATCGCTGGCGAACATAGAAGATCCTGGTCGATTAGCAGACACTGTCGCTGCGCATATGTCACTGAAAGTTGAAGAGAAACAAAAAATTCTAGAAATAGAACACCCTCGTGATCGACTCGAATATCTCGTTGTATTGATGGAGTCAGAAATCGATTTATTGCAAGTAGAGAAACGTATTCGTGGCCGCGTTAAAAAACAAATGGAAAAGAGTCAACGCGAGTATTATCTCAATGAACAAATGAAGGCTATCCAAAAAGAATTGGGGGATATGGATGAATCGCACAATGAACTGGATGATCTGGCTAACAAGATTGAAAAAGCCGGCATGTCAAAAGAGGCGAAGGAAAAAGCCACTAGTGAATTAAATAAATTAAAAATGATGTCGCCAATGTCTGCTGAGGCGACCGTAGTTCGAAACTATATTGACTGGTTAGTTAATGTGCCATGGAAAAAGCATACTAAAGTCAGTAATGATTTGACCGCGGCTGAAGAAGTGCTTGAAGCTGATCATTACGGTCTTGAAAAAGTTAAAGAGCGAATACTTGAATACCTTGCTGTTCAGCAACGCGTTAAAAAACTAAAAGGTCCGGTGCTGTGTCTTGTTGGTCCACCTGGCGTGGGTAAAACATCGTTAGGTAAATCCATAGCACGAGCGACAAACCGTAAATTTACCCGCATGTCCTTAGGTGGTGTACGCGACGAAGCGGAAATTCGCGGTCATCGACGTACCTATATCGGTGCGATGCCAGGCAAAATCATACAAAATCTTTCCAAGGTGGAAGCGCGCAATCCATTATTTTTACTTGATGAAATTGACAAGATGGCGCAGGACTTTCGTGGGGATCCCGCATCTGCACTCCTGGAAGTGCTAGATCCGGAACAGAACAACACATTCAATGACCACTATATGGAAGTTGATTATGATTTATCGGATGTGATGTTTATTGCGACATCTAATACATTAAATATTCCAAGTGCATTGTTGGATCGCATGGAAGTAATTCGCATTCCTGGCTATACCGAGGATGAAAAAACGAACATCGCCATGCGCTATCTGGTGCCGAAACAATTGCGAAATAATGGCCTGAAAAAAGCGGAAATTAACATCAACGAAGGGGCCATCAAGGACGTTATTCGCTACTACACGCGCGAAGCAGGCGTGAGAAATCTGGAACGAGAGATTTCTAAAGTATGCCGAAAAGTGGTGAAAGAAATTTTACTGGATGGCAAAGACAAGAAAATTACAATTAATCCAAAGAATCTTGATAAATATCTAGGTGTTCGTCGCTTCCGTTACGGAAGAGCAGAAGAAACGGATCAGGTTGGTCAGGTTACCGGATTGGCATGGACCGAGGCAGGTGGTGAATTATTAACAATTGAAACCGCTATCGTATCCGGTAAAGGTAAGCACAGCGTGACTGGTCAGTTAGGTGACGTCATGAAAGAGTCCATTCAGGCCGCGATGAGTGTTGTTAGGAGTCGTTCGAGTATGCTGGGCATAGAACAGGATTTTTATGAAACTAAGGATATCCATATTCATGTACCCGAAGGCGCGATACCAAAGGATGGGCCGAGTGCCGGTATAGGTATGTGTACTGCGCTGATATCTGCATTAACCGGTATCGCGGTGAAATCTGATGTTGCCATGACGGGGGAAATTACACTTCGAGGTGAAGTGCTTCCCATTGGTGGTTTAAAAGAGAAATTGTTAGCGGCACACCGTGGCGGTATAAAAACGGTGCTCATTCCTAATGAGAATGAACGTGATCTGGCCGACATTCCCGCTAATATCAAAGATAAAATTGAGATTAGATTGGTGAAATGGATTGATGAGGTATGGCAATTTGCGTTAACGAAAACGCCTCAACCGCTAGTTGATGTTGAAGTCAAAAATAACGAAGTGAGTCATTCAACTACACGAAAATCTAAAAAGGGCGCGCGCGTGCGAGCTCATTAGTTACTGCGATTTGTTGTTAGTACAAACGTCTAACGAAGCCCAGCTGTTTATTCGACAGTTGGGTTTTTTGCTAGCGTAGATCCTATTTTAATAGAGATTTAAGCTTGCATAAAAAATGCTCATATTGCTCTAAAAATATAATTTTATTTGCCTTGGTGAATGTCATCGTATTTTTTAATACGAGATATTAACAAAGCATACTTGACACGACTTCGATACTATTGGTATAACACGATATAAAACTACAACTGATTCCGCGCTTGCCAATAAAATTTTCAAACCAAACGAGTTTGGTTTGCGCGTCTTTATTTGTCTGCGAATATTTTGTCTACAATAAGACGAACAAAAAAAGTATCTTCAAACGATATCTTCAAACAAAGTATCTTCAAACATATGCTATGCCAGAGAGGAAGCCTCAGTGAATAAAACTGAATTGATCGATCAAATTGCCGATGAATCTGACGTGTCGAAAGCCGCCGCTGGCCGTGCTCTGGATGCGATGATTAGTGCGGTGACACAAACGTTATCTGAGGGTGATCAGGTTACTTTGGTAGGATTTGGTACATTTTCTGTCCGGGATCGAGCCGCACGTACTGGGCGCAATCCCCAAACTGGCGAGACAATCCAGATAAAAGCGGCCAAAGTCCCGACTTTTAAGGCTGGCAAAGCGTTCAAGGATGCCTTAAACTAGCCCACTTTCTCGGACCGGCCAACCTGAATCGGCCAATTTCCCTAGTTTTCACTCTGGTTTACAAACAGGTTTACAAACAGGTTTACAAATGGGTTTACAAACAGGTTTACAAATGGGTTTTCAGAGATAGGTTTTCAGACAGGGAG
>CAZZJI010000007.1:73652-76191 GCA_964654485.1 uncultured Gammaproteobacteria bacterium | reverse complement strand
TCAGGATATTGACCCCAAATTGCAATTCCTTTACCCGCAACGTCTAAAGAGATTTTAGGACCATATGCTTCAAGTTGATCATGAGTTTGAATTAATTCAGCAGTACCCCACGTTTTCGTATTAGGATCAAAACGATTAGTCCAAGAATTCATCCCAATTCCATCATACTCCTCCCACACCGCTACCCCCAAACCCGAAGCATTCAACGCAATTTCATAACTAGATACATTTCCTTCTTTTTCTGTTCCAATCAGTTCAGGTACATCCCATGTCTTTAATACAGGATCAAAGTGATTAGCCCAAACATGATTATTTTGGCCATCATACTGTGTCCATATAACAATACTCATTCCAGCAGAATTTATAGCAATTTTCGGCGAACCAGATCCTTGATGAGCATCATTCTCAATACGTTTTGCAATACCCCACTTTTTAGTTACTAGATCGAAGTGATTTGCCCATACACTATACTGTAAGATACCACCAAATTGCTTCCACGTAACGATACTCTGCCCAGCTGAATTTGTCGCAATTTGCGGTGGAGATGCACCCAGTTGATTATCACTATCAATAAGCTCAGCAGTACCCCACTCGCTATTTGAAAAATCAAAACGTTTAGCCCAAACATGTAATCGCCCTGTGCTATCTTTTTGATCCCATGCTGCAAATCCTTTCCCAAATGAGTCTAGGGAAATTTGTGGCGATATTGCGCGTAGTTGACTATCATTTGTAACAAGCTCAGCTCCTCGCCATGTCTTGGTTTCGCTGTCAAATCGATTCGCCCACACACTAATAATCTGAGCGACGTCAGTGTATCTCCATATAACAATTCCTTGCCCAACTGAATTCAAGGCAATTTGATACGATGCAGATCCCACGTTCCCTGGACCAATATTGCTAATCAACTTAGCCTCACCCCAGTTTTTAGAAGAAACATCAAACCTATTTGCCCAAATAGTAAATTTTCTTTCGCTATCCCGCTGCTGCCACACCACGAATCCATTTCCAACTGAATCCAACGCAACAATTGGACTACCTGCATCCTGTTGATTCTCATCTTCGATTAATTCAGCTACACCCCATTTGTCAGTATTGCTATCATGGTAACTCGCCCATATATTTGATTTTTCGCCATCAGTTTGCCGCCAAACTAAAAGACCGTGGCGTGTTGAATTCATTTCAAAATCACGTTCAAAAATCCTATCTTGACTGATAGTCTCTTCTATTGTTCGTGCCACTCCCCAAGTTCCATCACGCGTCCTAAACGTCCACGGATTACTCACAATAGCCTGCCCGGCAATATCCGTTATTTCAGGCGACAATGTCACCGTGTATGGCCTGAATAACGCAAGCGGTTCAGTCGGCACAATACTTAATGTACGATTAGAAACGTTATAGTTAATGGTGCCTGGCACTGAACCCAATGTGTCGCTAAGCAATACGGCATCGGTGCCTATTGAACTTGCTAAGAGATCCTCATCAAAAACCACACTTATACTGGAATCCAACGCAACGCCCGTTGTACCTGCGTCGGGTGTTATACTCACAATATTCGGCGCAATGTCATCCGCACAAATCACAGCAACATTAGTAATGTTAGAATTGATTATCTCTCCACTTGCATTATTAAATAAACAGCTCGTCTTTAAAATTGAAGAAAAAGGTGAATTAGTCACCTCATAGCGATCACCACTATCCAAAGTGTCACTGAAAGTAAACGTACCATCAGCCAAAACTAATAAATCATTCTTCCCATTGATCTGCAACACCATCGTATTCCCTGTTGTATAACCTGACACGGTGACACTGACCGTAAACGCAATGGTCACATTAACCGTCATGCTGCTGGTAAACCCGGTGCCATCATCAATCGTGACCACAAATGAGTCTGCGCCTGTGGCACCAGCTTGGGGTATATAGCTAATTGTTTTTGATGTGCCGGGTGAACTATCTGAACTAATAACCGCAGTCCCTTTAATCGGGGCAGTACTGATTTCCCAATTGATGGAATTACCATCCGGGTCCTCAGCCAATAGAATCACATCAGTGGATACTTGCGTGTTTTCAATAATTTCAACTGGACCAGAGGTATCGTCCCCTGCGGCCGTTTTAAAGGTGGGGGGATTTAGACTGCCTATATCTGGACTATTCGTTTCTCTGGCAGCATCAGCACACGCCGAGATTAAAATAATCGTTAATAACAAAAAAACGGGTAGGTAGATACGTTTACTTTCTATACTTCGTAAAACGCCATAATGTAGAATGCCACAATCCCTTTTCATATTGCATTTCCCTTTTATATACTTAATCTTATCGTTTTATATAAAAATACATCAAATAAACAAATTCTAATTTTCCCCAAGAAATTACTCCTCACTAACAAGTGTAATATCAGACTATATCAACCTGACTTACAGAACACACACATTTTGCCAATAAATCAGGATTGAAGGAACCCTGTACCAGAGCCGGAGAATGGATTGAAAAGTTCGATGAGTCTAAATTAATTTAAGATATTTCAATTAATTACGGATGATAA
>CAZZJI010000007.1:68472-73552 GCA_964654485.1 uncultured Gammaproteobacteria bacterium | reverse complement strand
AAAGTTCGATGAGTCTAAATTAATTTAAGATATTTCAATTAATTACGGATGATAATGCCCAGTTTTCTATTATTTGAACATCGCTGACAAATTTTTAATTTGAGTTATTTTCAATCAAAAATGAAATAATTACCATCACACGACTCAACTTGGCAGTCACCCGCCTGTTCACGCATTTCACTCGGCGGTAATTTAACTCTACGATTATTTTGTAAAATGATAAGTCGGTTTTTGTGAAAAACGGTCCAATTGTCCAACAGCTATAAATCACACAATTGACAGCAAATTGCTTGCATGGAATACTAAAATTTATCTATTCAATCAAAAACTCATAGTGCAACAATAAAAATAGATGACACATATACAATTGACGGCGTTCGATATGTCGCGCACGGCTTCAGATTACAGAACTTTAATGCAGCAAAAAATTAATCGTATATCAGCCAACGATAACAGTTACAACATCGGAACAGTATTTTCCTGAGAGTAGGCTTTAGATACGAGCTGTCCTTTACTCAGCATGTTGCGCTCTTTTACCAGTGATTGTTTACTTTTTTCACTGATCTGAATGACTTGTTTATCTATGTCTATAATACGTTCTACAGCTTGCTTGACCCAGATTACTTCATCTGCTGAGGTCGTTGTTGCAAAGAATTGTTCAAGATGTTGGCGACGTTCTGTTTCAACGTCGATGAGGTTTTCCCATTCTTCCTTTTCAGCCGAGGCTAACATTGATTCCGTCAAGTTAACAATAAAATTAAGATGTTCCCTGCGTGAATGGAATACGTCGTGATGGTTAGCGTTAGTCAGGCTGGCGGAGTCCATAACGTTATGCGGATATTTCCCCAATGGTGCTTATGTTTTCCATTTCCTGACGGTTGTCTTGTTCACGACTATCTATCTGATCTTCTATCGCATCCCAACCACTCTTTATTTCCAATAACAAACCCATTATTTCATCGAGATATTCGACTTTATTTTCAAGGTTAGCCTGTAACAACCTGCGTTCAATATAGTCATATAGGGCTTCCAGATTTCGTGCGATCTCTCCACCTTTTTCTGCATCCAGGCTCACACGTAGCCCGCTTACGATCGAAATCGCCCAGCTTATGTGCGCACCTTTCTCCGCAATGTTTCCATTGAGCATGTAGTTTTTTGCAAAATTTATTTTTTCCAGCGCGCCTTCCATTAGCATCTGTATTAAACGATGCGGGCTTGCTATTTCAACATTTGTTTGTGTCTTCACTTGACCATATGTCTGGTCTAATTTAGATTTCATTTGGCTCACACCGTTGCCTCCGCATTATTTAAATTCTACAAAATAATCCCATTATAATTAAACGCTATATTAAATCGACGCATCAACAGTACTCTCTGACACTATCACTTTCTATTTGCCCCTACTGTTGGCAATGATTCCAATTGCTGTGTCAGAAAATTACTGGTTTGTTGCAATTGTGTAACCAATATATCCAGCGCGCCAAAGCGGGCAACCAAACGCGTCTCCAATCTGGCTAATCGAAAACTCAGTGCTTCACGCTTTTCATTTATATCATCGACACTTGTTTTAAAACCTTTGGTACGTGTATCGATAATTCCGTCTGATCCCAAAAAAGTCGCAATTAAATCATCCAGATTACTCGCTAATCCATTGGTGAAATTTACCGAACCCCGACTACCATCGCTTGTACCCAGAATCTGGAGTTTCAAACCTTGCGCATCGCCTTTTCCTGTCAAAAATTGCCCATTGCCTGTCGCAGTCAAGCCACCAATCGTCCCGGCGACATCCACTCCATCATTGCCTGCGCCTGCGGTCAACCCTGATGCAGTCGCATTTTCAATATAAGTTAGGTCGATAGCAGACGCACTGCCAAAGGCATTTGAGGTAATGACTAACGCATTTGAACCACTCAGTGATACAGTGACCGATTTACCCGAGGCTATCAAAGCGGCGTCTGCATTGATCTGGCTTTGTATTTCAGCTGCCAAATCTGAATTCGAGGCATATAATTTATTGGTCAGACTGATCGTGGCTGATTGAACACCATCTACTTTGATCGTTAGCTCATCATTTGCGCTGCCAATATTCAGATCCGTTATAGCAGCACCCGCAGCAGACGTACCTTGTGTTGCGGTACGGGTAATATTTACCGCAAAATCACTGACTTTTGTATCGTCAGTGGAACTGACATATTTGACTAACGAATCAGTTGGACCGCCTATATTTGCAAAAAAACTGGTGATGTCATTAAAATTATTATCAATAGCTGCTTGCAGTTTCACATTGTCTATCTGCAAGTTACCTTCGCTGCTTGTTGTGATACCTAGATCAACAATCGATTGAATAGAACCGGTTAAACCCGGTACCGTGCTATTAATAAATCGTCTAATCTGATTTTCAATACCCCGGACACTCGCATCCCCGGTGAGAATACCCGCTGTGCCAGCACCGACGTCTACGTCGGTTAAACTAGCTAATGAAACCGCTAATGTGTTAAAGCTGGTAACAAAATCTTCGATTGCTGATTTTGTATCGGCGGTATTATTCGCGACGGTGACGCCAACAGACACCCCCGCATCTGATTTTTGCAACAGGTTAAGCGTCACCCCTTCTATCGCACCGTTGATCGTGTTAGATGCGCTGGTGACGGAGATACCATTTATTATCGCACTGGCATCGTCAGCAGAAACCGTATTATCCAGGTTGGTAACAGATGTATTGAAAGCCAGACGTGACAAACCTGTCAAATCGATATTGTCTGCAGCTGTACCGGTGCCTTCGTCTACGCTAATTTGCATGCCATTTACTTTGCCAGTCTCCGTCGAAGTGATGACAAGCTGAAGGTCTGTACCGTTGTCCACGATACTTGCGGATACACCTGCGTTGCTATCGTTTATTGCATCGCGCACGCCTTGTAGAGAATTATTAGACGCATCAACAGTGATATTAATTGAAGGTTTTATTGCATTTTGATCAAAACCAGTCACATCATCGCCAGTAATAGAAACCGTGCCAAAACTAATCGTCAATGTGCCGGTACCCACTGCATCAGTAATATCAGTGAACTGCCCGGTGGCTGTCGCCAGGGAGTTAGATTGAGCAAGATTGGTCACTTCTACATTATAGGTACCCGGAATTGCAGATGATGAAGCCAAAACGGTAAACGTCTCTGTTGCACTGGATGTGCTTACCGATTTAGTTTGAAATGTATCCAGCTGAGTCAAGCTTACTATTGATGACTGGAACGCTGACAACCCCCCTTTCAACGAGCCGTATGCGGTGAGCTTTGTTTGTATCCTGGCTTCGGTCCTGTCCAGACGGGCAGTTGCCGGTTCGCCTTCCGCTGCTATCAGTTTGTCTACCAAACTGCTGAGATCTAATCCTGAGCCACTGCCTAATGATGATACGGCTGCCATATTAATCTCCTGTTAGCACAGCATCGCGGATATTATACATGTGTCACACTTTTTCCTGAAAAATAAGACCTTTATTTTCCTGAATATTTCTGGCTATTTCCACCACTTCCTCTGAAGGCAATTGTCTTACGATTTCTTCGGTATCCTTGTTGACTACTTTAATGATGACGATATTTAAATCATCATCAACGCTAAAATTGATTTTGCGACCAATATCACTCATCTGTTGCTTAATCTCATCTATCGCCTGGTTCACTTCTTCTTTTGGTACGTTTTCGCGCGGACTCGCTGTTGCTTTTTCCTCAGTCTTCGCTAGATTATCATTCGCAGCTGATTTTTGAGCATTTTCTGCAGGCGCAACCACTTCTGCAGGCGCAACAGCACTCTTTGTTTTGCCTTCTACTGCACTCGTGCCACGCAATAATGCTGCCGATATTTGCGTTGATATTTCCGAAGTCATGGTACACCTCGCTCTATAGTGCGCCCGGTAATAAAACCCGGGCGCTTTTTAGTACTTCTAACTCTTTTACTACTTGCTTTCTATTGTTACGTTAATTATTACTTACTGTTATTGTTACTGGAGCAAGCTCAACGCCAGTTGCGGTAATGCATTGGCTTGTGCCAGAATTGAAACACCTGCTTGTTGCAGAATCTGGTTACGTGTCAATGCCGCTGTTTCCTCAGCAAAGTCAGCATCACGAATACGTGAACGCGCAGAGCTCAGGTTTTCGACCGACGTTAAAATACTGGATACAATAGAATCAAAGCGGTTTTGAATAGCACCGAGTGATGCACGATTGCTGTTAATCGATGTCAACGCGGCATCAATCGAAGAGATTGCAGCGTTCGCATCATCAACAGTGGCAAGTGTTGTATTAGCGACTGTAACGCCTGCTAACGCGGCCGTTACAGTCGTTACTGTAAGACCCGCAGCAGTAGGGGCTGTGCCTGCAATTACCAGATCATTATTTACGCTAGTAACATTTACCGTACCACGATAAGTTTCGGTAACTGCAGAGCTACTACCATCACCAACCAGACCTTCAGTCGCATCCGAATCAGTCCCACTTTCGACCAGTACGATGTTGCTACCATCGTCCTTAGTAATAGACAAAGTGGTTGAATATGATGCAGTATAACCGGCTAAGGCATTAATCAACGACGCAGTTTCTGCACCTGTGATCGTACCATCTGCACCCACTGTCGTGAAATCCAATGCTGCACCGTCAACTGACAAAGAGTAGGTTGGTGCAGTACCGACAACGGCTGGTGTACCACCGGTCGCGGTACCCGTTAAACCAGCGGCAGCAGCGGTAACACCAGCCAAGGTACTACCAGTAGTATTGATAGTCATATCGGTACCATCGGCTTTAGCGAGGACTAAATTTCCGCCAGCAAGGGTACCCGATGTAACGCTATAATCAGTATTTGCCGCAATGAACGCGGTAATGTCATCATTAAGTGCGGTCACAATACCCCCAGTAGCGACAGTCTCAGTATTTGCGAAAGTAACGTTTACCGCCTCTATACCGTCGATGTTCAGGATGAATACCTGACCGTCTGCATCTGCAGTACCGACTATAGCCGTTTGCGTGGCAGTAGTCGGTGTTGCAGCTACCGTTGCCGTTCCCACGACATCAGCATATACGATCGCTGTCTGCGC
>CAZZJI010000007.1:0-68372 GCA_964654485.1 uncultured Gammaproteobacteria bacterium | reverse complement strand
TTGCAGCTACCGTTGCCGTTCCCACGACATCAGCATATACGATCGCTGTCTGCGCATTCGTCGCTGTGGCACTAACATCAGAACTTGTCGCCGTGATAGCAGCAGCAATCAATGCCGCATCTGCAGCAACGGCACCAACGTCAATCGTATTGATCATCAATTGACCCGCCGTCAAATCAGTCGTTCCAACAGTGGTACCTTGAGATGAAGCAGTAAGTTGCTGACCCAGCGCGGACGTACGCGCACTGGCAATCGAATCAATTGTCACCGTCTCACCAGCATTTGCACCAACCTGGAACTGCTGGCTGGCAAAGTTACCGTCAAGCAATTTCACGCCGTTAAATGCGCTGGTTGAAGCAACACGGTCTATTTCATCGATCAACTCAGCCGCTTCCAACTGCAGTGCAGCACGGTCAGATGCAGAGTTAGTCGCATTGGCAGACTGTACAGCCAACTCACGAATTCGTTGTAAGTTATTGGTGATTTGAGCGAGATCACCTTCAGCGGTTTGTGATAATGAAATACCGTCACTGGCGTTACGCGCAGCCTGATTCAAACCACGAATCTGTGCAGTAAAACGTTCTGAAATAGCAAGACCCGCCGCATCATCCCGGGCAGAGTTAATACGCAGACCTGAAGACAAACGTTGTAACGAGACAGATAACGCATTTTGTGAATTGTTTAAATTTCGTTGCGTATTCAATGATGCAACATTGGTGTTAATGATTTGTGCCATTTTATATACTCCTAAAGACCACAGAATAAATAACTGGAATGTCTGTGGCTCAGGTTAATACTTAGCGGATATACCTGCAGAGTGAAGTATTCACCGCTCCCGTCTTGGGTATCGTCCTTTAATTGCTATTCTTTAACCTAAATCAATCAACTTAATGTCAACCGCGCCAGTTATTGTTCTAATATATAGATAACAATTACAAGAAGTTAAATAAAGATAAGCCTTGAATTCGAATATAGGACTGTTGTGCAGCCTGCAGTCCAACCATTTGCAAGTTGAGACGGGTGGTGGCTTCGGCGTAGTCGAGGTCCTGTATTAATGATAGGGAGGTTTGCGTTTGCAGGATAAAAGACTCGTTACTATCTCTCTGACTGTCAATATTATTCAACCTTGCGCCAACACGCGCACGTATATTGATAATATTTTCCATGCCTTGATCCATCGCCACCAGACCGCGATTCAATTCATTGCGAAGATTCGCTGTTCCGGCGGGATTGGTCACGCTGATCTCCATCACATCGATAATATTTTTTACGGTTTGAAAAATATCTTGATTGGCACTGGGTGTGATAACAAACGTATCGCCATTGGCGGGTGTACCTGAAATAGAGGTTTGCACCCCGACCGTGCTCAAATCGATCGTTGCGCCATCCTGATACGCTGTTGGCCCGGCAATCACCGCAGCAGCGCTATCGGTAACAGTATAGGTAAAGTTACCGGGTGTGGGTTCTGCGAAGGTTAACGTATAGGTATCGGGGATAAAATTACCCACTCTTGTTCCCGGCTCGATAACGGCTGCCCCGGTATTAGCACCGGCATTGATAGAAAACGTACCGTTGCCATTACGAATAGCGCGAAACACATCGGTGCCGGAATCACCATCGGCAATTTGCCGCGTGGCGCCCACTTGCACCTGTCGTTGGCCATCATCACCGGCGTAGGTAAACGTGTTGCTAACCGCATCAAATGCAAACGGCTGCGCGCTACCTTGAAAGCCTGAGAATAAAAAATCATTATTGCTGTCTTTTGTATTGGCTAATGCAAGCAGTTCGTCCAGTTTTTGCCGCAATTCAGTGACAATCGATGCCCGGTCTTCATTTGATTGAATGGTATTACTCGCTTGAACCGTTAATTGGCGCACACCTTGCAATATATTTGTAATACCGCTTAGCGTTCCCTCTTCCTGTTGTAAACGTGAATTCGCTGCATCCGCATTTTTCTGAAATTGTTCAGTTTGCTTAATTATCTGCGTAAGATCCAGTATCCGAGCCGCCGCAACCGGGTCATCCGCCGCTGTGATAACTTTTTTCCCGATCGCAAGTTGTAGCTGAGTTTTACTTAATTTTGCCTGCTGGTCCAACATGGCGTTGACCGCCGTCTGGCTCAATTGACTGGTTGAGATACGCATAGTTACCTCCCAACTGCGTTAAGTAGGGTCTGAAAAATAGTATTCACCGTCGTGATCACTTGCGCTGAAGCCTGGTAGGCCTGCTGAAATTTAATTAAATTTGCAGCTTCTTCATCCAAATTCACACCGGAAACACTTTCCCTGGCCGCGATAGACTGATTGAGTAAAATTTCTTGCGCGCTGCTGTTAATACCGGCTTGATTCGTCTGTGTACCCACACCCGCGACAAACTGGCTATACGCGGATTGTAAATCGGCGATACCGTTGATGGTTTGCTGCGTTTGTACTCCTGCTAACAATAAGGCGTTTCGGTTATCACTGATGCCGCCAACATTTGACTCAATCGTAAACACATCGCCCGCTTGCGGCGACCCGGTAATTTGTGTGGTAAAGCCATTAAAGGTGATATTACCACCGGAGACAAAACCAACGCCGACTGGGTCGCCGGTACCCACACCGACAACATTAAATGTCGTCGGTGGAGTATTAAATGTAATGGTGACATCTTGTTGCAAATTCACATCAGTCGGTGGCGGCGCATTAACAACAGGTTGGTTAATGGTGGCGTTCCCCAGATTGCCAATACTGAATGACGCTCGTACCGGCGCAGCAGCGGCAATTTGCTCCGCATTGTTAATTTGCAGCGCTATATCGTTTGCGGCATTGAAAGTCGGTCTAATTAAAATACTGTCACCCGCATTCATTGCACCCGCTGCGATATCAAAGGTTACCCCGTCGACTGTTGTTGCGGTAGGAAAACCCGGCAGTGCCGTGCTTACATTTGTTTTCGTATTTGTCAGCGTGTAGTTGGTACCGTCAAAACGCAGTAGATAATCATTCGCAGTCAAAGCAGAGGAATCCGTAATGGCCACGGTCAGCGACGCATTGCCAGCATTGTTTTCACTTGGCAACGCCTGCGGACTGGTCGCGGCGATGTCATTGAAAAATAAACCACCCAGTTGTCCGTCGAGATCCTGGCCCAATTGATGTTGAGCATTAAATGTATCCGCTAATGCAATGGCAATTTGCCCCAGGTTATTGACCATTGGCTCGAGTATCTCCTGTCGAAATGCCAATACGCCACCAATCAGCCCACCGCTAATATTATTGGTAATGTTAAGTGAACCACTGACTGGCGTAATGAGTGCAATTTCAAGACTGGCTGGATCAAACTCGTTACCTGTGGTCGCCATTTGGTTGGCTATATTGCCAACAACCAGGCCAACGCCATTTCCAACAAAAACATTCATGTCACCGGAGGCCTGTGTCACTGCGGTCACCGATACAAATTCGGACAACTGACGGACCAGTTCATCTCGTTGGTCCAGTAAATCATTGGGTGATTTCCCACCTGATGCACCCCTCGCATTGGCAATATCCTGATTTAACTTCGCGATCGAACTGGTCAGACTGTTTATCGAGGTCACGGCATTGGTTATTTGAGAGTTAACGCCATCACCCAGGTCTTTTACACGATTGTTTAGAAAATCGAAACGAGATGTTAAAGACCGAGCCTCATCCAGCATAACCTGTCGAGCCGGAATCGAAGAAGGATCATCTGCAACACCTTGCGCAGCATCGAAAAAACGTTGTAACGTCGGTGACAGCCCGGTGTCGGGATTGGCAAGCAAGTTATCCACTTGTTTTGCAAATTCATAAAAACTGCCCATCTGCCCATCCAGCGAGGTATTGATACGCAACTGCTCAACAGCAAATTGATCGAATGATCGGGTAATCGCTGCGGTTGTAACGCCATTTCCAATAAAAACGTTACCAATATCGGAAGGAGGCCGGGTAACAAGTTCAACGCGCTGACGGCTGTATCCCGGTGTATTAACATTGGATATATTATTACTGATGGTCGTCAGCGCTCTTTGGCTCGCTAACAAACCTGATACTGCCGTTCCTAATATATTGCCATCCGCCATTGCATACTCCAGTATTCCCAGTTTTTTTAACGGTAAATATTCATAATCCGTCTTCTATCCCATTTGTTCGTCCGATTTCATTATATCTTTATACCTAAAACATCCTTAAAAGCGCATTTTTCATTTCGGGTCCCTTTAATACACGAATGACTTTTTCGGCATATAACGGATCTGTAGCATAACCCGACTTGTGTAATTCTGTTATAAAATCTTTATTATTATCAACAACCTGCATTGCATTTTGATAGCGAGGTTCATTGCTAATAAAATTTATAAAATCCTGGAAACTCTCTTCAAATGAGTGATAGGAACGAAAATTTGCTTTTTGTTTATCCGCAACGCCATCTTTATACTCCAATGTCGTTTTGGCAACACGCTCGCCATCCCAACGGTGATCGGCTTTTATATTGAATAAATTAAAACTGCTTTTTCCACTGGCATGTTTTGATACAGCTTTACCCCAGCCTGTTTCTAATGCAGCCTGGGCAAGCAATATTTGTGGCGAAATACCACTTTTTTCACTCATTTTTTTTGCCAACGGCCAAAGTGTTTCAACAAATTCGGTAGGTGAATTAAACTGATTTTTTGTAATTTTGTCCTCAGAAACCGTCTTTTCTCTGTTCGGTGCAACAACTTTACTTAAATATAAAAAATCCTGTACAGTCCTGTTTTCAGTATTTTTTCCATCCCCGGACAAAGCAAAAACAGCTTTCGATCCATTTTCAGTATTATCACTTTGATTTACATCTTTTTGGTTTACACCATTAAGCTGCCGTATAATCACTTCGGATAAACCAATGCCCTTACCTTTCGACAAATGTATGGCCATTTGGTTATCAAACATGTCCTGATAGGCATCCATTTGTTGACTACCAAACATTTCATCACCAAAGCTTGCGTCGCGCATGCTTTTAAGCATCATTTTTACAAATAATGATTCAAATTGTTGTGCAACTTCTTTTGTTGCACCACGGGCATCTTCACGGGCAGCGCGCTTTAATTTTTGCAATCCTTGAAAGTCAGTATAAATTTCGGGTGAAATTGACGTGTTATCCATAGTCTTAAATTACGATAAGCTCAGCTTGAAGTGCCCCCGCCTCTTTGAGTGCCTCGAGTATCGCAATTAAATCTCCAGGGGCTGCGCCAACCTGATTGACCGCTGCAACGATATCGTTTAACGCTACCCCAGGTTCGAATAAAAACATGCGGCCACCCGATTCTGTTACTTTAATGTCACTGGTTGGAACCACGACGGTGTCGCCCTGTGAAAAAGCCTGGGGCTGACTGACGATTGCACGTTCGGTAATCGTCACTGTCAAACTGCCATGGGTCACTGCGGCGGGTGATACAGAAACATTTTTTCCGATAACAATCGTACCCGTTCTGGAATTGACTATAATTTTTGCCGCCGTTTCACCCAATTTTATCTCAATATTTTCAATGACTGAAACAAACGCAACACGCTGTGGTATTTCGCGTGGCGCGCTTACTCTTACTGAAGAGGCATCAATAGCATAAGCAGTTCCGGCCCCAATAGTTTTGTTTACAGCATCGGCAAGATTTTTTGCGGTGGTAAAATCCGCTTTATGCAAATTAAAAGTAACCGTGTTTCCGAAACCAAATGACGAAGGGACTTCCCGTTCTACCGTTGCCCCCCCCGGTATTCTGCCAACACTGGGGATGTTTACCGTTATACGCGAACCATCATTACCTGAAACACCAAATCCGCCGACCACCACATTACCCTGTGCGATCGCATATATATTTCCGTCTATTCCCTTTAGAGGCGCCATTAGCAACGTACCACCACGCAAACTTTTTGCATTACCAATTGAAGATACCGTCAAATCAATGGCCTGACCTCGCTTTGAAAAAGGCGGTAAATTTGCGTGTAAGGTAACGGCAGCGACATTCTTTAGCTGCGGTTTCACATTGGGTGGAATGGTGACCCCAAATTGTGACAACATGCTTTTAATGCTCTGGATCGTAAACGGCGTTTGACTCGTTTGATCACCGGTTCCGTCCAGGCCCACGACCAGGCCATAGCCAACCAATGGATTACTGCGTACACCCCCAATCGATGTCACATCTTTGATGCGTTGCGCGTGCAGTGGCGTTGCCATAACGATTAAAAGTGTTAAAAGAATCAATTTCATTGCAATATTTCTCATATTAGAAAGGCCACAATCCGCTATTAAAGAAACGTGTTAACCATCCGGGATTGTTTGCATCCGCTAATACACCTTCACCTGCATATTTAATGCGTGCATTAGCCACCTGAGTAGACAGCACGGTGTTATCAGTGCTAACATCCGCGGCGCGAATAATGCCCGAAAATTGAATACGTTCACTTCCCTGATTCAGGGTTAGCAATTTTTCACCTCGGATCATTAAGTTACCATTTGAAAATACCTCAACAATAGTTACCGCAATATTTCCGCTTAAACTATTACTTTGAGTACTGTCTGCTTCGCCAGAGAAGCCTCTGTTTGCATCCAGTGCGTTTTCTAGAATAGCTGCACCGTTTCGGGTGACACCGCGTCCCAACAAAGTCGGTGCGGAAAAATCGACAGTGCTTTCTTTTGCAGTAGAGGTGGAAGCTCTCTTACTGGCATTGGTCTGCTCAGACAAGATAACAGTAATAATGTCACCTACTCTTCTCGCTTTGAGGTCTTCAAATAATAAAATATCATACCCGGCTTTGTAGATAGCGCCATCATTAATCGGCAACGGCTTTGAAGAAACGGGTCTGACACTGGAAAATTCGGGATCTGGCGAAGGGGGAATATATCCACACGCCCCCAGCATTGAAATACAAAAAACGATTATTACTTGTTTTGCAAACAGCTTTGTAAACGGGTTTATAAATTGATTCATAACGACCTTGATATTGTGTTACAGCCCTTGATTATAAGTTTTGACTTATGTATTGCAGCATTTGATCGCTGGTAGAAATCGCCTTTGAATTTAATTCATAGGCGCGTTGCGTTTCAATCATATTTACCAGTTCTTCCACCACATTAACATTCGATGTTTCCAGTGAGCCTTGAATCATAGTACCTAAACCGTTAAGACCGGGTGTGCCCACTTGTGGCGTACCGCTGGATCCACTTTGAATATATAAATTTTCACCTACTGACTGCAAACCAGTCGGATTTATAAAGTCAGCAAGTTGTATATCACCAATTTGTGACGGACCAGACGCCCCCGGTGTAAGAATGGAGATAATGCCATCCGAACCAATTGTTATACTGCGTGCATTATTGGGTACTGTAACAGCAGGTTGTAGTCTGTATCCTTGTGCTGTGACTATTTCGCCGTTGGCATTTACTTGCATTGATCCGTCGCGGGTATAGGCAAGATCACCGTTGGGTAATAGTACTTGCAAAAAACCGCGTCCCTGCACTGCGACATCCAACGATTTATCTGTTTGAACTATATTGCCCTGAGTATGCATTTTTTCAGTCGCGACAACGCGCACACCGGTACCAAGGGACAAACCAGAAGGTAGCTGCGTATCTTGTGTTGCTTGTGCGCCAACTTGCCGTACATTTTGATATAATAAATCTTCAAATACTGCTCTGCCACGTTTGAAACCCGTCGTATTGACATTCGCCAAATTATTACTGATTACTGCTAAACGGGTTTGTTGTGCGTCTAAACCCGTTTTAGCCACCCACAGTGCTGCATACATTATTAATACCTCTAGCTATTAGTTAATTCTCATCATTTGCGTTGTCATTTGCGCGTTCTCATCAACCGTGCTCATTGCTTTGACCTGAACTTCAAACTGACGGGCAAGCGCAATCTGCTTGACCAATGCATCGATTGTATTCACATTACTGGTTTCAAGCGCACCGGATACCAGCGTCGTATTCACATCTGGCGCTGCCGGCAACCCGTTTTTGGTACGCATTAAACCGTCCGCACCCTTCGCTATCTGATCAAAACCGGGATTTACCAGCTTTATTCTATCCACCGTAACAAGTACTGATGCAGCCTGACCGACAGGTCGAATCGAAATGGTTCCATCAACACCAATTTCCAGTTTTTCTGCAGGTGGGATAACGATCGGTCCACCATTGCCTATCACAGGATGACCCGCACCGTTTGTTAATAATCCACCGGTTGCAATACGCAAATCGCCTGCGCGTGTATAGGCCTCACTACCATCTTTAGCCTGTACTGCAATCCAGCCTTCTCCTTTTACCGCCATATCCAGTTCGCGCCCGGTTGCATTAATCGACCCAGGCGTAAAATCAGTTTCCATTGTCTGTGTAACCGTATTAATTCTGGATGGGTATCCCTCTCCAGCTATCGGAACACTAAGATAAGTATTCAGATCTGCACGAAAACCAGTGGTGCTGGCATTCGCCAGATTATTACTATTCACTGACTGTGCATACATGGTTTGTTTTGCACCTGTCATTGCGATATAAAGCATACGATCCATAAATAATTTCCTTAACGCTTATATTTTTTATCTATTACCAACCCTTCTATCTTGTACCTGTACTCCACTACCTAAGGTTAATAATTGTCTGTGCAATGGTATCTTCAGTTGAAATCACTTCCGCATTTGCCTGATAATTTCGTTGCGCGGTAATCAATTTCACCAACTGTTCAGCTATATCAACATTCGATGCTTCAAGTGCACCAGATTGTATTAAGCCAAATGTGCCAACACTGGCCTCGCCCAGTATTTGCGGACCAGATGAAAACGTCTCGGCCCATTCTGTATCACCTTGCGGCTGCAAGCCCTGATTATTATTGAATCTGGCGAGTGCTAATTCACCCAGCGTATTTGATTGCCCATTGGTAAATCGAGCAAAGACAACACCTTGGTCATCAATATCGATACCCGATAACTGACCAGTGGTAAATCCATCTTGAGATAGGGAACTAACAGAAAAGGGGCTACCGAATTGAGTTAGCAAAGAATAATCAATGTCCAGATTTATTTGCGCTGCACCTGTTGCAATTGTTGCAGTCGCATCGTAATTAATACTAGGGGGTGAATTTACTAACGAACCATTCGCGTTAAAATTAAGCATTTGCGGTGATGCGCCACCGGCATTAATTTCTTCAGCACCAATAAAAAGACGCGCTTCCCAATTTGCAGTGGTACCCACTGGAGGCACTGCTGCAAGCGGCACCTTTCGAAAATACATGGTTGCATTATGCGCCGTTCCTAACGAATCGTAGACGACCACGGAAGTCGAGTTGTTAAATGAACTTGGATCGGTGATATTAAATGCAGGTGATGGCGGCGTTGTAATTTCTGCATCCGCCGCATTTAAATTTAATCCCGCGTTGATCAATGTTGTTGCGTTCGGCGCACCGGCAGTTGTATTCAACTGCAGGTCGTTCATTACACCCGTATTAAACCCACCACCTGCGACAGGGGGGTAAATTTGCAGGCGTTTATTCTGGTTATTAACTACATACCCGGACGAATCTGCATGAAATGCACCGGCGCGACTGTAGGTGAGTGTACCTGCATCACTAAGAACGAAAAAACCATCCCCACTGATCGCCATGTCCAGATTGCTCGAAGTAAATTCAATATTACCCTGACTAAACTCTTGAGTTACAGCAGAGACACGTACACCGCTACCTACTGCGGTACTGCCAACACCGGAAAATGAAGCCGCAAATACATCAACAAACTCTGGTCTGGACTGTTTAAAACCTGTGGTATTGGCATTCGCGATATTATTGCCTGTTACGTTTAGATCAGCTTGTGCTGCGTTTAAACCACTTAATGCTGTGCTAAAAGCCATAAATTTTCTCCTACATCTATAAATTTAGGATTAAAGAATTTTGCGAATTTGGTCTAATTTTATTGGACCCAAATCAGAGAGATTTAATACCAAACCCTGCCCGCCCTGACCAATCGTGACACTTTCGATTGATGTTTTAACAAACGTATCCAAACTGTATGCTTCCCCATCTGCTTGTACCTCAGCCGCAATAATATAATTTCCTTCAGGTTGTGCCTCGCCATCATCACCTAGGCCATCCCATGCAAAACTAACCTCACCAGCGGCTTGCTGGCCCATTTCTATTTGCCGAATTAATTCGCCATTTTGACCCAAAATATTGATCGTCATATTGCCAACGCCTGCTGGTAACTCAACCACACCATTTAAACTTTGACCCGTTGCTAAATACCCTTCATTGGACTTAATTAGTACTGAACGTCCCACTAAACTGGACGCTTGCAGTGCTTGATTGGATTGCAACGTGGCAGATACATCGGCAAAAGAGTTATTTAAATCCTGCATGCCTGCCGCAGAATTGAATTGCGCCATTTGTGTTAAAAATTCCCCATTTTGAATGGGTTCAAGTGGACTTTGATTTTGCAACTGCGCAAGCATTAAGGTTAAAAATTCCTGTTGCCCAAAATCATCTTTCTTCGTGTCAGCTCTGTTAGCGCCGAGGCCAAGATCGTTAATCAGGGTACTGATATTAGTGTCTATGTTGTTCACGCTTATTCTCCTAGCGATAACGTTCTAAGTAACATCTGTTTCGAAGTATTGATCACTTCGACGTTACTTTGATAGGAACGAGAAGCCGAAATCATGTTTGCCATTTCATCCACCATATTCACATTTGGCATAAATACATAACCCTCGTCATTTGCAATTGGATTACCTGGATCATATTTTTTTTCAAGCGCTGTTGTACTTTCCATAATTTTCAGCACTTGTACACCAACCCCCGTATCGTTTTCATTGAATGCATCATTCAACATGGCTGAAAATACAGGTTGCCGCGCCTTGTATGTATCTGCAATTGAGCCACCTGCGGTATCCGCATTCGCCATGTTACTTGCAGTCGTATTCAAACGTATTGCTTGCGCACTCATGCCGGAACCGGCTATATCAAATATATTAAATAGCGACATCGTTATTCACCTTTAATTGCTGTCATCAGGCCTTTGATCTTTCCACTCAGTAATCGTAGACTGACCTGATATTCTAATGCGTTACGTAAAAATGCACTTTGTTCAACCTGGCTATCCACAGTATTCCCGTCCATACTCGGCTGACTGGATTGACGGTCAATTAATTCACCGGAAAATGAAGCTGTGTTGTTTGCTCCAAAATGCTGCGAATTGGTTGACGTCATTTTACCCGCAGTATATTCACCCTTTACTGCATCCAACGCTGATTTGAAATCGATATCCTTCGCTTTATAATTTGGCGTATCCGCGTTTGCCAAATTTTCCGCCAATACCTGTGCACGCTGTGACCTCAGCATTAACGCTTTTTCGTGAACTCCAAATGCAGCATCTAAATCAAAACGCATATTTATTTCCTGTTTTTAACAGTGGACACAATTCATTTACCAAACCAATGGCAAAATTCGTGCCATCCCTGATTATAGTATGTTTAACAAATAGTTAAGAAATATATAGGGGCAATGGGGATATAGAGTGTGATACAGACAGGCAAGAATTTTCCTATCGTGCGGCAATTATATTCATGGTAGGAATTAAACTAAGAAACGCAATCTTTGAGTTTGTAATATACAACAGAATCAACATTGTGCATTTCAAATGAATCGGTATAATTTGCCATTGTTTCCGCCCCCCCCAAGATCAAATAACCACCCGGGTTAATTTGTTTTGTCATTCTTTTTAACACATCTTCTTTTAAGCGGGGTGAAAAATAAATCAACACATTACGACAAAAAATAACATCGAACTTACCCAGAGATAAAAAGCTGTTCTTCAAATTTATTGACTCAAATTTGACGCGATTTTTAATTTTATCCGTTATTTCCCAATGAATGCCTTTCTCATTAAAATATTGTTTTTTGCTTAGTTCTGAAAGTCCTCTTGCGGTAACAATTTCATCATAACGACCTGCCCTGGCTATTTCTAATGCTTCTTTTGAAATGTCCGTACCGACTATTTCAAAGTGTTTGTTGACAGCCGGATATCGCTTAATACAATTTTCAATGCTCATACTGACAGAATAAGGTTCCTGACCGGTTGAACAGGCAGTAGACCAGATTTTTAAATTACTATTTTTATTTTTCATCAATTCTGGAAGTATATTATTCTCAAGACAATAAAATATTTTTTTGTCTCGGTACCAGGATGTTTCATTTGTTGTCATGGCGCCAATAATTCTTTCCCTGAGTCTCCTATCGCAATTTGCCGCTACTAACAGATCGCTATAATTTTTTATATTTTCACATAACGCCAGTTTTTTAAGACGGCTAACAACCAAAAATTCTTTATTTTTACCTAACACTATACCCGTGGCTTTTTCAAGAAAATCCTCGAAAGAAGAATACTCTTCTGCAGATAGGGTTGATAGCGGTGTATCTGTCAAAATCAGACAACTTGTGTTTTGCTGCGGTCTGCCTTCTCTAGCCACTCCATAAGGGCATTAGTCAATTCATCTTGATCAAATTTAGCAACGAAAGCATTTGCGCCTACTTTTTTAACCATGGACTGATTAAATACACCGCTTAACGATGTATGTAGCAAAACATACATATCCTGCATTTCCGGGTCATTTTTGATATTGGAGGTCAGCGTATAACCGTCCATTTGAGGCATTTCAATATCTGTGATGACCATATCAAAATGATCTGTCACATGTTCACCCGATTCTTTTATTTTAGTAAGTATATCCAGCGCCTCTTTTCCATCGCTTGCCAATGTACATTTTACATTCAGCGTTTCCAAAGTACGCGCTATTTGCTTGCGTGCCACACTTGAATCATCAGCTACCAAAATATGCGCCGAAACATTAAAGTCTTTTATTTTTTCATTGGTATCATTTGACACCTTATCTCTATCGCCTACCACTATTGACAATACTTTTTCAACATCGATAATTTCAATCAATTTATCATCAAATTCCGTTATTGCTGTTAAGTAATTATTTTTACCGACACCAACAGGTGCGGAAAGTATGTCTTCCCAGTGTAAATTGACAATACGGCTTACCGATTGAACAACAAAGCCTTGTACAGAACGATTATACTCGGTCACAATAACAAAGCTTTTTTCCATATGCTGTACGGGCGATATGCCAATCGCTTTGCCCAGATCAATAATGCTCACGGTTTTTTCGCGTAATGTCGCCACACCTGATACCAGGGGATGAGAATTCGGTATGTGAGACAAGGGTGGACATTGAATAACTTCTTTTATTTTGAAAACATTTATTCCATAAATTTGTGGACCATCTAAGTGAAATAATAATAATTCAAGCCGGTTTTTACCAACTAATTGCGTTCGTTGGTTAACACCATCGAGCATATTCGCCATTATTCAGCCATCCTGATTATGTGAAAATTACTGATTGCATTACATTTGTTATCGTCTCAACTCGATAATACCTTTAAAAAGAAATATTTGAATGGCATAAATACTGCAGCATTTTTTTAATAATAGATAGGCAATAAATAGATAGGTAATAAATAGACATATCTAATTGAATTTACATCAGGAGTCGGCTTCAATGAAACAAATAAAAGAATTACAATCGATCAATCAATTGTGTCGATTTTGTTTACAGTTGGCTTTATTGGTCTCATTCGCGATTCCAGCAACGCAGAACGTATTTGCAACGACATATCAAAATCTGAACTCCATTAAATCAGCGGTAGAAAACTATCTCAAAGAACAACATGTTTCTTCGTTCAAGCATAAGATCTCAATAGGAAAAATCGATAAACGACTGCGTTTAGTCGCATGTACTAGCGAATTAGAGACATTTTTTCTTCCAGGAAGTAAAAACAACGGCAACACAACCGTGGGAGTACGTTGCTCTTCACCCAAAGAATGGACTTTTTATGTTCCGGCCAATGTGAAAATTTTTAAACAAGTAGCCGTCAGTAGCCACCCATTGTCGCGTGGAGAAGAAATAAATTCTGAAAACATCCAGTTCATTGAAAAAGAAATTTCCTCCCTTAATAATGGTTATTTTATACAAAAAAAGGTGCTAATCGGAAAAATTGCAAAACGTGCATTACCGGCGGGCCATATTTTTACACCTAAATCCATCAAATCTCCAAACTTGGTTTTGCGAGGTGAAGAGGTTGCCATTATAGTGAAATCCAACGGGTTTCAAGTAAGAGTGACGGGTGAAGCATTAATGGATGGTAGTGCAAAACAAAAGATCAAGGTAAAAAATAAAACGTCAAAAAAAGTACTGGAAGCAATTGTGACGGGCAGAGGCACTGTAAATGTAAGAATGTAAAGAAATTTTTACTTTGACTGCAGTCTAAAGTTCTGATTTTTGGGTCCGATATAGAAAGTGAGCACGATTGTATTTATATGGAGCAATATTTATGCCTATAGAACTAACAGGCTTGTCGGTAACAGACCAGCAAAAAACAACGCAAAGTTCAGAAGTTAAAGTTACGCGTGCTGAACCAACTGTGCCACAACAACAAACCGGAGCAAATAACACATCTGACACTGTCACATTAACAGATATTGCTTCGAAATTGCAAAAATTGGAAAGCGGCCTGTCTGTTTTTCCCGTCGTCGATACACAACGGGTCGAAGGTATTAAGAACCTTATCGAACAAGGAAATTTTAAGCTTGATTCGACTCGCACAGCTGAAAAATTTATTGAGTTTGAACGTCAGCTTCTTATCGGAGCAAGCAAGGTAAACGAGGCGAAATAAATGAGTTTAACGGACTCTCTGAAGGATATAATCAGTTTATTCGAGCATGAAATTTCACTTTCAACGACGCTGTTGGATACTATGAAAAATGAGCAAGCTGCACTTTCAAACAATAATTTGCAGGAGTTTGAAGCTGCAATTACGAAAAAACAAAAATTAATCGATGAGGTCGAATCAACAGAAAAAAAACTTATAGAACTTCTTAAATTGCACGGATTGTCGATGGACAAACAAGGCATTTCTGAACTATTAACACGTTGTAACCCAAAAGAAAAAGACAATTTGACACTATTGCTCGACAAACTTAAATACATTGCCACTCAGTGCTATGATCAAAATATTATTAATAGTCAAGTTATATCAACGAGTCACAATAATATTGAAAAAATAATTAATATCCTTCGCGGTCAAACTACAGGCGAATCCAATGTTTACGATTTATCTGGTAAATCCACGAAAGGAATTCAAACCCAAACTCTCGGCCGTGTTTGAAAAATGCGGTCTATAGTCAACGACCTCTACACATAACGATCTTACATTTTTCTCTATACATGACAGAAACGCCAGATATTAAAAAACAGCAACAGTATGAAGTCATTTCTGATTCGATTCAGATTAAACTTTATTTAAAGAGAATACTGGACAATCGCACGCTGTTGTCGGCCGCAATTTCTGGTGATGATAGTATCTTCAATAGCGTGATAATCTCAATTGACAACGAGAAGAGCCAAATTTTAGTCGATCAGCTACATCCGGAACACGGCCATAACAAATTATTGGATAAAGGCAAACTAATCATATTTGCTGGTCTCGAAGGTATTGACTTAAGTTTTCAATGTCTATTAACCGATGTCGATGAAAAATCTGGGATACCGTTCTACACGCTTTCGTTTCCACAACATATAAAATACTATCAAAGACGTTCATCGTATCGCGTGCAGGTAATACGTTCTTTATCTATTCCCATTATTTTGACATGTGAATCAGACGAAATATTAGAAGGCGAATTAGATAACATCTCTACAGGCGGAATGTGTGTACGCTTTTCGACTACATTTCCAAACTTTGTAGAAAATGGATTATTGATACCAAGATGCGAACTTGAATTGCCCGATGAGGGAATGATCCTGTTCAGTACCGAAGTGCGGCACGTTGTTCACAGCAAGAAAGGTGGACTGGGTTATCTAGGTTTGCGCAACGAGAACGTAAACGCGCTTGACCAGCGATCGATAAACCGATTTGTGACATCACTGGAACGTGAATTAAGGCGGCGAACACCCATTTGATGGTTCGCCACCTGGGAGTTAGTTAGATCGAGCTTTATAGGTGGACGATTTGATAACTTGTTATACGCCGTACAATAGAGGCACATCATCTGTTTGTGATACCCCCGCAGCCATGGGGGAGGAAACTTCCGGCTTATTCACATTTTTCACAACTTTTTTCACAACTTTAGTAACGAGACAACACTGTTTTTAACATCAGTGTTATTCATCTCTGTAATCATATGTGCGTTTGCGTTTCTGTTGGTGCACCTTGGTCAACGCACGTACTGCATTCGAAGCACTCGTCACCAAAAACGGGTGATTTTGCACGCTGAACCAAACTGAGCCGGTCAGCACAAGAAAGCAGTATCAACCGCTTAAACAGACCCTGCCAGTCACGCTCGCCTTTAACGACGTTATCACCATACCAATGAAGACGTTCTTCGCCTGTCATCGCATCAATTAGTGTCAGCGAAGGGACTCCTCGCTCCAGCCGGGCATTGATCATATATGTCATCAGCAGTTCTCCTTTGATTTCAAATAACTACATCCGCATCCTCCTGGCTGAGTTAAGCCCTTCATAGGCAAAACCGCGCTGGGTATCTCTCAATCTTTTTTAAATGATAATGAGAATCATTTGTATTTGCAAGCATTAATTTGTACAATAGACAAAACTTCATTCAAAACTCCAAGGTGTCACATCGAAATCCTAAATTCATACTTCTTACCCATGTAAATGCGAATGATTATCATTTACATTTAATATTGATCCATTTATAATCTCACGTAGCCAGCCAGTTATCAGCCCCTGCTCCAGTACTCGTTATAGAGAGCCACGACTAAGGCGGCATCATCGTAAAACTACAACATTGAGGGATTGAAACAGTGAAAAAACAACATCGTTTATTACGCGATGCCATCGCTATTGCCACGCTTGGCCTGGTACTACCCGCTGACGCAGCAGATAAAGAGTCTGATGAGATGGATACAAAGGCCAATGTGCTTGATAAAATCATGGTGATTGGTAATCCGGCTAATATCGAAAAAATACCAGGCTCTGCCCAGGTAATAACAAAAGAAGATATTCGTCAGCAAAATTATGATGATGTGAACCGCGTGCTTCGCAAGGTGCCGGGGGTTTACGTGCGAGAGGAAGACGGTTTTGGCCTCTTCCCCAGCATCAGTTTACGCGGTGTTGATACCACCCGTAATTCCAAAATAACCATCATGGAAGATGGGGTAATGATGTCACCTGCGCCTTATTCCGCGCCAGCGGCCTACTATTCACCCACCACGGGACGCATGAGCGGACTAGAAGTATTGAAGGGGTCCAGTCAGATCAAATACGGCCCTCACACAACCGGCGGCGTAATCAACTACCTTTCAACCCCCATCCCAACAAAAGAGAAGGCTTATCTGAAATCAACGCTCGGCAGTTTTAACGAGCAACGTACCCATGCCTATTTTGGAAATACCTTTGATACAGATGCGGCCGGGCAATTTGGTGCTTTGGTAGAAGGTTACCGTCGACAGAGTAACGGCTTCAAAAAAATTGATGAGACTGCTGATTTTCGCAGCGGTGATGACACCGGCTTTGATAAAACAGATGCCATGGTGAAACTATCATGGGAGCCGAACAGTGCGGTGTATCAACGTTTTGAATTTAAACATGGCACCAGTGAACTGGATGCCAATGAGACCTATCTCGGCTTGAGCCAAGCTGATTTTAATGCCAATCCATTACGTCGTTATGCGGCATCGCGTTTCGATAACATTAAAAGTGAGCAGAAACAAACCTCGTTGCGCTGGAGCATCAGCCCCACTGATGATCTCGATGTAATTGCAACGCTCTACCAGACCGATTTCAAGCGTAACTGGTACAAGCTCAACTCGCTCAATGGAGACAATCTTTCTCAGGTTATTGAAACCCCTGGATTGTCTCAGGACTGCATGAAGGGCACCGCCGCATGTGAACTAAAAGTCAGAGCCAACAATCGTAAATACTACACCCAAGGTCTTGAGTCAGTCGGGTATTTCCGTTTTGGATCAGACAACGTTCAACACGAAATAATGGCTGGCCTTCGTCTACACCAAGATGAAATAACTCGATTTCAATGGGAGGATACCTATACTCAGGCCACTAACGGCACCATCACGGGAATAACACCTGGCATACCCGGTGATGCAGGTAATCGTTTTCAGGAAACAAAAGCCTTAGCACTGTTTGTTCAAGACACCATTGAAACAGGTGCCTGGACAATCACACCCGGAGTTCGTTACGAAACACTGGATCAAACCTCCGAAGACCCCAAAGGTACCCTGCAAAGTGCGGGTGGCACAAAAGGTCGGGACGGTAAAAACAGCTTTAATGTCAGTGCCTATGGCGTGGGTGCGGCCTACCAGTTCAGCGAACAATGGACAGGTTTTGGTGGCCTACACACGGGTTATTCCACTCCCAGCCCTCGGGGCACACGCGCTGGCCTTGATCCAGAATCCAGCATCGCTTTTGAAATCGGTACACGTCATAGCAATATCCAGCAAGCATTTGCGGCTGAAAGCACTATTTTTTACACGGCTTTTGAAGATTTAATCGTGACTGATAATGTCGGTGGGACAGGTACTGGTGATGATGAAAACTTTGGCGAGGTAGATACCTTTGGGATTGAATTCGCACTTCAATATGATGCCGGACTCGCTAACAATTGGCGGATCAACAATCCTTCTTACCTAAGCGCAACCTATACCAATGCGGAACAAAAAAATGATTCAACGTCTACGGATGCGGAATCGATTTTCAGCTTCGGTAAAGCGGGCAATGCAGTGCCTTATATTCCAAAGTTTACATTGAGTCTGGGTAGCGGTGTCGAGACTAAAAAATGGGGTGCGTTCATCTCGGGTAACTATGTGAGCGAGACATATACCAGCGCCAATAATGTTGACAATCAAGTTAACGGGGCTGGCGAACCCGATGCTCGATATGGCAAAACAGACAGTTATTTTACCACGGATATTTCTGTCTTTTATCGCATCAACGAAACGGTGAAACTCTTCGGTGGAGTGCAAAATCTCTTTGATGAAGAATATATCGTATCGCGTCAGCCCCATGGCGCACGCGGTGGCCTGCCGCAGTTCGTTTATGCCGGGGTTGAAATGGATTTGTAAATCCCATTACGCCAAGAATGGCTCGTTTACGGGTAGCAAGCCCTTTTGGTTGCCACCCGTTTCCTTTTAAAAATGTTAATTGAGCGCTTATGAATATAGTGAGTTTATTCCAACAAGGTGGGCCGGTCATGTGGGTACTGCTAGCCATGTCTGTTCTGGCCGTCGCCATCATTCTGCTTAAACTGTTTCAGTATTTCCGTAGTGGTCTGCGTCGTTTAGATTTTGTCGATCCAACACTGACCGCACTGCAACAAGGCGATTACAACAGTGCTTTGCATGCATTACAACTACAGCACAGCCCCGTCGCATGTGTAATGGAAAGTGCCATACGTTGCGGCGCTGACCCGGCCATGTCGGCAAAAGATGTGGAGGCCGAAGTGAGTCGGGTTGGTTCTACGCAAATCCGCAATCTTGAATCGTGGCTACGCGGCCTCTCATCCATCGCTCACTTGAGTCCATTGTTGGGATTGTTAGGCACAGTTACCGGCATGATTGTCGCCTTTATGAATCTTGAAGCCGCCGGTAGCCGTGTTGATCCGTCGATTCTTTCGGGTGGGATTTGGGAAGCACTGCTAACCACTGCCTTTGGATTAACCGTGGCCATTCCCGCTATGGCCGCATTCTATTATTTAGAAGGTGAAGTGGATCATGTACGTGCATCCATGAAGGACGTAAGCATTCGTGTGTTGCGTCATTTTGGTAAAACACCGGCCAATATCTCAACCCGTGACGACGACAAAATCGAGGACGAAACCCATGGAATTTGAGGGCCGTGCGCGCATCCATTCCCACCTTGATATCGCGCCATTAATTGATATTGTTTTTTTGCTATTGGTCTTTTTTATGTTGACCAGTACCTTTTTAGTGCCGGAAGCCATCGAGTTGGAACTGCCCGAATCTGCTGGTGCGACTGTTACTGAAATTACACCGATTACGGTTTCTCTCAACGCGTCAGGTGAACTGGCACTCAATAGCGAACCGATTCAACTTGATAAACTGCGCCAGACTATCGAACCCTTGATCGCAGACAATACCGATGTCGCCATTACCCTGAAAAGTGATGCCCGTACCGAAGTACAGCAGCTATTGAAGGTCATGGATGAGATTCGCGCCGCTGGCGGTAACAATGTTGCATTAGCCACCACCCAGAAGTAGCCGGTACCCATGACGATCACCTGGCAGCAAATGAGCACCGCGCTACTCGTCGCACTCGCCCTGCATAGCGGTATAGCGTTTTGGCTGGCGCTGCCTGCACCTCTGCCAGAACCACCTGAACAAACGCTTCGTGTTAGTTTGCTGGCGGCTATTGCAGAGACCACCACCGCTGTCGAACCTGTCACACCGCCACCTCAGAAAAAAATCAAACCACCCGTTACCCCTAAACCGAAGCCGGAACCAGAACCTAGGCATGTTCCAGAGCCTGTGATTCAAGAACCTGTACCACAACCACAACCTGATCCATTACCGATTGAAAATCCTCCTGAGGTTGTGGAAGCACCTGTTTCCATACAAGAACCTTCCCCAGTAGAATCTAGCCCTGCACCACTGAACGCCACCGCTATGGCAAAGTATGAACAGCTACTCGTTGCCTGGCTGGAAAAACAAAAAAAATACCCCAAAAGGGCCAAGCGTATGCGCATTGAAGGAGAGGGTCGATTACGCATATTGATCGATCAAACCGGGCAGACCCTAAAAATTACGTTGGAACAGCGCACCGGTAATCGACTGCTTGATAAAGCCGCGCTTGAAATGGCCGAACGGGCAAATCCATTTCCGCCCATGCCGGAAAATAATCTGCACCAGACACTGGAGTTTATTGTGCCCGTTGTTTTTGCATTACAATAATATTTCTAATTAACGCCAGAGAAATAGCAAATTTAATGCCGCCGCCATGTATGAAACTTCTTCAACATCGCTAACACACCTTGTGGCGCATGTTTTTTCTTCCAATTCCCCGCGACATATTTATTTGACTCTGCCAGTGTGGGATAAATATGAATAGTGCCCAATATCTTATTTAATCCAAGATTATATTTCATGGCGGTCACAAACTCAGCGATAATATCTGATGCGTGAGCACCCACAATTGTCACGCCAAGTATTTTATCCTTTCCTGGCACCGTAAGCACTTTCACCACACCATGATCTTCACTATCGGCAATCGCACGATCAAGATCATCTATGCCATAGGTTGTGACTTCATAAGCAATCGATTTTTGCTTTGCTTCTTTTTCATTTAATCCGACCCGTGCAATTTCCGGATCGGTAAACGTTGCCCAGGGAATCACACGATAATCCACTTTAAACTTTTTAAGGGGACTGAATAACGCATTAACGGTTGCAAACCACGCCTGATGCGATGCAACGTGAGTAAATTGATATGGGCCAGTAACATCACCACACACATAAATATTAGGATAATTGGTGCGCATAAATTCATCGCATTCAATCGTGCCCTTGTCAGATAACTGTATATCCAGATCATCAAGCCCAAAACCGGAGGTATTCGCTTTTCGACCTAATGCCAGGAGAACCAGATCAAAACCGATTTCCACTTGCGTTTCATCTTTTTTTGTACAGATTAATGTTTGCTTGCCCTTTTCTGTCACAAAATGTGATGCAGAACAACCGGTCATAAGCTTTATACCCTCTTTTTGCAAACTATCACGTACAATTTCTGACGCATCAGCATCCTCTGCAGGCAAAATTGTGTCAGCTCTTTGCACCAAAGTGACCTCAGACCCGAATCGTTGAAACGATTGCGCCAGCTCACAACCTATGGGACCGGCACCTAACACCAAAAGTCGTTTTGGCAATTCGCGCAGATCCCAAAGCGTATCACTTGTCTTGTAATTGACTTGATCAATACCGGGAAAATTGGGAACACTAGGACGACCACCAGTTGAAATAACGATATTTTTAGTTGTTATCACTTTGCCGTTTACTTCCACATGATAAGGTGAAATTATTTTTGCTTCCCCTTGAATACAATCCACGCCGAGATCGGTAAATCGTTCCACTGAATCGTGCGGTTCAATTTTTTTGATTACTTGCTGTACACGCTCCATTACATCTGAAAAGTTAAAATCAACGGTCGTTTTTTTAAATCCATATTTATTCGCTTTTTTGGCGTAAGAAAGCATTTTTGCTGAACGTATTAGTGCTTTACTGGGTACACAACCTGTATTGAGGCAATCTCCTCCCATTTTATGCTTTTCGATTAGCGCAACCTTTGATTTCACCGCTGCCGCGATAAGGGAAGCAACAAGCCCGCCTGAACCCGCGCCGATCGCCACAAGATTGTAGTCAAACGACGCAGGTTTTTTATATTTTTTCAGATAACGCCTGCCCCTAATAAAGCCAATTATATTTTTGGCAATCAACGGGAAAATGCCCAATAGAGCAAACGAAATCAGTATGGGTAGCGACAGTATGCCGGATAAACTTTCTAGTTTACCTATTTGTGTGCCGGCATTTACAAATACAGCGGTTCCAGCGAGCATACCGATTTGACTAACAAAGAAAAACTTTATGGTGGATAAGGGTGTAAGACCCATGACCAAATTGATCATAAAGAATGGAAAGACAGGGATTAATCTCAGGGTAAATAAATAAAATGCACCGTCTTTTTTAATACCTTCATTGACTGGCTGGAGCTTGTCGCCAAATTTTGATTGCACATAGTCTCGCAATAAAAAACGCGAAACAAGAAACGCACAGGTCGCGCCAATTGTGCTTGCGAACGACACCACAACAACACCCACAACAACCCCAAACAATGCCCCGCCAACCAATGTTAAAATAACTGCACCCGGAAGAGATAATGCAGTAACAATAATATAGACAGCAAAATAAATCGCAATTGTTTCCAGAGTATGATCCCGGTAATACGCTTCAAAAGCTTGTTGCTGAGATTTAAAATAATCCAATGTGAGATAGCTGCCTAAATCGTACTGAAAGAAACTGAATGCCAGCACCGCAATGACAATAAGCAAACCTATTTTTTGTATCGACGCTTTCATGGGTTTTCAATAGTTTCCTATAACAGTTCCCGGCAACAATTTATCAAACGATTTTAGCCGTTCCAGATCATTTGGACGATCAACATCCCAAAATGTTTCATGTTGATACCAATTCCAGCTAAGATCATTTAAATGCATTTTCGTTTTTTCAAAAACATGCTTGCCGCCCCATTCTATCTCTTTAAAAAGCACGGATGAGAATTTGCGTAAGCCCAACAATACGTAACCCCCATCTTCAGCGGGAATGATGCTTGCGTCGAAACCATTTTCCAGCTTGTTAATGATTAGCTCTAAATCTCTATGTGTAAGCATAGGACAATCGGATCCAATGATTATTGCAATATCATTGCTTTTTAGTGCCTCTTTGATAGCAAACGCCATACGTTCACCAAGATCCCCACCCTGCTGCTGTCTCAAAGCAACAGAGAATTTCGTTGACAAGGCCTTGAAAAATGAGTGATCAGGTGTAGGTGTACACCAAAGATTAACTGCGTAACGAGAAGACCTTGCGGCCATTTCCAGACAACGGGTTGTTAGCTGTTTATGTAAGTCGGCCGAACCCTGGGAACCTAGCGTGTCAATTAATCGTGTTTTAACCGTTCCAGGAATTGGCGCTTTGGCGAAAATAATAAGTGCAACGGAATTCATCAAATTATATTATGCGTTATGCGAGAGCACCACCACAGCTACTTCCCTGCCCCGCGGTACAACCATAACAATGGTCTTTTACACATATAGAGCCACCTTCGAGATCAACTGTGGTTAAATCTTTTATATGTATACTTGGTTTCTTTGTTGCACCCAATGGTAAACCTAACATCTGGTTAAAATCACAGTCATACACATATCCCCGCCAATCAACACTTATCAATATTTTGCACATTACAGAGCGTAAATTTTCAGTATTATGAGAGCCACGTAAAAGTAACATATAGTCTTCAAATTGGCCTTTAGAGATTAACGTACTGCCGAATCGTTTAATGGGCATATTGGCAAGTGTGAATAAATTATTAAAAACAACCGAAAACCGCTCCCCAAGATTTTCTTTATAGTCTTGTTCAAGCATCACTTGTGCTGGCGGCAGTACCGGCCCCTGCGGATTGTAAACCAGGTTGAGTTCTAAACCTGTGCCTGGTTTTCCATAACCTAATTTATTTAATTTCCGCAACCCGCTAATACTGGTACCAAAAACACCGCTACCACGTTGCTTGTTTACGTTATCTTCTAAATAGCATGGTAATGATGCGATGACCTCAACCTGCTGCTCAGCCAAAAATTCTGCTAAATCTTCAAAACCGGGTTCTTCAAGTATTGTGAGATTACACCTGTCTATCACATGAATTCCCAATTGACGAGCGTGACGTACCAATTTGCGAAAGTACGGATTAAGTTCAGGCGCACCGCCAGTGAGGTCCAGCTTCTTTACGCCTGAGTTTGCATTTGAGTTTACGTTGGTTGATTCCAAAAAAGCGATAACGGTGTCAACAGTCTCCTTATCCATCACCTCTTTTCGTTGGGGGCTGGCGTTAACGTGACAATGTAAACACTGTTGGTTGCACTTGTAACCCAGATTTACTTGCAGTGTTTCGAGTCTGGATCTTTTTATCAATGGAAAATTTGTTGTTTCTAATAACGGTAATGTTGCATGCATTTGTTAAAACCCCGACAACCTGTTTATATTTCGTTTGTATAGGCATTTTTTTATCTGAAGATTTACATCTATCACCGCAAAAACCGGCTAATACTAGCACTATTATTTAATCAACACGGGATATTTCGATTTATACTCTTTTTTATTAGGCTATAATATGCGATCTTCTTAGTCCGGTGACTAATATCCCATTACTTAATACGATTACTTAACTGGTTCCTTAACTAGAATAACTAAAGACGACTGGGACAAAGTTTTATTACAACACGATTAACATTGGCCGCGTTTTTAGGTACGCCAACGTGGTTTCTAATCTCTAAATATACGTCTGTGAATGACCAGTCACATACATATTTTATCAATATATCAATAGCTTATAGCGTTATTTTAACAGATCACACAAATCGAAAAATCCAGGGGACAGGTTGCATCACCTACAAGGTCGTTGCTTACCGACCCGATTGGTTCGGCGGCTTAAAAGGGTTTCTATTTGAATGGATTGAATTTTCTGGCCATCATGAAGATCTTCAGTATATAAAATGGAAAAGGGGAAAAACAGATGAATACTCATAAATCACTCGATATTTATTTTAGTGTAACAACAAGATTATTCAATACACGTTTGTTGCCCCGGTAGCACAGTCGGATAGAGCAGTCGCCTCCTAAGCTAACAATCATTAGGGAAACGCACTTAAGTTAACAGTCAAATCCTGTATAATACCCCAAACCGCTCGTAGCTCAGCTGGATAGAGCAGCCCCCTCCTAAGGGGCAGGCCGATGGTTCGAATCCATTCGAGCGGGCCATTTCTCTTTTGAAATAACTCATACCCGCGTAACGTAGTACAACAACCCAATTTCACCTCCATGCCTTCAGTTGTACCCAAACTGTGTCACAACATATATTTTTGGATTACTGTCTTGACTATGGGACCCACTCCGGGATCGACTTCGAAATACCGTTTTTAACTTAAGTCATTAGAATAATATTTAATCACAAAGTAAATATTTCACAAGTACCGGGGTAATTTATCACTGTGAAAAATAGACGCGATTGCAAGAATAGATTTCACTCAGCTTTGGTGAGCAGAAGGAATTAATAATAATACTAACAAACCTATGGCGAACCAAGATACCGAAAGCGAAAGCGAAAGTACTGAGTTTCAATCCGGCGACGAAATTTTTACCGGTTTCGTTTCTGGCCTTACATTTAAAAATAAGCCAGTACAATACACAGTTGTTGATGGACTTGCTTTGTTCGAAGGCGATATCGTACTGGGTACCGCAGAAGAGATGAAGAGCCGCACCCAGGCTAAGCTTGCAGGCGATGATATTGATGCAACACAAGACGACCTTGAAATGGGCGTTGCAGTCAGCGGCGCACAATACCGTTGGCCGAGTTTATTCGACTTATCACTCGCAAAATGCCTGGGCGTTAATTCAAGGTTTGGGTTGGATAAAAATTAATATCGGTAATTCTGATGGCGTTACCAATACCTTTGTTGTTTTATGCGAGGCAAAGGCAAATAACCGAACCATCAATGTGTTTGCAAATGGTAGCAGCATTTATCGGGTCTATTTAAATAATAAAATTAAATTTATAAGTTAGATTAAGACGTTATAATTTAATAAAAAATAAATAATTTTAGTAAAAGCAAGCGTCGTAGTTTGGATTGCCTTCGAATCTTGATGAAAAAAAATTTTTACAACAACAAAAAAGAGGAAACTATCATGTGGAATAATAATAAAGCCGTTCTTCAAACTTATACAACTTTTCATTCACAAAATGGTTGGGCGCGGATAGATGGTCTTGGATGGAGAAAAATAAAAACTGATAACAGTGATGGCGTCACCAATACTTTTACTTTGCTGAGCGTTGCTAAAGCCAATAATCGTACCGTTAGTGTCTATATTGTCGAGAATCTTATTGAACGTGCGTATATGAATTGAGATGTATGTCGGCTGTCAATGGCTGCAGTACTGCAGCCATTGTGTTCCATCAAATAAATTATAGGAGAATGAAAAATGATCCCGGAAATCACGATTAAAATTCCCATGGGCGGGGAGTTCTTAAAAAATACTTCAAGTGCTGACTTGGCCGAAGCCCCCGCACCGCATAACTTGGCATTTTCTGGTATACAGATGGACGTTAATGCGGCACCGGGTCCCGAGGCTGGTCAGTCGTCGGCTGCCACTGAAAGCGCCGCTTTTTCTGGGGCGCCAGGTCCTGAAGAAGTTACGCAGAATGCAGATACGCTAGCAAACTTGGATAGCGCACCTGGGCCACTCTCCGACGAATCTTTCCATAGTATCAAGAACGGTAGCATAGGTAGCATAGTAGTACCGGCACCTGGTTTGGATGAAACGCAGTCGCAAGATGCACCACCGCCGCCTGATTTAGAAGATAAATCAGAGGTAAAGCCAACGACTAAGAAAGCAAGCTCGCGAAGCAGTACTAAAAAGTAAGCATTGCGACAGGCGGATGCGGTTTTGTATGTTTACGCGGAAGACGTTGGCATGCTGGATGGATCTTCAATAAAGTTAACTAGTTTGCGAATTAACCATGTGTTCCACCAAGCTGGCATGAAAACATCGGTATCGTTTTCGATAGACTTCGTTGTCCGCGATCCCGCATCGGACTACATCATTCGTGCCCATGTGAGCCTGTCTGGTCATCCGAAAATAGAGCTTGGTGATTTACTTAGTATGCAAGCGTACCGGGTACCCATGGCGCAATCCATTGAGAAAATGGTAATCCATGTTCATGAGGTCGCTTGAACGAAGACAAAAATGGAACTGAATCTTCGCCTATAGAGCAAGGAATTTTGTATCGAATCTAACAATAAAAAGAGGAAAAAACCATGTCCAACAATCTTTGTATCGCACCTCCTTCACCAGAATTGGAGGAGAAAATTATCCGTTCAAAACACCGCCTACGTATTGGTCTTGAACTTCCTGAAAAAGCAGATGACGAAGTTCTCGATCGAGAAAGTGCAACGAAAATCTTGATGCGTCCACCTAAAACTCGGGCTCATACCCTGATCTCACCCACTAAGGGTTTAAGCCCTATCGTCGGCACACGTAGGGCCTTGGTTCTGCTGGTGGATTTTTCAGACAAGGCGGGAACACAAACGCAGTCACACTTTAGAGATATGCTCTTTTCCAGCGGAACTTATGCTGGTGGAAGCATGAACGACTTTTACCGGGAAGCCTCATACGGTAAATTGGATATTGTTGGCGAAGTTGGCGGAAGCGGCGGTGTCACTGTAGGCTGGTATCGGGCACCGCAACCCAAATCATATTATACCAATGAAGATTACGGTTTCGCAGACTACCCGCGTAACGCTCAGAAACTGGTAGAGGATGTCATTGATCTTGCTGCTCCTCATATTAACTTTGCGCAATACGATAATGATGGTGATGGTGTAGTAGACGCATTGATTATCATTCCCGCTGGTTCTGGCGCTGAAGCGACGGGTGACAAAAGCGATTTTTGGTCGCACAAGTGGTCGATTACGCCGAAGACGGTAAACGGCGTGCAAATACGTAGCTATTTCATGGCGCCGGAAGATGGTCGGGTAGGTGTTATGTCACATGAACTAGGCCATTTATTAATGAGCTGGCCAGATCTGTATGACACCGATTATTCATCACGTGGTACCGGTCGATGGGATTTGATGGCCGGAGGCAGCTGGAACAACAACGGTCACACACCAGCGCATCCGTCTGCCTGGTGTAAACTGAAAGCCGGTTGGATTTCCTCAACGACGGTATTCAATAGTGCGCAAAGTGTAAATATTAAACCTTATTTCAATAATGGTGATGTTTATAAATTGCCGATTGGCAGCGCAGATTCAAAAGAGTATTTTTTGGTAGCGAATCGACAAAAACTGGGTTTTGATTCTTATCTACCAGGAGAGGGCTGTATTATCGAACATGTTGATGACAATCAATCAAATAACACAGACGAAGCGCATTACCTCGTAGATATCGAACAAGCTGATGGCAAGCGAGACTTGAACAGTAATGCGAATTCCGGAGACAGTGGAGATACTTTTCCTTTCAATGGAAATAACGCTTTTAATTCTACGACCACGCCCAACAGCAACGCGTATGATGGTACTGGCTCCGAAGTCAATGTTTCCGCGATTACTCGCGTGGGAGAAAATATAACGGCCAATATTAACGTCGGTGGAGCAGCGGTTAAGGAGTGGCATACAAACAAAATTGTTAATCGTCTCTACACTAGTTACCATTCTCAAAATGCTTGGGCAAACATTCAGGGGCTAGGGTGGCGAAAAATAAAAACAGGAAACCCTGATGGCGTTACCAATGCCTTTACTGCCTTATGTGAGGCACGGGCAAATAACAATTTAGTGACTGTTTATGTCGACAACGATACGCTATATCGTGTATATCTTGGCTAATGTAGTTTATACTGGTCTATCAACTGCTCGGCATTGCCCTATTTGATGCCGAGCAGTTAGTTGTCCTATACGTTTTGTCACGAGGTTTCCACCATGCCAGTACCACCACGGCCAGTACCACCACGATTTGGTTCAGTTTCTGTTGCACCCAATGAGTCACAATTGGAAATCCGGCTGTTGGAATGTTCACAGACTCCCGATGATGAGCGCAAATGGCTGGTCAAGTTTGAAGTATTAAGTATCAATCCAGTCTTTGGACCACAATTTGCGTCTGTAGGTAAAGTTGCCGAGGGATTTTGTTTTGAATCTCTTAAGAATTTTCACGTGGGTGAATGCCTTAATGTATGTGCTGAATATATTGGCGGCGCACACAATGGTGTATTTCAACTCAGCCAACCAAAATTAATTACCAACAGATAAGCGAGACATATTATAAAACTAACGTAGCCTGGATGGAGCGCAATATATTAATGTAGTTAGTTTCATAATTTCTCCGACACAAGGATGAACGACGCTATATCGCCTCAGAGGCTAGTTTTTACCGAATATTGAAGGCAGAAAGATTTCTGACGCATCAGCAGAGATCAAAGCCTGCGAGACAGCAAGTAAAGCCGAAAGCATTGACCGCAACCGGTCCTTGCCTACACGTATATGAGGCCCGTATTTTTATCTTTACTTGGTCATGGAAATCTAATTTTTTTAAAAAACACCCCCTGCTAAGCCACATCGGACGTTCGAATCGTCTCCGGGTCGCCATATGGCACATCACATTTCTACCGCAAAAATACAACATTTAGGCAATACAGCCCGAACCCCCGACTTTTACTTGATACTGCTCGCATTTCTATCTATTTGTTTTTATTATGTTATAAAAATCAAAATAAATTATTCAGTGCTTTTCAGCGTGTTCTTATATAGATAAATATTAGCCGTTTCATAGCCTAACCGGCACGTTACAGGTAAAATTTAACTAAGTGCTGGACACAAACAATAACCGTTATATTTACGCGGTTATATAGAGTCATCGGTGTCCCGTGAGTGAACCATTGATCATGTTGTACAATGTTCTCGCAGCAAAATAAGGTAGTTTCAGATGTCAAATATTAAACAAAATTTCAAAAAAAGCACTCGAATTGATTTCGATGAATGGGCTAATCTGGCCAGTAATGATCCAGAAGGATTTGAACAACGCCGTCAGAATTACATTGAGCAATTTTTCGAGCGTATTCCTATTTCCAAACAAAGACGATTACGAGGCTTACAATTTCGCATTGATATGGAGCGAAAAAAAGCACGTACTCCATTGGGTGCCTGCATTAAATTATCATCAATGATGTGGGATGCGGTCACCGGCGATAATGGCTTGGTTTCCACGGTAAAATTACTGGTGGAACCGAAACTGAACGCTGTACCAATATCAAAACCAATGCAACATGCAACAGCGCAAATAATTTATTTTAATAAAAATAAATTTAAGCATTAGAGATACAATAGCGAAAAGTGAAAAAGGCAGTTCGCTATTAACAATACTGTGTCCTGAATTATTGTTGGCTAATGTCTTGAATTAGCCAACAATAATTAACGCTGATCCTGATAACGGCTCTTTAACAATACCTTTAATCTATCTTAAGTTCCGAGCGTAGCAATCCGTCTCAGTGTCCTACATAAAATAACTGTTATACTTTCTATATTGATAACCTTATTTCGAGTCCGAAGCTGTTTTTAGTGGCGTCGAGTTGGTAGCGATAGTTTAGTTAATATCGATTGCAAATACTGACTTACGATATCATCATTCTGACTGGTCATTATGTGAGCAATTATTGCAGCGATTGAATTTATTGTGCGTATCTCACAACATTTTTATACCGTCAGGTCAAATATTAGTACACCGTCAAAAAGCCTTGACGGTGTACGAGGTCAGACTCGACTTAATTCTATATAAAGCAACTCAAACAAACTAAAAATAAATTCAAACTATTGACCTGTTTCCTAGTCGTAACTTAGAAGAAAGGGTATAACTAACGATAGAGTTATCTGTCATGTTAATGACACAAGTGTTTATTTTTTAGGATAATTTGTCAAATAGGAACGATCCAGTTATCCGCATGATGACGGAGGCCATTTTTGCAAAAACGTTAATTAATCAATAATTCAAGGTTTTATTATCAACGGAGACGCACTTTACTTACGCAGTTATATATTTTGTTTAGTTGGCTCATTTTTTGCAGAGTCTTGTTTCAAAAGAGGCTAAACAGTGATTAAAACCTAAGTAATCAAGTGCTGCAAAGAAACAGTGAATAAGGCCGATATAAGAAGTAAGGATAATTCACTAATTCATAGTTCACTCATATTTAATGAACTATCCACGACGAAGAGGCGATGACCATGTCTATATTTACTCATTTTACATCCCGCTACGAAGAGTCGAAGGAAGAGGAGCTTAGCCTCCAGGAATATTTGAATATATGCAAAAAAGATCCGATCGCCTATGCCACTGCTGCAGAGCGCATGCTAGAGGCAATCGGCACGCCTGAACTGATCGATACGAAAACCGACCCGCGGCTAAGCAGACTCTTTTCAAATAAAGTCATAAAAATCTATCCAGCGTTTAAAGACTTCTATGGCATGGAAGAGGTCATCGAGCAAATCGTTTCTTTTTTCAGACATGCGGCCCAGGGGCTGGAAGAAAGAAAACAGATATTGTATTTACTCGGCCCGGTTGGTGGTGGTAAATCATCATTGGCGGAGAAACTTAAGTCTTTACTGGAAAAAATGCCCTTTTATGCCATTAAAGGCTCTCCTATCAACGAATCACCACTCGGACTCTTCTCTCCTGAAGAAGATGCCCAGATTCTGGAAGAAGATTTCGGTATACCCAAACGCTACATCAACACCATCATGTCGCCATGGGCGGTAAAACGCTTACACGAATTTAATGGTGATATCACTAAATTTAAAGTTGTAAAAATACGGCCTTCTGTATTGGAACAAATAGGTATTTCGAAAACGGAACCAGGTGATGAAAACAATCAGGATATTTCCTCACTTGTCGGTAAAGTCGATATTCGCATGCTGGAAAACTTTTCCCAGGATGATCCAGATGCATACAGTTTCTCCGGTGGTCTATGCCAGGCAAACCGTGGCATGCTCGAATTTGTTGAAATGTTCAAGGCGCCCATTAAAGTACTTCACCCGCTGCTGACGGCAACACAGGAAAATAATTACAAAGGCACTGAAGGTTTGGCAGCGATTCCTTTCGAGGGACTAATCCTGGCACATTCAAATGAATCAGAATGGATATCGTTCAGGAACAATAAAAATAATGAGGCCTTCCTTGATCGTATCTATATCGTTAAGGTGCCCTATTGCCTTCGTTGTTCGGAAGAAGTAAATATTTATAACAAATTGCTTGAAAACAGTTCTCTTGCCAACGCGCCATGTGCACCCGGCACGCTTAAAATGATGGCCCAGTTTGCCGCACTTTCACGTTTGAAAGAGCCAGAAAATTCCAATATCTTTTCGAAAATGCGTGTATATGACGGCGAAAACCTGAAAGACACAGATCCAAATGCAAAATCCTACCAGGAATACCGGGATTATGCTGGCGTTGATGAAGGCATGACGGGGTTATCCACCCGATTTGCGTTTAAAATTCTATCCAAAGTATTTAACTTCGATAACAGTGAAATTGCGGCCAACCCAGTGCATCTGCTTTATGTACTGGAACAGCAAATTGAACGCGAGCAATTTCCAGCAGAAATTGAAGAGCGTTACCTGTCCTATATCAAAGGATTTATAACACCACGGTATATAGAATTTATTGGCAAAGAAATTCAGAAAGCCTATCTGGAATCGTATTCAGAATATGGTCAGAATATCTTTGATCGATATGTTACCTATGCAGATTACTGGATTCAGGATGAAGATTATCGTGACACTGATACCGGTGAAATATTTAGCCGGGCAGCCCTTAATGACGAATTGGAAAAAATAGAAAAACCGGCGGGCATAAGCAATCCCAAGGATTTTCGAAATGAAATAGTCAATTTTGTACTACGCGCACGTGCGCAGAATGACGGTAAAAATCCACAATGGTCAAGTTACGAAAAACTTCGCACGGTTATTGAAAAGAAAATGTTTTCAAATACCGAAGACTTACTCCCGGTTATCTCGTTTAATGCAAAAAGCTCGGGGGATGAACAGAAGAAACATGAAGATTTTGTCGATCGCATGACCGAAAAAGGCTACACACAAAAACAAGTCCGATTGCTTTGCGAGTGGTACTTACGAGTCAGAAAATCATCTTAAAGGCGATGATGTGGCACAAATACTCGACAGACGGCTTAACGGCAAAAATAAAAGCGCGGTAAACCGCCGTAAATTTCTAAAGCGCTTTAAATCCAATATTAAAAGGGCCGTTACAGATGCCATCGCGGGCCGCAGCATCACAGATGTTGAGAAAGGTGAATCCGTTACCATTCCTGCCAAAGATATTTCCGAACCCACTTTTCGTCACGGACCGGGGGGGCGTCGAGATAATATTTTACCTGGAAATAAAGAATTTTCTACCGGCGATAAAATCCCCCGTCCGCCACAAGGTGGTGGCAAAGGAAATAAAGCGAGTAACAGCGGTGAAGGTCTGGATGATTTTGTATTCCAACTCTCTAAAGAAGAGTTTTTGGAATTCTTTTTTGAAGACCTCGCGCTCCCCAATTTGGTGAAAACCAAACTGACGACCATTAAAGAATTTAAGAGCGTGCGCGCGGGACACAGCTCAGATGGTATACCTTCAAATATTAATATTGTTCGCTCTTTGCGGGGCGCGCTGTCCAGACGCATCGCCCTACAGAACCCATACAAAAGACAATTAAAAGAAGCAGAACAGGCATTGTCTGCACTATTGCTAGTCACTGATGAATACCGCCCTAAAGTTTTTGAATTGAAGAAAGAAATAGAATCGCTAAAGAAAAAAATAGCTGCGATTCCCTTTATCGACCCGTTTGACCTAAGATATAACAACCGAATAAAACTACCACGACCATCAACACACGCTGTTATGTTTTGTTTGATGGATATATCGGGTTCAATGGACCAAATGAAAAAAGATATCGCAAAACGATTTTTTATCTTGCTTTATTTATTTTTAACACGCACATACGAAAAGATAGAAATTGTATTTATTTCTCACCATACAATTGCCAAAGAAGTTGACGAAGAAAATTTTTTCTATTCCAGAGAAACCGGCGGTACCGTTGTATCCAGTGCACTAAAATTAATGCATGAAATTATTAAAGATCGCTTTCCAACAGATGAATGGAATATATACGCCGCACAGGCCTCTGATGGTGACAACTGGAACGATGACTCACCAATTTGTCGAGATTTGTTGGCGAATTCAATATTACCGTGTGTACAATATTATTCTTATATAGAAATATCAAATGATAATCCACAAAACCTGTGGCGTGAATATCTAAATGTGAAAATGGCATGTGAAAATTTCGCGATGCAGCGTATTGAAAATATTTCTGAAATTTATCCCGTATTTAGAGAGCTTTTTAAAAAACAACCGTCATGAATTCTAAAACTGATACAGATAACAGGAAAACCGTCAATCCGTCTAAAAAAAGGGCGGGCCAACAATCCAACAATGTATTGAAAAAGGCATCTGGCAAAGTAACCAAACAAACCTCCAAAAAGACAGCTGTTAAAAAGAGAGGGAAAATAATTTCTAATACGTCAGAGTGGTCTTTCGAATTAATAGATAGATACAATAAAGAAATTGAGCGCGTTGCTTCTCAATTCAAGTTAGACACTTATCCAATTCAAATTGAAATAATTTCTGCAGAACAAATGATGGATGCCTATGCATCTGTGGGTATGCCATTAGGCTATTCTCATTGGTCGTTCGGAAAACAATTTCTCGCGACCGAGCAACGCTACCGACGTGGTCAAATGGGGCTGGCTTACGAAATTGTGATTAACTCTGACCCATGCATTACCTACCTCATGGAAGAAAACACCATGATGATGCAGGCATTGGTTATCGCACATGCTGCTTATGGTCATAATTCTTTTTTTAAAAATAATTACTTATTCAAAACCTGGACAAATGCCGACGCCATTATTGATTATTTTCTATTCGCGAAGAACTACGTGGCCAAATGTGAAGAACGTTATGGTGAAAAACAAGTTGAGGAAATTCTGGATTCCTGCCACGCCTTAATGAATTACGGTGTAGATCGTTACAAACGACCACCTAATCTATCGATACAAAAAGAAATGCTCCGTCAAAAAGAACGGGAGGAGTACCTGCAATCTCAGATAAATGAATTATGGCGCACAATACCGACTAAAGAATCAGACGATGCTGAACCAACTGATTTACGCTTCCCAGATGAACCTCAAGAAAATATTTTGTACTTTATAGAAAAAAATGCGCCCTTACTTGAACCATGGCAAAGAGAACTCGTTCGTATAGTGCGTAAAATTGCCCAATATTTTTATCCACAAAGACAAACCCAAGTTATGAATGAGGGCTGGGCAACATTCTGGCATTACACATTGCTCAATCAACTATACGACGAAGGATTTCTTTCTGACGGCTTTATGATTGAATTTTTGCAATCACACACAAATGTGGTGAGCCAACCTTCATTTGACAGTCGCTTCTACAGTGGCATAAATGTCTATGCGCTTGGTTTTTCCATGATGAAGGACATAAGGCGTATATGTGAAAATCCTACCGAAGAGGACAAGAATTATTTCCCCGATCTGGCAAATACTGACTGGGTAGAATCACTTGATTTTGCCATGAGAAACTTTAAAGACGAAAGTTTTATTTCACAATATTTATCTCCCAAAATCATACGAGACTTTAAACTTTTTTCATTACTGGATGATGATACCAAACCTGAACTTGAAATATCATCTATTCACAACGACGAAGGCTACCATCACATCAAAAAAACCTTGTCGGAACAATATAATCTTGGACAAAACGAACCCGATATTCAGGTTTATGATGTCAATATGAAAGGCGATCGTTCACTGACTCTAAGGCACTACCAATATAACCGCCGACCATTGGCAGAAACAGTCGCAGAAGTAACCAAACATATCGCACGTTTATGGGGGTTTACTGTCAGACTGGAAACCGTCTACGAAGACGGAACGGTAGAACTGACCTATAAATGCAAAATATAATCCTACTGCATTTTCCCCCTGCCCCACAAACCTGACAAAAGGCTAGTACACCGTCAAGGCTATTTTGACGGTGTACTAGTACGCATTCTTGTCACGAAACATCATCAACACTGTTCTTATAATGATCATTGCGTCTAATCCCAGTGACCAATGACGTAAATAATCCAGATCATAACGCACGCGTGACTCCATTTTTTCAATTGTGTCTGTTTCTCCACGCAAGCCGTTTACCTGCGCCCATCCTGTAATACCCGGCTTAACCTTATGGCGCATCATATAACCTTTAATCAATTTTCGATATTCTTCATTGTGTGCGACGGCATGTGGTCGTGGACCCACGACACTCATTCTGCCCTGTAATACGTTAAAAAATTGCGGCAATTCATCAAGTGATGTTTTCCTTAAAAAGGAACCTAACTCAGTCACCCGCGGATCATTTCTTGTTGCCTGAACCACTTTTTCTTCTTTGTTATCAGTTGAGTCATCACATTGCTTCATGGTACGAAATTTATAAACTTTAATTTCTTCACCATCCAAACCATACCTTTTTTGTTTAAATAACACGGGACCAGGCATTAGTATTTTTATACTTATCGCAATCAACAGCATTATTGGAGAAACAAGCAATATCAGAACGCTCGCAAACAGTATATCGCTTAAGCGCTTCAATAATCCTGTTACACCTGCAAACGGGGATTCGCAAACAGCCAATACGGGAATACCATTAACATCATCGACCCGTGCTTGTATCAAATCAAATATGAAGAGGTCAGGTACAAAATAAATTGAAGCAGTGGTATCGCGAACATCATCATGCAAATTTAATATTCTTTTTTCCTGCACCATCGGTAGTGCAAAATAAATCAAATCAATTTTATGTTTATTTATATACTGAGAAAGCCCACTAAATTTACCTAGCACATCACCATTGTCTATTTTTCCCAATCTTTCATTATTTCTATCGTCAAAATAACCTTTAAAGTTCATATTAAGCTGAGGATCCGATGCAATTTCAGTAACCAGGCTTTTACTCAAGTCGTTTACCCCCACTACAACTACTGATCTCGAAAATTTTTCAGATTTGATTATTTTCGTTAACACTATTTTTGCGATGGCATAGACAAATAACATTATAAAAGGAGTCGCCACTATCCAGGTCAAAATAATCCGGCGCGAAAACACTTCAGATGACTTTGTGGCATAACCAAGAAAAAGCAAAATACTCACAAACACTAACCAAGCAAAAACTATTTCTCTGGTTTGTGCGCTTACACCACCAGTGCGCCAGGAGATATGTAGATTAATTTCTTTAAAGACAATAAAAGAAATCAGAAATGTAACTACCGCCAAAGACACATAAGCGCCATCATAGCGAACATCATAGGCATGGGTAACAACAATTAACGTTAATGTGACAATCAGCGGACCAAGAAGAACCATAACAAAATTTGCTATGGACCCAGGTTTATCGCGTGTAATTCGATGACCTTTATTCATGCTTGACTAACCGTCTCCCTAGCACATTTTCATGCTACTTTCCTACGCTACCTGTGCTGTTTTCCCCGCCTTACCTGGCCAGTAAATTTTGGTTCTAGAAACAACATTATATTATTGTATACCACTTGTTCTAAGATGCTATGAACCTAATACTGGTACGCTTTTTAATCAAGGTACCTGAAATGCGCCGTCCCGATTGATTCTTATTCTAGTACACCGTCAAGGGTATTTGACGGTGTACTAGTTCTTGCTAAAAACACCTGTTTTCTTATATCAATTTTAAAAAACCGCGTGCTGATGCCAATTCCAGGCAGTACTAATTATTTTACTGATTTCCGTATATTCCGGTACCCAGTTTAATTGCGCTTGTATTTTGCTGCTATTCGCCACAAGCACCGGCGGATCTCCAACTCGTCGCCCAACCATTTCATACTTGACTTTTTTACCAACCACTTCACTGGCTGCGTTTATCACTTCCAGTACGCTAAACCCCTTCCCATTGCCCAAATTGTACGCATGTGCGCCACTGTTTTTATCCATATAATGTAGCGCAAGTAAGTGTGCCTGACACAAATCATTCACATGTATATAATCTCGTATACACGTACCGTCAAGTGTTTCGTAGTCATTCCCGAAAATTTTCAAGCCTGCACCCTCACCCAATACCGCTTTCATCACGTTGGGAATAAGATGGGTTTCCGGATCGTGAGACTCGCCTATTTGCCCTGAAGGATCGGCACCAGCCGCGTTAAAATAGCGCAAACTAACCGATCTAATTTCATAGGCTTGTGCGTAATCGCCAAGCATATACTCGACCGCTAATTTGGTTTTACCGTAAGGATTTATCGGTTTTTGCACGTGATTTTCATCGATCAGCGCTACTTGCGGATGACCAAATGTGGCCGCAGAGGATGAAAAAACAAATTTATTAACCCCGTATAAACGCATATGATCCAGCAGGTTCAAGCTGCCAACGACATTATTAAAATAATAGAGATCAGGTTTTTGTACCGACTCCCCGACCAGCGATTTGGCCGAAAAATGCATAACTGCATCGAATTTATTTGATTTGAACAGCGAAGCCAATGCTTGCGGATCAAGCAAGTCACCCTCGACCAGGCTCCCCCATTTCACCGCTTGCCGATGACCGGTAGACAAATTATCAAATACAGTCACCTGATACCCCTGTTCAGCCAGAAGTTTCGACATATGTGAACCGATATATCCTGCACCACCACAGACTAATACATGCATATTGTCTCCAAAAGTGATTAATAAAATACTAAAATCTGCGCTATGCTATAATAACCGCCGACATTATAAACCAAGAAGCTGAGCGAGCATACAAACAGATGAAAATAACAATTTATGGTTCGGGTTACGTCGGGCTGGTCACAGGCACGTGCCTGGCAGAAGTCGGCAATGACGTCCTTTGCATCGATATAGATAAGCAAAAAATCGACAATCTTAACAAAGGCTTATTACCCATCTATGAGCCAGGCCTTGAAGATCTGGTGAAAAAGAATGTAGCAGCCAATCGACTTAATTTCAGTACTGATACAGAAAAAGGCGTGAACCACGGTCTTTTCCAATTTGTCGCAGTGGGGACCCCACCGGATGAGGATGGATCAGCTGACTTGCAATATGTGCTGGCCGTCGCGCGCAGTATCGGTGAAAACATGAATGACTACCGAATTATTGTAAACAAATCGACGGTACCGGTCGGAACAGCAGATAAAGTCAAGGATACGGTGAATGCTGTCCTTGCAAGCAGAGGTCAAAACATTGAATTTGATGTCGTATCCAACCCGGAATTTCTTAAAGAAGGCGCAGCTCTCGATGATTTCATGAAACCTGATCGTGTGGTGGTTGGCACCGATAACCCACGCACGGCGGAATTGTTGCGCGCACTCTATACACCGTTTAATCGAAATCGAGATCGTGTCCTTGTTATGGATATACGTTCAGCAGAGCTGACCAAATACGCAGCGAATGCCCTTCTGGCGACTAAAATCAGTTTTATGAACGAATTAGCCAATATGGCGGAAATGCTCGGTGCCGACATCGAAAATGTGCGTATTGGGATTGGTTCTGACCCTCGGATTGGATATAAATTTATCTACCCAGGTTGCGGTTATGGTGGTTCGTGTTTCCCCAAAGATGTGCAAGCATTGGAACGAACGGCAACGCAAATTGGCTATGATGCAGCATTATTAAAAGCGGTGGAATCCGTCAATAATCGCCAAAAAGATGTCCTGTTTAATAAAATCAATCGACACTTCAAAGGTGATTTACAAGGCCGTAAATTTGCATTGTGGGGACTGGCTTTTAAACCGAATACCGATGATATGCGGGCGGCGCCGAGCCGAACGCTGATGGAAGCGCTATGGGCTCAAGGTGCGACAGTGAAAGCCTATGATCCAGAGGCGATGAAAGAAGCACAACGCATCTATGGCGATAACTGCCGCGACAAAAAATTAGTACTCTGCGACTCACCGGAAGCCGCATTGGACAACACAGATGCGCTTATTGTCGTCACTGAATGGAACCAGTTCAGGAGTCCTAATTTCAAAGAAATGAAAAGCATGCTTAAACAAGCTGTCATTTTTGATGGGCGTAATCTTTACGACCCACAGTTTTTGATACAAGAAGGTTTTACTTATTACGCTATCGGGCGAAATCAGCCGGATAAATAGTAGTACTAGTACATCGTCAAGGCTATATTGACGATGTACTAGGGTGGAAATAACAAAAAGTAACCCAAATTATAATAAACGTGCAATAAAATAGCCGGTGCGACTGAGTCGTATTTTTCACGAAAAAAACCAAAGATTATTGAAGGAATAAAAACAGATATCGCCCACAAATACGAATGTGATATTAAATGAAAAAAAACAAATAAAATACTCGTAACAATGTTTGCAACGGAAATAATTCCAAATCGACGATTGCCGGTAGGATAATTGTTGATAAGATAACGGGCAATCATTCCCTGTATCAATCCTCTAAATACGAGTTCTTCCAATATCGGGTAAATAAAGCCAACCAGGAGAAATAATAATGGTTGATAAAAAAACCAGTTTAATTGCAAATTCCCAATAGAACCAAGCCACACATTAAGTGATAAAAGTACCCCCCAGTACAATATTGCTGCAGCTAATGCGAACCAAAAATATTTATCAAACCACAATTGAAGCAAAAGCTTTTTGGTCATTTTGAGTCGTCTATTTGTGAAATAGCCATTTGAAATAACGGTTTCCCCGCGTTGAATAGCGGCTTGAAAAATAAATGGCTACAGTATATATTACTATATAATAATATAATGTAGTAATGTAAAAATAACCGCGCAATGATAAAACTAAATTAGTTTATAAAACATATGCTTATTGTCACAATCTATTAAAATACATTCGAGTATGTATCGACATAACTCTCAGTACGCCGTGCAGTACGCCGTGTATGTAAAAGGAGCGACGATTGTTTAAATCAATTATTTCAACATCACTCTCCCTCTTGCTTCTTTTTATATCGCCCTCTCTCTACGCCTCCACAACGACGGGGGAGCATATAGATCTCACCAACCATATTGTCGGATACGCCGCGCTGGCGGTTTTTGCATTGGCCTATGTATTTGTCATGGCCGAAGAGTTTACCCATCTTCGTAAGTCCAAACCAGTTGTACTGGCCGCCAGCATCATATGGGTAATGATTGCATACGTATATGTCAATCAGGGCTTTACTGACGTTGCTGCGGACGCAGTGCGACACAACATACTTGAATTTTCAGAACTCATGCTTTTCCTACTGGTTGCGATGACTTACATCAATGCAATGGAAGAACGGCGCGTATTTGATGCGTTGCGCGCCTGGCTGATTCAAAAAGGCTTCAGTTACCGTCAATTATTCTGGATGACGGGTATTCTTGCATTCAGCATTTCGCCTATCGCAGATAATTTGACTACCGCACTGCTTATGTGCGCTGTTATTCTGGCTGTCGGTGTGGGAAACAAACGTTTTGTCGGTATAGCCTGTGTCAATATCGTTGTTGCTGCGAACGCCGGAGGCGCTTTCAGTCCTTTCGGTGATATCACTACATTAATGGTTTGGCAAAAAGGTATCGTTGAATTCAATGCTTTTTTCTTATTATTTATTCCGTCAGTGGTCAATTTTGTTGTACCCGCCGCTATCATGCATTTCGCACTACCCAAAGAAAGACCAAACGCAGTCAATGAGAATATCTCAATGAAACGTGGCGCCAAACGAATTATTGTATTATTCCTGCTAACCATCGCGACAGCCGTCAGTTTTCACAACTTTTTGCATTTGCCACCTATGCTCGGCATGATGACAGGTCTGGCCTACCTGAAGTTTTTTGGTTTTTATTTGAAAAAAACCAGTCATAGAGTTTCTCAAATTAATAATTCAGATAGCACCAAGGCGCAAGAAGAAATTGGAGACATCGAAGCTTTTGATGTGTTTAAAAACATTGCCCGCGCTGAATGGGATACACTAATGTTTTTTTACGGCGTTGTATTGTCTGTAGGTGGCCTCGGATTTATTGGTTATCTGGCGCTAACGTCAGAGCTGATGTACGTACAAATGGGTGCAACAACAGCAAATGTATTGGTTGGCCTGCTCTCTGCTATTGTGGATAACATTCCTGTGATGTTCGCCGTGCTCAGTATGAATCCCGAAATGCCGTTAGGACAATGGTTACTTGTCACGCTCACGGCAGGCGTCGGCGGCAGCTTATTATCCATTGGCTCGGCAGCCGGGGTCGCTTTAATGGGGCAAGCTAAAGGACAATATACATTTTTCAGTCATCTAAAATGGACACCAGCGGTAGCGATTGGCTACACGCTTAGCATATTAACGCACCTGTGGATCAACTCTAGTCTTTTTTAAGCAATAAAAACAACGATAGCGTATATTAAAGTTGCCTATTCCAAAGATTACCTTGATCACATGAATGGTTTATTTTATTTAATAATTCATCATGCAAAGCTATTTCCTTATCATCCGCATTGAGAACAGATAGTTTCGGCCTATCCGCTGGAACTCGTTTTATTTCATTGTGAACATTTATCACTTCTGACGTTGTCGAATCTAACAATAGACTCGACTGACCACCCGTCATTATTAAATAAACATCCGCAAGAATTTCGGCATCTAACAATGCCCCGTGCAATTCACGGTGAGCATTATTAATTTCATAGCGTTTACACAGCGCATCCAGATTATTTTTTTGCCCAGGGTGAAGTTTACGGGCAAGCGCCAAGGTATCAACTACGTCACATATTTTTGAAACAGGCTCAAAGTCGCCATTTAAGAGATCAAATTCATTATTTATAAACCCAACATCAAACGGCGCATTATGGATGACTAATTCTGCACCCTTTATAAACTGAATGAATTCATCGACTACTTCGACGAAACGCGATTTGTCCTCAAGAAATTCGGTTGTAATTCCGTGAACATTCAGCGCAGCTTCGTCAATTTCCCGATCAGGTCGCAAGTACTGATGGAATCTATTGCCAGTAAGGCGCCTGTTTATTATTTCGACACAACCTATTTCGATAATTCGATGGCCCTGTGTCGGTTCTAATCCAGTTGTTTCAGTATCGAGTACGATTTGTCTCATTGTTGTTCCTATTACACCTAACGCCCCGCCCGGCTAAGGTGTTCATCTATGCCCTGATTTGCCAGCTCATCCGCAATTTCATTGCCTTCATGCCCAGCGTGCCCTTTTATCCAATGCCATTGAATTTCGTGTTCTTGTACGGCTATATCAAGACGCTTCCACAAATCAACATTCTTCACCGGTTTTTTTGCCGCCGTTTTCCAGTCCCGCTTCTTCCAATCCACTATCCAGGAAGTGATACCATCTATGACATACTTTGAATCTGTCGTTAAGTTAACACGACAAGGTTTTTTTAATCTTTCCAATGCCTGGATTGCAGCCATTAATTCCATTCTGTTATTGGTCGTATCATTCTCACCGCCGTGTATTTTTTTTTCATTGCCATTGTAGCGCATCAATACGCCCCACCCTCCGGGTCCCGGATTTCCCCTGCAGGCACCGTCTGTAAATATATCCACGTTTTTCATTCTAGTACCCGTCAAGTGAATACGGTATATTCCCGCGGTTCTGAGGTTCTACAATACGATCGGGGACAAAACGTCGAGGTTTCCACCTCGGTTTTATCGGTGTAAAAGTAAATACACGCTTCTTCGCTACCAACGTATAACTCGCACCGTATATTGGCCAGAATTTTTCCCCAATGGAATCAACAAAAGAAAGCTTATTCATTATTCCCTCATGTTGAATGGGTGGACGATAAAAAACATGCTGAACAGATATAATATCAAATCCTAATAATCTCAACCAATCCTTGAGTCGCGCCAGACTCACAAATCGGCCACACCACGGCGGCTGTTTTCGCCAACCAAGCAGTAAACGCCAAATTAACCAACTACTCCAGGGATTAAATCCGGATATTACCACGTGGCCTTCGGGAATGAGTACACGATCTACTTCTCTCAATACCTGATGTGGGTCGCGGCTAAATTCGAGCACATGCGGAAGTAACATTACATCGAGGCTATCCGAGGCGACCGGTAATGCATCAGGTAAACCACTAAACACTTTGCCCTTCATTTCTGTACTTAAATTAACCGAACCAATGTTGATATCTAAAATCATACAATTCGGAATCAACGATGTATGCAACAAGCTTTCTTCCGTCACTACCCCGACTTGCAACAGATGATAGCCAAACAAACTCGCGATTAAAGGCTCCAGTGTCATTTTTTCTTGTTCTAATAAACGTTGTCCAAGTTCGCTGCGATACCAATCCCTTAGCCCCGCAATGGCAGACTGGTCTGAACCACAACGATGATGATAATTTTTCTTGTGCCGTTTCATAGGATTAGGTTTAGATTCATTTTCATAAGGATTTTATTAATGGGTATAAATAATTTATTAAAGCATATCGCAACAACAATTGGCGATTTAAAAATGTGGCAATATAAACGCAACTGATTTGTCTTTTTTTTATACTATTTTATGGTTAGTTGCGTCATCACCCTAAGAGCCTGTCGGGCTTAAGTGATATTTATCGCAATTACTCGACGATCCGGTTAGATTAATTTCACAGTGATAGCACGTCCGGTTAGCACAGCCAGAATTTTGCTAAACTTACAATAATTTTCTATCCCATTGATATTAATAGTTATTTTAGTTCACGAATGCCAATATAGCGGTATTGTTTTCATATTTTGTGATCTAAAATAGAAAGAAATACGAAAGATGGAGAAAATATCGTGGAAACACATGAGTTTTTTCTAAGTCTACTCATAATCCTACTAACAGCACGCATATTTGCCGAACTTGCTACTCGACTTCGTGTTCCATCGGTGTTGGGAGAACTCTGTGCTGGCGTTGTGTTGGGGCCAAGCTTATTTGGCTGGATAGAACCCGTAGAAGCGTTAAAGTTACTCGCTGAAATCGGTATAATCTTGCTGCTTTTTGAAGTCGGAATCAAATCCGATATTAAAAAACTGATACATTCGGGTACACAATCTATTATCGTCGCCTTCGTAGGATTTGTACTACCGCTAATTCTTGGTTTTGTCCTGGCATTCTGGTTATTTGAATTGTCTTTGCTTGTATCACTTTTTGTGGGTGGAACGTTAACGGCAACTAGCATCGGCATCACGGTACGAGTACTCACTGATTTAAAACGCCTAAATACTGCATCTGGCCAAATCGTACTTGGCGCTGCGGTGCTGGATGACATTATCGGTGTCATCCTATTGGCTTTACTTTATGAATTTTCCATTGGAGGCGGAATTAATCTGGCCAATAGTGGCAAAGTATTCGTATTCATTATCGCCTTTTTTCTGATAGCACCCTTTGTTGCAAAATTAATGTCAATCGTTATTCGGCGTTTTGACGCAGCGAGTGAAATACCCGGTTTAATCCCGACCACTATTGTCTCACTGGTACTGCTATTTGCATGGCTTGCGTATGTTGTAGGCGCACCCGAACTATTAGGTGGTTTTGCGGCGGGTTTAGCCCTTTCAAGACGTTTTTTTATTCCCTTAGGTACATCGATACGTTCACTTTCTGATGATGAATTTACTCAGCGCATTGAAACACAAATGTACCCAATCATTTATTTATTTACCCCAATATTTTTTGTCATGGTAGGCTTGTCACTCAATCTACGTGAAATAGACTGGAGTTCCTCCTATATCTGGGTATTTTCTCTAAGCCTGCTTACCGTTGCAGTCATCGGAAAATTAGCTGGTGCTTTTCTTTTGCAAAAAAACTGGTTGGAACGAACCATCATCGGCGTTTCCATGATTCCACGTGGCGAAATTGGATTAATATTTGCCGAATTAGGTCGCGAAAGTGGTATTTTTAACAATGAGATTTATGCAGCTATGATTATTGTAATTGCGCTTACCACGTTATTACCCCCTCTCATTTTAAAATGGTTACACAGAAAATTCTCTCACCGGTTCCGAAATTGAACTATAACCAACTCACATATTAGCCAGATTTTTGCGTACCAATTTATGTATTTCCATTACCATCAATATAATCAAAGCAAGGCTTAACAGCTTAAGCCAATTTAGCAGCGATACAGGTTGAATGTGTAGCACATCACTGACCCAAGGTGTATACATAGCGCCTATGTGAATCAGTTGTGCCACAGCAGTTCCAAATAACAAAATCGGGTTTCGTAACGGATTGTGTTTAAATACGGATCGTGTTTCTGATCGACTATTAAATACATGAATATTTTCAAACAGCACCATGAGTAACAAAGTACCATTACGTGCTTCTTCAATTGTATACCCTTGAGTTAGTAGCCACTGAAAAAGAAAAAAAGCAACAAACCCGATTACCAATGCAGACACTATAACCCGCTCAATCATAAGTCGGTTAAAAACACTTTCCGTTGTTGGTCGTGGCGGTCGTTTTAGCTCGTCGCCCTCTTTGGGTTCAAAGGCCAATGCTACATCCTGTATACCGTTAGTCACTAAATTCAACCATAACAACTGTACTGCCAGCAGGGGTAGCGGTTGTGCCGTAATTAAAGCTAAAGTAAACAGAACTAATTCAGCTGCACCGGTTGATATCAGTAAAAAAATAACTTTACGCACATTGGCGTAAGCAACCCGCCCCTCCTCTATGCCTGATACAATTGACGCAAAATTATCATCAGTAGTGATAATGTCAGCAGACTCACGCGCAACATCAGTGCCATTTTTCCCCATCGCGACGCCAACCTGTGCAGCATGCAGCGCAGGCGCATCATTGGCGCCATCTCCTGTCACTGCGACAAAATGCCCATTACGTTGCAAAGATTGAACAATGTCCAGTTTCTGCTGCGGTTCTACTCTGGCAAATACATGTGCCTGTCGTGTAATAGAATCAAAAGCATCCTGGGTGTTTGCACGTCTAAGCTCCCCACCGGTAACAACTTTGCTGATATCATCTGTTAAATTGAGCTGGCGTGCAATCGCCAGTGCTGTTGCAGGATGATCGCCGGTCACCATTGCAACCTTGATCCCTGCTTTTTGGCAATCGATAATCGCTTGTTTTGCCTCAACACGAAGTGGGTCTATCATTGCTACCAGGCCAAGAAAAGTAAGTGAATGAAGGTGTTCCTCGGAAAATACTTCTCCTTGCTTTAGTGCAATTTTTCCCGACGCAAGAGCAAGCACACGATAACCCTGACTAGCCAGAGTGTGTGCCTGTTTTTCCAGTAATTGACCATCGATAGGCAGGTCACCATCATTGCCAAGCATTTTATTACACATAGGAAGCAATCGCTCTAGCGCACCCTTAACGAAAGCAAATTGCCCATCACCAACCTGATTCAGGCTAGCCGAAAACAATCGTTCCGATTCAAACGGGATAATGGCCTGCTCAGCATATTCGTTTTCAACATCGGCTTTAGTAATACCTGCTTTGTGAGCCATAACTAATAACGCAATATCAACAGCATCGCCGTGAGTACTCCAGCCATGCTCACGATGCCCGAGAAATCCGTCGTTTGATAATACCGCTGCCAAACATAAATGTTTAAGTCGAACTCTCTCAGTATTCGTTAATTCACCATTCGTCGATATTATGTTTCCTATGGGAGTGACACCTTGTCCAGTCACTTCCCAAGGTGCAATATTCGGTGAAACAATCTGAGATACCGTTAACTGATTTACTGTTAATGTACCAGTTTTGTCTGAAGCAATAAAAGTGCATGACCCTAATGATTCAACTGCAACCAACCTTCGAATAATTACATTGCGGCGCGCCATTCGGCGCATACCAATTGCGAGCGCCACAGTCAGTGCCACTGGTAAGCCTTCTGGTATTGCGGATACCGCCAGGGCGACGGCAAGAAAAAATATTTCATTAAGCGGCGTACCACGACCGTATGCCACGCCAGCCATAATCAGTGCAGCAATAACAACAACAACCGCAATACCATGAGTAAATTTTTCCAACCGCAATACAAGTGGTGGTTTGGTTAGTGGTTTATTCAGTACCGCTTCAGCAATATGGCCAAGTTCTGTATTCAGTGCAGTTGTAACCACTACACCCGTGGCGCGTCCACGGATAATCATACTGCCCGCAAACGCCATATTAGTCCGATCAGCGAGAACAATATCAGTATTAAATATCGTTTGTGCATTTTTTAATACCGTACGAGACTCACCGGTTAACAATGACTCATCTGCTTCCAAATCATGGCAATCCAATAATCGAATATCCGCAGGAACACGATCACCCTGCTCTAAAAGTACAATATCCCCTGGTACTAGTTGATTTGCATTTATTTCATAACTGTCGCTTTTTGTAACGTCACTTTTATTATCGTCACTTATTCGCAATACTCTGCAATAAATTGAAACTAATTCCTGAAGCGCTGAGGCAGAGCGTTGAGCGGAAAGTTCCTGTACTGAGCCAATAATGGCATTGACCAAAAGTACTAAAAATATAAACCCCGCATCCGACCACTCTTGAATGAGCAGGGATAAAAGTGCTGCTGCTAATAAAACGTATATCAGAGGGCTAGTAAATTGCGTTAAAAATATGGATAGCACACCTGGCGGTTTAGTTTTCGGGAATGTATTTGGACCATAACGTTCTATGCGCTGCGTAACATCGCTGTGAGAAAGACCATGCTTTGACACACCCAGTTTTGATAAAACAGCGTCTACTGATAAACTATGGGGAGATAATTCAACATTATGTGTATTGTTTTGCGTCACGCTGGAACCAGTCATGATTTATTTTAGGTAGTCTCCGTTTTGACTATTTAGTGCATCGTAGTAGTTGGAACACCACTCGCAGTATAATTCATTAGGCAACCTCTGATTAATTATTATAAAACGTCAAAACAAGTATCTCACTATCACTGTCGCCGTTGTCGAAGAAGACGTATCCTTAGTATTGGCTGTAACAGTGATTCCCCCAGCTGTCAACGCCTCTTTTCCATCCGTTTTGCTAAATTGTAATGCGAGATCCAGGCCAGCGCTAAATTGAGGAACAAAATAATATTGGGCGCCGACGGTTGGCGAGATAAAAAAACCATCATCTGAGATAGTGCTGGACGATGCAGATAGAATTGAGGTCGGTGCAGTAGTTTCCGTTATTTTTCTTTTGACAAGTCCTATCCTGGCGCCATAATAAAGAAAAACCTTTTCGGCAACTAGCTTGTTTTTAAATAGTCCGACACCCAACGTGACAGTCCTGGATTTTCGACCTGATCGTGCGATGTTGCTTATGGTCGTGGAATCTGTTTCATTTTTTCTGAAAGAGACGGAAGGCTCTATAAATAACTCACCTGCCGCAATCGGTAGAAATAACCCACTGGTGCTACCAATGACCGCACCCATTCCCGTTTGAGTATTATTCGCTAGCAACTGAGCAGGCAATAGCAAAACGATGATAATTATCGCATTTCGAAATTGGGACATTGTTGCCCCCCTTTTCAAATTTAATGAACTTCTTACTTCCATCATGCTCGCTATTGCGTCAAAGATCAATTCCATCTCGTGCGTTGTTAGCACGGTTAATATTTTTAATAGTTCACATATAACGACACGATAGAATTTATTAAAAAACAATTGTTGGCGATAACTTCTTACCTCTTTCCCCGCTTTTTGCGCAGACTCAATGAGATTATTATGTAAATTTTGCCGCCAAAAATTGGGTGAAAATGGCTCCGGCTTTGCCAAATACGCTGGAATTCCTTTATGGTGAAAACGCTGCCACAACATATTCTGCACCTAATTAAAATTCTATATACAACAAATATAAGCCCAAACAACGATTTTTACACTCTTGCAGTCAGATTCGCTCGTATTTTTGTCAAAGACAGACTGTGTTATACAATGGCATCTAATAAAAAGCACAGCATTACACAGCACATGAATGCATCGCATTACAAGAGTATAATGGCTACGTAAGAAAATTTTAGTTATTTCACATGGATAATTGCATGTCAGAAATTGAAGGTGTAGTAAAATATGAGTTCGACTATATCGAAAGCACATCTCTTGATTGTGTTGATTTGAAAGAACTCAGTGCCTGGAGAAAGGTTCTTTTTCTACTTAAACTAATCGGCCAAAATCCCGAACGTTATGACGGATTTAGCTATGGCAATGTAAGCCGCCGTTTAAATTCTAAAGAAAAGCGTCGATACGCGGGCGAATATTTGATTAGCGGTACACAAACCGGCCACCTGCCCGATCTGGATAACTCGCATTACACCATTGTCACGCAATGTGATCCCGATCAAAATAAAATTAAAGCAACAGGTCCTATCAGACCGTCTTCTGAAGCATTAACACATGGTGCAATGTATCAAGCAAATGCTGACATCCAGTTTGTTTTTCATGTGCATAGCCCAGTAATCTGGGAAAATACAAAACAATTAAATATTCGGGAAACCAAAGAAAATGTTCAATATGGCACATCTGATATGGCGAATGAAATAAAACGGTTAATATCAGATTTAACTAAGTTGGAAGATCACATAATTTGCATGAAGGGACATCGAGACGGTGTAATTAGTTATGGAAAGACAGCTGAAGAAGCTGGATCTACATTGATAAATTATTACAGTCGTGCATTGCAGTTATAAGCATCTGAATACCCGCATCTTAAAATGGGAAATAAATTATTAGATCAAATTGGCCAATTTTCGACCTGTATATGAAGCACAATCGCCGAATCTCGCCGGACATGTTACAATTACCGCCATGCCAATCCATACTACGTCCGTTAATAATACCACGACCGTTAATAAAAGCATCGTCTTTATTAATCCTCCCTACGAACGCATCGCACCAGGTTACGAGTTTGTAAAGCACATTACCAATAATTCTCCTTCGCTTGGTTTGCTGCATTTGGCCGCCGAAGTGCGTGAGCACGGTTATCTCCCTTCAATTATCGAAAGTGATATTCAAAATCTCAGTGTTAATGAGGTTGCAAGAAAAATTATTAAACAACGACCCAAATATGTAGGTGTTACCTTGTTTACAGTCGGCGTGTGGAACGCAGTCAACATCGCTAAACAAATCAAGGATGCCCTGCCGGAAACTATTATCATTGTCGGGGGACCGCATATTTCTTCAATGGGTCCAGAAACACTAGAGCGATTTAAAGAATTTGACTACGCTGTTGATGGTGAAGGTGAAAAGATTCTAGTGGAGTTGTTAGACGCATTGGAGAATGACAAAGATCTTTTTAATGTACCTGGTATTCTTTATCGCAAGGGCCCGTTTGTACAAAAGACTGCCGGTAAGCCGATTAATCGTATTTTAGACGAGTTGCCCTTCCCTGCGTGGGACTTACTACCAAACTTTCCCAATCGATATAAACCGGCAATATACGATTTTCCTCGAGGGCCTGTTGCAACAATCGCGGCATCAAGAGGCTGCCCATTTCATTGTAAATTTTGTGACACATCCACTTTTGGCGCACGCGTACGTCACTATTCACCCAAAGTTGTATTTCAAATGATGAAACATTTGCATGAAAAGTATGGAATTCGTCATATTGGCTTTGTTGATGATTTATTTCTTGCCAGCAAAGTACGTGTAACCGAATTATGCGAATTATTATTGGAAAGCGGCTTAAAAATAACGTGGAGCTGTACTGCCCGCGTTGATACAGTAAAACCGGATGTTTTAAAAATTATGAAACAAGCCGGCTGCTGGGAAATCAGTTTTGGCCTGGAAACTGGATCCAATGAGTTATTGAAAAAAATGGATAAACTTGCAGAAGTTGAAAAATCAGCACAAGCGATTAAATGGACTGATGAAGCAGGAATTCGCACTAAAGGCTTATTTATGCTGGGTTTCCCAGGTGAAAATGAAAATACCATCCGGCAAACTAAACATTTTATTCGCAATATCCCAATGACTATAATGAATTTAACCAAATTCACGCCTTACCCGGGCTCCCCTATATATCGAGACCTCTACGGCACCAATATTCGTGATGACCACTGGAAGAAAATGAATGGAATGAATTTTGTTTGGGCGCCAGAAGGCATTACTGTCAAAGAACTAGATCGCCATTACCAGGAAATATTAAAGGCCTTCTACCGGCGCCCATCAATTGGGCATTATTATATGAAGCTCACGCTTCAATACCCAAACCACTTTATGCGTTTAATGCGCTTTGCTCTCGGTTTCTTTAAAGCCAAGCTTGCAAGTATACTCGCCGGCCGTGGTGGTTTACTTGTAAAAGAATACGAACCAGACCTGGATAGCCAGAAAAAAATTTAATTATAGTAATACAACGTAGCAATATACACCTATGCATAAAATCATATTCATTATCTTACTAGCGATCACTTATCAGGCTAACGCGGCCAGCCCCACTGGAGCTGTTACACCTGCTTCTCTTAACCCCTCTTCTCTCAACCAAGTGATGTCTGAAATTGGCAAAACAATGGTTGAGCTATTTCCCCTCATTATGGCCAAACGTGCGATTACTGACAGCGAAAGAAACGAAATGCAACGGTCAGTTTCCAAACTACACGATTTATTTCAAAAAGCCGGGCCATATATAAAAGGAAAATCTGATACTTACCAGGTATCTTATGATTACGCGCTTGATTATCTACAAGAAGTAATACTGGCGTTTAAGAAACAGGACCCAAGTTATGCCCGAAGTCAGCTTTACGCACTTGGGTCAATTTGCGCCTCATGTCACACGCAAGATACAAAACTAAGGACCCTTTTTTCAGGAACCAAGCGTAACCAGTTTAGCAGTGATATCGCATATGCCGAATTTAATTTTGTAACCCGTAACTATAGCGAAGCAATAAAGTTCTATGACAAACACCTGACATCCAATCAGAAAAAAACGGAGCTCGCTATCGCCCAACCACTACAACGAATTATTACAATTTATACGCAAATATATAATAAACCTGGCGAAGGCGCCAAACAATTAGAAAAATACCTTACATTAGAGAAACACACTCACACAACAAAAAGCCATCTGGCAAAATGGATAGCTGGCCTGAAAAACCTTGAGGCCCAGGGTGCAAAAGACGTAGGCAATACAAATTTTAGTACATTGGAAAAATACGTTAAGCAAAGTTTTGGGGATCTGGATAAACCACTAACCAGCATAATTTCAACACCGGAAGAAGAAATAGCGCTAGTTTGGTTGCGTGGTCGGCTCTATCAATATTTGAACAATAAACCTAAAGAGAGTGAAATACCCATCCTTATATTCTGGTTAGCAGTCAGCGACCGTTCAATTGGGTACAATTTTTATTTTTCCCTAGCAGACCTTTATCTTAAACAATGCATTATCAAACACCCAGACCACCCCTATGCTAAACGCTGTTTGGACGAATACAAGGAGTATGTCAGCTTTTCTCACACGGGTTCTTCGGGTACTTTTATTCCACCTAAATTGCAGCAAGAGTTGGATGAGTTAGAGCAGGTTCTACAGCCTAAAGTAAAATAGAAAACAGAGGCATCTATTGTTAGCCGGTCGTTTCAACTGTTGAACGAGCTTCTATTTTGGGAAAGGTAATAATAGTTCCCCGGCGTACTTTATTGAAATCAAGGTCCGGATTATATTGCCGTAAAAGCCAAATAGGTATTTTGTATTTTCGATTTGCTAGCACCCAAATAGATTGACCCCGTCTAAGTTTATATTTATCAGTGCCGTTAATTTGATACTGCTCAAAGAACTCACCTTGTAAGGTTCGATGATAGGCAACCCGTTCTTGTTCAAACTGCTCTGGCGTCACTCGGGAAAAATCCAGTTTTAACCGTCTGCCAACAACAACTGGCGTACCATAACGCATTGAATTTACCCTTCTCAAGCGACTCGCTCTTAATTGTAACCATTCGGCATAATGCCCTAATGTTTCAGCAGCTTGTATTTCAATCGTTTTGTTTTTAAATACAGAGTAATCGCTGGGATCCGCCAATAACTCGTCTTCAGAATCTGAAATTGCCGAACTACCAATTGACTCATTAGAATTATCAAGCACTACTTCATTTTCAATAGAACTCAACACTTGTTCACTTGCATCTGTTAGCACTGTTGCTGACGCTGTGTCACTAATATTTTCTAGCTGTAGCGGGGTTTGATCAGCAGTCGGCTCCAATACCGGAACTGTTTCCAGGTTCGCAATTTTATTTTCATCTTCTCCTGTCACAACTGAAGCAATTATCACATTTGTATTATTTGCTTCAGTGGAGTCTGCATCCTGGCTTTCACTCTGATTTGTTGTCTCGCTATTCAATGTTTCTGATATCGGAAACTCAACTTTCTTTATTTTTTGTTTTACATTTACAGCTTTGTCTTGAGTCGCAACAACTGCAATTTTTTCAACTGCTTGTATTTGTTGCTGGCTTGATTGCTGAATTGTAACGTCAGGCTTATGCGAAATAACTTGTTTTTTATCCACCCTTGCCAACTGTAGTTCCTTGGCTTGCGTTAAGGTCCGCTGAGTGTCGCTGGGCGCCTTCGCCAAAGTCAGATACTGTCCAGGATAAATACGGTTCTTATTACGAATGCGATTAAGTTTTTGTAATTCTTTGGATGTAATACCAAACCGTTTAGCAATACGATCAATATTATCACCCCGGCGGACTTTATATTTACCACTTTCCGGAATCGGTATCGGGCCAATATCTGGAGAACGATTTTCTGCAACGACAGTACGTCTTATAACCTGCCCTTTCCCTTTTTGCGGCAAGCGTAATGTTTTACCCGCACGAATGCTGTGACGATTACGAAGCCCATTTAACGCAACAATTTCGCTAACTCGAACACCATAGCGTGCAGCGATCACCGATAGCGTCTGCCCACGTCGAACCCGGTGAAATCGATCAGGCTTTTGTTTGTGAAAATGAAAGCTTGGATCAATAGACGCAATCGCGTTATTAGCGAATTCTTTTCCTTTAATATATTTGTTATCGATTTTAAGTTCATAATTTTTTGGAACATATTTATTGCCATTCCACACTGGCGAGCGTAACGCTGGATTCGACAACTTCAATTCAGCGCTGGATAAACCCAGCGCTTTGCCGATCCCTGTTATAGTCATGTATGCAGGAATTTTTATAATTTCATAATCGAAAGGCGGTTTTAGAACAAGCTTCCCAAAATATTTTTCAGAATTTTTATCGATTTCCACTGCGGCGAGAAACGCGACGTAAAAATTTCGCGAGGCAAATTTAAAAGTACGACTGCTGTATTTACGCAATATCGGCACAATATCTGTGGTACCGATCGCCCGTGATGCGCGACGCATGCCTGCTGAACCGTGATTATAGGAAATAAGCGCGAGTGGCCAGGTGCCGGTCACTTTAAAATTATAATCGAGCAATCTAGCAGCGGCGACGGTCGCCTTCAACGGATCCATACGTTCGTCAACAACATGATCAACACGCATAAATCGCCGACCTGTCGAGCGCATAAACTGCCACATCCCGGCAGCGCCTACTTTCGAATAGGCCTTATGATTAAAAGAAGATTCCACATGAGGTAGCGCTGAAATTTCCCTAGGCAAATCCATTTTATCCAATACTTCCAGAATATAAGGTTTCCACATACCGGATCGAATCAGGCCTTCTCTAAATTTATCCGATTGTCCTCGCTGAAACCGAGTTTGGTTAATCGCTCTTCGCAAGGTTTTCTTACTGACACCTTTGGGCCATAACGCCAATATACGACTTTCTTCTCTATTTAAGTTTCGATAGTTACCTTTGGCCAGTTTCTTTAATATTGCTTTGTATTTTTTCTTTACCCGTTTTACATAGCGTTGTCTCGTTTTTCTGCTGGCATTGGCAGGTAAGTTAATTTTTTCATAAACAACGCTGAGATTTCTATCATCATGAATATAACCTTGGTCAGTGTTGATTTCGGTATACACACGCTTCCAAAAATTGACATCGGGTTCGAGTTGGGCAGGCCGAGGAAATGCGTCATTGGCCACACCGGCCATCGGCATCAACAAAAGCAAAAACACAATTAAACCCGGGGCTGAACAACACATGAATTTGGCCACTTGTTTATAGTGGTTATTAATCAAAGAAAGATTTGCCAGTAATTTGGAAAGGATTTTGATCACAATAGTTGCATATTTTGGGTATATCGTTTCTATTATTGTAGCCTAACTTATTAATTACTAAAGTATTATCGGTTCGTTGTAACTATTATCCAGTCTTCATTGGTGTATTTCAAGTTTAAATTCTTAAAAATAGGTGGATGTAATACTAAGTGTATACTTAGCAAACTCAAATGCCTGCGTTTATTCATCGGTCGTATTAAGATATACCTCAATAGCGGGTATTAGTTTTTCAAGTAAACGCTTAACCGCCTTTTCCTTGCCTTGATAAGCGGTAGTATTCCATTTTTCCCAACTGCTGTCTTTTACCGACGAAATCACGCGATATTGTTCACGCAAAGGTAGAGTCCCACCACTAAGTTCCATCGTAACATGAAGCGTATACACCTGGTCATCAACATCGTGGTGGGTTTGTGTAAAAATGATAGTAATCGTAATATCCGCTGGCTTGGAAGAATTTCCACCCACAGCTGATTTGAATACGCTCAAGCGAACAAGTTCCTTGCGTAAGGCCACCAGGAAAGCGCGTTGGTTTCTAATATGGAAGCGTAGATAGGGGTCGGGACCAGTCGAGATGGGGGGATTAATTTCACCCTCTGATATGTCAGTACGACCCTCACTAGAAGCAAGCTGAACTTTTGCAGTTTTCGAACTCGTTACATTTACGGCGCCCGTGTACTGGACATTGTGTAATGGGATCGGCGACACACACCCGGACAACACAATAATTGTTGTAATCGATACTATAAATAATATATAGCGTTGTGAAATCTTCATTGAAATCATCTCAGTACAAATAGCAGCTAACCCAGCGCGATTTACCCAGGTTTCGTTTAGCTGGGTATCTTTTTTTGCAATCGTCCATTATTTTTCCACAGCGTGGATGAAAATGGCATCCCGCAGGCGGATTAACAGGCGAAGGTAACTCACCTTTCAATCGAATAACTTCTCTATCCGTTTTTTTATCGATCTTAGGAACCGCGCTGAGTAAAGCTTGTGTATAGGGGTGTTTTGGGGTTTTCAATATTTCATCGACACTACCCTGTTCAACAATCCTGCCGAGATACATGACTGCAACTTCATCGGCCAGGTATTCCACTACCGAAATATTATGTGTAATAAAAAGATAGGCCAAACCCATCTCATTCTGTAGTTTCTTTAATAGATTAAGAATTTGTGCCTGCACCGATACATCCAGTGCACTGGTTGGTTCATCACAGACAATCAGTTTTGGATCTACCGCCAATGCGCGGGCAACACAAATTCGTTGCCTTTGTCCGCCAGAAAATTCGTGCGGGTAACGATTTTTCACTTCTACCGGCAATCCCACCTGGTTTAGCAATTCATCTATACATTCTTCACGCTCTTTCACACCGGTCTTGATCTTTTGCGCGATCATGCCTTCTGAGATAATATCACGCACCTTCATTCGCGGATTCATAGAGGAAAATGGATCCTGAAAAATAATTTGTACATCGCCACGGTAGTTTTTCAGCGCAACAGAAGACAGTGTGCTTACGTCCTGATTATTAAACGTGACGCTGCCCGAAGTGAGTTTCTGCAGTTGTAAAATACCTTTAGCCACCGTTGTTTTACCGCAACCGGATTCTCCTACCAGTGCGATAGTCTGTCCGGTTTTCAAATCAAGCGAAACACCATCAACCGCTTTGACCCAGCCAACCCGTTTTTTTAAGAACCCTGATTGTACCGCAAAATGAACCGTTAATTCCCTGGCAGTGAGCAGATTAGCTTGTATTGTCTCGTTGGCAATTTTTTTCGGCGTTTGTTTATGGTCATCGGTATTAATAAGCTCTTCAGTAATGGCTTTTTTTTCCGCGTATTTTTTGTCCTCCAAATGACAACGCACACGTCTGTCATCAAATTCAATCCAATCTGGTACAAATTCTTTGCAAACATCAATGACGAATTCACAGCGCGGCTCGAAACGGCATCCTTGAAACTCTTGCGATAACACTGGTACCGAACCACGAATAACGGCTAAAGGCTGATCCCTTTTTCCCATGGTGGGGAGTGACTCAAACAATTTTTTGGTGTAAGGATGTTTGGGTTTAGCGAAAAATGCTTTGCGAGGCGCCACCTCAACAATTTGGCCTGCGTACATGACGGCAACACGATCAACCATTTCTGAGACTATGCCTAAATCATGCGTAATCAATAAAATCGCCATGCCTGTTTTTTTCTGAATATCTTCCAGTAACGTCAATACTTGTGCCTGGATAGTGACATCCAATGCCGTCGTCGGTTCATCAGCAATTAATAATTCCGGATCACCCGCCAAGGCAATCGCAATCATAATGCGTTGTTTCATGCCGCCAGACAGCTGATGGGGATATTCGTTATAGCGTCGGCCTGGATCAGGAATACCGACAGCATCAAGCAATTCCAATACTCGTGTTTTTGCAACACTGCCCTTTAGGCCTTTATGTAACATAACACTTTCGTGAATCTGCTCGCCAACGGTCAATACCGGGTTTAGACTGGTCATGGGTTCCTGAAAAATCATGGCTATGCGACCACCGCGAATTTTTCGCATAGACGTTTCGGGTGTGGAAAGCAGCTCTGTGCCATTTAATTTGATTGATCCCGAAACAACGCGCCCAGCAGGCTGCGGGACTAGTCGCATAACAGATAACGCGGTCATTGATTTGCCGCAACCGGACTCACCTAATAATGCGAAAGTTTCTCCTTTTTTGATTGAGAAGCTAACTCCATCGACCGCACGTACTGTTTTTTTACCTTGCTGGAACCAGGTTTTCAGGTCGGTGACTTTGAGTAGTATGTTATTCATTAGCATTATTTATATGAGACGTAGTTAGCAACAAAAGTTAATAACAATAGTTAGCGACAAGTGCTATTCGACAAACAATGAGGCATGTAACAAATCTTTAGTGTAACCCTGTTGCGGATTGATAAAAAGTTGTTCTGTGTCACCTTGCTCTACGATTTGCCCATCTTTCATAACAATAATACGATGCGCCACGGCGCGGATGACTTTGAGGTCATGGGTAATAAATAAATAGCTTATATTATGTTTTTCCTGTAAATCCCTGAGTATTTCCAGCACTTGTTTTTGAACGGACACATCAAGTGCACTAGTGGGTTCATCCAGCAGGATCAATTTTGGTTCAAGTACGATTACGCGCGCGATGGCAATACGTTGGCGTTGCCCACCGGAAAATTCGTGTGGGTAACGCCAAAGCATATCCTCTTCGAGACCCACTTCCTGCATGGCCTTAACGACCTTCTCATGGCGTTGTTGTTCGTTAAGATGAGGTGCATGAATTTCCAAGCCTTCTGCCACGATTTGTTCGATAATCATACGAGGCGACAACGATGAGAATGGATCCTGAAACACCACCTGAAAATTTGAACGCAAAGGTCGAATTTCACGCAGGCTGAGTTGATCAAGGCGTTTTCCGTCAAAGTCAATTTGACCTTCACAATTTTGCAGTCTGAGTAAACACATACCCAGTGTTGATTTTCCAGAGCCTGATTCCCCTACGATGCCAATTGTCTCGCCGTGTTGCAAATCGAGGCTAATATCATCGACCGCTTTTATTTCGCCGATCGTTTTACGGAAAAATCCCCCTTTAATTGGGAAGTAGCAACGAATGTTATCGGCCTTTAATAAGGAGGTCTGGTTTTTTACGTCCAATGATCCGGAAATCATTTTTTTAGGCTGGCTATTAAGCAGGTGAATCGTATAAGGATGTTTGGGCTCACTAAACAGGGATTTCATTTCTCCCTGCTCCACCAGCTCGCCTTTTTGCATAACACAAACTCGCTCGGCAAAACGCCGCACCATGTTCAGATCATGCGTGATCATAAGCACGCCCATAGAGAAATCCCTTTGCAAATCTTCCAACAGGTTTAATATTTGCAACTGCACGGTGACATCAAGCGCAGTCGTCGGTTCATCGGCAATCAATAATTTTGGACTACAGGCCAATGCCATGGCGATCATGACGCGTTGACGCTGTCCACCGGACATCATGTGTGGAAACGCGTCGATACGTTTATTGGGTTCAGGAATACCAGTGAGATCGAGCAATTCAATTGCACGTTTGCGGGCGATTTCTTTTGAAAGCTTTTCATGAAGCACCAAAGGTTCTATCAATTGTTTGCCAATAGGATAAACCGGGTTCAAAGACGTCATCGGCTCCTGGAATATCATGGCAATCTCTTTACCACGTATATTACACATTTGGTTTTCGTCATATTTAAGCAGATTTTGGCCGTTAAATTCGATTTTACCTTCCGGGTATGAGACTTGTGAACGATCATGTAGCTGAAGAATGGACAAGGCAGTAACAGATTTTCCAGAGCCTGATTCACCCACAAGCGCGAGTCTTTCTCCTGCTCGCATTGCAAAGCTTACGCGCGAGACAACCTGGGTCTTCTCCTCGTATTTCCCAAACGTAACAGATAAATTATCAACTACCAGCAAACTCACCAAAAACCACTCCTAAAAAAACAACCTAATCATGGTATTCTCTGTGCTCCAAAAATTTCATTTTTTCCTTTTTTTCCAGCTCTATCACTATCCTCGTCGTGTATCCATCGCTTCGCGCAAGGCCTCGCCAATAAAAATCAGCAACATCAAGGTCCCTACTAATACAAAAAATGTTGTCAATGATAACCACCAGGCATCTATATTCTCTTTGCCCTGCGCGAGTAATTCACCCAAACTTGGCGTTGAGGGCGGCACACCTAAACCGAGAAAGTCCAGGCTGGTCAGTGCAAGAATAGCCCCGCTAATACGGAATGGTAAAAAAGTGATAACGGGTGTTAACCCGTTGGGTAATAAATGCCGAAACATTATAGAACGATTAGTCGCGCCCAATGCACGTGCAGCCTTTACATAGTCCATATTTCGACCACGCAGAAATTCCGCACGCACATAATCAGACAGCCCCATCCAGCCAAAAGCAGACAGCAGTATAATCAACAAGAAGACACTCTGATTAAATATCGAGGAAAAGATAATCAGGATATAGAGTTCAGGCATGGAAGACCACACTTCAATAATACGTTGAGAAAATAAATCAAAGCGACCGCCTATATAACCTTGCAGTGACCCTGCCAGTATCCCGATTAAAGTGCCGATGACAGTCAATACCAGCGCAAACACCACAGATAACCGAAAACCATAAATTAACCTTGCAAGTACATCTCGCCCACGATCATCGGTCCCCAGTAAATTCTGCTCTGATGGCGAGGCCGGATTAGGTTGTTCATTAAAATAGCTGATGCTATCGTAACTATACGGGTTGGGTGCATAAATGGCCCAATTACCATTGTTGGTTATTTTTTCTTTGATAAATTCGTCATTGTAGTCCGCCTCGGTTTCAAAATCCCCACCAAACTCAGTCTCGGCATACGTTTTTAAAACTGGAAAATAATAGGTATTGTGATAACTGATTATGATCGGCTTGTCATTGCTGAACACTTCTGCAACCAAGCTAAGTACAAACAGGACACTGAAAATCCATAGACTGTAATATCCTCGCTTGTTGGACTTAAAACGCTTCCAGCTACGGCTGTAAGGCGATTGTTTGTGATTTACCGCTATTCCGTTCATTGTGACACTGAATCAAACTGTATACGCGGATCTATCAGGACATAACTCAAGTCAGACATCAGTTTTGCAATCAAACCAATGATGGTATAAAAATAAAGTGAACCAAAAACAACCGGATAATCTCTTTTGAGTATCGATTCATACGACAATAAACCGAGACCATCGAGAGAGAAGATGGTTTCTATTAACAGGCTGCCCGAGAAAAATGCAAAAATAAACGCCGCCGGAAATCCCGTTATTAGCGGAATCATCGCATTTCGGAAAATATGTTTATAAAGTACGTGGTTTTCCTTGAGTCCCTTTGCGCGCGCGGTCAACACGTATTGTTTGCGAATTTCTTCAAGAAAACTGTTTTTTGTTAACATGGTCATGATCGCAAAACTACCCACCACCGAAGCAATAATGGGCAGAGTCATGTGCCAAAGATAGTCGGTAATCTTGCTAAACCATGATAATTCCGACCAATTATCAGAGACAATCCCTCTTAACGGAAACACATCCCAAAAACTACCACCGCCAAATAACACCAATAGCAGCAGACCCAAAACGAAGCCCGGAATAGCGTAGCCGATAAGAATAATAGTGCTAGTAATAACATCAAAGCTTGATCCATCACGCACTGCTTTTGCAATGCCAAGTGGGATACAAGTCAAATAAACAATAAAAAAAGTCCAGACACCAAGGCTTATCGAAACGGGTAACTTTGAAATAATTAACTCGGTGACTGATTTATTATAAAAGTAACTATCCCCCAGGTCGAAAACCATGAAGTTACCAATCATCTCTATAAAACGAATATGGGCAGGTTTATCGAAACCGTAAAGCGCCTTGAGTTCAGCGATACGCTCAGAATCGAGACCGGCATCGCCACGATATAAACTGACTTTACCCCCCGCTGCCTCGCCGCCAGTACCGCTACCTTGCAATTGATGAATCAGCTGTTCGACTGGGCCACCCGGCACCAATTGGATAATCAGAAAGGTAATCAACATAACACCAAACAAGGTTGGTATCATAAGCAGTAGGCGTTTTAGAATATATATTGCCATTAATAATGCTTCTTAGTTGAAAATAGTAAGTCGGAATCTATCCGGTTACTGGGATTATAAGCTCCACCACGTACTTATCATCCATGTGTCAGCACTAAAATATTTTGGCAGGTTTTTCGGGTACGCAAATTTTTTCCAATACGCAATACGGTGCTTACCAATAAACCAGTTTGGTACCTGATAATTACCATGCAGCAAAACCCGATCCAGCGCGTGTACGGCCGTGACGAGTTGTTTGCGATCTTTGGCATAAATAGCTTTCTCGATCAACGCATCGACAATGGGGTCCTTAACTCCTATGGCATTATTCGAACCTTCCTGATCAGCTGTAGATGAATGCCAATAATTAAGCAGTTCATTACCTGGCGATTGTGATTGCGGAAAATTCGCAACAATCATATCGTAGTCGAAGGTATCAGAACGACGTTGATAAAGCGAGACATCAACTGTGCGGTAAGTCAGTGTGATGCCCAGTTTTTCCAGGTTACGCGCAAACGGCGCCAGAATACGTTCAAAACCTTTTTGAGTCAGTATCATTTCAAATGACAACGGCTCACCTTTGCTATTTATTAACTCGCCGTCTTTTATTTTCCAACCTGCCGCATCAAGCAATTTTTTCGCTTCACGCAAGTTCTTGCGTAATGAGCCCGGCTTTTTGGTAGATGGTGGATTCCAAACTTTAGTAAAAACTTCCTTAGGTAATTTATCTTTAAACTCGTTTAACAAAGCCAACTCATCGCCTACGGGTAAAGCACGTGGTGCGGCCAATTCGGAGTTACTGAAATAACTGTAACAACGCTCGTATTGATTATAAAATAATTTTTCGTTTGACCACTCAAAATCAAATGCCAGAGTAATGGCACGGCGTACGCGCTGGTCTTTAAAAATGTCTTTGCGCGTATTGAAAATAAACCCCTGCATACCCGCATTATTGCTATGATTTATTTCTTCCACCGCTATTTCACCGGATGTGAACTTCGGCCCTTTATAATCGCGCGCCCATTTTTTTGAATTAAACTCCCATATCCAATCAAACTCACCCGCCTTGAAAGCTTCAAGCATGACAGTAAAATCCTTGTAATACTTGAATGTAATTTTCTCAAAATTAAACATACCTTTACGGGTATTTTTATCTTTAGCCCAATAGTTTGGATTACGTACGTAAATAACATTTTTACCCAAATCATATTTTTTTAATATGTAGGGACCTGTCCCTATCGGTGGCGTATCACTTACCTTGTCAAAAGATTTATTACCTATCCATTTTTTCGCAAATACGGGCATTTGAGCAGCTATCATATGCAATTCAGGATTAACCCTGATGAACTCAAAGCGCACGGTGAGTTTGTCAATCACGACCGCTTTTTTGATATCAGCCCAGAAAAAACCAAAACGCGGATGCGCCTTGTCACTTTTTAATGTATCGAAAGTAAATTTCACATCGTCGGCTGTTACCGGATTGCCGTCTGAAAACCGAGCTTTGGGATTTAGCTTAAAGGTCACCGAGAGTTTGTCCTTGGCCAGTTCTATATCGTTGGCAATATGCGCATAGACACTGAATGGTTCATCCTGACTTTGAACCATCAAGGGTTCGAGTATGAGGTCTGTAATGCCGGCAGCGGAAATACCCTTAAGTAAATAGGGATTCAAGCTGTCAAAATTGCCGAATGCGGAAAGTACCAGCTTGCCTTTTTTTACGGCACTGGGGTTAACATAATCAAAGTGATCAAAATCTGGCTTGTACTTAGGTGTGTAGCCCATTCCCAAAGCGGGAGCAGCAACACCCTGAGAACAAAAATTGAACAATACTACAAGCAATGTGACGAAGTAAGTGAATCGTGTATTTAGTATAATCTGCATCTAGTTATTTAACGACCGCCATTTATAAATTGTTATTAATAAGTGAGTCCAGAACTGAGTCAAGAACACTGTGTTATTTAAATATTAGTACTTTGTATATCAATACTTTCACATCGGATCGAATTGATTGTATCATCACTGATAATTTGGGTGTCAACCATTTGATTCAACACAAAATTGAACTGCACCACTTAATTATCTCGCTTCTTGATCTGAATAGATCTGTAAACTAAAGCTAGGAGAGCAACATGGGTTTTCTGCAAGGCAAACGCGCACTAATTGTTGGATTGGCGGGTAACCGTTCTATTGCATGGGGAATTGCACAAGCCATGCACCGCGAAGGGGCTGAACTGGCTTTCACTTATCAAAATGACAAATTAAAAAACCGGGTTGAAAAATTAGCTGCAGAATGTAATTCAACCATCACCTGCCCTTGTGACGTCAGTAGCGATAAAGAAATTAACGCTGTATTTACGCATTTGAAAAATTCCTGGGATTCTCTGGATATAATTATACATTCGGTTGCGTTCGCACCACGTGAAGAACTTGAAGGTGATTACGTCGAAAAAGTCACACGAGAAGGTTTTAAATTAGCACATGAAATCAGTTCCTACAGTTTTACTGCATTGGCAAAAGCTGGCCGCGATATGATGCAGGGCCGTAATGGTGCGCTATTGACGCTAAGCTACCTCGGCGCGATGCGCGTCGCACCTAACTATAATGTCATGGGTTTGGCCAAAGCCAGCCTGGAAGCCAATGTGCGTTATATGGCAGCCAGCCTCGGCCCAGAAGGCATTCGCGTCAATGGCATCTCCGCAGGGCCGATTAAAACCCTGGCTGCGGCAGGTATACGAAATTTTAAGAAGTTACTCAGTCACGGCGAAAAACTCTCACCACTAAAACGTAATGTTAATATCGAAGAAGTAGGTAACGCAGCCGCATTTATGTGTTCAGATCTAGCTTCAGGAATAACCGGTGAAATTACTTACGTGGATGCAGGATATAATATTACGACTGTGTCGCTCGAAGAATAAACATGACTGCACGCACAAGCGCGCACCCTTACTGCTCTATGTTTTCTGCAAATATCTGTACACTGGCATTTTGTTTCAAGCTAGCTAGGAAGTTGTCAAATTCTTTATTAGAGTAAACGGTTGTGAGTTCCTTGGACAATCGATCTCTTTCTGCCTTTTCTACTTTTGAAGCATCCGGCGTTTTGGTAGCAAAAAACTGGTATATGACATAGTCGCCATTACGCACTTTCAAACCATCAGTGACAACTGCGTTATCTTTTGGTTTGTTTAGTTTGAAAATAGTTTCGACTACTAACCGATCCATATTCCCCTCTTGCCGTTTAATAAATTTTTTTTCTTGCCAGGCAATTCCCAGCGTTTTTATCTCTGTTGCAATGTCTCCACCGTCTTTTAAGAGTTTTACTATTTTCTCTCCTGACGCAACAGCCAGATCACTTGCAATATCTTTTTTGAGAACAAATTTTATGTCATCTTTGACAACAGCCAGTTCCTTTTGTTTTTGCTTCTGGTGTTCCTTTAGATGAATAACAACCAAGTGATTTGTACTCACCTCAATGGGTTCGCTGTTATAATTTTTCTTTAGCACTTCATTGCTAAATGCAATCTGCACCAATTTCTTATTGCTGGTGATATCTTTTTCACCCGGTCTACCATCTAATCCAGCCAATTTACTACTAACAGTATTACCAGAGTCATCAAATAATGCGGTGTTCTTTATTTCCAATTTCATTAATTCAGACACGGTATCCAGACTATCGGGCTGCTCATACGCCAGATTCGCCAGGGTTTCAGACTGGTCAAAAAATTGATCTTCTGCTTTTTGTTTGGTAAAGATTTCGATCAATTCATCACGCACCTGCTCAAATGGTTTATGCGAACCGGGCCGAATTTTTTCCAGTTTAATGATGTGGTATCCAAATGATGTTTTTACAGGATCACTGACATCACCTTCCTTCATTGCAAATGCGGTGGACTCAAATGCAGGGTCCATAATATTTTTGCCAAAATAACCCAAGTCACCGCCCTGTACCGATGAACCTGGGTCGTCAGACTCTTTCTTGGCTATTTCCGCGAAGGACTCACCACCTTCTATTCTTTCTTTCAGCTTATTGGCTTTTTCCAATATGCTGTTAACTTCTTTTTCATCATCCGGGTTTGTTATTTCTAATAGAATGTGGCTTGCTTTTCGTTCTTCGCCCACACCAAAACTGGATTTTTGTGATTCGTATACTTTTTTCAATTCGTCTTCTGTGTATTTTATTGTCGCTTGAATATCACTGATTTTCAATTCAACGTACGAAACACTTACTTTTTCTGGCGTGACAAATTGTTGCAAATTTTCTTTATAGTATTGTTCTATTTTCTCATCTTCAACGGTGATGTCTTTTTCAAATTTAGCGGCAGGAACAATGAGAGTAGCGACTTCCCTTTCCTGATTTTTAATACGAATATATCGATCAACATCGCTATTCGTCACCAGGGCTGTGCTTCTCATCCCCAAGTTCACCTGAGAAATAAGCGCATCGGATAACATGCTGGATTCGAAACCCGTGCTAGAAAATCCTGAGTTGCGCAAAATCCGTTCATAAGTCGGTTTTGAAAACCGACCATCTTGTTGAAACGCATCCATCAATTGGATTTGTGCGACCAATTGCTTATCACCAATACGAAAGCCGCTCTCATCAGCCGCGTTCAGTATTAATTCTCTTTCCACCAGACCATCGAGTATATTCTGTGGTTGAAGAATCGACTCCACCATTTCGGGGCTGGCATTCTCACCTAGCATGGATTGAATTCGACTACGCTGTTGTTGGTAAGTACGTTGATATTGCTGCAGTGTAATATCGTTGCCATTGACGATAGCCACGGCCGCTTCATTTGCATCTTGCGTATACGAGCTTATGCCCCACGGAATAAAAACCATAATAATGCCAGCGACAATAATGTAGCCTAGCCAACCTTTTGCATTTTCTCGAAAAAAATGTAGCATGTTCAGGAACCTATAGTTATTCGGGTACTTCAGTTGTAATCAATAAGATGCTATTCGAACTCGTGTGTTAGCTTCGGTTTAACTATGATTATATTATAGTTAAACCGAATCCTGAAAAAGAGTCCTGCAAAAAAAGGGTGCTTCCACTACGGTCGCACCCATTTATATATGGCGGAGCGGACGGGATTCGAACCCGCGACCCCCGGCGTGACAGGCCGGTATTCTAACCAGCTGAACTACC
>CAZZJI010000006.1:70842-83745 GCA_964654485.1 uncultured Gammaproteobacteria bacterium | reverse complement strand
AAATAATTGGTTACGGTATGAGTCTATCTAACTCGTTGGGTGGATTGTACTTTTTTATAATTCTACTTTATATACTCAGTGCGCCTGATATTAATCCGAGGCTGTCGTCGTGGGTTGATTTCGGACCACTTGGCTTTGGGTGTTATCTTTTCATAGTTGTTTGCTGGTGTTTTAAAGACAAGGAAAACAAATGACGAATTTTATAGATCAATTTTCAGATAAGTTCAACCTGGATAGTACTGACACTCAATATATATTGAGCAGTATGAACAATGAATGTACTACTTTATCTACTGATGACAGGCTCGATTATATTGAATTATTTCTTGCTATTGCATTAAATGCAAAAGTAAGGGGGTTAACTAACGATCCTCGCTATAAAAAATTAAAACTACTGATTAATAATAACAGTAAGCGAGCGGTCGATGTTGGAAATCGCTGGATGGATGGTGAATTATCATTTGAAATGATGTTGGCAATAATCTAGTTTTAGTTTCTTCGACCTACTTTATTTTTTATATTCAGTACTTTTTATCATTCAGTACTTTTTATTATTCAGTAAAAAGTCTTTCGCTTGATTTATTTTTGCAGATAAATAGGTTGATCCACCTCGATCCGGGTGAAATTTTTGCATTAAACGGCGATGTGCTTCTTTAATTTCTTTTTTACCGACACCTGCATTTTCCGTTAGTCCTAGAATCAGATATGCTTCTTTTACAGTCATAGCGCTATCATCGGGTGTTGTTTGCTTGTAATTTGATGAGTTATAGTTGTGTTGATCTCTCCAGCTATTTGCACTTTTTGTATCAGTCGTCGCATCTGCCGCACCATGATAGCGGTCAAGGTAAGCCTCCAGCACCGCGGTAGAATCATTATCGTTTAAAGTATAGCACTCTGATAACAACTCTAATAATTGATCCAGGCTGAGTTGGTTCAATTTTTGATTTTCAAATTTACCTTTTTTTACAATGCCGGTCATTTCTCCAGTGTCATGATCGAGGGACATGTTGAAAAAGGAAGTTTCGATAGAAGACGTTTGTTTAGAGGACGTTGCATTTTTATAATTGTTAGTATTTTGTCTATTTGTAGTGAAGCGCCGAAAATAATTGATTGTACGCCATGCTGTAAAAAGACGTTGGCCAAGTGGTAGCAGACCTGCTAGCACACCATATAACCAATGCATACGACCCGTTACAATTAATAGAATAAGTATTGCGCCAATACCGTAAACCGCATATTTACGTAATGACATAATGACTTGTTTTGATGGCGTTTTAGTGAACCATCTGACGAGTAAATACAATAAAACCGCGACTGCAATAAGGATTACTAAATTTCTCATTCTTTCTATTCTTTTTTCGAACGATTTTGAAGTTGATGAGTTAAATTTAAGACTATACCGCCTTTTCGCTTGCTAAATTTTGCCAGTGCGTTACGCCCGCCAGCAGCATAGATAGCGACGGCGCTGAGTAAGTCTTTAAGTTGTTGTGCGCTGCCGCTATCGAATACACTATGTGCGCCGTTGGTTAGCTTTGCTATTTGTTGAAATGCCAAGGTTGCAATTCGATCCGTATTTTCCTGAAAAATAAAGACGGGTACACCTAAAATGCCAAGTTTGCCCGCGAGGATACACAAATCATCTATATCTTCCTCCATCGCATCACCTACAAATACGACGGCATTTATTTTTTTTGCCTTTGTTTCATTTATAGCGTGTTGTAATACTTTTCTGATTTGTGTCATTCCGCCCAGACATCTTACCACAGACATTGTTTTGTTTAGATCAGATGGTTTATTTACCCATTTGCTTGCAAAAAACTCGTTATAGCCTCGATAGTAAATCAATTGAACGTTAAGGCCACCCATAAGTTGGGTTTGTTCAAACATTTGTCCTTGTAGCTCACAGGCTGCGTCCCAAGCGGGTTCTCGACTTGCAGTTGCATCCATAGCAAATATGAGTCTGCCGCTTTCGCCTGATTTATTTGTGGTGGGTAAATTAGCCACTTTATGCAAGAAATCAGCAATTTCGCTTTTTGTTGATTTGGACGGAAGATTTTCTTTATTACTCATATTCTGCCTGCCTAGGTTTTATTGGATGGCGAACGAGACGAGTAGCCAGCCTTAACAGAATAATATCTTACTCCAACTTTTGAGTAAAACAGCGACGCCAACTACATTGACAATGTAGTTGAAACTGAAATTCCGGTAAATAGTTTTAGGAAAGTTTTCCAGATTTATTAAAAACCGTTTTGTGCGACTTTAGCTGAGTAAGTAGCTGAATATAAGTACGGGGAAGTAACTACAATGATTATTTGAATGGATTTGACCAGTCAATTCCAAATATTTTCCCACTTTTTTCTTTTTCTACAGTGTCTGCACCCATAAACATGGGTATCTCATCTTGACCATTTTCGAAGATGTCCAGATTCTCTTTAAGCGAGCTAAGCTCAATGTCAAATTCGAGTCCGCCGCCATCAAATTGATTATTATTTGCCAATAACTCCTGACTAAATTCAAAATCGGCAGGTACGGAGTCGGGTATTTCATTTTTTTGTACCGGTTTTTTGTTGTTGAGTTTTTTCCTGGTTTGTGCGGGTGCCTTTTCTGGCAATTGCAGTGTGCTCGTAGCCGCCGATTGTTTTGTTGGCGTACTGTTATCTGCCGAATCGATAAGCATTGAAATATTCGAGTCAGACTCAGAGGGCACCTGTTTTACAGCTGCAACCATGTTGCGATCAATATCTAAAATGCCCGAGTTGTTGTTTTTATCTGTTTCTATTACTTTCTTAATAACTGGTTTGGTAAAAAAGGACGTTTTCTTTTTCTTGATTGAATTATTACTGGCTGCTATGAGCTTTTCACTTGCAGTGGTTTTATTAATTGGGAGTAAAGGAGCAATGTTATTATTTGCATGGCTATTATTAGCCTTGCTTTTTGTTGTTTTATCGTTTTCGATTTTGGGGTTTTTAATTCCTTTGAGATTGATTTTGCTGCGTTCAATCGATCTCAGGTTTCTTCTTACGCCTGCCAAAGTATCTGCAAGTCGGTCTGCCCAATTTGCCGGTTCCTGCTTGAACGACGGTGACTCGGGAATATCAATGGGGTCCATTTTTATAGTTTTAGTTTGCGTATTTGCTTTTGCATCATTTGATGAGACCTTGTTTTCTAGGCCCTTGTTTTCCAGGCTTAAGTGCGCTACGTCTGATGAGGAACGATTTGTTGTGGATTGACTTGGTACGTCTCGCTTGCCTTCAAATAGCGCATTGGTTGTAGTGTTGGGGGCATTTACACAACATTGAGATGCTTTACTGGTAAGCTTTTTAATTAGTTTTATTCCCAAAACTTGCCTGTCTTTACTTCGAAGGGGTAATTTGGAGCTGTCGCAAATGATATAACCCAGTTTCTTTTGTGTTTTTAACATTTCATAAGCTTCAATATCCTCTTCGCCGATGTTATTTTGGTCCAGAAGCAATATATCACATGTTTGTTGCATTTTTTTAATATCGGTCTCGTCAAAAGACCTACTATTTACGCTAGTCAGACCTTGATGAATTAACACATTTTGTAGAATATTACGGCGCGTTTTTGATTTAGAAATAATGATCGTTCGTGGAAAATCTTTTTTAAGTAAGGACTCCAGTGTATTGTCTAATTTTAATTCGTCTAATTCATTTTTCTGTAACATTCGTTTGTTTTTCTTTGGCGCCTTGTAAACGGGCCTATTCGCTAAAGTAAAGATCTTGTTTGTTAGGTTATTAACCCAATCATCCCGCACCGGACCTTCTTCGTTAGGGATGGTTTCACCGTCATTAAAAAGTACCGGTAGGCGGTTGTCTTCAATTAGTACATCAAGTTTTTGCAGGGACATTTCGCTTGCATTTTTTAAATCGACAAGTAATACATCGGTAGGATTGGCCAGATCATTTGGATGGTAAGCCCCCAGCGTGTCTTCGTGCACGATTTGAGAACCTTGGGTTTTTAGCAATTGTTTAAGCCTTGCGCGTTGGATAGCTGAATCTGATAAAATAGCGACTCTTAATGGTGGTTCGGTTAAACTACTGTTTATCATAACATCAGCTCCCTGCTAAGTTTCCAGCTGTAAGTCTTTAAGCTATGGAAATGTAAGATGTTGCTACATCTTCCTTATGTACAACCCAACTGCTTTCAGTTTTGTTTTTTTAAAGGTATTAAATATTATTGTTAGTAAATAACGCCACTAACAAAGATAATTAACAAACTATATTACTAAGAAAATGCAATATTATTACTATTTTGTGATTACACGTAATGCACCCTTGCACTATGATGTACCCAATAATGCTGTGTTTAATAATACCACAAAAAACAATAAAAACGGGGTTAAAAATGTGACATTTACCACATAAAATATCTGTTTAAATCCGCCCAATATAGTTATAAATTATATTATATAAAGCATGGGTTCCCCGCGAAATGGCTAGATAGAGCGCATTATAGGGTGGGTCGACCAGTACTCCGTCAATATAAGCTTGACGGAGTACTAGTTAGATTCGCCAGGGTTTTGCTGCTTTAAACCCTTTAGTTTAGAGTCTTTTTCAGCATTTTGCAGTAACAGTTGTTGGACTTGATTCTCCAATTCTTGCAATTGCGCCTCTAACGCCGCTTTTTTCTTTTCTTGGATAGTCATGTTTTCCTGGGTAGCTTTTAATTTATCTTTAATGCGCTGGACTTCTTTTGTATTTTGTTTTTCAAGTGTAATATTTGTGTTTTCACTTTTGTTTTCACCAAAGCCACTGTGTGAATAGAAAATGAGTGTCGTCGTCGAAAGTAAAAAAACAGTGTTATACATAATATTGCAGAAAACGGCACTGTGGAAAACACTGAAAATACGTCGCATATTAACTGTCATATAATCCTCTGAATTTCTCAACCTAGATTTTACCCATTTATGTACCCAGCGTTGTTTTGCATTATAGTTTTTCGCAGTTTTTCACAGCCGTTTTTCGCAATAGTTTCGCAAAATAGTGAATACGGCTACTATTATTGTAACAATTGATTACTGATCTTCAAGGTTAGTTGTGTTATTGATAAAGATATTCAAATGATAAAATTCCATAACAAGCGACAAGTATTTTCCTGGGCGTTATATGACTGGGCAAATTCAGCCTATGCTACTACGGTAATGGCAGGGTTTTTCCCCATTTTTTTTAAACAATATTGGTATAGCGGCTCGGACGTAACGGAAAGTACCTTTCAATTAGGCCTGGCAAATTCCCTGGCAGGCCTTATTGTCGTTATTTTGGCGCCGCTGTTGGGCGCAATTGCGGACCGAAGTAATGGCAAAAAAAGATTTTTGTTGTTTTTTGCTGTTATGGGCATGCTGATGACGGCTTGTTTGTTCTTAGTAGAGCAGGGTGACTGGCTGATTGCCATTATGCTTTATATCTTTGCCACGCTGGGGTTTATGGGCGGCAATATATTTTATGATTCTTTAATAGTTAATGTTTGTGACGACAAGGAACGTGATCTGGTCTCTTCATTAGGCTATGCGCTAGGTTATTTGGGTGGCGGTTTACTGTTTTCTGTTAATGTCGCTATGACACTTTGGCCTGATGTGTTTGGATTAACAGATAAAGCACATGCGGTGCGAGTGGCATTTATCAGTGTTGCGGTTTGGTGGGCTCTGTTTTCAATTCCTGTTTTTCTTTTTGTAACAGAGAGTGTAAAAGAAGATAAGTCCCTTAATAATCAGGTTGCTGGTAATCCGCTAACGGCCGGTTTTAAGCAGCTACTTGACACTTTTCGAGAGATTCGAAAATTACGTGTTGTTTTTATATTCTTGGTCGCGTATTGGCTCTATATTGATGGTGTAGACACTGTTGTACGTATGGCCGTGGATTATGGTATGTCTATTGGATTTGATTCTGATGACTTGATAGTGGCATTATTAATTACTCAATTTGTAGGCTTTCCTTCGACAATTTTATTTGGTTTTTTGGGGAATAAAATTGGGACCAAAACGGGTATATTAATTGGCTTAGCAGTCTATGTTTGTATCGTTGTCTGGGCTTATTTTATGGACGATGTAAATGAGTTCTACATGATTGCGATTGTCATTGGTTTGGTGCAAGGTGCTGTTCAGTCTTTAAGTCGGTCCTTTTATTCGCGCATTATCCCGCACAACAAATCAGCTGAGTTTTTTGGTTTTTATAACATGTGGGGAAAATTTGCGGCAATTATCGGGCCGGTGCTGATGGGTTGGGTGAGCTTAATGACAGGCAGTCCAAGGTTGTCAATTTTGTCTCTTATTGTTTTGTTTTTGCTAGGCGCAGTCATGCTTTATTTTGTTGACGAGGAAGAGGGCAAGCGTATGGCGAAGAATATATCACATTGAAAGAGTACTAGTCCTGCATCGCTTGAATTCGGGAAATCTGCTCATTGAACTGTTTGATCGCTGATTGCATATCAGCCAGGCGCAATTTTTCCTTATTGACCACTTCTTTTGGTGCGCGTTCCACAAACTTTGCACTGGCGAGTTTATTCTGACTTTTTTCCGTTTCTTTTTGCAATTTCTCTTTTTCTTTGTTTAGCCTGATCAACTCAGCTTCTTTATTGATAAGTCCCGCCATTGGCACCAGAATTTTCATATTGCCGACCAGTGACGCGGCTGACTCTGGCGCTTCTTCACCTTGTTCCAGCCAGGTAATAGAATCCAGTTTTGCCAGCGTTTCAATATACTTCTTATTGTTTACCAGCAGACTTAGATCTTCATTTGAGCCATTTTGTAGATACACGGCTAATGATTTATTTGGCGAAATATTATAACCGCTACGTATTTTTCTCACCCCGATAATAAACGTTTTTACCCATTCCATGTCGGGTATGGCCGTAGGATGAATAGCATCATCGCTGCCGACGGGGTAAGGTTGCGTCATAATGGTTTTTCCTTGTGTTCCTGCTAAAGGTACGCCCGCTAAAGGTGCGACTTGTTGCCAAATCTCCTCGCTGATGAATGGAATGAATGGATGAGCCAGGCGTAAGGTGGTTTCCAGTACGGCGACCAAACTGCCGCGTGTTCCACGTAACATCTCTTCCGTGCTGGTATCTGAAGTTAAAATTGGTTTGGTTAATTCCAGATACCAGTCGCAATAATCATTCCAGATAAATTCATAGAGCGCTTGTGCGGCCAGATCAAGACGATAATTTTCAACTGATTTTGTTATATCCTGAGTAACTAATTGCAATCGGGAGAAAATCCATAAATCAGGCAAACTCATTTCCATTTCACCGCCACTGCTACCGGTATCCTGATTTTCGGTGTTCATGAGTACATAACGCGTGGCATTCCAGAGTTTATTACAAAAATTTCGGTAACCTTCGATGCGCTTCATATCAAAATTAATATCGCGACCCGTTGATGCCAGTATCGCGAAGGTGAAACGCAGTGCGTCTGTGCCGAATGCAGGGATACCCTCTGGAAATTCCTTGCGGGTTGCTTTTTCGATTTTTGTTGCCATTTCTGGCTGCATTAATCCGGTCGTGCGCTTGTGGATTAATGTTTCCAAATCGATGCCATCAATGATATCCAGCGGGTCAAGTATATTGCCTTTTGATTTTGACATTTTTTGACCGTGTGAATCGCGCACTAGCCCGTGAATATACACTTCCTTAAATGGTACCTCGCCGGTAAATTTAAGCCCCATCATAATCATGCGGGCGACCCAAAAAAAGATAATATCAAAGCCGGTTACCAACACACTCGTGGGGTAAAAGGTTTTTAATTCCGCTGTGTTTTCCGGCCAACCCAGCGTTGAAAACGGCCAAAGTGCGGATGAAAACCAAGTGTCTAATACATCTTCGTCTTGTTTTAGGGTAACGTTATCATCCAGGTTGTGTGTTTTTCGGATTTCAGCTTCGTTTCTTCCTACAAATATATTGCCTTCATTATCATACCAGGCAGGGATGCGGTGCCCCCACCAGATTTGACGACTGATACACCAGTCTTCGATGTTGCGCATCCATTCAAAGTAAGTGTTTTTCCAGTTATCCGGAACAAATCGAATATCGCCATTTTCGACGGCCTTAATCGCAGGTTCCGCCAGTGGAGCTGTCTTGACATACCATTGGTCTGTCAAGAAGGGCTCGATAACCGCATGCGATCGATCGCCACGCGGCACAACCAGCTTATGTTCTTCAATTTTTTCAAGTAAGCCGAGCGATTCCAGGTCTTTTACGATGACCTTGCGTGCTTTGTAGCGATCCAGGCCCTGATATTTTTCGGGTGCGTTACCATTAATTTTTGCATCAACCGTGAATATGTTTATGACCTCAAGTTGATGACGTTGTCCCATGGCATAATCATTGAAATCATGTGCTGGCGTAATTTTTACGCAACCGGTTCCAAATTCAGGATCAACATAGTCATCTGCAATAATAGGTATTTCTTTTTCAACTAATGGCAATTTGACGGTTTTGCCGATTAAGTTTTGGTAACGTTCATCATCTGGATGTACGGCGACGGCGCTATCACCCAACATGGTTTCAGGACGTGTGGTGGCAACAATAAGATGCCCGCTGCCGTCTGTAAGTGGATAACGCATGTGCCAAAGGTGACCGTTTTCTTCTTGCGAAATGACTTCCAGGTCGGAGACGGCGGTATGCAATACCGGATCCCAATTCACCAGGCGTTTTCCACGATAAATTAATTTTTCTTCGTAAAGGCGTACAAAAACTTCCTGTACGGCTTTTGACAATCCTTCATCCATTGTAAAACGTTCACGCGACCAGTCTAATGAAGCACCCATGCGTCGAAGTTGTTTTGTAATTTCACCACCAGAATGTTTTTTCCATTGCCATATTTTATCAATGAAGGCGTCACGACCAAGATCATGGCGGGTTTTGTTTTCGCTAATGAGTTGTCGTTCTACGACCATTTGTGTTGCGATACCGGCGTGGTCGGTACCTGCTTGCCACAACGTGTTGTGGCCTTTCATACGGTGATAGCGGGTAAGCGCATCCATGATGGTGTCCTGGAAGGCGTGCCCCATGTGTAGCCGACCTGTGATATTGGGCGGTGGGATCATGATGCAGTAAGGATCTCCTTCTCCAGTTGCAGCGAAGTGCCCCCCTTTTTCCCAGGTTTCATACCATTTTTGTTCGATTGCCTGGGGGTTGTACGTTTTTTCCATTATTTGAATAATCTCTTTAAACAATTTTTTTTAGGATAATGTAACCAAAAGCCTGACCAAAGCCCGATAAATTGACGGAGTACGCCATCACGCCGGGTATTATACGGTTTTATCGCTATTCAGGAGAAATGTTTTTAAGGTGTTCTTTGAGGAGCTTGGGTAAGAGTTCTGCAACTCTATTACTTACTGTAGTTTTAGTTAATTTAGAGGTTTGATCCATAACCGTTGCTAATGCGCTGTTCAGGGCATACTCGATCGCTTTTTCAATCTCTTTAGTCAACGCCAATTGCAGCTCTTCGCTAAGTTGGTTAATCATTTCTGGAGAGAGTGTGACCCCTTCATTTTTTTTACGGCGGTTGTCCGTTTTCAGAATATGTTCTGGTATAAGAACCTTAGAGGTTATATTGCTGCTGGAAGATTCGTTACCGGGGACGGCAATTTCATCCAATGTTGGGATATTATAATCAATAGAAAAATCCAGTTTCTTGACTGGTTTTTTCGGAGAAATCTGCGGAGCGGGTGATTCAGGCACTATTTGCCCTTTTTTGTTATGGAGCTTGTCATAGAGCGGGTCAATGGACTCATCAGGTTGCTTGAGATCGGCTTGCAAATCAATGTCTGTTTTCATCTGCTGCGAATTTCTAACTTGTAAGTTCATGAAAATTTAGTGTGCATCCACGATTGCAGTAATATAAATCGGGTTCTCTTGATTTATTTAGGTTTAATCCTTTTATAAAGAATCTCAACAAATTCAATAATTTCAGCAATTAGTTCAAGTCGAGCGCCAATTTTTCATTCATATTTCTTTGGAATTGCCTGCACCTGCGCTGCGCGTTCCCTGCAGATATCGCCTTCGAGTATTAAATACATACGAAATTTAGACATTAATCGCACGAATTTTATCCAGCCTGTAAAGTAAGTTCAATATTCAATCGATTTAAGTGGTTAAACATCGGTCGATTAAATACTGTGTAAGCAAATGCACCGGTCTACCAGTACTGCCTTTCTCATTTCCGGATTTCCAGGCCACACCCGCGATATCGAGATGTGCCCAATGGAGCTTCTTGGTAAATAGAGACAAAAAACAAGCTGCAGTAATTGTGCCACCATCTCTTCCACCGATATTAGCGATATCAGCAAAATTGGTTTTCAGTTGCTCCAGGTATTCGTCCCATAACGGTAATTCCCAGGCGCGATCGCCTGAATATTTTCCAGCATTGAGTAAATCGTGGATAAGGGGGTTATGGTTGCCCAGTAGCCCACTCGCATGTTTTCCTAGTGCAATAACACACGCACCAGTGAGCGTTGCGATGTCGATAACGACTTCCGGGTGAAAGCGCTCACTGTATGTCAGCGCGTCACAGAGAATAAGTCGACCTTCGGCATCGGTATTGAGTATCTCGATAGTTTGACCAGACATGCTGGTCACGATGTCGCCGGGCTTGTTCGCTTCTCCGTCGGGCAGGTTTTCTGAACTCGGCACAATACCGATTAGATTAATCGGTAATGCCAGTTCAGCGGCCGCCTGAACGACACCAAAAACACTGGCTGCGCCACACATATCGTACTTCATTTCATCCATACCTGCGGAAGGTTTAATTGAAATTCCACCGGCATCGAATGTAAGTCCTTTACCAACAAGCACAACGGGTTTTGCATTGTCTTGCCCGCCATCGTATTTCATCACAATCAATTTTGCTGGCTGCCGACTGCCTCTTGAAACAGACAGCAGGGCGCCCATCGCCAATTCCTCCATATCAGATTCTTCTAAAATAGTGGCGTTGATTTTCTGATATTGATCAGCCAACGCATTTGCCTGATCAGCCAGATAGGTTGGTGTGCATATATTCCCGGGCAGATTGCCAAGGTCTTTTGCTAATTTTATACCTCTAGCGATAGCCTGGCCTTCTTTTATCGCCACTTCGCCATCAGCGAGCTCTCGTCGGCTAGATATACTGAGAATGAATTTGCGTAATGGGCGTCTTGTATCGTCTTTCTTGGTTTTAAGCGTATCAAATCGATACAGTGAATCCTGGGCGGCTTCGGTCGCTTGCCGCAATTTCCAGTGCGTATTTCGTCCTTTTAAATTAAGCTCGGTGAGGTAGCATGTTGCATCCATTGAACCCGTCTCGTTTAGACTGTTAACCGCAGTGGTGATAATTTTACGGTATTTTACATCGTTAAATTCGCGCTCACGTCCGCAACCCACCAGCAGTACTCTGTCAGCGAGTGTATTTGGTACATTATGCAGTAGCAGTGTTTGGCCCAGTTTGCCTTCCATATCGCCACGTCGAATCAGATTAGACAAAAAACCATTGGCTATTTTGTCTAAATGTTCGGCAGGCGTGCTGAGTCGGCGCGGTTCAAATACGCCTACGATGATACATGCTGTGCGTTGTTTTTCTGAGTGACCGCTTTTTACACTAAACTCCATATCTACTCCTGGTTATCGGGGATGCTTTTCATTCGCTGATGTTGTTAAGTTCACTGAAGCTCCTAATTAAGCTGTTGCCAGATTATTTCTCTGGTAAAGGTATATTGTGTGGGAAGAGGGTTTTATGCTGTAAGCTAAGCAGTGTAGAGTCTACTCTAATTGGCCTGACGTCCACAACTGAAGAGCAAGTACACGTTGATTATTAGCCGGTATTTAATAAAAGAAGTTCTACAAGGTTTTTTTGCTGTATTGATCATTTTGTTATTGGTCTTTGTTGGTCGTCATTTTGCGCGCTACCTGGCGGACGCCGCTGCGGGTAAATTTTCTGGTGAGCTGGTTTTTACACTGCTAATCCCCTATTTACTCAAATCCGCTATTTTATTATTACCTTTCTGTTTTTTTATAGCGGTACTACTTGCATTTGGTCGTTTGTACCGAGATAACGAAATGACCGTTATGGCTGCGTGTGGTGTCGGAATAGGGCAGGTTGTAAAAACAATATTGTTAACATCGCTGTTATTTGCTTCGATTGTTGCCGCTTTTTCTATGTATATTTCTCCATGGGCAGTGGAATGGGGTATACAAATTCGAGAGCAGGCAGAGGCACAATCCGAATTAACCGGATTAACTGCGGGTAAATTTAAAAATACCGGTACAGATAATCGAGTCTACTACGTCGAAAAATTATCTGAAAATAACAAGAAAATGTCGAACGTATTTATATACAGCAAAATCGGCGATGAATTCGATATTTTATCTGCCAATGACGGTTATCTATATGTTGACAGTACAACGGGAGATCGTTTTTTAGTGTTACAAAACGGATTTCGATACGAAGGTAATCCGCAACAAGCTGGATTTGAAATTTCTCAATATGAAAAAAGCGCGGTGCGTATTGAGGAAAATGAAGTAAGGCCAAGATCCAGACATAAAGACTCTTACCCTACCTCAAAGTTAATTGGCTCCAGTAATCCGTACGAGCAAGCAGAATTGCAATGGCGTATTTCCATGCCGATTTCAGTCGTGCTACTCGCTGTATTGGCTGTATTTCTGGCTAAGACCAGTCCGCGGCAAGGTAAATATTCAAAAATCGTGGTCGCGGTATTGATCTATGTCGTTTACAACAATCTAATGGGTGTGTCGCAATCCTGGGTGATGCGAAATGAAAACCTGGCTGCATTGGGGATGTGGTGGGTGCATGGTTTGATGGTCATTTTTATCCTGGGGATTTATATTCATCAATTTGGATATAAAAGTTTTTTCATTCGCTTACCGGCAAAGAACTAACATAAAGAACTAACA